>NZ_CP135162.1:961250-1685000 GCF_001940165.2 Roseburia sp. 831b | reverse complement strand
ACGAGATAAGTTGGGTAGTCAAAAGGGAAAGAGCCCAGACCACCAGCTAAGGTCCCAAAGTGTGTGTTAAGTGGAAAAGGATGTGGGATTTCGAAGACAACTAGGATGTTGGCTCAGAAGCAGCCATTCATTCAAAGAGTGCGTAACAGCTCACTAGTCGAGAGGTCCTGCGCCGAAAATGTCCGGGGCTGAAACACAACACCGAAGCTGTGGAATGTAGTAATACATTGGTAGAGGAGCATTCTTAATACCGACGAAGCTGTACCGGAAGGAGCAGTGGAGGGATAAGAAGAGAGAATGCCGGAATGAGTAGCGAGAGGAAGGTGAGAATCCTTCCGGCCGAATATCTAAGGTTTCCAGAGTAAAGCTGATCTGCTCTGGGTAAGTCGGGGCCTAAGGCGAGGTCGAAAGACGTAGTCGATGGATAACAGGTTTAGATTCCTGTACTGCGTATCATCAGAAATGTGGGGACGCATGTGGAAAGCACGAGCCGGGAATGGAAAGACCGGTACAAGCGAGGGAGGTGTACGGCTGGCAAATCCGCCGTATAAGCCAAAAGCGTGAAGTGGAGCGAAATAAAAGTAGCGAAGCGTGTGAGCCATGTGCCGAGAAAAGCCGCTATTGTGTGATATGTACCCGTACCGCAAACCGACACAGGTAGATGAGGAGAGAATCCTAAGGCCGACGGAAGAAGTATTGTTAAGGAATTCGGCAAAATGTCCCCGTAACTTCGGGAGAAGGGGAGCCCACGAGAGTGGGCCGCAGAGAATAGGCTCAAGCAACTGTTTAGCAAAAACACAGGTCTATGCGAAACCGAAAGGTGATGTATATGGGCTGACGCCTGCCCGGTGCTGGAAGGTTAAGAGGAGAGGTTAGAGCAATCGAAGCTTTGAATTTAAGCCCCAGTAAACGGCGGCCGTAACTATAACGGTCCTAAGGTAGCGAAATTCCTTGTCGGGTAAGTTCCGACCCGCACGAAAGGCGTAATGATTTGAGCACTGTCTCGACAATACATCCGGTGAAATTGAAGTACCAGTGAAGATGCTGGTTACCCGCGCCAGGACGGAAAGACCCCATGGAGCTTTACTCCAGTTTGGTACTGGGATTCGGTACTGCATGTACAGGATAGGTGGGAGACTAAGAAACTTGAACGCCAGTTTGAGTGGAGTCGCTGTTGGGATACCACCCTTGCAGTATTGGGTTTCTAACCTGTCACCGTGATCCGGTGAAGGGACAATGCCAGGCGGGGAGTTTGACTGGGGCGGTCGCCTCCGAAAGGGTATCGGAGGCGCTCAAAGGTTCCCTCAGAATGGTCGGAAACCATTTTAAGAGTGCAAAGGCAGAAGGGAGCTTGACTGCGACACCGACGGGTGGAGCAGGTAGGAAACTAGGACTTAGTGATCCGGTGGCATAAAGTGGGATTGCCATCGCTCAACGGATAAAAGCTACCCTGGGGATAACAGGCTTATCACTCCCAAGAGTTCACATCGACGGAGTGGTTTGGCACCTCGATGTCGGCTCATCGCATCCTGGGGCTGTAGCAGGTCCCAAGGGTTGGGCTGTTCGCCCATTAAAGCGGTACGCGAGCTGGGTTCAGAACGTCGTGAGACAGTTCGGTCCCTATCCGGCGCGGGCGGAGGATATTTGAGAGGAGCTGTCCTTAGTACGAGAGGACCGGGATGGACGAACCACTGGTGTATCTGCTGTCGACCAACGGCATGGCAGAGTAGCCAAGTTCGGAAGGGATAAACGCTGAAGGCATCTAAGCGTGAAGCCCCCCTCAAGATGAGATATCCCTCCTTCGGGAGTAAGACCCCTTGAAGACTACAAGGTAGATAGGGCAGAGATGGAAGCATGGCAACATGTGCAGTTGACTGTCACTAATAGGTCGAGGGCTTGACCAAAAGCAGAGCGAATAGATTCGCTCAGAAAGATGGTTGGATGGATTAAGAAGCAGAGGAACAGGCTTGCCTGTGGAGCTGGTTCTTGATACAGACAGAATTTTGCGTAGCAAAATCATCGAAAATGCGAAGCATTTGAGATGACCATCTTATAATTAAAAAGCGTTTCTTAGAAAAATCTGTATGAAGTTTTGAATATACACGAACGAAAAAAGAGCTGTGAAAATCACAGCTCTTTTTTGCTTTATGGGAAAGTTTTCTTGCACATGCCACAAATTTTAACATCCACCAACGGTTTATGTCAAAAATACCAACGGTTTATGTCAAAAATAGTTGGTGGATGCTTTTATTTTCCTTTGTTATAATTGTAAAAAAAGATAGCAAAGGTGGGAAAAATATGAGAAAATATTATATAGATAATATTCGTTCATGGACAATTATTCTGGTGGTAATCTATCATGTGGTTTATATGTTTAATTCAGTAATAACAGACGGTGTGATAGGACTGATTACAAAGGCAAACGGTGTAGATGTGGTACAATATTTGCTGTATCCGTGGTTTATGGTTATTTTGTTTATCATAAGTGGTATGTGTTCGAAATACTACTTGGAAAAACACACGGAAAAGGAATATAGTAAGGCACGAACCAGAAAATTATTAGTGCCGTCTACCATTGGCTTGCTGGTTTTTGGATGGATACAGGGATACTTTAATATGGCAATCAGTCATGCATTTGATAATATGCAAACTAAAATACCGGGAGTTGCTTTGTACTTACTTATGTGCGTATCCGGAACCGGTGTACTTTGGACCATTCAGGTAATGTGGATTTTGTCCATGGTGTTATTATTAGTACGGAAAATTGAAAAGGGGCGTCTTTTGAAGATAGGCGAAAAAACTGGAATTATTCCATTGATTTTGCTTGGCATTTTAGTATGGGCATTTGCGCAAATATTAAATACTCCGGTAATTGTTGTATATCGTTTTGGTATTTATGGCATTTCATTTTTGTTGGGATACTATGTATTTTCCCATGAAGCTGTGACTGATATATTGAAAAAGTATTGTGTTCCGCTGCTCATTTTTGCCAGTGTATTAGGAATTATCTATGCCTGGATGGATTATGGAAAAAACTATACAGTGGCACCAAATGTCAATAATCCCCTTGCTGTTGCATATCGCTGGATGATGTGTTTAGCAATACTTGGATGTATGAAAAAATGGGAAAATCATAGTAGCAGTGTAAGTAAATTTTTATCAGAAAAAAGTTTTGGAATTTATGTATTCCATTATTTGACCTTGTCAAGCTGTGCATATTATTTAACGACCTATACAGAGATGCCGGGAGGCGTGATTTATGTGCTTACCGCTGTGGCTGCCTTTGCAGGAGCCCTTATACTGTATGAAATCATCTCACGCATACCGATATTACGATGGTGTGTATTAGGATAGGTAATTGCGAAACAAGTTCGCAATCTTGATTGAAAACAAGGATAGAATCCTGCAATGCAGGATTCTTGGAATGGAAGGTGGCAGTCATTCATTTAGGGCATGACAAAAAGGCTTCATAGTTAGTATGAAGCAGAAAAATTTATAAAATCTCAATTTTAAGCAATCAAAGGCTTAAGACTTCGGATGTATTGATGTTGATGAATTTTATCAGCAACGATTACTGTAACAAGTTGAGCTATGCCAGCCAAAAGTAAATCGGCATGAAGCGTTTTTTCGTTCTGGGTTTTACGATTAGCTACGCAAAAGCTGTCTTTAAAGTGGTTAATAGATTTTTCAACGTTTACACGGATTTTATATGTTTCTTCCCATTCGTCTGACCCCCGTTCCACTCCGGGATAGGCACGAAGATTCTTTTCGGGATAAACGTAAATCATTCTTCCACAGGAAGATGTTGTGCAGGGATTATCACAATGGCATACACGGCGTTTTGTTTTATCTGCTTTATTGTATTCCCATTTCATTTTCGGGCAGACAAATTTCATCGTGGGAATTTTGCTTTTTAAGTGTGATTTACTACCTTCTCTTTTCATAGGAAGCGAAGGATCATGAGGACAACAGGGAACACCATTTTCGTTGATGGTATAACCGTTATCTTCCATAGAAAGTTTAACGCGGAGAGGAATAAATGCTTTTTCAAATCCAATTTCACCGAAAAGAGATTTGTAGATTTCAATCGTGTCAAAAGCAGCATCACCAAGAAAAGTCTTAGGGGCGATAAGCGGATGCTTCTGAAAGAAATCAACCAGGACAGGAAGCAGGGCTTTTGAATCGGCAAGAGATTTATCCTCATCAGGAGAGTCAGATTTCTTTTCCACAACGATATCCGGATGAGCCTTTAGGAACTCTTTGTTATAGAAAGTGATATCACGGACAATACCAAGTCCGTTGGTTACAATGCCAAACTTATAGGCGTAACAGAAATGTCCATTAATGTACATCTGCTGGATTGCCTGATTGGAAGCAGCATGCGTAGGCATGGAACCATAAGCAGCCTTATAAGGATCATAGGAATCATCAAGGTTATGGGATTTCTTGAAAGCCTTTAACTGCTTGATAATACGGTTTGCGTATTTTGGATTATTTTCAGTCACCCAGGCTTCAATGCCAGAGGTATCGAAGATGGTCATAGCCGCCAGATGAGGATCAAGTTTTTGGCATATCGGTTCGGTCATATCAACCATGTGAACGAACATAGATTGTAAGTCCATCAGGAAATCCTGTTTAAAACGGGTAAATTTTGAGGCATCAGGAACAACATCAAAGCCACAGAAATCACGTAATTCCTGAGAGTATTTCAAGAAAACGATTAGGAGCATATCAGTCGGGATTGAGAATATACGCTGAATCAGAAAAGCTTTAAGCATTGGATAAAGCTGGTGCTTACGAGGTCTTCCGGTTGAAGCATGAAAATGAGTAACAAAAGAAACAGGAACAATTTCATCAAGGTTAATGGCTTCATCAAGAAGAGAAAGGAACTGGTATTTGTCGTTGTCGAATTTATTTTGGCAATCTTCAAAAACTTCTGCCAAAGAGAGCTGTTTATGTGTTATCATGTAGGTATATCTCCTTTAGGTGGATTGGTTGATAGTTTCTCACAACTCTATTTTACCATAAACCTTGAGGAGATATTTTATTTTAACAACAAAAAAAGCCGTATTTATGCGGCTTTTGGCGTTTCGCAAGCGCCTATATGCCCTTTCAATAAGGAAAAGGAGCGTGCCATGAATTACAATTCCGTAATAAAACCGGATGCAATGATAAGCCAGTGTAATGAAATGCTGCTGATGTTTGAACAGGATAATGACAGTATCCAGACGGTCTGGAATGCATTTCACAAGTTTATCGAGGATTCCGAAATAGAAAGCGAAGCATTCCATGCACTAAAACAGCGTGTGAGCGATTACCTTACCGTTTTACAATCCATGAAAATTGCAAATGAGATGGATATGGAGGACTGCAGGAACTTTTCAAGGCTGATGGAAGCCGTAGGCGGAAATATCATAGGAAGTGATGTTCTGGATGGAAAAGAGGCTGCAAAGCAGGATATGCTAGACCATGATGCATTAGCAGATAAGAATGCGTCATGGTCTAGCATACCAGCAAACCTTTAAAATGGTATTACGAATGTCAGAAAAAATATTATGAAATGCTTGCCGAAAATGATGAAGACATTTACAATGAGTGGAGGCGTATGGAAGAAACTTATGATGAAATAGATGCGGCATCAGCAAATTATTTCATCAGAGGCAATCAGGTTCGTACAATGGCAGAATCGGCATTGCAGGAACTGAAACAACTGTCCATTGATAACAGCAGCACACCGATGAGCAGTGTATGCAGAAATACCTTACAAGGTATCTGTACCATATATGAGGATACTTTTGACAAGGGAAACATATCAGAAAAGGAAAAATACCAGATTAAGAGCTGGATTGAGACAGATTATAAACTGTCGGACGAAGAGCTTGAAGTTGCAAAAGAATACATAGATAAGTATTTTAAAGAAAATAAACAGGCAAATCAACTTTTGAACAGTAAAACAGCGACAGCAGCGGCAACCATAAGAAATCAGATGTCCGTGGAAGAATTCAAGGAATACCAGATGATGGCAGCCTTGTATAATAAGACAAGCAAGTGGAATGGATTCTGGCTTGGCGCAACAGATGCAATTCCGTTTCTGACAGACGTGATAGACTGGAGTGACAGCATGGTCTGTGAGATGGAAGAAAAGCAGACTGTGAAACTAGTACAGCTGATAATATGTCTGCTACAGAAATCCCTGCAACATTTAAAATTGAATTAGGTGAAAACATTAATTATATAAATCCTGAAACTGGAACAAAAGTGTTATGGACAAATTCAAACGCAACCAAGCACATGGGGGGAGTATGTAAGCAGATTTGGAGAGGAAAGCTGGAGTATTGATACTCGCAGTCAGGCTATGCTAGAAAGTTATTCTTCGTCACTTAATAAAGCAATGGAAACCATAAGTGCCAAAGAACCAGGAAAGTATTTTGGAACGTATGGTAACTGGGAACTTGGTATTAACACTGAGACAGGGGTAGTATACCATGCAAGAATGATTAATTAAGGAGAGAAAATGAAGTTAAAAAAGCTGTATAGTGAAAAAAAATATGATAGAAAAATAGAAGGTATGGGAAAAGGGCTTGTTTTGTTTGAAATATCAGCTGTTGATAAAAGAGTAGGGCAAAATTATCATTTGTTTTATGAGAATAAACGTAAACCACCACTGGATATAGCTATTAATCCAGAGGATGGAACGATAGAATATATTAGTTATTTTATTCAGGATGAAATAATAAATAATACAAGTTCTATTCCTGTAATAGAAACGGAGGATACGGGAATTAGTATATATGATTCGGATTTTAATGAGGATAATCCGAACATTACGAAAGAAGGATATTTTAGGTTTTGGAAAGAAAAAAATACAATTTTAATATTGGAGGATGAAATAATAGAACATGAGTTAAATGCTTACAAAATTGATGACAGCAACGATTTGTTGTTTTCAGGAGAAAAATTTGTTGGGGTACAATTTAAAAATCTGAATCAGAAGGAAATACTAGAAATTCAGAACTCAAATTGCTTAGTAAAAATAGAAGAGGAATGTTTGAAAAAGTAAAAGGATGTTGTACAGGTGAGACGGCTCACAGGTACAACATCTTTTTTCGCGTGTAGCGAGAAACAATCCACCAAAGTTGTCTTACGCCTGGAATTATGGTAAAATAATAAAAGTGCTTTTATAATAAAACGAACATATGTTTGTAACAACAAAAGATAGAAACCAGGGGAGCATAGCAAAAGCGGATGAAGGATTTAAAACATATTTATTATTTTGAAAAACAATTGGAAGAGGTAAAAAATGATTTGGTGACAAAGGCGCTTGGTGAGGGCAGAATTGCCATCGGAAGTGTCTGCGCCCAGATACCGGAGCCACTTTTAAATTTGCCGGGATGTTTTTCTGTAAGATTAAGGGCACCGCGTACCGGTTCGATTGACATTGGAACTTATTATATGAGCAGTTTGCTCTGCGAGGGCTGCCGTGCCATCTTAGAAAGAGGAATTGAAGGCGGTTATCGTTTCCTGGACTGTATCATGGCACCGGATGCCTGTGCCCAGATGAACCGTTGTGTGGAAAATATGGAACAGCAGAAGGTATGTGACAAAGAAAAATTTTTTATCTCTTATGCAGATGTCCCGATGAAATCCGATGAGACTGCGTTAAAACACTATGTGAAGCAGATGAGAATCCGTGTGTTAGAGCCTTTAAGAAAAGTATATGGAATTGATGTTTCGGATGCTGCACTGCGAAAAGCAGTAGAAGAGCAAAATGAGATAAGCAGGCTGCTGTTGCAAATCAGTGAGTACCGTAAGATGGAGCATCCAACAATCACAGGATATGAATTTGCTGTGTTGTGTCTTGCAAGTTATTGCTGTCCGAAGGATGCAATCAAAGAAAAGCTAAAAGAGACGTTAGAAGAATTAAAGACAAGAGAGCCGGATGCGAAGAATCCATATCGTGTGCGGGTGGTATTAGTCGGTTCTGAGATAGATGACCCAGGTTTGATTCAATTGATTGAGGAATCAGGGGCAATGGTGGTGGCGGACCGTCATTGTTTTGGGGCATTTCCGGGCAGACTTGAGATTCCATTAAATGATGAGGAAGATGTGTTGACACAGATTTGCCGTTATTATCTTAAGGTGGGTCAATGTCCTCGTTTTATGAATACCGATAAGATTGTAGAGAGAAAACAGTATGTCAACGATTTAGCCAAAGAATATCATGCGGACGGAATCATTTATCAGCAGATTAAATTCTGTGATTACTGGGGATACGAGAGAGCCCTGGCAAGTCATGTATTGCGGGAAGATTATGGATATCCGGTTCTTTCTGTGGATCGTCCTTACGTTGTAGGAAGTTCCGGACAGCTTCGAACAAGAGTTCAGGCATTTGTGGAAAGCGTTGAGATTAAAAAGATACAAAAGGGAGAATAACGGTGGGAAAACAGATTGGCAGTGAACAATTAGGAAGTTTTTATGTTGGAAAAAAGGCCAGAAAGCGCAGGGAATGGCGTGGTTTTAAGGATACCTGGTATGATTATATCGAATGGCTGAAAACCTGGAAAATGTTGATTTCTTTTTCCATGAAACCAAATAATATCAAGGGATTTTTCCGTTATCGCTGGATGTCAAATTATCTTGCAGTACCAGATTTTTTTGACCGTCATACCGAAGGGATGCGTGGGACGCAGCTTCGTCTGGCACATACCGGACTTGGATTGATTGTAAAGGATATGTGCGGCATGTTAGAGGACATTTTCCGTGCGGACCCGGCGATTGGAAACGATACCAAATTTAATGAGAAAATCGTTCTTTTTGATGAAAATATGATGAGTGAAATCATGAATGGATTCCCAAATTTAAAATGGCTTTCCGTGGAGGTGCCGGCGGTGTATACCAGTTCCATGATGTCACAGCAGGGTGTCACACATTACGTTGACATTGCGCAGGAATTTGGAATCCCATCGGATGTCTGCCCGATGCCGGCGGCGGAGTTAGGGGTAGCGATTGATGACGATTTCCCTTTGATTGGAAAATGTGCGATTCAGTGTAATACAACGTGTGACGGAAGTCTGATGGGAAATGGTCTTGAGGCACGCAGATTTAAAATTCCTACCTTCCAGCTTGCGGTACCAATCCGCCACAGACAGGAAAGTGTGCAGGAATACGCTGCGGATGAGATTCGAAATGCAATTGCGTTTATCGAGGAGCAGACCGGAGAAAAATTTGACTGGGACGCATTCTTTTCCACGATGAAGGTGTTCAATGAAGAGACCAAACAGATGCTGGAGTGGTTTGATTTATCAAGAACACAGTATCCACAGGTGGTTGGAGACAACCTTGCGTTGTATCGTTACGGTGTATACCAGGCGGCGGGAGGTCGTAATGCTGTTTTTTTAAAGACGGATCAAAAGATGACACAGCTTGCGGTGAAAGCCTACCAGAAAAAAGAACTTTGCTGTAAAGAGATTCGCCATCGTGCGATTTCCTGGGGTGTTCAGGCTGCCTATTATACGGCTTTTCCAATCTGGTTACAAAACTGTTGGGGAATTGTGACACTGGTTGATATGTTAAGCCTTGTGTCGACACAGAATGTCAATACCGAAGACAAAGACCAGGCAATCTTAGACCTTGCCTATCTATATGAAAATATGATTATGCGAAACCGTTCCAACGGTGGATATGAGACCGGTGTGGAAGCGTTGTGGCGATATTGTGAGACCTTTGGTGTGGATATGGTTATCATGTATACACACATGGGATGTAAGGCAATGTCTGGTTATCATGGCATTTTTGAGGAGGAAGCGAGAGCGCACGGTGTGAAGCTTGTCTGGGTAACGCACTCTTTGATGAAACCAAATGACGCTTCCAGACGGGATATGCGAACAGAGGTCAACCGCTATATGCGAACGGTATTAAGAGAAGAACCGCTAGACCCAACTTTAGAAGAATTTGATGACGCGAATGCATGGTAGAGCAAAAAGATAAAAAGAGAGGATGTGCAAAAAATGGCAGATGAGACAAACAACATGGAAAATCAAACTGGTGTTCACAAACGCCGTGTCAGATACAAGGGAACACACCCTAGATCTTATAAAGAAAAGTATAAGGAATTGAACCCGGAAAAGTATGCAGATACGATTGATAAAGTAATTCGAAAGGGAAGTACGCCGGCCGGAATGCATATTTCCATTATGGTAAAAGAAATCCTTGATTTTTTACGGATAAAGCCAGGTCAGAAAGGCTTAGATGCAACACTTGGATACGGTGGACATTCCAGGGAAATGTTAAAATGTCTAAACGGCGAAGGACATTTATACTCTTTAGATATTGATCCGATTGAGATTGTAAAGACAAAGAAAAGATTGCAGGATGCAGGCTTTGGTGAGGATATTCTGACTGTTATCCAGAAAAATTTTGCCTATATCGACGAGGTTGCAGCCGAATATGGACCATTTGATTTTCTGATGGCAGATTTAGGAGTATCCTCCATGCAGATTGATAACCCGGATCGGGGCTTTTCCTATAAATTTGATGGACCGCTTGACCTACGTTTAAATCCAGAAAGTGGACAGTCTGCCGCAGAGCGCCTGCGCAGTGTGACACCGGATGAGTTAGAGGGGATGTTAATCGAGAACTCGGACGAGCCTTATGCAGCCGAAATTACGAAGGAAGTATTCAAGGAATTTCGAAAAGGAAACAAGATTGAGACAACGAAACGCCTTGCAGAGGTAATCGAGCAGGCACTTGTTGTAGTGCCGGAAAAAGAACGGAAAGAAGCAGTCAAAAAATCCTGCCAGAGAACCTTTCAGGCACTTCGTATTGATGTAAACAGCGAGTTTGAGGTGTTAGAGGCATTCCTAGAAAAGCTTCCCGATGTCATGGCACCGGGCGGAAGAATTGCGATTTTAACCTTCCATTCAGGTGAAGACCGCCTTGTAAAGAAGTCTTTTAAACGTTTGCAAAAAGCAGGCGTTTACAGTGAAGTAGCTACGGATGTAGTCAGACCATCTGCAGAGGAATGTGCGAAGAATGGGCGTGCCCGTTCCACGAAGATGCGTTGGGCGATTAAGGCATAACTTTTGCACGGATAAGATAAAGTGAGGAAGAAGACAATTTGAAGTTTATATATGAGATACCGCCCTCTTTTTGGGGGCTGTTTCGTTCTGTAAACAGAGATATTTATATGGAAGCTCTGTTGGCAATCAACGAAGAATACCAATACAACAATTATTTTTTGAGCAAAGAGGCCTGCATACAGGTGTTAAGTGAAATGTGTGCAGCCAGAAGATTTCAGTTTGAGACAGAAGAAATCGAATCGGAGGAAGAAAGCAGGGAAGCACTGCCACGCCGTATTTTAAACTGGCTGTTAAAGACGAAGTGGCTTCGTAAAATAGATGATTATGCAACGATGGCAACCAACATTGTCATTCCAGACTATGCGGCTATTTTTATTGATGCATTCGAACAATTAGTGCGGGAACCGTTAGAAGATACCGAACTTTACATTCAGAATGTCTATGCAACGTTATTTTCGTTTCAGCATGATTCCAGAATGAACATTGCGATGCTAAAAACGGCATTGATTAATACGAAAAAGTTGAACAAATCATTGCAGGATATGCTTCATAATATGGATAAATTTTTTGAACGACTGTTAGAAAAACAATCCTATGACGCGATTTTAAAGGAACATTTAGAAGGATATGTCGAGGAAGTAGTAAAGCGAAAATACCATATCTTAAAGACAAGCGATAACTTTTACATCTATAAGATGGACATCAAGCGATGCCTAAAAGAGATGAGAGAGAACGAGGAATGGGTGGAGAAAATCCGGACCAAGCAGCGCTTAGAGCGTCAGTTAAAAGAAAAAGATTTTTCAAATGGGAATACGAAGGAGAAGGATTCAACTACAAATAGTAATGTACAGCCTTATTTTTCTATGCGAAACCAGCAGGAGGAAGACGTCCTGGATTTGATTGACCAGATTGAGCGTGGATTTGATGATATTGAGCACCGGATTGCGAATATGGATAAAGAACACAGTAAGTATATCCGTGCGACAGTCAGCCGTTTGAATTATCTTTTGAGTGATGAGACCAAACGTCATGGACTCTTGATTCAGATTTTAAATGAGTTAGGCGAGGAAACAGACGAGAAACAGGAAAAATTGGAGCTTGTCGCAAAGAAAATGCGCCTTTCTAACGTGGAACTTTTAAGTGAAAATCCACTCTTTAAGAGAAGACGAAAGAAAAAGTTTGAGGATGATTTAAGCGAAGAACCACAGGAAAATGAGCTTTCCCGTGATGATGTGCTTCGTATGAATCAAATCAAGCACCGCTATACCAAACGGCAGATTGAAGAATTCATTGAAGAGAATATGACAGGTGACGTGCTAGAGGCAGAACAGATGCAGTTAGCAGACGATGAAGCTTTTGAAAAACTGATTTTAGCATACGATATCAGTATGAGAAAAAACAGCACTTACGAGGTCATGGTGGAGGAACGCCAGGTTGAAAATGGATGTTACAGTTATCCTGCCATGGTATTTAAAAAGAGAATCACATCGGAAGAATAAGAAAAGGTAGTATGGAAAGTCCGTTTTTCCATACAAGAATGGAGTTAAGATGTTTGAATATTATAAAGAGTTAGCCACGACTGACCAGGAAAAGTTAAAGGATGTGATTACACAGCTTTTGGCGCAGTCGTTTATTTTAGAGCGAAAATATGACAGGAAGAAAGGACGTATGGTCTTAAACAAGGATTTTTATTTTTGTGAGAATCATATGGAATTTCTGACACAGTATTTTGAGGTTGCGGGTATCCGTCTGCAGAAAAATACGGAACTTGGAAGTATTTACATTCAAGGAAATGCAACGCTTGGAGAGAAACTTCCAAAACTTTCCACCATTTATCTGCTTTTGTTAAAGCTGTTATATGATGAAAAGATGGCATCCGTCTCCTCGAGTGTCAACGTGGTGGTAACGTTTGCAGAATTGAATACAAAAGTCGGAGAGTTTCGCCTGGTAAAGGGGTTGTCCTCCCTTTCAGAAGTGAAAAGAGCATTTGGTATTTTGAAAAAATATCAGATGGTAGAAGTATTAGATTCCTTAGATGAATTAAGCGAACAGACCAGAATTTTGGTTTACCCATGTATCAATCTGGTGTTATTGCAGGAAGATATGGTGGGATTGCTGCAAAGCTTTTCCCAGGAGGAAGAGGAAGGAGAATTAACAGATGGAGAACAGTAATCAGGCATATAAGGCAATCAATCGGATTTGTCTGAACAACTGGCATTATATCAATCATAAAGTATTGAGTCTGAATGAAAGCATCAACTTTTTTACCGGACATTCCGGCAGTGGTAAGTCTACTGTAATCGATGCGATTCAGATTGTGCTATACGCAAATACAGATGGTAGAAGCTTTTTTAATAAGGCGGCAGCAGATGACTCAGACCGAAGTCTGATTGAGTATCTGCGAGGTATGGTCAATATCGGAGAAAACAACCAGGCAGAGTACAAACGAAACCAGAATTTTTCAACTACAATCGTACTTGAATTAGAGCAGACAATAACCAAGGAAAGGGAATGTGTCGGCGTTGTTTTTGACGTTGAGACCGCAACAAACGAGGTAAACAGACTCTTTTTCTGGCACAAGGGCGGACTTTTTGAAAATCATTACCGGGTTGGCAACCGTGCCATCACGATGAACGAACTGCGTGAGACGCTGCAGAAAAATTATGCGAAGGAAGATCAGTTTTATACCTCAAATAACGAGCGCTTCCGCCGCAACCTGTATGATGTCTATCTGGGTGGACTGGATATGGAAAAATTCCCACGCCTTTTCAAGCGTGCGATTCCATTCCGTATGAATATCCGTCTCGAAGACTTTGTAAAAGAATATATCTGTATGGAGCAGGACATCCAGATTGAGGACATGCAAGAGAGCGTGGTACTCTATGGAAGAATGTGTAAAAAAATTGAGGCAACCATGCAGGAAGTAGAAGAATTAGAGCAGATTCAGAGTCAGTTCGACAGATTCCATTTAGAGAAAGAACGGTTAGACAACGCAAATTACAGACTGCAAAAACTTGCCATTTTAAAACAAAAACAGCAGGTAGATACGATGCAGGAGCGTATCGAAAACTGGAAGGAAGACGTCAAGCTTCAACAGGAGTATTTAGAAAAAGCCCTTGCCCTAAACGAAGAGTATGACAGGGAGTACCAGGAAATCAACCAGCAGCTTGCAGGAAGCGGTTATTCCCGCTTAGAAGAGCAGTTAAAAAATATCGAGGAGAACCTTAGATTATTGGAGCGTAGCGAGATTCGCTGGCAGAATTTATCCAACCGTCTGAGTGACTGGGAGGATGTCGACATTATTTCCAACCAGATTTTATGGGATATCGAGAAGTTCCAGGAAGGAACGATTGTCGGGGAAGAGGTTGAGCGCCTGCGGAACGAACTTTTGGAGGTCAAAAAAGAAGTCGAAAAAGACCACCAGGAGAAGGCTTCTGAGATTCGTTCTCTCCGCAAAAAAGCAGATTTCATTGAAAAAGATTTGGCAGAACTGAAAATGGGTAAAAAAGCGTATCCAAGGGAGTTAGAGCTTGCCAGAAGTGAGATTGAGCGTAAATTATTTGAGACCTGTGGAAAAAGAATTCCGGTTCGCATTTTAGCGGACATGCTGGATATCAAGGATGAAAAGTGGAGAAATGCGATTGAAGGATACCTTGCATGGAACAAGTTAGCATTGATGGTAGAGCCAAAGTATGTCAAGGAAGCGATGGAGATTTACGAAGGGCTTGATCCAAAGAAATACTGGCATGTTTCCCTGGTGGATACCGAGCGTGTGTCAAAGCAGGAGATAAAAGTCCGCAAACATGCACTTGCCGAGGAAATCAAGGCGGACGAAGAATACGTGAAAAAGTTTGTCGACTTTTTACTTGGAAACGTCATCAAATGCGAATCCATCGAAGAACTTCGCCAGTGCAGAATTGGTGTGACAGCGGATGGTATGCTTTATCAGAATTTCCAGTTGAAACGTTTAAATCCAGAAAACTATACCAAACGTGCATTTATCGGTGAAAAGAGTAAAAAACAGCGTCAAAAAGAACTACAAATGCAGTTGGATGAGCTGGAAAGCCAGATTGCAGAGTACGGGGAAGCAGACGAAGAAGCCAGAAAAATTTTAGGCTTAGAGTTCTTAGAGGATTCCGTCAGTGCTTACCAGGATATGTTTGCTGATGTGGTAAATAAGGCGGATAAAGAAAAAGAGAAGAAGAAAATTGAAAAGAACATGCAGGAAATCGGGGAAGGAACCGTGGAAGTTTTAAAAGAACAGCTTGCAGAAGTTCGGGAAAAACAAAAATCATTAGAAGCGAAAATGGATGATTTGAAATTCCAGATTCGAAGGAAGAGCGATGATATTGAAAAAGAAAGCAGAGGCAACATCGATCGAAATGAGACGTTGTTACAAATGCAGCGTGACTTAAAAGGCTCTTTGAAGAATGAGGAAGAGTTTGAAGCATACATGGCAGAGCGCACGAATCCAAATTACGAAGAACTCATGAACCAGACAACAAAAGATATTGAAAAAGGCAGAGAGAAAGCGGACAAAGAAAGAGGAAGCCTGATTGATATCCGAATGGAATACTTACAGAAGCATCCAAACCGTGATTTTTCCGCAAGCGAGGAAGAAAATGCAGATTATCATGCATTGTTAGACGAATTAAAATGCGATGATCTGACGCAGTATCGGGAGAAGGCAAGTGAGCAGGCAAAAGCAGCCGTTGAACATTTTAAAGAGGATTTTGTCTTTAAAATCAGAAGTGCCATTCAGGAAGCTTATGTGCGCCGGGATGAGTTAAACCGTATTATCCGAAACCTGAATTTCGGTAAGGATCGTTATCAGTTTAAAATTACAAGAAACAAAGGTGCAGACGGCGAATATTATGATATGTTCATGGATAAGGAACTTGAGGTTGACCCGAACAGTCTGGTAAAATCCATGGATCAACAGATGGATTTGTTCTCGATGAACCATGAGAATAAATATGGGGAGCTGATGGCAGAATTACTCCAGATGTTCATCATTCCAGAGAATGCGACACCGGCGGAACAGGAGCTTGCCAAACAGAACATGGAAAAATACGCCGATTACAGAACCTATCTTTCGTTTGAGATGGAACAGATTGTAGAGGGCGAAGAACGCCTTGTCATCGGACTTAGCAAGATGATTAAGAAAAACTCAGGTGGTGAGGGACAAAACCCGCTTTACATTGCGCTTCTTGCAAGTTTTGCACAGGCATATCATATTAACCTGTCCTCAAAATTATCGAGAAGACCAACGATTCGTCTGGTTGTGCTTGACGAGGCATTTTCCAAGATGGATGCAGAGAAGGTTGCAAGCTGTATCCAGCTGATTCGTGGACTCGGATTCCAGGCAATCATCAGTGCAACGAACGATAAGATTCAAAACTATATTGAAAATGTAGATAAGACGTTCGTGTATGCAAATCCGGATAAGAAGAGCATCTCAATCCAGGAATTTGAGAAAAAAGATTTCTCGCTGCTTGTGAAGGAGGAAGAGGAATAGACTGAACCGCCATACCACATTTTGCATATAATTAGGTAAAAATGTGGAAGAGAAGAATATGGCAAATATTGTACCTACAAATGTAGTTTATTCATCAGCCCTCACCGAACAGGTAATTTCAAAGTTAGCAGAGGCTTACCCGTTTCTTGTGCAAAGTGTGATAGGCGAAAGTGTGATGGGGCGTCCCATTTTTTGCATTCAGATTGGAACAGGGGAAAAGGAGGTGTTTTACAACGCCTCTTTTCATGCAAACGAATGGATTACAACGCCTGTTTTGTTAAAATTCCTAGAAGAATACGCGAGCGCTTATGCAGGTGGGGAGAGCCTTTATGGCGTGCGGGCAGACTGGCTGTTTGAACATTACAAACTCTATCTGGTGCCCCTTGTGAATCCGGATGGGGTTGATTTGGTAAATGGAGAGATAGAGGATGCATTTTACTTAAATCAGGCAAGAAGGATTGCCGCGGATTATCCCCAGATTCCATTCCCGGATGGATGGAAGGCAAATATCGATGGAATCGATTTGAATCTCCAGTTCCCGGCAGGCTGGGAGGAGGCAAGGAGAATCAAGTCTGCACAAGGCTACACTTCGCCGGCTCCGAGAGATTTTGTTGGCGATGCACCGCTTGTGGCACCGGAAAGCAGGGCGGTTTACGAGTTCACCAAAGAACATGATTTTTTACTCATTTTGGCATATCACACGCAAGGGCGTGTCATTTACTGGAAATATCTGGACTACAACCCTGCGGGTGCAGCAGAGATTGCACAGTATTTTCACTGGGTAAGTGGATATACTGTGGAGGAGACACCGTTTGCGTCCGGGCATGCGGGATATAAGGACTGGTTTATCATGGAGTATAACAGGCCGGGATTTACAATAGAAGCAGGAGAAGGGATAAATCCGCTTCCTATCGGGCAGTTTGATACGATTTATGAGGAAAACAAACGGATTTTATTAGGAGGAATGACAGAGATTTAAGATGACAGAAGAAAAGTATTTAGAACTTGTGATTGAAAAATTAAAGACAAAGATTGCCCAGATTGATGATAAAATGCAGGGAAATGAGAAAGACATTGAAAGCATGCATGATTATTTCTGGGAAAACTATACCGAATTTGACGAATACGGTTATGAGATGTACGACAACAGCATGGCACTCAAGAGCCGGATTACGGAGCAGGGAGAGTATGTCAAGCAGCGTTACCGTTTTGAAAAAATGTTGTACGCCCCTTATTTTGGAAGGGTAGATTTTTGCTACGACGGTGAGGACGAGGCGGAAACCTATTACATCGGGATTGCGAATCTTGCCGAGGGAAGGGCAGCAGACCCTTTGGTCTATGACTGGAGAACGCCGGTTGCAAGTTTATTTTACGATTACGATAAGGGTCCGGCAAAATTTCAGGCACCAGCCGGCATTTTAACCGGAGAAGTCACAAAGAAAAAGCAGTATAAAATCAAAAACGGAACACTCATTTATGCGTTAGAAAATGAGATGAATATCGATGATGAAATTTTGCAGCAGGCGTTGTCTGAACATGCCGATGCAAGGTTAAAAAGCATTGTGACGACCATCCAAAAAGAGCAAAACAGCATTATCCGTGATGTTTCCCATCGGATTTTAGCGGTGCAGGGCTGTGCGGGAAGTGGAAAGACATCGGTTGCATTGCACCGGATTGCTTACCTGCTTTACCATAACCGTGACAAGTTAAATGCAGCGCAGGTACTCATTCTGTCTCCAAACAGTATTTTTGCAGATTATATCTCAAGAATTTTGCCAGAGTTAGGCGAGGAAAACATCTGTGAGATGACGTTTGATGATTTTGCTTACCGGGAGCTTCGGGCGTATGGGGAAGCGGAGGACCGCTATGATGAGCTGGAGAAGAAACTGCATGAAAAAGAGCCGCTCGAATATTTCATTTCCCATTCCCTGGTTCGACCGACAAAGGAGGCAGCTTATAAGCAGACCAGGGGATATGTGGAAGAATTAAATGAGTTTGTCTTAAATCTTGAGTGGGAGATTGTAAATTTCCGTGATTTTAAGTATAAGAAGATGTTTTTTGCAGAGGCAGATATTTCGAAAATGTTTTATGAAAAATTCTGTGATGCGCCTATTTTTGCGCGTATGCATAAGATTGGGGAATATCTGATTGATGCGGAGGAAACGCTTCGCGGCAAAAATATGGAGGATGACGAGAAGCAGATTATTTATGATAAATTAGACAGGATGTATGATACGACTAATCTTTTTGTGTTATATAACCGTTTCCTGAAAAAATCCGGCAGAAAAGAATTAAAGCGGCCGCAGGGCATGATTCGCTATGAGGATGTCTATCCATTGTTATATTTAAAATATATGACGGTTGCGCCGGCAGAGCGAAGACCGGTGAAACATCTTTTAATTGATGAGATGCAGGATTATTCTTATCTGCAGTATCTGATTCTGGAAAAAATGTTTGACTGCCCGATGACCATTTTAGGGGATAAGATGCAGACGATGGCAGAAAAACAGCAGGATGTGCTAACCTTTTTGCCACACATTTTTGGAAAAGATATCTACCCTGTGGAATTAAATAAAAGCTACCGTTCTACCTCGGAAATAACGACATTTGCCAATGGATTGATTGAAAAAGAGACCGAATCCTGTGTGGAGCGTCATGGGGAGCTGCCACAGACCATATCGGTTGGTTCAAGGGAAGAAATGTATAAAAGTATGGCAAATAAAATCAAGCAGCTTAGCGAGTTTGATACGATTGCGGTACTGACACTGGATGCAGATTCAGCAAATAAGACCGCAAAGGAATTGAGAACAATGTTTCAAGAGGAGGAGATTCATCTTTTGACCAAGGACAGTATGCATTTTTCTACGGGAATCTCTGTCATGCCATTTTATTTAGCAAAAGGGCTGGAATTCGATGCGGTACTCGTACCGGATTTGCAAAATTATAAGACACCATTGGAGCAACAGGCACTCTATATCGATGCGACAAGAGCACTTCATGTATTAAAGTTGTTTAAAATTGCGTAATGCAATCAATATTTTCACACAATAAGAAGTAAAATGTACTATAAACACGAAAAATCACAAAAAAAAGCAAAATGCTTGTACAAAACATACAAAAGTACTATAATAAATATATAGTATGAACTGGGGAGGAAGAAGAAAATGAATCAGGAAAAACAAAAGAAAATGGTTCCAATTATGACGAAGCTTTTGGGAACGATTCTTCCGGTTGTAATCGTGATTGTATTGCTGCTGGTTGGGGTGTCTTATTTTATATCAAAAAGTATTATAACCGGATATTCCAAAAGTCTTTTGAATTCATCTATTGAAAATCAGTCAAATGAGATTGAGTCCTGGCTGAATGAGAATTTAGCCGCATTTCAAAGTGTGAAACAGACCATAGAAGGAACAGTTTCAGATGAAGAAAGTCTTCAGGCTGTCTTAGACCAATACTATGGTTACAATGACAACTATCCGGAAGGATTGTACGTCGCAGAGGAGAATGGCAAGCTGCTTGTGGCGGATGGCTCAGAGAAAAAGGAGAGTAATCCGACGGAGTCCGTATGGTATCAGGATGGATTAACCAGATTGAACATGGGATTCACAGATGCCTATACCAATGAGAATGGTGAGGCAGTGATTAGTGCATCCGGTATTTTAAACGATAATTCAGGGGTTATGAAGGTAATATCAGCGGATTTGTCCCTGCAGCGAATCAGTATTATTGTAAATAGTTTTGTAGAAATGGATGACGCACAGGCATTTTTGATTAATTCATCAGATGGTACGATTTTAGCACACCGTGATAACAGCCTGATTTCAACAAAGTTAAGTGATTCAGACAGCTCCCTGATGAAGGAAATCGATGAAAAGAGACAGCAGGGTGACTACGATATGGAAGAGATTAATGGAAACCTGACGGCTTTTAAAGAAATATCGGGAACGGACTGGTTATTGGTGTCCTATATTCCAACGTCCATTATTTATGCAGATATTAACACGGTTAGAACGGTCATGATTGTCATAGCAGCTATTTCGGTGCTGATATTAGCCGTTTTGATCAGCCGGGTTATTCATGTGACCATCAAGCCGGTAAAAGAACTTACCAATATTATTACATCGATGACAGAAGGTGATTTTACGGTAAGTGTTGCAACCAAGAGCAATGATGAAATCGGTGTGATGAGTGCAGGAGTAGAGAAGTTTATTGAATCCATGCGCAATATGATTGCTTCGATTCATGGCGTGTCCGGCAAATTACACGCACAGGCAGATAGCAGTAATCAGGTTTCCCGGGAGATGTACAATGCCTCGAAAACACAAAGCCAGTCGATGCAGGAGTTAAATAATACCGTGGAGCAGTTATCCCTTTCGGTCAATGAGATTGCGGAAAATGCAACAACACTGGCGATGGTTGTCGCAGATACAAGAGAAGATGGCGAACAGGTCGATGGTAAGATGAAAGAGACCGTGGAGGCATCCCGCAAAGGAAAAACGGATATGCAGAATGTTGGAAATGCAATGCAAAGCATTAATGAATCCGTTTTGAAACTGCAGCAGGCGATTGATAAAGTCGGAAAGGCATCCGAGGAAATTACCAACATCACAGGAGTTATCAGCGGAATTGCAGAGGAGACAAATCTGTTATCTTTAAATGCATCCATTGAGGCTGCAAGAGCAGGTGAGGCAGGAAAAGGATTTGCTGTTGTGGCGACCGAAATCGGTCAGCTGGCACAAAATAGTGCAAACTCTGTACATAGCATAGAAAATCTGATTTCTGAAATCAATGAGCTGGTAAAAGATGCAGTCAGACAGGCAGATGATAGCGTCAGCAACATCAACAGCAGCAGTGAGCTTGTAGGAGACGCATTAAAGACGTTTGATTTGATTTTTGATAATATTGATGTAGTAAGCAATCTTGTGAAGCAGATGATTGAAAAAGTGGAGAAAGTAGATGGTGTGGCAAGCAGTGTGGCTGCGATTTCAGAGGAGCAGGCAGCAAGTTCAGAAGAAATTTTAGCAACATCAGATACGATGGTAGAGCAGGCTAATTCCATCACTGACAACAGCCAGGCAGTCGCACACGATGCAGAGGAATTAACAGAGTCTGCAAAAGAACTGGCAAAACAGGTTGAGATGTTCCAGATAGAGAAAGGAGAGCGCTAGAAATGAAGAAAAAGCTTGGAATCTTATTGAGCATAGCAATCATGATAACATATTGCTTTACAGGTTGTGGAAATACAGGCACAGCCAGTAATGGAAAAATGAAGGTGCTTCTTTCCATCAGTTCCATGGATACATTCCGACAGATGTTAGTAGATGCCGCACAGGAAACTGCCGATAAGGAGGGAGTTCAACTGGATGTTTTAGATGCAGAAGATTCCATTGAAAACCAGGTAGAACATATCAAAACTGCGGTAAAAGAAAATTATGACGCCATCATTTGTGGACCGGTATCCGTAGATACTGTTGTAGAGTTAAAGGCAAATGCTGGGGATATCCCAATTATCTTCATCAACAGCTGCCCGGAGGATGACCAGTTAGATGCAGCGGAAGACATCTATGTAGGTTCAGATGAAAGTGTAGCAGGACAATACCAGGCAGAATATGTGCTGGATCAGTTTGCAGATAAGGATGAGATTAATGTGGTTATTTTAAAAGGACCGAAGAATCATTCTGCAACCAATGGAAGAACCAAAGGTGCCAAAAAGACCCTAGAGGAAAGTGGAAAGACAATCAACTATGTTTTCGAGGATTATGCAAACTGGGAGACAGAGCAGGCGAAACAAATGTTCGAAGTGTTCTTAAAAACCGGTTCTCCGGTAGACTGTGTAATTTGCAACAACGATGACATGGCACTTGGTGTTGTAGAGGCATGTAAGGAAGCAAAAATCGATTTGAATGAGTTGCCGATTCTGGGTGTTGATGCGACTGCGGACGGATGCGAGGCAATCGAAAACGGCGAGATGGCATTTACCGTTTATCAGTCTGCGGTTGGACAGGGAACGGCAGCACTAGAGGCAGCAATCAGATTTGTAAAAGGTGAATCTATCAAGGATATAGAGGGCGCTACGGAGGATGGAAAATATATCTGGGTTCCATTTGAAAAAGTAGACAGCAGCAATGTGTCTGAGTATAAATAAGTCAGATTCCCTTTAAAGAATCGGGTGTCAAAAGATAGCTTACAGTTTTCTTGTTGGCAAATTACACAAAGCCAAGTCTATTTTGTTCCGATGGGTAAACATAAGAAAAGTCTAAGTATGCCTGTTGGAGATTATTTTGAAGTGACGTGAGCGGCATTCAACGAGCCATCCGTGGCTCGTGAAGCCTTGTTCTGCCATCCATGGCAGAACATCACTAGGCATAGGGAGGCATACTAAGATTTTCTAATGTTCTCCCAAAGTCACAAAAATAGTCTCGTCTTTGTGTAATTTGCCAGCAACTAATTTGTGAGCTATCTTTTGACACCCGATTCTTTCAAAGTAAAAGTTTTTCGTGTATGAGAGAAAAATGTGCTTGACACTGGGGAAGAAGATATGATATAGTAACACGCGGTTTGAAAAGAAAATAAAAAATGCGCCAACGGGCTATACCTTTTTTCTGTTTTCTGAGTTTATAAAACAGAGGGAGGGGTAGCCCTATTTTTGTGAGCAAAGACAAGACGTGATGTCAGTGTGAAAACAGGACGGATATTACGATAATTGGAACAAGTTGTATGGCGCAGGAATGGAGATAGTATGAGAGAAAATGATATGGGGACAAAAATGGTTTTCCCGCTGGTGTGCTACATGGCATTTCCGCCGATGTTATCTATGTTGATTCAGTCACTTTACAACATTATTGACAGTATCTTTGTGGCTAGATTAAGCCAGGATGCATTATCTGCTGTGTCGATTGTTTTCCCGATACAGAATATGATGCTTTCGATTGCAGTTGGTGCAGGCGTTGGTCTGAATTCTTATATTGCAAGAAATATGGGAGCCGGGAATCGAAAGAAAGCGGAGGAGGCAGTAGGAGTCGGCCTGATTCTAAGTGTATTTCAGTATCTGTTTGATGCCATAGTCGGGCTTTTGATTCTCCGTCCATTTGTGGGTTTGTATGCAACAAATGAGCAGGTTTTAAAATATTGCATGGATTATGGTGTTATCATCGTTTTATTTTCCTTTGGTCAGATGTTACACATCACGTTAGAAAAGATTTTCCAGGCGATGGGAAAAATGATGATTTCCATGACCTTACAGGCAGCAGGTTGTGTGGTTAATATTGTGTTAGATCCAATTTTAATTTTCGGACTTGGCCCAATGCCAGCCCTTGGAGTAAAGGGTGCGGCTATCGCTACGGTTGCCGGACAGATGACTTCTGCAGGAATCGGAGTGATTCTGTTCTTAAAAGGAAAGAGTGAGCTAAGAAGCAGAAAATTAGAACGCCGGGATGAGATGTTACCGATTGTAAAGCAAATTTATGCGGTCGGAATTCCATCTGCACTTGTGATGGCATTACCATCCTTTTTGGTATCGGGCTTAAATGTTATTCTTTCTGGACTGACACCGATAGGGGTTGCAGTGTTTGGAATCTACTACAAACTACAAACGTTTGTATATATGCCGGTCAGCGGGTTGATTCAAGGAATCCGACCGCTTGTTGGTTTCCAATACGGAGCAAAACTGATGAAACGTGAAAAAGAAATCATGAAATATTCGATTCTTTTGGTTGGAACGGTAATGGTGATTGGAACGCTTCTTTTCTGGCTGATTCCAGATGTATTTCTTGGAATGTTTGATGCGACCGAAGAGATGTATGTGTTAGGAGAGCGTCTGCTTCGAATTGTCAGCATCGCCTTTGTGCCTTCCGCAGTTGGTATTATCATTGCAGCAGAATTTGAAGGAATCGGAAAGGGAGTTATCAGTCTGATTATCACATTACTCCGTCAGTTTATTATTTTGCTTCCAATTGCAATCATAAGTTCTAGAAGCATCGGAACAGACGGAGTATGGATTGCATTTCCAATTGCAGAGACTGTGGCAGCAGTTGTGGCGGTTATGTTCCTAAGAAAAGAGTGGAGAAGCAGGGATTGGAAATAAGTCATATTTGGTAGAAAGACTTCATATATAAGTAGAAAGAAGTTTTTTCGGAGAACACATGAAAAAGAACATTTTAAAAGGAACTGGTCTACTTTTGGTATTGGCGCTCATGTTCGCAGCAGGACGTGGGGCTGCCCTTGCAAAGACAAAAGTAGTTGGTTCCTTTTCTATTGCAGAAGAAGTAGATAACTGGGGGCTTGGCTTTGGGGAGAGTGGGAAAGAACTGCAGCCAACCGGAAACGCTTCCCCGGATGAATTAAAAAAATACGATACCTATTATGTAGGAGATTTCGCAGAAAAAAAGTTGTACCTGACCTTTGACTGCGGCTATGAAAATGGGAATACGGAACCAATTCTGGATGCTTTAAAGAAACATCAGGCACCAGGAACTTTTTTTGTTGTAGGACATTTCCTTGAGACGGCACCGGACCTTGTAAAAAGGATGGTTGCAGACGGTCATACCGTAGGAAATCACACCTATCATCATCCCGATATGTCATCGATTTCGGATTTGACCTCATTTCAGAAGGAACTTAAGGATGTAGAAAAATTATACCAGGAGATTACCGGTGAGACGATGACAAAGTATTACCGTCCGCCACAGGGAAAATACAGTACCGAAAATCTAAAAATGGCAAAAGAACTCGGATACCACACCTTTTTCTGGAGTCTTGCGTATGTTGACTGGAATGTAGATGCCCAGCCCACAAAAGAGGAAGCCTTTGATAAGATGATTGGAAGAATCCACCCAGGTGCCATTGTGCTGCTTCACAGCACATCCTCCACAAATGCACAGGTTTTAGACGAACTACTGACAAAGTGGGAAGAGATGGGTTATACCTTCCATCCATTATCCGAACTTGTCGAGGCGGAATAAGATTTACATATGGATTTGAAGCTGGAATGATTGTTTAAAGCTTACGCATTCATTCCGGCATTCAAATCCACATTCTAAATCGAATTCGGATATGATATAATGGTGCAAGATAAAGAAACGAGGGGAAGAACGAATGAAAAAGATTACAACGGGAATTGTGGCACACGTAGATGCCGGAAAGACAACACTTTCGGAGAATTTTCTGTATCTGAGCGGATGTATTCGGAAAATGGGGCGTGTTGACAATCAGGATGCATTTTTTGATACCGATCGGTTAGAACGTGCAAGAGGAATTACTATCTTTTCCAAACAGGCAGGTTTTACATGGAAGGATACACAGTTTACCCTTTTAGATACGCCGGGGCACATCGATTTTTCTGCAGAGATGGAACGTACCTTACAGGTGTTAGACTATGCCATTTTAGTGATTAGTGGTGCAGATGGGGTGCAAGGACATACGATGACGCTGTTTCGTCTGTTGGAACGTTATCAGATTCCTGTTTTCTTCTTTGTAAATAAAATGGATCAGCCGGGAACGGACAGAAATACCCGTCTTATGGAATTAAAGGAGAGGCTCGACTCGAACTGTATCTGGTTCAATCAGGAAGAAAACCCGGATTTTCTGGAAGAAGTTGCAATGGGAGACGAGGAGGTCTTAGAACAGTTTTTAAGCACAGGTGAAATCCCAAAAGAACAGATTCAGGACATGATAGCAGCGCGGAAAATCTTCCCGGTATTTTTTGGCTCCGCTTTAAAAGCAGAGGGCGTGGAAGAACTCTTAGACGCCTTGGACTGTTATATGAAAGAGCGGGAATACCCAAAAGAATTCGGAGCAAAAGTTTATAAGATTGCAAGAGATGAACAGGGAAATCGTCTGACCTTTTGTAAGATAACAGGGGGAGCACTTAAGGTAAAGGCGCTTTTGTCTGGAAAAGAAAATGGAGCTAAAAAAGAGGACTGGGAGGAAAAAATCAACCAGATTCGAATCTATTCCGGGGAAAAATATGAAACGGTCGATGAAGTCTTAGCAGGTGAGGTGTGCGCTTTGACAGGATTAACGCACACTTATCCGGGAGAGGGAATTGGAGATGAAGAAGAAACCGGACTTCCTGTTTTAGAGCCGGTTCTAACGTATCGTGTGTTATTGCCAGAAGAGGTAGACGCAGCGGTGATGCTTCCAAAGCTGCGCGTGCTTGAGGAGGAAGACCCAACGCTTCATGTCATCTGGGATGAAAATTTACAGGAAATCCAGATTCAGCTGATGGGAGAGGTTCAGATTGAAGTGTTAAAAAGTGTGATAGCAGAACGGTTTGATGTGGACGTTTCTTTCGATGCCGGAAGTATTGTTTACAAGGAAACAATCACAAATACGGTGGAGGGAGTCGGACATTTTGAACCACTTCGTCATTATGCGGAGGTACATCTTTTGTTAGAGCCGGGAGAACCTGGAAGCGGAATTTCGATTGCGACAAATTGCAGTGAGGATATTTTGGACAAGAACTGGCAGCGTTTGATTTCCACCCATTTGGAAGAAAAAGAATTTAAAGGAGTGCTAACGGGCTCTGTCCTAACGGATGTAAAAATCACAGTGGTAGGCGGACGGGCTCATCAGAAACACACGGAAGGTGGCGATTTTAGACAGGCGACGTATCGTGCAGTGCGGCAAGGGTTGATGCAGGCGGAATCCGTTCTTTTAGAGCCATTTTACCGTTTCCGTTTAGAGGTGCCAATGGATTGCGTGGGACGAGCCATGACGGATATTGAAAAGAGAAACGGTATATTTCAGACGCCGGATACAAATGGGGAACAGTCTGTTTTAACAGGAAGGATTCCGGTTTCTACGATGCGGGATTATCAGAAGGAATTACTTGCCTACACCAAAGGGCGCGGAAAGCTTTTTTGTGAGTTAGATGGATATGGTCCATGCCATAACATGGAAGAAGTAGTGGAAAACTGCCGCTATGATGTGGAACGAGATCTTGCAAATACAGCCGATTCTGTTTTCTGTGCGCATGGAGCAGGGGTTATTGTGCCGTGGTATGAGGTGCCGGACTATATGCATGTCGAGAGCTTTTTTTTTAAGGAGACAAGGGAAAGTGCGTTTGAGAAAAGTGTAGAGGCAGCGAAACGGGAGGCAGAGAAGAGGGCAAGTGAGAGGGAACGTTTTGTTGGAACAGATGAGATTGACGCAATTTTAGCAAAAACATTTGACGCCAACCGAAGAAAACAGGATGCACCTAGAAACGGTTATCAGAAAAGAAAAGAGACCACCATGTTTCCGGTGACAAGAAGTTACCAGAAACCATCCCAAAAGGCAGAAGAATATCTGCTTGTCGATGGCTATAATGTTATTTTTGCATGGCAGGAATTAAAAGAACTTGCAGAGAAAAATATGGACAGTGCAAGGGGAAAACTGCTTGATTTATTATGCAATTACCAGGGCATAAAAAAGTGTAATCTGATTGTCGTATTCGATGCCTACCGCGTGGTGGGCCATGAGACAGAGGTGAGCGATTACCACAACATCCACGTTGTCTTTACAAAGGAGGCGGAGACAGCGGATCAGTATATCGAAAAATTTGCCCATGAAAATGGGAAAAAATATAACATGACGGTTGCAACTTCCGACGGCTTAGAGCAGATTATTATCCGTGGGGAAGGATGTCACCTGATTTCTTCAAGAGAACTTGAAAAAGAAATGAAGGCGGCAACGGAACATCTGATGGCTTCCTATCAGGAAAATAAGCCTGCATCCAAGACCTATCTGACCGATTATCTAAGCGATGAGGCGAAAAATGCAATGGATTCTTCGATTAAAATAAATCAAGAAGAATGATGTATTATTTTAAAAATATTAAAAAATATCAACCAAAGTGATTAAATTTAATCATACCACTTCTGATAAAGCTGTGCTATGCTTTTTGTATGAAAAAGATTTTGCAAATATGATGTGGAAAACATGAGTTTGAAAGATAGAAAGAGGTAGGTATTGATTATGAAAAATGCGAACAAATACGAAAGACAATATTTTATGCCGCCGGTCTGTGAGTACGACTGGGTCAAGAAAGACTATATTGACAAACCACCAATCTGGTGTTCGGTAGATTTACGAGACGGAAACCAGTCTTTGATTGAGCCGATGAGTTTGGAGGAAAAATTGGAGTTTTTCCAGATGCTTGTCGATATCGGATTTAAGGAGATTGAGGTAGGGTTTCCGGCAGCATCCGAGACAGAATTTATCTTCATGAGAACGCTGATTGAGCGTGATATGATTCCGGATGACGTAACGGTTCAGGTGCTGACACAGGCAAGAGAGCATATTATCAAAAAGACGTTCGAGGCAGTAAAGGGTGCGCCGCATGCGGTAATCCATCTGTACAATTCTACTTCTGTGGCACAAAGAGAACAGGTGTTCAAAAAGAGCAGGGAACAGATCAAACAGCTTGCAATTGACGGGGCAAAGCTTTTAAAAGAGTTGGCAGAGGAAACAGATGGAGATTTCTCCTTTGAATACAGCCCGGAAAGCTTCCACGGAACAGAGGTAGAATATGCCGTTGAAGTTTGTAACGCAGTGTTAGATGTCTGGAAACCACAGGCAGACAATAAGGCAATCATCAATATCCCGGCGACCGTTGAGACGGCAATGCCACACGTATTTGCCACACAGATTGAATATGTAAGCAAAAATTTAAAATATCGTGACAATGTAGTGCTTAGCTTACATCCGCACAATGACAGAGGAAGTGGTGTCTGCGACGCAGAACTTGGAATTTTGGCGGGAGCAGACCGAATCGAGGGAACTTTGTTTGGAAACGGGGAACGTACCGGTAACGTGGATATCATTACGCTTGCAATGAATATGTATGCGCATGGTGTTGACCCGATTCTTGATTTTTCCAATATGCCACACATTCGTGAAACATACGAAAGACTGACCAGAATGCATGTCTATGAAAGACAGCCTTATGCAGGAGATTTGGTCTTTACCGCATTTTCCGGTTCTCATCAGGATGCAATTGCAAAAGGTATGGCATGGCGTGAAGAAAAGAAATTAGAAAAATGGACCGTACCATATCTGCCAATTGACCCGGTAGATGTCGGACGTACCTATGATTCCGATGTTATCCGTATCAACAGCCAGTCAGGAAAAGGCGGCGTAAGCTACATCTTAAAACAGAACTTCTCCCTTTCCATTCCAGAGAAGATGCGGGAGGAAGTTGGCTATGCGGTAAAACAGGTGTCCGATGAGGAACACAAGGAATTGTCACCGCGCTTGGTATATGAAATTTTTGAAAATAATTACATGCATTATACACCATATTTCCAGATTACAGAGTGTCATTTTAAACAGAGTGACGGTATTATGGCAGAATCGACCATTTCCTGCAACGACAAGAAAACCATTGTGGATGCAAACGGAAATGGACGCCTTGATGCGGTAAGCAATACCATCAAGCAGTTTTTTGACGTAAGTTATGAACTTTCCGTTTACGAGGAGCACGCACTTTCCCATGGTTCCTCCTCAAAGGCAATGGCTTATGTTGGAATCACCTGCGATGGCAAAATGTATTGGGGCGCCGGCACGAATGAGGATATTATCAAAGCTTCCATTCATGCGCTTGTGGTTGCGGTCAATAAACTGCCACAGATTCAAAGAGATGAAAACTGCAAGGACGACCGTCTGGTTGCGATGTTAAATTATATCCAGACCAATTACCAGAGCGTAACCTTAGAGACCATGGCAGAACAGTTCCATCTGTCAGAACCTTACATTTCAAAGTACATCAAAGATAAATCCGGCAAGACATTCGGGGAACATGTAGCAAATGTAAGGATGAAAAAGGCGAAGGTTTTATTGAAAGATGGAAATATGAATGTGGAGCGTATTTCGTCGAATGTCGGTTATCAGAACGTCGAACATTTTAACCGTTCTTTTAAAAAAATGTTTGGAATGACGCCGATTCAGTACCGGGATGCAAGCAGAGAAAAGACCAGATCATAAATTTTCTATTGATGAAATTCATTTATTTTGGTAAAGTAAAAAAGGTGTAAATTTCAGGTAAAGAACATGTAAACGAAAATATCAGGTACACCGGATATTTTGAATCAAGGTAAATGAAAAGGAAACAGAAAAAGAAATGGGAATCACGATTATTTTGTCACTGCTAAGTGGAGTAGCTTTATTTCTCTTTGGAATGTCACTTATGGGAGACGGATTAAAAAAGGTTGCTGGCAACAAGCTGGAACTGATTTTATATAAGTTGACCAACACGCCAATCAAGGGTGTTCTACTCGGGGCAGTTGTAACGGCAATTATTCAGTCCTCATCCGCAACGACAGTTATGGTGGTTGGATTTGTAAATTCCGGTATGATGAAGGTTGCACAGGCAATCGGAATCATCATGGGTGCAAACATTGGAACCAGTATTACAGGATGGATTTTATGTCTGTCTTATATAGATGGTTCCAGTGGAATTGCACAACTTTTATCGACAGCGACAATCTCAGCGCTGGTAGCGATTATTGGTATCATTTTTAAAATGTTTGTCAAGAAAGCATCTTATAAAAATGTCGGCGACATTATGCTTGGTTTTGCGATTTTGATGGTGGGAATGCAGACGATGAGTGGTGCAGTTTCTCCATTGAAAGACAATCCACACTTTGTGAAAATGTTGACGATGTTCTCCAATCCGGCAGCAGGTATTCTGGCAGGAATTCTTTTTACAGCAGTCTTACAGAGTGCATCCGCATCGGTTGGTATCTTACAGGCTCTTTCCGTGACGGGAAGTATCAGTTTTGCAACCGCATTGCCAATTACAATGGGTATCGGTGTCGGTGCAGCCTGTCCGGTTCTTTTATCTTCCATTGGAACAAATAAAAATGGAAAACGTACCGCTTTAATCTATCTTTTAAACGATTTATTTGGTATGATATTCTGGTCAATTGTATTTTATTCCGTGAATGCGTTTGTACACTTTAAATTTATGGACGCAACCATGAGTCCGGTTTTGATTGCGCTCTTAAACACCGTATTCCGTGTAGCTACAATTGTAGTTTTATTGCCATTCATCCGTCTGATTGAAAAACTGGTATTTGTTTTGGTGAAGGATTCACCGGAGGAGATGGAAGAGCAGGCAGATTTCGATTTGCTTGAGGAGCGTTTCTTGGCATATCCGGCACTTGCCATCACACAGAGCCATACTGCAATCAATGGAATGGCAAAGAAAGCAAGAAAAAATATTTTGCGTGCGATGGGACTTTTGGAAAAGTTCTCACAGGAAAAATATGCGAAGGTTCAGGAAAAAGAAAATCTGATTGATAAGTATGAGGATAAATTAGGAACATATCTGATTCAGCTGACGGCACAGGAAATGACCGTGCAGCAGACCAAACAGGTATCCGTCTTTTTACATACCATCGGAGATTTTGAACGTCTTGGCGACCATGCCCTGAATCTGTCGAGAGTGGCAGCAGACTTAAATGAAAAGAAGATTTCATTCTCCGAAGAGGCAAAAGAGGAGTTAGATGTCTTAAATGATGCGGTCAAGGAAATTCTTAGCATGACCGTGACATCATTTGTAAATGATGATTTAGAGCTGGCTTCTAAGGTGGAACCACTCCGTGAATGGATCAGTATTTTGTGCAATGAATGTAAATTAGACCATGTGACAAGACTTCGTGTCGGAAAATGTGAGATGAAGCAGGGATTTGCCTTCAACGATGTACTGACGAACTTAGAGCGAATTGCAGCACATTGTTCGAATGTCGCAGTTGCAATGATTGAGATTGAGGCGGCAGACTTTGATACGCATGAATATTTAAAGAGCATGAAAGATTTGAAAAACGAAGAATATCATAGACTTTTTGAAGAATATAGTTTAAAATATGCAATTAACGGATTCAAAAAGAATAAGAAACAAGCAAAAAACAAATAAGACAAAAAGCCGGATTGTTAAATCAGTCTGGCTTTTTTTAAACAGACAAAGGAGAGAGGTAAGATGCTTCCACAGGAGTTTTTAGATAGAATGAGACAGATGCTAGGCGAGGAATATCCGGCATTTGTGGAAAGTTACGAGAAGGAAAAATATCAGGCATTGCGTGTCAATGCATTAAAAGCAGATTGCAAACGTTTGAAAGAGGAGGCAGCGTTTTCATTAGAGCCGGTTCCATGGGAAACAAATGGTTTTTACTATGGAAAAGAGGATGCCCCTGGAAAACACCCTTACCATGAAGCTGGTGTCTACTACATTCAGGAGCCGAGTGCGATGGCGCCGGCAGCCTATTTGGAGGCAAAGCCCGGTGAGAGAGTGCTAGATCTTTGTGCAGCGCCGGGAGGTAAGACGACACAGATTGCTTCTTATATGAAAGGACAGGGAATCCTAATCAGCAATGAGATTCATCCGGCAAGGGCAAAGATTCTTTCAGAAAATGTCGAGCGGATGGGAATTCCCAATGCGATGGTAACCAATGAGTCTCCCCAAAAGTTAGCAGATACATTTTCGGAGTATTTTGACCGTATTATGGTGGATGCGCCGTGTTCAGGTGAGGGAATGTTTCGAAAAAATGAGATTGCCTGTGAGGAATGGAGCCTTGAAAATGTAGAAATCTGTGCCAAACGTCAGGATGAGATTTTAGACCGTGCGGCTTCTATGCTAAAGCCGGGGGGAAGAATTGTGTATTCGACTTGTACCTTTGCGCCGGCAGAGAATGAGGGAAGCATCAGCCGCTTCTTAGAGCACCATAGTGATTTTTCCATTGTAGAGGCAGAGCACTTTAAAGGCATGGAAGGGGGCGTGGCAGACTGGGTAGATAATCCTGCCTGCGGTATTGAAAAAACCATCCGTCTGTGGCCGAATAAGCTGCATGGAGAAGGTCATTATGTGGCTGTTCTTCAAAAGGATGGAACCTGTGATGCATCTTATGAGGGCTATTGTAAGAACGGATTGCAAAAGGGCATTTCAGAAAAAGAATGCAAAGAATACCTTGCCTTCTGTGAAGAATTTTTAAAGATAAAATTAGAAGGAACACTTTTAAAATATGGAGATCAGCTGTATCTTGCGCCAAAGGGAATGCCATCGACCAGCCAGCTGAAGGTGCTTCGACCGGGGCTTCATCTTGGAACCATGAAAAAGAACCGGTTTGAACCATCCCATGCGCTTGCACTTTCTTTAAAACCGCAGGAGGCAAAATATGTGGCAGATTTTCCAGCGGATGGTGCCGAAATCCGGGCTTATCTGAATGGACAGACATTAAATTATGAAGGTGAAAAGGGCTGGTATCTGATTACCGTGGACGGTTACAGCATCGGCTGGGGTAAATTAGCGGGCGGTGTGATGAAGAATCATTATCCGAAGGGACTTCGCAAGAACTGCTTTTAGCACAATCTTGACAAATGTTTTGTGCTGTTATAATATCACATAATGTATATTAAAATACTAGGAAATTGAAGAAAGGTATGGATTTTAGATAGATGAGCAGAGAGAATGGTGCAAATATCAGCTGGGTTGAATATGAAAATGAGCAGCCACAGGGAATTTTGCTGGATATCAGGGACAATGTGGCATACCAGTACGGTACCGTAAAAGGAGCGATTCACGTGATGCCGGCGGACTGCGGGCAGTGGGCGCGCGAACAGGACAAAGAGGTGCCGGTTTTTGTCTTTTGTAAAACAGGTGTGGAAAGTGTAGCCATTGTAGAACAGTTTGTAGAAATGGGACTGACTGCCTACAACTTAGAGGGCGGTTATAACGCATGGCTGATCTGGCAGGTCGGACAGGCAGAAAAGACAGAGAAGAAGGATGAGATTGAAAAAAGTATCCGCAAAAAATTTCATAAATCCATCTTTAGCCGTTTCTGCAAAGCAATCAACCAGTATGAGATGCTGCAGGAGGGCGATAAAGTTGCAGTCTGCATTTCCGGTGGAAAAGATTCGATGTTGATGGCAAAATGTTTCCAGGAATTAAAGCGCCACAACAAGTTCCAGTTTGACCTTGTTTTTCTTGTGATGGACCCTGGATATAATGCAACCAACCGGAAGCTGATTGAGGAAAATGCAAAGATTATGGGAATTCCGCTCACTATTTTTGAATCCACCATTTTTGATGCGGTTTACGATATTGAGAAGAATCCATGCTATCTGTGTGCGAGAATGAGACGTGGCTATTTATATAGCAAGGCAAAAGAACTTGGCTGCAATAAGATTGCGCTTGGCCATCATTATGATGACGTCATCGAAACCATTTTGATGGGAATGCTTTACGGCGCACAGGTACAGACTATGATGCCAAAGCTTCACAGCACAAACTTTGAAGGAATGGAACTGATTCGTCCGCTCTATCTGGTAAGAGAGGATGATATCAAGCATTGGAGAGATTACAATGAACTTCATTTCTTGCAGTGTGCCTGCCGTTTCACGGAGACCTGTAGCAGCTGCAGTGACGAGGGAGCTTCAAAATCAAAACGTCTGGAAATCAAGAACCTGATCAGGCAGATGAAGGAAGTAAATCCTTATGTCGAGGCAAATATCTTTAAGAGTGTGGAAAATGTAAATCTTAGCACAGTTGTTGCATATAAGAAAGACGGCGTGGTTCACAATTTCTTAGAGGACTACGATAAAAAATAAGAATTAATATTAGCAGGTATCGTTAGCTGCAATAGAAAAAGAGCTATCCCGTATGAAAATGACATCATATTTCATACGGGATAGCCCTTTTTTTATGGTCTGGCTAAAACGGTCTGGTTTTTGCCGGTCCCTTTCGCCTTCGCTAAGACGTCCCGTGTACGTGTATAGAAGGCGTCAGCGCTTTCTCCCGGCATAAAGGAGGAGAGACCACAGCTTAGCGTAACCGGCTGGTCGGTAAAGTCAAACGGCTGTGTTTCGAAGTCATTTTTCAAATCGTTCAGAATCCGGTTACACTGATGCAAGGTGCTGCCGGAGAATAAAATGACAAATTTGGTGCCGCTTAACCTTGCTGCAAAAGCGTTCTTATCGCAGTAATTTTGGATTAAGGTTGCAACCCTTCGCAGAATAAAATCACCATTTGAGTGGCCGTACTCATTGTTTAAAGATTTAAAATCATCGATTTTGATGATTGCCATCACATACAAAAGGTCGTCGTAGGCGTCCTCAATGTCAAGCACCTCATGCAGGTGGTTCATAAATGCGGTGTGCGAATAAAGGCTTGTAAGCTGGTCGTGGTTGAGTAAATCCTGCATCTGCATTTGCTTTTGAAAACTTGTTTCGATGATATTTCGCTGCATATTTTGATGGTTGTTTAAAACGTTACTTAAAATGTTGGTTCCAACGGTAATTGCAATGGCAATCAGACTTTCCTCAATCAGGTAGGTGTCATCGGAGCCAGGAGTGCGGAAGTACGCACGGATGAAAATGGTAATCAGCACGCATAAGACGCTTAACAAGGTGATGCGTGAAGTCATTTTCTTATTATTAAAAAGCGTTGTCGAAAAAATAGGAAAACAAAAGACACACATGGTAACGGAAAAAATGTTGTGTGTGGCGGCAACCACAAGACAGATTAAGGTCATCTGTACCACCGGAACATAGTTTGTAATCCTCGCTTTTGCAGGAAGGTGTTGCAAAAACAGCTTCCCTATGAGTAAAATAAGAATATCAAGTATGGTCGGTAAAATCAGATACCGGAAAAAATAGACCGGTAAGGGCTGGAAAATCAAAGATTCTGCCCGAAGGAAAAAATAAATAATTATTTCAGATAAAAATACAAGGCATGCAATGATTACATTTGCCCGAAATAAAAGATTACGCCATTTTTCATAACTTTCGTTTGCTGTATCCACAAAAAACCTCCCATGGTTGAATTGCACATGCCTTCTAAAAAATGCGGGACGCACAATCCGTATAATGAATTATTATACCATAGATAGAAATAAAAGGTAGCTTTTTGAAAAAAATAGAGGAAAGATGGGAAGAAAAGATGAGAGAGGTCGTAAAAAGAGGAACGCAGCTTCTGTTGGTTGCAAATCCTGAACGTGTTCTATTGATGATGGACTGTACCAAGGAGAATCCATTATATTCGGAATTGTATAAACAAACAAAACAATTAGAAAAACAACTACAAAAGGAAATACAGCCATTTTATCAGATAAGGGAGTGTCAGGTAAAGGGGCTTGGAGACGGATATGCCGTGCTGTTGACGTTAGGAGATAAAATCAGCGATTGCATAGGACAGCTTTTTCAGGAAGATTTGATGAAAGGGATGCTGGCAAACTGCATCGCAGACCAGCTTCTCTTTTCAATGGAAGAGCGGATGCAGCCAGAGCTTATTCAGATAGCGAAGAAAGAAGGTAGCGGTCTGGCGGCACGAAAAGAGGCACCGCTTGATTTTCGGGTGGAGGATGTACTTGCTGTTATGGGAAAAGAGATTCCGGTTACGGTTACAAGTGGTGGAATGTTAAAACCGGAGAAGAGCATGCTGTTCTTTTTTGAAAAAACAAAAGACACCTCTTGTTACCGGATTGGACATGACTGTAAGAACTGTACGAAAAAGAACTGTAATTATGCAAAAAAGTGAACATAAGGCAATTTGCCGGAAAAGAGTAGAAAAATGAGACAGGAAAAGAGAATCGTCGAACTGGAACCAACAGAAAATAGAAAATCTGTGCTGGAGCAGCTTTTACAAAAGGGAATCCGGATTGCATCGAACTGCGGCGGCGCGGGAATCTGTGGGAAATGCAGGGTGCGTTTCCTGGAAGGTGCACCAGCCCCTGGTGAGCAGGATGCAGCTTTTTTTTCAAAAGAGGAATTAGAGGCAGGCTACCGCCTTGCCTGCACGGCTTATCCGACGGGAAAAGCGCTTGTGGAAGTGGAAGACTTTGAGGAGAAGATGCATATTTTATCTTCCGGCAGGGTGCGTAGAACTGAGAATGAGAAGCCGGGGGAAGTGAAAATAACTACATATGTAATTGTAGTTGATATAGGAACAACCACACTGGCATTCTGGCTCGTGAAAAGGGAGACGGGAGAGGTACTTTGCGCCGAGACAGGGAGAAATCATGGAGTCTCGTTTGGCGCGGATGTCCTTTCAAGAATCCGGCAGGCACAGACGAAAAACAGGGCGCTCCTGGAGCAGACCTTGCGGCAGGATGTGTTAAACGGAATCCGCCGTCTTTGGAAAAAGGCAAAGATTGACCGGGAGAAGATAACAGACGTTCTTATAGCCGGAAACACGACGATGGAACATTTTCTGATGGGATTTTCCACGGAAAAACTGGGCAGCTACCCCTTTACACCGGTAAGCATTGACTGGCAAAATCTTTCTTTTCGTGAATTGTTTGGAACGGAAGAACTAACGTGTAAGGTGACGGTATTTCCGGGGATTTCAGCGTTTGTTGGCGCAGATATTGTGGCAGGGTTATATGACTGCGAGATGGAGAAAAAAGAAGGGATTTCACTTTTTGTAGACCTTGGCACGAATGGGGAGATGGCACTTGGAAATCGTGAGAGCATCCTGGCAACGTCCGTTGCGGCCGGACCGGCATTCGAGGGCGGAAACATATCCTGTGGCGTACCTGGAATCGAGGGCGCGATTCACACGGTCAAAATAGAGCATGGAAGATGCCATTACAAGACGATTGGAAAAAGAACACCGGTCGGAATCTGCGGAAGTGGTGTCCTGCAGCTTACGGCAGAGCTTTTGAAACAAAATCTGATGGATGAAAATGGGACGTTGGTGGAACCATTCCGGGAAAGCGGGTATAAAATTGCACCCGGAATCACATTTTTGCAGCAGGATGTCAGGGAAGTCCAGCTTGCAAAGGCAGCGGTGAGAGCCGGAATGGAGCTGTTGTTAATAGAAATGGGAGTCACCTGGAGTGAGGTGGATACGTTGTATCTTGCCGGAGGTTTTGGAAATGAGCTGAATGTGGAGACTGCAGTTTTTCTTGGAATCTTCCCGGAGCAGATAAAAGAAAGAATTGTGCCGGTCGGAAACACGGTGCTTAGTGGCCTGCATCGCTATGCAATGGAAGCAGATGGAAAGTGTGAAGTGGATACAATCCGCAAAATCACAACGGAAATCAATCTTGCAAAACAAAAAGAGTTTGAGGAAACCTACCTTGAGTATATTCCTTTTTTGTACAATTCATTGCGAAAATAGGAAAAAAGTCACAAATATATATGATATAATGTAAAAAAGAGGAAAAATTTTTTGTGCGGATTCACGGAAAACGGATATCGTGTCACTGGTCATACCAGATACCAACTATAAAAAAGTAACAACACATACCAGGAAGAAAATGTAAAAATCCGTAATATAGCGTTGATTTTTGGGAAAAAGTGTGTTAAAATATTGTCAATCCATGAGGTATGACCAAGCGATATATCGCATATAGGTATAACCACATCAATCAACAACGGAGGTTTGGAAATGAGCGACTTTAAAGTTATCGATGTAAAGAGAAGCATTTTTGAAGACAACAATGCAGATGCTGACAAGCTGCGCGCTGAGCTTAAGGAAGAGGGCACATTTTTATTAAATCTGATGTCATCGCCGGGAGCTGGAAAGACGACAACTTTGGTTCGTACAATCTCCATGCTAAAGGATGAGATTAGGATTGGTGTCATGGAGGCGGATATTGATTCAGATGTCGACGCGGCGACCATTGTGGAAGCCGGTGCACGTGCCATTCAGGTACATACCGGTGGAATGTGTCATCTGGATGCAGATATGACCAGACAGGGAATGCGTGAGTTTGGCACAAAGGACCTTGATTTTGTTGTGTTAGAGAACGTCGGAAATCTGGTCTGCCCGGCAGAGTTTGATACCGGAAGTACCAAGAACGCCATGATTTTGTCAGTTCCGGAGGGTGACGACAAACCATTAAAATATCCGTTGATGTTTTCCGTATGTGATGTCGTATTGATTAACAAATGCGATACCTTGGCTGTTTTCGATGAGTTTAGCAAAGAGGCGGTAACGGAGCGGATTCATGAATTAAATCCGAACGCCGAAATTTTTTTCGTCTCTGCGAAGACAGGAGAAGGATTTGAGGATTGGGCGAACTGGATTCGTACCCAGATAAAAGAATATCAAAAATAAAAACAGTTATGACTTGATTTCAATGCACCACTTGCCCCTAAGACAAGTGGTTGTATTTTGAATAAAATATCCCCTCGGGAGGGTTTTACTCAGGCAACGATAAGAAAAACAAACAAACCCGGCCAACCGAGTGGGATGCCAAAGGGAAAAAGAAGATAATTAACAAGTGTTTATTCTAAAGGAGGATAACAAATGGCAGATCCATTAGGAAATTTCGTACCAGAGTTTATTGAAAAAGAAGTAGAGCGTCCTGCAATCGTAAAGCTTGCAAAGATGGTTACAGACCGTCCAAAACAGAAATTAGGTCTTGTAAAAATCACAAAATATGATCCAGAATACTGGGGTCTTGCAGCAATGTGTACAGACGAGATGGCAGAGCTTGCCTTAAAGATGGGCGGCGTTCGTAAGCCAAAGACATTAGACCAGATGGTAAAAATCAGTGGAATGGATAGAAAACACTGTGAAGAACTGTTAGAGCAGATGTCTGTAAATGGTGTATTAGAGTATAACTGGGAGAACCCACAGCACGAAAAACAGTACGTTTTACCAATGTTCGTTCCAGGTAGTGCAGAATTTGGTAACATGAACTTAAAAATGTTAGAAGAGCATCCTGAGATGGGACGTTTCTTCGAGCGTATGAGCCGCTTACCACTTGAAAAAGTAACACCTATGGTTCCAGAAGGTGGAGCAGGTATCGGTATGCACGTTATTCCGGTAGAGAAAGCAATCGAGATGGAGAACCAGTCAATCTCTATCGAGCATATCTCTCATTGGTTAGATAAATATGAAGGAAAATATGCAGCAAGCCCATGTTCTTGCCGTCGTTCCCGTACAACTTATGAAGAAGGCTGTGCAGATGATCCGGATGATTGGTGTATCGCTGTTGGTGATATGGCTGACTATGTTGTTCAGACAAACAAAGGTGGTCATTACATCACAAAAGAAGAAGCATTAGAAATCTTCCAGAAGGCAGAAGATAACGGTTTCGTTCACCAGATTACAAACATCGATGGCGAAGATAAGATTTTCGCAATCTGTAACTGTAACGTAAATGTCTGTTATGCACTTCGTACTTCACAGTTATTCAACACACCAAATATGTCACGTTCTGCTTATGTTGCAAAAGTTGAGACAGAAAACTGTGTCGCTTGTGGACGTTGTGTAGAATACTGCCCAGCAGGTGCCGTAAAACTTGGTCAGAAATTATGTAAAGCGGACGGATCTAAGGTAGAATATCCAAAACACGTGCTTCCATCTGAGAAAAAATGGGGACCGGAAATGTGGGATGAAAACTACCGTGACAACAACAGAATTAACTGTTATGACACTGGTACAGCTCCATGTAAGACAGCCTGTCCTGCACACATCGCAGTTCAGGGTTACTTAAAGATGGCTGCACAGGGAAGATATCGAGATGCACTTGCATTAATCAAGAAAAACAACCCACTTCCAGCAGTTTGTGGTCATATCTGTAACCGTCGTTGCGAAGATGCTTGTACACGTGGAACAATCGATCAGGCTATCGCAATCGATGAAGTTAAGAAATTTATCGCAGCTCAGGATTTGAAAGCTGAGACACGTTACATTCCAGAAAAAGTTGTTCCATCCTTAAAGGGTGAATTCAACGAGAAGATTGCAATCATCGGTGGTGGCCCTGCAGGATTATCCTGTGCATTCTATCTTGCAGAAAAAGGTTACAAACCTACAATCTTCGAGAAAAACGAACGTGCCGGCGGTATGTTAGTATATGGTATTCCATCTTTCAAATTAGAGAAAGACGTTGTTCAGGCTGAAATCGACATCATCAAAGAGATGGGTGTTGACATCAAACTTGGCGTAGAAGTTGGTAAAGATATCACATTAGACGAACTTCGTGCACAGGGTTACAAAGCATTCTACATTGCAATCGGATGCCAGGGTGGACGTTTACCGGGAATCCCGAACGATACAGCAAAAGGATGTGCTCCAGCCGTTGAATTGTTAAGAGAAGTAAATGCAAATGAAAAATATGACATCAAAGGTGACGTAGTTGTCATCGGTGGTGGTAACGTTGCCATCGACGTTGCAAGAGATTCTAAGAGATGTGGAAACGATAATACAGCAGTTAACATGTTTTGTCTGGAATCCAGAGAGACAATGCCTGCATCTGTTGAAGAAATCGAAGAAGCAGAATCCGAAGGAATCGTGGTAAATCCAGGATGGGGTCCTAAGGAAGTTCTGGTAGACGAGAACGGCGAAGTACGCGGAATCGTCTTAAAGAGATGTATTTCTGTTAAGGATGCAGACGGAAGATTCAATCCACAGTATGATGAGAATGACTTAAAGACAATCGAATGTAAACATGTGTTCTTCTCCGTAGGTCAGGCTATTGTATGGGGTGACTTATTAAAGGGAAGCAAGGTAGAACTTGGCAGAGGTAACGGAGCAGTTGCGGATGCACTTACCTACCAGACAGCAGAACCGGATATCTTTGTTGGTGGTGATGTTTACACAGGACCTAAATTTGCAATCGATGCAATTGCAGCAGGTAAACAGGGAGCAATCTCTATTCACCGTTTTGTTCGTCCTCATTCTTCACTTACAATCGGACGTAACAGAAATGACTTCATTGAATTAGACAAAAAGAATATCAAAGTGGAAAACTATGACAATTCCAGCCGTCAGATTCCAGGTCACAATGACACAATCGATACCAAACATTCCTTCCGTGATGCAAAACTTGTCTTCACAGAAGAACAGGTAAAAGCAGAGACAGCACGTTGTTTAGGATGTGGTGCATCTGTTGTGGATGAGAACAAGTGTATCGGATGTGGTATCTGTACAACCAAGTGTGAATTTGATGCAATCAAGTTACATAGAGAACTTCCAGGATGTAGCAAGATGACTCCAAGTGAGGACAAGTTAAAACATGTTCTTGCAAATGGAGCAAAACAGGCTATCAAGATTAAATTCTCTAAGAAGAAATAAGAAGCTTTTCGTTTGCGAAAAGGAGGAAAAAATGCACGAACTTGGAATCATTGTTCATGTAATTCGTACCGTAGAAGAAGTCGGTGCCGAAAATAATCTTTCCGAAATCAAGTCCGTTACCTGCCAGATTGGTGAGGTAAGCGGAGTTGTACCGGAGTATCTGACAGATTGCTGGAGCTATGCATGCCGCAATTCCGAGCTGTTAAAGGATTCGGAGTTAAAGATTGAAATAGATCCGGGAGTGACAATCTGTGAGGATTGTGGAAAGACATATTCAACAGTCCAGTATGCAAAAGTATGCCCGTACTGTAAGAGTGAGGCAACACATTTGCTTTCTGGAAATGGATTTAGTATCAAGGAAATTGAGGGAGCCTGAGTATAAATTCAAATATAAAAAAGGAGTCATTGCATGTAATGTGTGATGGCTCCTTTTGGCAATCGGAAAGATTGCTTCTGGAATTACTGGTTTTGGATAAAATGGGAAAAATTGGATGAAAAACATGGGAAGAAGATACTATAATTACGGTTATAATTTTGATATAATAAAGGGCATGAAAAAATACAAACGAAACAAAAGAGGTGTGGAGGGATAGCATGCAAAAAATTTGGATTTGTGGAGCCAATGGACAGATTGGACGTGCAATCAATAAAGAAGTGAACAAACTCGAATATGAGCTTTTGGATACAGATATCGATGATTTGGATATTACACAGACGGATGAGGTGGTACGATTTGGTGAGATGAACCGCCCGGATGTCATTATCAATTGTGCCGGAATGACAGATGTTGCACTTTGTGAGGAAAATCCCGCACAAGCATTTCGCGTGAATGCGTTAGGCGCAAGAAACCTAAGCATTGCCGCAAAGAAGTTAGAGGCTAAATTCGTACAGATTTCAACGGATGACGTGTTCGATGGAAAAAGTACAGCACCATACAATGAGTTTGACAGCACCAATCCTGGTACGGTTTACGGTCGTTCCAAACTGGCAGGTGAAAATTATGTCAAAGAATTCAACTACAAACATTTTATCATTCGGAGTACCTGGGTATATGGGGAGGGAGATAATTTTGTGCTTGATTTCTTGAAAAAAGTGGAGACGAAAGAATCGCTCTCCATCGCATCAGACCAGTTCGGCTCTCCGACAAGCGCATCGGAGCTTGCAAGATTTTTGATTCACCTGATTCATACCGGAGAGTATGGAACCTATCATGCAACCAATCAGGGAATTTGCAGCCGGTATGAGTTTGCAAAAGAGATTTTGCGTCTGACCGGAAAAGAAGCAGAAATGAGCCCGGTTCCAACAAATATGTCAGACTTTTCAAAGGTAAGACCTGCATTTGCAGTGCTCGACAACTTTATTTTGAGCATGGTGGATGTTTACCAGTTCCCGAAATGGCAGGATTCACTCAGGGAATATTTAGAAGAGAGGGGAATGTTATTTGAAAGATACTAGAAAAGAAAACAAAAAAGAAAAGAAAAAGTTAGGACTGATGACCAAGATTTTTATTGCATTACTATTAGGTGCAGTTTTTGGTATTATTTTAAATTATGTGATACCAGATTCCAATTTTAAGTCAGAAATTGTGGTAAATGGTGTCTTATATATTGTAGGACAGGGATTCATCCGGCTGATGCGCATGCTGGTTGTACCGCTGGTATTCTGTTCCCTTGTCTGCGGAAGCATGTCGGTTGGAGACACGAAGAAACTGGGTGGTGTCGGCGTCAAAACATTGATTTTTTACCTGATTACGACAGCACTTGCAATCACGATTGCTCTTGGAATTGCGAGCGTTTTCAATCCTGGAAAAGGACTGGATATGTCAAAGATTCAGATTACCTCACAGGTAGCATCTGAGGCAGAAGAAACCAATGCTGCCGAGACACTTTTAAATATTATTCCAACCAATATTTTCGAGGCGCTAAGCAACGGAACTATGTTGCAGATTATTTTGTTCGCTTTGATTTTGGGTGTGATACTTGCAAAAATGGGAGACCGTGTTGACATTGTCAAAAACTTTTTTGCACAGTTTAACGATATCATGATGGAAATGACCATGCTGGTAATGGAATTTGCACCAATCGGAGTATTTTGCCTGATTTCCAAGACATTTGCAGAGATTGGATTTGAGGCATTCATACCGCTGTTAAAATACATGTTCTGTGTATTGCTTGCGTTAGCGGTACAGTGTTTTGGTGTATACCTGGCTCTTTTGAAGATTTTTACAGGACTCAATCCGATTATCTTTATTAAGAACTTTTTCCCGGTTATGGCGTTCGCATTTTCAACATCAACCTCTAATGCGACAATTCCATTGTCGATTGATACCTTGGCAGAAAAAATGGGTGTTTCCAAAAAGATTTCTTCCTTTACCATTCCACTGGGTGCAACCATTAACATGGATGGAACATCGATTATGCAGGGTGTGGCAGTTGTGTTTACGGCACAGGCATTTGGTGTCACCTTAACGCCGATGGACTTTTTGACCGTAATTGGAACGGCAACCCTAGCATCCATCGGAACGGCTGGAATTCCAAGTGTAGGTTTGATTACACTTACAATGGTATTTAATTCCGTAGGACTTCCGGTAGAAGGCATTGCTCTTATTATGGGAATTGACCGAATCCTTGATATGACAAGAACAGCAGTTAATATCACCGGTGATGCGGTTTGTACAACCATTGTAGCTTCTTGGAACAAGGCGGTAGACAAAGAGCGGTTCTATGCGTCCAGACAGAAAAAAGAATAAAAATAGGTGAAAAAATAGACCTTTTTCAAATAGGATTCAGGTGTCAAAAGGCAGCTCACAGACTTCTTATTGGCAAATTGCACAATGCCAAGTCTATTTTGCTCCGTTGAGTGAACATAAGAAAAATCTAACTATGCCAGATGAAGATTATTTCAGAGTGACGTGACCGGCATTCAACGAGCCATCCCTGGCTCGTGAAGCCTTGTTTTGTCGTCCGTGGCAGAACATCACTGGGTATTTGGGGCATACTAAAATTTTCTAATGTTCCCTCAAAGTCACAAAAAAGTCTTGCCTTTGTGCAATTTACCAGCGACTAATTTGTGAGTTGCCTTTCGACACCTGAATCCAAATAGAAAATACCGGCCAAAAGCATTCTTTGGTGTCCAAAATATGGGACATCTGAAGGATGTTTGATGGTCGGTATTTTTTTACGCTTATCTGCTAAAAACATTCTTTTGTTTTGATGGATAATTCCATATAGCTGCAGTCGGAATCGGGATGTTTTTCATACAACAGATAATCCATTAGAATGGATAGGGAGAGAGCCCCCTGTTCTTTTGGCTGTTGCGTGATGGTAGCGGAAATGACATTGTGTTTTAACATCTCAATGGTAGAAGGAACGGAGTCAAACGTCACAATAGACAAGGCACGTTCTTTTTTTGCGTGTAAGACGGCACGGCATCCTCCGTACACACCACCGGCTGTAAAATAGAGTGCTGTCATATCCGGGTATTTTTCTAAAAAGGATTTTGTGACATCAAAACTCTTATAATCATCATCCTCATTTTCGGCAATATCAAGAATTTGCATGGAAGAGTTTGTTTTTGTCAGATAATGCCGGAATCCAGCAATGCGTTCCTCGTGGCAGAGTACATTGTTAGAACCAGTAATAATTCCTATTTTCGCTGAATCGCTTGTAAAGAGGGAGAGGAGTTCGCCTGCAATCTGTCCGCATTTTTGAAAATCGCTTCCGACATAGGTAAGCCGTTTGGAATTGGAAATATCTGTGTTTAGGGTAACACATGGAATTCCGGCGTCAAAAAGAGCGTCAATTTTTTCCTGGATAAGCGGATCGTTGTACGGAGAGAGAATCAGTCCGTGAATGTCCTCTTTAAGCAGTTCCTCGATCGCAGAAAGCTGTGCATCCAATGAATAAGGAATCTGTTTTTCTAAAATTGTGCATCCGTAGATGGAAAGTTCCGCCGCCTTTTCGTGAAGCCCCTGTAAGACCTCGTCAAAAAAAGGATTCTCAATTCCAAAGAGCAGGATGCCGATTTTAAGCTTCTTTTTCTGGGCGGCTAATGCGATTCCGGCCTTGTTTGGCTGGTACTTTAAAAGCTCTGCAATCTCTAAAACTTTTTTCCTTGTATCTTCATTGACAGCGCCACGATGATTTAAAACACGGTCTACCGTACCACGGGAGACCCCGGCTAACTGTGCAATTTCTTTCATGGTTGCCATGATAAATCCATCCTTTCTGTTATTTTTATGGAATAGGAAAATTCGTTCCTGTTACATAAAAATGCTTCGCGAGAATCCTATAAGCAGGATTCTTTTTTATAGTATAGCATTTTTGCGTGCACATGCACAAATTATTTTTGCAGGATAAAAGAAAAAAGGAAAAATCACTAAAAATATAGGCTAAAATTCTACATTTTTTACATTGAAATTCAAAAAATGATGGGGTAATATGAATACATAGCGTGCACGTGCACATAAAAGAAAGGAATGGGAGAAGATGTTTTACATTGGAATTGATTTGGGGACATCCTCAGTGAAGCTGTTGCTGATGGATGATAACGGAAAAGTCCGAAACATTGTATCGAGAGAATATCCTCTTTTTTTCCCACATCCAGGATGGTCAGAGCAAAGACCGCAGGATTGGTACAAAGAGAGCATCGAAGGTGTGAAGGAATTATTACAGGGATTTGATGCGAAGAAAGTAGCCGGAATCAGCTTTGGCGGACAGATGCATGGCCTTGTCGTTTTAGATGAAAAGGACGAGGTGATTCGCCCGGCAATTCTTTGGAATGACGGAAGAACCACAAAAGAATGTGATTATTTGAACCAGACCATTGGAAAAGAAAAGCTATCCGAGTACGCAGCAAACATTGCATTTACCGGGTTTACAGCGCCAAAGATTCTCTGGATGCGGGAAAATGAGCCGGAGAATTTTAAGCGAATCAAGAAAATCATGCTGCCAAAAGATTATCTGGCATACAAATTAACCGGGACATTTTGTACCGATGTGTCGGATGCGTCCGGCATGCTGCTTCTCGATGTCAAGAATCGGAGATGGTCGGATGAAATGTGCGAAATCTGCCATATCACAAAGGAAATGCTGCCAAAGGTCTATGAAAGCTATGAATGTGTCGGAACGGTAAAACCTGAGATTGCAGAAGAACTTGGTCTGACTGCAAATGTAAAAGTAGCAGCCGGTGCAGGAGATAACGCCGCAGCCGCAGTTGCGACCGGTACCGTCGGCGATGGAAAGTGTAACATTTCGCTTGGCACAAGTGGAACGATTTTTGTTTCCTCGAAGAAGTTTGGTGTGGACGAAAATAACGCACTTCATGCATTCTGCGATGCAAACGGAGCCTATCATCTGATGGGCTGCATGTTATCCGCCGCATCCTGCAACAAATGGTGGAACGATGAGATTTTGCAGACAAAAGATTATGCGAAGGAGCAGGAGCAGATAAAAAAACTTGGCGAGAACCACGTTTACTATCTTCCATACTTAATGGGAGAGCGTTCCCCTTATAACAATCCGAACGCAAGAGCTACGTTTATCGGCATGACGATGGACACGACAAGAGCAGACATGACACAGGCAGTGTTAGAAGGTGTGGCATTTGCCTTAAGAGATTCTTTTGAGGTTGCCAAGAAATTAGGACTTAAAATTGAGCGGACCAAAATCTGCGGTGGTGGTGCGAAAAGCCCGCTTTGGAAGAAAATGATTGCAAACATCTTAAATATCAAGGTGGATGTGTTAGAGACAGAAGAAGGACCGTCTCTAGGTGGAGCGATGCTTGCCGCAGTTGCATGCGGTGCCTACGAAAATGTAGAGCAGGCAGCCACACAGATTGTAAAAGTGGTCGAGACCATCGAGCCGGAACCGGAGCTTGCCGCAAAATATGAGGCAAGGTATCAGCAGTACCGCAACATCTATCCGGCATGCAAGAATTTGTTTGATAAGATTATATAAGAACTATATATGAAGGAAAAGAACATGAATAACATCCCAAAAGTAAAAGTAGGAATCGTAGCAGTATCAAGAGACTGCTTCCCGGAATCATTATCCGTTGACAGAAGAAAAGCTTTGGTAAAAGCATACACAGACAAATATGACGCAGCTGACATCTACGAATGTCCAATTTGTATCGTGGAGAGCGAAATTCATATGGTGCAGGCGTTAGAGGACATCCAAAAAGCAGGCTGTAACGCACTTTGCGTTTACCTTGGAAACTTTGGATCTGAGATTTCAGAGACTCTGCTTGCAAAACATTTTGAAGGATCAAAGATGTTTGTGGCAGCAGCCGAAGAGACACAGGATAACCTTATTCAGGGACGTGGTGATGCATACTGTGGTATGTTAAACGCAAGCTATAACTTAAAGTTAAGAAATGTAGGTGCTTATATTCCAGAGTATCCGGTTGGAGATGCCGAGGACTGCGCCGATATGATTCATGAATTTTTGCCAATCGCAAGAGCAGTTGATGGTTTATCCAAATTAAAAATTATTTCTTTTGGACCAAGACCAACCAACTTTTTGGCTTGTAACGCACCAATCCAACAGTTATATAACTTAGGTGTTGAGATTGAAGAAAATTCCGAGTTAGACCTTTTTGAAGCATTCAACAAGCATGCCGGAGATAAAAGAATCCCTGCTGTTGTAGCAGATATGGAAAAAGAATTAGGTGCCGGCAATAAGAAACCGGAGATTTTATCCAAATTAGCACAGTATGAATTGACCTTATTAGACTGGGTAGAAGCACACAAAGGTTATCGTGAGTATGTTGCCATCGCCGGAAAATGCTGGCCTGCATTCCAGACACAGTTTGGTTTTGTTCCATGCTATGTCAACAGCCGTCTGACCGGAAGAGGAATCCCGGTATCCTGTGAAGTGGATATCTATGGCGTATTAAGCGAGTTTATCGGAACCTGCGTCAGCGAAGATGCCGTTACTTTATTAGATATCAATAACTCCGTACCAAAGGATATGTACAAAGAATCCATCGAAGGAAAATTCAACTACAAACATACAGATACTTTTATGGGATTCCACTGTGGAAATACCTGTTCAAGCAAGTTATCCTTCCACGAGATGAAATATCAGATGATTATGGCAAGAAGCCTTCCAATCGAAGTGACAAACGGAACCTTAGAGGGAGATATTATTCCTGGAGACATCACATTCTTCCGCTTACAGTCAACATCCGATAACAAGCTCCGCGCTTACGTGGCACAGGGAGAGGTGCTTCCGGTTGCAACACGTTCCTTTGGCGCCATCGGCGTATTTGCAATCCCGGAAATGGGAAGATTCTATCGCCACGTACTGATTGAGAAGAACTATCCGCATCACGGAGCCGTAGCATTCGGCCATTACGGAAAAGCACTGTTTGACGTATTCAAATATTTAGGGGTTCCGATGGAAGACATCAACTTCAACCAGCCGTCAGGCATGATGTATCCAACGGAAAATCCATTCTAAGAGAAATTGATTTAACCAGTTCATTTTTAGAGGAAAGAGAAGAGAGGCTGTAATGCAAAAAGTGTGTTACAGTCTCTTTTTTCTAGAAGAAATTGCACCCATATGTATTTCAATAAAAACATAAATAGGGGTTTTCAATTCCATACAATTAAGTTATAATGCATAAGATGGTTAAAAAATTAACGAACGAAATATAGAGAGGTAAAAAATACGATGTATGCTGACGAAAATGTAATTAAAATTAAACATGATGTACTTCATGAGGTGGCGCGCCTTGCATTCGCCGGTGAATTGGATGAGAAGAAAGAGTACATAGCGATGGAACTGATTCCAGGACCAGCTGCACAGTTCCGCTGCTGTATTTACAAAGAGCGTGAGATTATCAGACAGAGAGTCAGACTTGCAGAAGGCAAGGCTCCAGGACCAGTCGATGATGGAAATGTAATTCAGGTAATCAGTTCTGCCTGTGAAGACTGTCCAATCTCAAGTTACACAGTAACAGAGAACTGCCAGAACTGTCTTGGAAAAGCATGTATCAATGCATGTAAGTTTGGTGCAATTGAGCCGGGACGTCATCGTTCCCATATCGATCCTGCAAAATGTAAAGAGTGTGGAAAATGTGCCCAGGCCTGTCCATACAATGCAATCGCTCATTTGAAGAGACCTTGTAAGTTCAGTTGTCCGGTTAATGCGATTACATATGATGAATATGGAATTTCTGTGATTGACGAAAAGAAATGCATCCGTTGTGGAAAATGTATCCATAGCTGTCCATTCGGTGCAATCGGTTCTAAGACTTCTATCGTAGATGTTATCGAGGCATTAAAATCGAATAAGAAAGTATATGCAATGGCTGCTCCTGCAACAGAGGGACAGTTTGGTGCTGACATTACAATGAACAGCTGGAAACAGGCGATGAAAGAAGTTGGATTTGACGGATTCATCGAAGTAGGTCTTGGCGGAGATATGACAGCTGCCTATGAAGCAGAAGAATGGGCAGAAGCTTACAAAGAAGGAAAGAAGAAAGTGACATCCTGCTGTCCTGCATTTGTAAATATGGTTAGAAAACACTTCCCAGAGTTGGCAGATAATATTTCAACTACCATTTCTCCAATGTGTGCAGTTTCCCGTATGGTAAAAGCAAAAGATCCAGATGCCGTAACTGTATTCATCGGACCATGTGTTGCAAAAAAATCAGAAGTGGCAGACCAGAAGATTGATGGAAATGCAGACTATGTATTAACATACAGCGAGATTCGCGCCATCATGAGTGCAAAGAATGTCATCTTAAAACCAGATGAAAATAATTACCAGGAATCTTCCATCTATGGAAAGAGATTTGCTCAGTCCGGTGGTGTTACAGCTGCTGTATTACAGAGTTTAAAAGAATCTGAAGATGAAATCGACGCTAAAGTATGTCAGTGTAATGGTGCTGCAGAATGTAAGAAAGCATTGCTTCTTATGAAAGCAGGAAGATTACAGGAAGACTTTATCGAAGGTATGGTTTGTGAAGGCGGATGTGTTGGCGGACCAAGCTCCTACAATGATCCAATTACTTCCAAGAAGAATCGTGAAAGCTTGTTAAATCAGGCAGACGAACGTGGAATTCATGAAAACTTAACTCATTATGAGATGGATTCCTTCTCCATGCATCGTGAATAATAGAGAAAAATACAAAGAGGGGCTGCAAAAGACGTTCCTGACAGATAATCACCCAGACCGCAAGGGCAATGACATTATATTAAGAGTGAGGAAGAGAAGCTAGTATCGTAATTTGATATTAGTTTCTCTTTTTTTGAAAAATTTTAAAATAATAACAAGGATAAGAGAGTTGGTTAGCGCAAATAAAGATAAGAGAATTCTATTTTACAAATAAGACGTCTCAGTAAAAAATTTATCCAAAAACTCTTAAAATTAACCGTGTTATGTAAACTATTTTGCTGGATTTGGATAAATACGATGTGGTTTTTAAAAGTTGACCAAAATACAGCAAAAAGACTTGAATTTCTGGATAATTTTCTTTTAGTCTTTCACTATTATCCAAAAGGTTATTTTTATGGAAACCAACAATCGTAAAATACACCGAAATCGGATAATATATGAAAGATTGTATCGATATGTCCAATGTGTGATGGAAAACACGTCCTGGGGAAACTTTCGAGGGTACTTCGTTTTCTATGCATCTGACGCCATACTCCCGTTTCCATATAGTTAAATTTATAAATACGCGCAATAAATACATATAAGTTGCGCATATTTTATCTGAAAAACATGGTGAAAAAGGACTAGAATTATACAAAATAGATAAAAACAAGGGCAAAAGATTAGAACTACTGCGCATTGAAAAATAAAAACTCACGAGGTATTCTTATATAAGAACAACCGATTGCGCAAATAAAAGAAAAATTGCGCATAAGGGTAAAAGCGAGCGGGGAGAGAAAGAAAAATCGCATTGTTCGAAAAAGGCGAAAGGGAAAAGGTTATAAGGATGAAAAAGGTTTGGAAACGGGCAGCCAGTGTAGCAATGGCAGTATCCTTGCTGGTAGGTCAGTCGATGGCCGCACAGTGTGCGCAGGAGGATACAACGGGGGATGCAACAGAAATTGAGTTGAAAGATGCAGAATTTACAGGTTCCTTCTGGGATGATGGAATCTGGACGGTGACGCCGTCTACCTGGGATAATGCCAGCTTTGATTATTACACGTATGCAGATGATGAATGGCTCACAACCGGAGAGAATCAGGGAGATACCTGTTTTAAATTCTGGATGGGCGATGGTGGTACTTATACATTAACACAGGAAGTTACCGTTCAGGCAGGAACTTATAAAGTATCTTCTGATTTTATGGGAGAAGATGCGACTGTTCAGCTTAAAGTAGGTGATAACCTTGGGGAAGGAAATGCACTGGAAGGTTATAATTCCTGGGTTTACGGGGAAGACACTTTTACCGTGGCAGAGGACACAGAACTTGAAGTCGGATTCTATGTGACTGTGGAAGAAGGTGGATATGGTTATATTGATTCTATTTCAATGGTGGAGACATCGGATGAGAACACAGATGATACTTCAAAGGATGATTCATCCGATGATGGGGACACAGCAGTAGAATCAGACCTTTATGTGCAGAAAGTAAAGGGAATGAGTGATGATTTCATCGAGGGTGTGGATGTTTCTTCTTATCTTTCTGAAATTGAAAGTGGAGTTACCTACTATGACTTTGATGGAAATAAATTAGATGAGCAGGGATTTTTCAATTTACTGGCAGACTGCGGCGTAAACTATGTCCGTCTTCGTGTCTGGAATAATCCTTACGGTGAAAACGGAAATGGTTACGGCGGAGGAAATAATGACCTTGCCAAGGCAGTAACAATGGGACAGTATGCGACCAATGCCGGAATGAAAGTGCTGATTGACTTCCATTACTCTGATTTCTGGGCAGATCCAGGAAAACAGGTTGCACCGAAGGCATGGGCAGATATGGCTTTGACAGAAAAGACCGAGGCGCTCAACACATTTACCAAAGAGAGTTTAAATACATTACTTGACGCCGGCGTGGATGTTGGAATGGTTCAGATTGGAAATGAGACAAATGGACAGATTTGCGGGGAGACAAACTGGGCAAATATGAGTCAGCTTTTTAACGCAGGAAGCAGCGCAGTCAGAGAGGTGGCGAAAGCATCCGGAAAAGAGATTCTGGTTGCACTACACTTTGCAAATCCGGAAACCGCAGGACGTTATGCAGGTTATGCAAAAAATCTCGATACTTACGGTGTCGATTATGATGTGTTTGCATCTTCCTACTATCCATACTGGCATGGAAGTACAAGCAATTTAACGAGTGTGTTATCAGCAATTGCAGAGACGTATGGCAAAAAAGTCATGGTGGCAGAGACTTCCTGGGCTTACACCTATGAAGACGGAGATGGTCATACCAACACCATTTATGAAGGTAAAACAGGAATTGACATTGATTATGAAGTATCTGTTCAGGGACAGGCAATGGAGCTTCGTTCTGTGATGCAGGCAGTTGCAGATATTGGAGATGCCGGAATCGGTATGTTTTACTGGGAACCGGCATGGATTCCGGTTCAGGTGTATGATAAAGATGCAGCAGATGCCGCAACTGTTTTAGCAGAAAATAAAACACTTTGGGAGACTTACGGTTCCGGCTGGGCATCTTCTTATTCCGCAGAATATGACCCGGACGATGCCGGACTCTGGTATGGCGGTTCTGCCGTAGATAACCAGGCATTATTTGATTTTAACGGATATCCGCTGGAATCTTTAAAAATCTTTAATTATGTAAAAACAGGAACCAAGACACCGGTAAAAGTCACTTCCGTGACGGCGGCGGACGTTGAGGCAGAAGCAGGAGATACCGTAACACTTCCAAAGACTGCAACCGTCAACTATAACACCGGTACAACAGAGGAAGTAGCAGTCAGCTGGAGCGAAGAGGAATTAAAAGCTGCAGTGGCAGCCGGAGTCGGCACTTACACGATTTCCGGAAAAGTGACCGTAGAAGAAACAGAATACGACGTAACCTGTCAGCTTACCATCAAACAGAAAAACTTGTTATTGAATGGTGGCTTTGAGGACAGCGATATGAGCATGTGGACACTTTCCGATGATTGTGTGGCACGTACCAAAGATAACAACAAAAGAAGCGGAAGTTACAGCTTAAAGTTCTGGGATTCCGACGCTGTTTCCTTTACCGCAGAACAGAAAGTTACATTAAATAAGGGTATTTATACGTTAGAAGCCTATGTGCAGGGCGGAGATGCCGGAGATGATGCAGCGTTTGAACTGTATGCAGTAAACGGTGACAAGACATACACGAAAGAAACATCTGTTACAAGCTGGCAGAACTGGAGCAATCCTGTTATCACAGACATTGAAGTGACGGAAGATAATACAACGATTGTTGTAGGAGCAAAAGTAGATGCCGCAGCAGGTGCATGGGGTTCCTGGGATGATTTCTATCTGTACCAGAGTGGCGAAATCAAGTCGGACGATGCAGATACAGACGATTCCGATAAGGACGACACAACCAAGGACGATACAGCAAAAGACGATACAAGTAAAGACGATACGACCAAGGATGATACCACAAAAGACAATACTACAAAAGATGATACAACCCAAAATGATACAACCAAAAATGACACAACAAACGACACCACAAAAGACAATACAGCTAAGGATGACACAACAGGCAACACCGGAGCAAACAATCAGGTAAGCGGAACTGTGACAGACACAGCAACAACATCGGAGCAGACATTTACAGAAAAAGTGGAACAAAAGATTGCGACAGCTTCCGAGGGAGATACCATTTCCATTGCAGTGACATCCGCAGACGAAACGATTTCGGCTGATGTTTTCAATGCTATTAAAGGAAAAGATATTACACTAAGCTTTACATTAGACAATGGTGTGGTCTGGAAGATAAATGGAAAAACTATCACAGATGCAAAAGATATTTCACTTGGAGTGACGTTAGACAGTGGCAATATCGCTAAGGATGTGGTAGATTCCATTCAGGATGATGGAATAAAATACACAAAACAGGTGTCTCTTGATTTTGATGGGGAATTTGGAGCAACAGCAACGATTACGATTCCGCTTGGAATGGAAGGTGCCGGTTATTATGCAAATCTGCATTACTACAATCCAACGACCGGTGCGTTAGAATATATGCAGACCGTAAAAATCGGGGCAGATGGAAGTGCAGAATTTACCTTTACACATGCTTCTGATTATGTCATTACCGTAAGTGAGACCGATTTGTCAAAGACTTCTGTCGATACCGGGGATCATGCAGACATGGCAGGTTGTATCCTGTTGATTCTTGCTGGCATTACAATGGTTGGTGCCGCTTTTGTCAAAACAAGAAAAACGTTGCTAATTTAGAAGAAATTCTTGAAGTTGGAGAAATTGAGAACGAAGTTGACGAAATCAAGGGCGTTGCCTTATTGAATCAAATCGCGGGCAGGATTAAAATAAAAGTAATCAGGATAAAGCAGGGAAGCGAGGAGGGAAACAATGAAAAGGGACGACAAACTTGAGAAAAAAATGAAAGGTATGAATAAGATGAAAATCAGGCCAAGGCTGCTAAAGGGATTCCAGATGGTTATCTTTATGGCAGATATTGGTTCGCTTATTGGAATCATATTGTTGCTCATAGTATCAAACAGATATTCCTATGCACTCAAAAATTATGGATTTTCACAGGGTGACATTGGTAAGGCAATGATTACATTTGCAGATACGAGAAGTGCAACACGTGCATCTATTGGTTACCAGGATGCAGATGCTATCAAAAAAGCACAGGATATGCATGATACCAAGAAAGAGAAGTTTGAGGGTTACTTTGAAGATATGAAAGATACCATTGTTACTTCCGAAGAAGAGAAGTTATACAATGATATTGCAAGCGTATTGGAATCCTATTGGTCACTGGATGATGAAATTTTAGAGCTTGGTGCATCTACGGATATACAGCAATCCATCAAGGCACAGAAAATGGCTTATGATCAGTTGGATCCTCTTTATGAGGAAGTTTATGCGGATATGTCGGAACTTCTGAATGTAAATGTAAGCAGGGGTAATTCGTTAAGTACAATGTTGGTTGTTTTAAGTGGAATTTGTGTGGCTTTGATTGGCATAGTTGTAGTAATTGCTTATTTTACAGCACAGAAAATTGGCAGGAAAATTGCAGATGGAATTGCAATTCCAATGGGGAAATTATCCAATCGTTTTGCAGAATTTTCAAAGGGAGATTTACATTCCCCATTCCCGGAGGCAGAGACAGAAGATGAAGTGTCTGAGATGATTACACAGGTAAAAGACATGGCAGACAATCTGAATGCAATTATCACAGATTCAGGACATTTATTAGGCGCTATGGCAGAGGGGGATTACACAGTCGGTACATCCATGGAAGAAAAATATGCCGGTGATTTCAAAGCCTTGATTTTGGCAATGCGTAAAATGAAAAAACAGATGTCAGAGACTTTGCAGCAGATTGAGGAAGCATCCCAGCAGGTAACTGCGGGTGCAGAAAATCTGGCGCAGGCATCCCAGGCATTGGCAGAAGGCTCTACCGATCAGGCAGCCTCCGTAGAACAGTTACAGGCAACTTTTGCTGATATCACACAAGGTGTCAACAAGACGGCAGAACATGTAGAAGAATCTTACCGTCAGGCACAGCAGTATGCTTCTGAGGCAGAGGACAGCCGTACAGAGATGAGAGCCATGGTAGAATCCATGAATGCAATCAATGAGACATCACAGCAGATTGAGAGCATCATTTCTGAAATTGAGAGTATTGCAAGCCAGACCAACCTTCTTTCATTGAACGCTGCAATTGAGGCGGCAAGAGCAGGAGAAGCGGGTAAAGGATTTGCGGTTGTAGCAGAACAGATTGGAAAATTAGCAGAGCAGAGTGCACAGTCTGCAGTAGATACACGTCAGTTGATTGAAGGCTCCTTAAAAGAGATTGAGGAGGGAAATAAGGCAGCTGAGAGCGCAGCATCTTCTATTGAAGGTGTTGTAGAAGGTGTCAGAAAGATAGCTGATTCCTCTAAGACACTGAGCGAGATTGCGGCATCCCAGGCACAGGCGATGGATGAGGCAGAGGCTGGTATCAACCAGATTTCTGAAGTTATTCAGTCGAATTCTGCAACAGCAGAAGAATCATCTGCAACCAGCGAGGAATTATCAGCAGAGGCAGAATCCATGAATGGGCTGGTTGGAAAATTCAAATTAGAAAGATAAATATTAAAGATTACATCAGTTTTCTTCTTATTTAGAAAAGAGTCTGCAATAGCGGGCTCTTTTTCTTTCGATTGTAGAAAATTGCTATGCAAGATTCTTTTGCGCAATGCTTTGTTTCCGCATATAATTGGTGTAAAATAGAATTAGAAACAAAGAGAAGGGGGGAAGGCAGCTATGGCTAATATCATGGATTATTTGGAGTGGAGAGGGGATTTGTCCTTTGAGGCGGATTCGTTTAATGAGATAGACAATCTCATTTTGTCGCAGCTTGTATATGTAGAATTTGCCGGGATTGTACCAGGGATAAAGGAAGCGGGAAGCATTACCTTAAAGGCGGCGTCAGAACTTTTTTTTGAAAAAAACAGGGAAGAGGATATCTTGGCAAAGGTTTCCATGACGAAGATGTCGGCTTTTGTCATGAAAAAGGCGGCACAGACCAAACGTTTTGCGGATATCAAATTGTCGCGGTATGTCAATGATATCGATTTAAAACGGCAGTCCCAGTTCTCGGTGCTTTGTGTCGGTCTGCCGGATGAGAGTATCTTTGTCGCATACAGTGGCACGGACAGTACCATTGTGGGATGGCGTGAAAATTTTAACATGGGATATTTAGAGGAGACGCCGGGGCAGCGAAAAGCGGTTAATTATCTGAATTATGTCATGGAAAAGAACACACGTACGCTTCGAATCGGGGGACATTCGAAGGGTGGCAATTTATCTGTTTTTGCGGCGGTCATGTGTGAACCTGCAATTCAGAGACATATTGTGGCGGTTTACAGTAATGATGGGCCTGGTTTTCATAAAGAGATAATAGAAAGTCCACAGTATCAGAAGATGGAGCCATTGATTCGAAGAATTGTACCGGAGTCTTCAATTGTCGGACTTTTACTAGAGCATGACAGCCGGTATGAGGTGGTAAAAAGTACGGAACATGGTGTGGCACAGCATGATCCGATGTCCTGGGAGGTGCTGGGAAAGCACTTTGTCTATGGAAAAGAAGTGGCGCCAGAGAGCCTGATGCTCGATAAGACAATGAAAAACTGGTTAGAGCAGTTAAATGAAAAGCAGCGCCAGGAAATTGTCGAGACGGCATTTTCTGTGCTTGAGGAGGCAAATGTTCATACCGTAGATGATTTTTACAACAGTAAGCTAAAAAAGATACAGGAAATTATAAAGGCAACCTCAAATCTGCCAGAGGATACGCAAAAGCTTTTTTCACGTGCAGTCCGCCTCCTCTGGAAGTCTGGAAATGAAGTTGTAAAACAAAAGGTAAAAGAGACGATGGATGAGAAGAAAAACAGTTAACATTCATTGTAGATTTTCCGGTAATGTTTTGGGCTGCAGCCTTTTCTTTTTTTAAAGACCTTGGAATAATAGTTGGAATCAGAAAATCCCACTTTTTCTGCAATCGTAATCAAGGATTCGTGATTTTTTAAGTATTCCAGACTTCGTTCAATGCGATAATCCTGCAAGAAAGAAAAAAGTGGAACTTTCATATAGCGTTTGAACAGACGGCTGCATTCGCTTTCGCACAGGTGAACCTCGGTGGCAATGTCATGAAGCGTGATGGGTTCTGCATAATGCCTTTCAATGTAGGAAATAATTTCCCGGATGCGCTGGTAGGCAAGCTGGTCGTGTGCAGGGGCATTGGAAGTGGAATGTGAAAAGTTCTCGGTGTAAAGGAGTTTCCAGAGTTTTTGTAATCCGATGACAATTTCGAATTCATAGAGTGGAGCCTTTTTTTCATTTGATGCAATAATATCCTTCACGACAGCGGCAAAGGAAGAATGCCAATCTTTACTGCCGTCGATATAAAGAGCTGGCATGGAAAAATTGTGAATGATTGGTTCAATGTAGTTGAGTTCGAGCAGACTGTGGGAGAAGCCGGAAATCAGCTTAGGAGAAAATGTGATGGAGATATATTCGCAGTCCTGTTGATTTTCCATGCTTCCGGTGTGGAGCGCATTGGCGTTTGCAAAAATAATATCACCCTCCTTTAGATGAAAGGAGGATTGGTTTACCTGATAGTGAATCTGTCCACTGTGGATATAAGTAATCTCAATTTCAGGATGCCAATGCCACTGGAAGGAGCCGGATTCGTAACGGGAAAGGCTTTCATAACTGACAAGAAAAGGAAAACCCTCACTTCCGTGTTGTTTTAATTCTTTCTGGTTCTGGTTTGTCACAATCTGCATCTTTTTTCTCCTTTGTCTACAACTTGGAATCACAATAAATTACCTATATAATACCATGATTTTTGTTGATAACGCAAGATATTACCTGTTTTGCAAAACATAGTTAAGGTTTTTTTTGAAAAACGCAGTATAATAGAAGTTGCAAGGGAAGAAGATGCTAGTTCCCTTGCGAGTGAATATTTTATTTAGAAGCAATCCTACAAGGGAGGATGGACCTTGTACATATAAGATTGAAGAAGGGAAGGTATTTATGATGAGATTACCACAGGACGAACAGTTAGTAAAAATTTATGGGGAAAGCGCAAAAAGCAAGCAGCGCTTTGAAAATCTTGCAAAACATTTCACAGAGATTTACCAAAAAGAGGAGATGGAATTTTTCTCTGCGCCTGGTAGAACAGAGATGATTGGAAATCACACAGACCATAACGGAGGATGGGTCATCGCTTCTAGTATCGACCTTGATACCATCGGTGCGGCATGCCCGAACGGAAGTGATGTGATTCGAATCACAAGTGAAGGATACGACCAGAAAATCGTAGTGGATCTTACCAAGATTGATGAGATTGAAAAAGTACAGGGAACCACATCTTTGGTTGCAGGTATGATGGAAGGCTTGAAAAACATGGGATACCAGGTCGGCGGGTTTGATGCTTATGTAACTACAACTGTAATTCCAGCAGCAGGAGTCAGCTCCTCCGCATCATTTGAGATGTTAGTCTGCACCATGACAAACTACTTCTTTAACGACAACAAGATGAGTGTTTCTGATTATGCAAAAGCCGGAAAATATGCTGAGAACGTTTTCTGGAACAAAGCATCCGGTATGATGGATCAGATGGCATGTGCCGTTGGTGGTCCTGTTTTATTCGATTTTTCCAAGGGAAATGAGCCGGAGTACAAAGCAGTTGAATTTTCTTTTGCAAAAGCAGGTTACCAGCTTGTTATCGTAAATACCGGAAAAGGTCACGCAGACCTTGGAGATGAATATTCTTCAATTCCAAATGAAATGAAAGAAGCTGCGAAGGTATTAGGCGTTTCTTTATTATGTGAGACATCCTTAGAGGAACTTTTGGCACATTGCAACGAAATCGAAAACGACCGTGCATTCCTTCGTGCGGTGCATTTCTTCGAGGAGAACAGACGTGTCAAAGAAGCAGCAGATGCAATGAAGGCAGACGATACCAAGAAGGTGCTGGATTTGATGAAACAGTCCGGAACTTCTTCCTGGGAACTGTTACAGAACTGTTATTCCCTTCAGGATTGCAAAGAGCAGAAGATTACACGTACCCTTGCCTTGACAGAATTGTTCTTAAATAGACTTGGCGATGGCATGTGCCGTGTACATGGTGGTGGATTCGCAGGTGTTATCATGTGCATCGTGCCGGAAAAAGAGACACAGCATTATGCAGATTACATTGCAGAATATGTTGGAAAAGAAAATGTATATCCGATGAACTTAAGAGCAACCGGAGCAGTACATATTTCATAATAAAAAGCAGATTGAAATACCCCACAAGAAAAAGGAGCCAGATTTGGCTCCTTTTTCTGTGGTTTCAATGAATTGGATTCGGGTGTCAAAAGGTTGCTTACAGTTTTCTTACTGGCAAATTTGTGAGCAACCTTTTGACACCCGAATCTTAATTGTAAAAAAAGTATAAAATCAGGGAAAACAATGGAAAATAAGAAAACAAGAGAAAACGAGAGGAAAACAAAGATAATAACATCATATATGAAAATATATAGAAATATATCAAGTTGCGAATTGGGGTGTAAAAAACTATTATATGACTATCGGTTAGCACTCAAACGAAATGAGTGCTAATAACCAAAGAAAGTAATCTGAATAGAATAAAGATAATGGAACAGGAGGAATTAAAATGAAGTTAGTACCATTAAGTGACAGAGTCGTTTTAAAACAGTGTGAAGCAGAGGAGACAACAAAATCCGGAATTATCTTAACAAGCAGCGCACAGGAAAAACCACAGGAAGCAGAAGTTATTGCAGTTGGTCCTGGCGGAATGGTAGATGGAAAAGAAGTGACTATGCAGGTAAAAGCAGGTCAGAAAGTGATTTATTCGAAATATGCCGGAACAGAAGTAAAATTAGATGGTGAAGAATATATCATCGTAAGGCAGAACGATATTTTAGCAGTCGTTGAATAGAACGAACCTAGCGAGGAAAGTTCACAATTGGATGCTTGCATACAAAATTGTGAATTTGACGAGCAGACGAACACGAGCATTTTTAATGCGAGTGGGCGCTTGGAATGATAAATGCAGCTGCATATAACATTCCAAGGATGAGTGCATGAGTGAAAATAAAAAAATATAGAAAGAGGTAATGAATTATGGCAAAGGAAATTAAATACGGAACAGAAGCCAGAGCAGCATTAGGAGCTGGTGTTGATAAATTAGCAAATACAGTCAGAGTTACAATCGGACCAAAAGGAAGAAACGTTGTTTTAGATAAATCTTACGGTGCTCCACTTATCACAAACGATGGTGTGACAATCGCAAAAGAAATCGAGTTAGAAGATGCTTTCGAGAACATGGGAGCGCAGCTTGTAAAAGAAGTTGCAACAAAGACAAACGATGTTGCAGGTGATGGTACTACAACTGCTACTGTTTTAGCACAGGCAATGATTCAGGAAGGTATGAAGAACCTTGAAGCAGGTGCAAACCCAATCATCCTTCGTCGTGGTATGAAAAAAGCAACAGATGCAGCAGTTGATGCTATCGTAAAAATGTCTGCAAAAGTAAACGGAAAAGATCAGATTGCAAAAGTAGCATCTATCTCTGCAGGTGATGAAAAAGTTGGTAACATGGTTGCAGATGCAATGGAAAAAGTTTCTAACGATGGTGTTATCACAATCGAAGAAAGCAAGACCATGGAGACAGAACTTGACCTTGTAGAAGGTATGCAGTTCGACCGTGGATACCTTTCCGCATACATGTGCACAGATATGGATAAGATGGAAGCTGTTTTGGATGATCCATATATCTTAATCACAGATAAGAAGATCAGTAACATTCAGGAGATTCTTCCATTATTAGAGCAGATTGTACAGTCTGGTGCAAGATTATTAATCATTGCAGAAGATATCGAAGGAGAAGCTTTGACAACCTTAATCGTAAACAAATTACGTGGTACATTCAATGTCGTAGCGGTAAAAGCTCCTGGATATGGCGACAGAAGAAAAGCAATGTTAGAGGATATCGCAATTTTAACAGGTGGTCAGGTTATCAGCTCTGAATTAGGTCTTGAGTTGAAAGACACAACCTTAGAACAGTTAGGACGTGCAAAATCTGTTAAAGTTCAGAAAGAGAACACCGTTATCGTAGACGGTGCCGGAGATAAAGCAGCAATTGCGGCAAGAGTAAACCAGATTCGTGGTCAGATTGAAGAGACAACAAGCGAATTTGATAAAGAAAAATTACAGGAGAGACTTGCAAAATTAGCAGGTGGTGTTGCCGTTATCCGTGTTGGTGCTGCAACTGAGACAGAGATGAAGGAAGCGAAACTTCGTATGGAGGATGCTCTGAATGCAACAAGAGCTGCAGTCGAAGAAGGAATTATCGCAGGTGGCGGATCTGCTTACATTCATGCAACAAAAGAAGTTGCAAAATTAGCTGACACCTTAGAGGGTGACGAGAAGACAGGTGCTAAGGTTATCTTAAAAGCACTCGAAGCTCCATTGTACTACATCTCTGCAAACGCAGGATTAGAGGGTGCCGTTATCATCAACAAAGTAAAAGAATCTGAGCCAGGTATGGGCTTCAACGCAGCTACCGAAGAATATGTCAACATGGTAGACGCAGGTATCCTTGATCCGGTTAAGGTTACAAGAAGCGCATTACAGAATGCAACATCGGTAGCATCTACTTTACTTACAACAGAATCTGTTGTTGCAAACATCAAAGAAGATGCGCCTGCAATGCCAGCAGGAAATCCAGGAATGGGAATGATGTAATCTAAGTATAGATAACATGAAAAATAAAAATCGGAGTGCAGCGAAAGCTTGTCACTCCGATTTTTGTGTCTATATGATAAATAAGGTTGAATGCATTATAGAAGAATTTTGAAAAAAGAAGTAGAATCATGCAATGAAAAAAGAAGTAGAATCATGCAATATTATTGAAAAATAATGAGAATAGTAGTATACTGAAATATCATATATAGTACGAAAGGACGGAGTATAGCATGAATTTACAAATAAAACAAAACCAGGAAAAAAACAGGGTTGCTTATGTATTAGGATTAATTATACTGTCTGTATTAGAAATTATTAATATCATGTCGATTTTATCGAATATTGGAAACAAAGGTTCTTTGATTATGAGGACAGTAATTGAATTTCTTATAATAGGAGGACTTGCGGCCGGTTATGTAAGATATAAGTACGAGAGTGCTTTCCCTAAGATCTGCGGGTCCTGCCTGATGTTAACGTATGCAATTGTAATTTTTTCATCAGCCAATACCGCAATGCAGGCATTGGCTTATCCGATTATTTTAGTGTCGGTTTTATTCACGGATCGTTTGTTTGCTAAAATCACAATGATACTGGCATCAGTACTTAGTATCATTTATAGTGTAAAGATTACGTTTACAGTGCATGAAGCTAAAAATCTTGTAGTGACACAGACCATTTTTATTATTGTTGCCGGTATTGTGTCCTGTATTATAGTAAATATGCATAAGAAACATACAGATGAGAATATCCAGGAAGTGAAAAACCAGATGGATGCCGGCGCAAAGGTGGCAGCTGAGGTTATGGGGTTGTCCGAGAAACTGGCAGAAAAATTTGATGTTGCAAGTGAGAATGCTTCTGTTTTGACAGAGAGTATGGAGAACAGCCATAATTCCGTGAAGGAGATTGCTGCGAGCGTCAGAGTGACAGCGGAAGCAATTGAACAGCAGACGAAGATGACAAGTGTCATTCAGACAAGCCTAGAGAACATGGAAAAAGAAACCGTCTCCATGAAAGATGCGTCTAGGGTTTCCAAAGATGCCATTGTAGAGGGAGCAGGTATTGTAGAAGAACTTAAGACGACAGCAACAGAGACGTCACGCATTAATTTAGAAACCAGATCGACAACAGAAGAACTAGATAACCGTATCAAAGAGGTTGAGGTTATTATCGGAACCATTAAAAGTATTTCAGACCAGACAAACCTCTTAGCACTGAATGCTTCCATTGAGGCAGCACGTGCAGGAGAAGCAGGAAAAGGTTTTGCGGTCGTAGCAGATGAGATTCGGAAATTGGCAGAGGAGACACAGGAGTCAGCAGGAAAGATTACAGAAATTATCGAGAAACTGACAACAGATGTAGAAGAAGCTTCCGAAAGTATGCAAAAGGCAGCAGAATCTTCTGACCAGCAGAATGAGATGGTAGGTTCCACCGGTGAAAAATTTGATTTAATTGAAGAAAAAGTAGAAGAATTACATAAGGCAATGACAGGTCTTACAGATGAAGTGGATGGTATCCTAGCATCCAATACCCAGATTACAGACAGTATTACAAACTTATCTGCATCCAGCGAGGAGGTATCTGCATCTGCAGATGAGAGCCTTACCATATTTGAGACATGTATGAATGCATTAAAAGAATTAAATGGAACCTTAGATGAGATTCATGAAATTTCAGGACAGATGAAAGCACTTGTTTCACAAAAATAAAACCTTGCAAGGCTGGTGGATACATGAGAGTGTTGAAAGTTTTTGATGCAGGCAATTATGCAGGATTAACAGAAGTAATTGAGAAGAATGTCGTACGCGGAGTCATTTTTAGAGATGGAAAAATGGCAATGCAATGCAGCGGAGACGGAGAATACAAGATTCCGGGAGGCGGTGTGGAGCCAGACGAAGATTACATCGTCGCATTGGAAAGAGAAGTGCAAGAGGAAACCGGCCTGCTGATAATACCGGAAAGCTGCAGGGAACTTGGAATGACAATCGAAAAAAGACGTGATATCTTTGACAAAACCAAGATTTTTGTCCGAAAAACCTTCTTTTATCTGTGTGAGGTAAAACCGGAAATGGTTCCGCTTCATATGACACAGAGCGAAATTGCAAAGGGCTTTCACTCGGTGTGGGAGACGCCGGAGAAGATTTATATGACCAATAAAAGTATGCCAAGGGAAAGCTGGGATGAGCGCGATACGGAGTTTGTACGGATGCTTTTGCAGCAAGAAGTTTTAGTGGAAGAAACAAAAAAGGTATGGTATAATTGAAACACGTATTAGTTTGGCAGAAGAGAAGGAGAGACCAGATGAGCGATAATTATATCACATTAAAAATTGGAAAACAGAAGAATATAGCTCTCATTGCACACGATGGGAAAAAGGCAGAGATGATTGCATGGTGTGAAGAGAATAAAGAGATATTAAAGAATCATTTTTTGTGTGGAACAGGCACAACAGCAAGAATGATTACAGATAAGACAGGTCTTCCGGTCAGAGGATATAACAGTGGTCCTTTGGGGGGCGACCAGCAGATTGGTGCAAAAATTGTGGAGGGAAGAATTGACCTTATTGTGTTCTTCTCAGACCCTCTAACCGCACAGCCACATGATCCGGACGTAAAGGCGCTGCTTCGAATTGCTCAGGTATATGATATTCCAATCGCAAACAACCGTGCAACGGCTGACTTTATCATTAAGTCGGAACTTATGAGCCAGGAATATGAGCATGAAGTAATTAATTTTCAGAAGAATATAAAAGAACGTTCAGAAACATTATAGGAGGAGCAGATTTCATGAGTAAGGTAGCAATTGTTTCTGATAGCAATAGCGGTATCACACAGACACAGGCAGAAGAGTTGGGCGTAAAAATTTTACCGATGCCATTCTTTTTGAACGGAGAGACATTATACGAAGATATCAATCTGACACAGGATCAGTTCTATGAAAAACTTACAGATGGTGTTGAGATTTCAACATCAATGCCATTGGTTGGAAACGTTACCGATATGTGGGACGAGATTTTAAAAGAATATGACGAGATTGTTTATATTCCAATGTCATCTGGATTAAGCAGTTCCTGTGAGACGGCATATATGTTGTCTCAGGATTACGATGGAAAAGTTCAGGTTGTCAACAACCAAAGAATTTCTGTCACACAAAGACAGTCCGTTTTGGATGCGAAGAATCTTGCAGAGACTGGAAAGAGTGCGGCAGAGATTAAAGAGATTCTGGAGAGAGAAAAGTTCGAATCTTCTATCTATATTATGGTGGATACGTTGTACTACCTGAAAAAGGGTGGACGAATCACACCGGCAGCAGCAGCACTTGGAACTTTGTTGAAGTTAAAACCGGTTTTACAGATTCAGGGAGAAAAACTGGATGCATTTGCAAAGGCAAGAACAGTGAAACAGGCAAAGAGCATTATGATTGAGGCAATGAAAAATGACTTTGCAAACCGTTTCCATGATCCGGAAGGAAAGAATCTGTATTTAGAGATGGCATATACACACAATCTTGAAGATGCAGAGAATTTCAAGAAGGAAGTGCAGGACGCATTTCCGGGAATGGAGATTACAATGAATCCATTGTCCTTAAGTATTTCCTGTCATATCGGACCGGGCGCACTGGCAATTGCATGTTCCAAAAAAATTCCAGAGTTAGCAGAATAAGACAATGGACATCAATTTAGAATACTATAAGATTTTCTATTATGTAGCAAAAGAAAAAAGCATCACCCTTGCAGCCGAGGAGTTAGCCATCACGCAGCCTGCAGTCAGTCAGGCGGTGAAGCACTTAGAAAGTGATTTGGGCTGCTCCCTGTTTGTCCGGACTTCGAAGGGAGTCCGGCTGACAAAGGAAGGGGAGATGCTGTTTTCTTATGTGCAGCGAGGATACGAGACGATTCAATCCGGTGAAAAGAAGCTGACAGAGATGTTGAATCTGGATGCCGGTGAAATCTGTATCGGTGCAAGCGATATGACATTGCAGTTCTATCTTTTGGACTATCTGGAACGCTTTCATGAGAAATATCCAAAGATAAAGGTGACGGTGACGAATGCACCGACGCCTGAGACCATCAAGCATCTAAATGACGGCAAAATTGATTTCGGAATTGTAAGTACACCGTTATCGGTAAAGAACCATTTGAAAATGGTACCGGTACGGACGATTTCGGATGTGTTTGTTGGCGGAAAGAGTTTTGAATATCTAAAGGGAAAGGAACTTTCTTATCGGGTATTAGAAGAACTTCCGGTCATGTGCCTTGAGGGAAACACTTCGACAAGGAATTATGTAGAAGAATTCTTAAAGACGCAGGGTGTATGTGTCAACCCGGAGTTTGAGCTTGCCACAAGTGGAATGTTGATTCAGTTTGCAAGAAGAAATCTTGGAATTGCAAGTGTTGTAGAAGATTTTGCAAAAGAAGGGATTGCAAACGGAGAACTTTTTAAACTTCAGTTTGAACAGGAATTACCGCCCCGCCAGTTTTGCATTGTGACCAATGAAAGCATCCCATTATCTGCGGCCGCATCCAGGTTGCTGCAGTTTTTACAACAGGATTTGCAGGAAGCGTAGCAGACTGGTAAGAAGGACTAATAGGAAATGAGGCAGAGATCTTTGATAAGAGACATAAAGGGAAATTATGTCATATATAAAGAATATTAATTTTACTTATGCAATACTTTCGTGTATAATCAATAAGTAAAAACAGGGAAAGAAAAGACAGGTTTTTACACCTGTCTTTTTTGGGCTTTATCAGAAAATAGGATGTTTTGATAAAGCAGTGTATGGGAGAAGCAGAACAAAATCTCCGATACAGAATAATCATAGTGAGAACCAGGAGGAAAAAAGAATGGTTACAGCAGTAGTAGGCGCTAACTGGGGCGACGAAGGAAAAGGTAAAATCACAGATATGCTCGCAAACGAGGCAGATATTGTTATTCGTTTTCAGGGAGGAGCAAATGCAGGACACACTATCGTAAACAATTATGGTAAATTTGCATTACACACATTACCATCCGGCGTTTTCCACAGCCATATTATGAATATTATTGGAAACGGTGTTGCGTTAGATATTCCAAAGGTAATCAATGAGATTAAATCCATCACAGACCGTAATGTGCCTGCACCAAACATCATGATTTCAGATAGAGCACAGATGGTAATGCCATATCATGTTCTTTTTGATCAGTATGAGGAAGAACGTCTTGGAAAGAATTCATTTGGTTCTACCAAGTCCGGTATTGCACCATTTTATTCAGACAAATATGCAAAAATCGGTTTCCAGGTAAGTGAGTTATTCGATGAAGAGTTATTACAGGAAAAGGTAAAACGTACCTGTGAGACAAAGAACATTATGCTGGAGCATATGTATCACAAACCATTGTTAAAAGAAGAGGAACTGTTAGCAACTTTACATGAGTACAGAGACATGGTTGCGCCTTATGTGGGAGATGTCTCCTTATACTTAGATAAAGCGCTCAAAGAAGGAAAGAGAATTTTATTAGAGGGTCAGCTTGGTACGTTAAAAGATCCAGACCACGGAATCTACCCAATGGTAACATCATCTTCTACACTTGCTGCTTATGGCGCAATCGGAGCAGGAATCCCACCATACGAGATTAAGAAGATTGTGACAGTATGTAAAGCTTATTCTTCCGCAGTAGGAGCTGGTGCATTTGTCAGCGAAATCTTCGGAGATGAAGCGGATGAATTAAGACGTCGTGGTGGAGAATTTGGTGCCACAACAGGTCGTCCAAGACGTATGGGATGGTTTGACTGTGTTGCATCTAAATATGGATGCCGTATGCAGGGAACAACCGACGTTGCATTTACAGTATTAGACGTATTAGGATATTTAGATGAGATTCCGGTCTGTGTCGGATATGACATCGATGGAGAAGTCACAACAGATTTCCCTGTTACAGCGAAGTTAGAGAAAGCAAAACCTGTATTCAAAAAATTGCCAGGATGGAAATGCGATATCCGCGGTATCAAGAAATATGAAGAACTTCCAGAAAACTGTAGAAAATATGTTGAGTTCATTGAAGAGCAGATCGGTTATCCAATCACAATGGTATCCAATGGACCAGGAAGAGACGATATTATTTACCGTTAGGCAGGGCAGAAAATGATTCGAAATATTATTTTTGATGTTGGAAAAGTTCTGGTAGAGTTTGATTGGGAAAAGGCATTTCATGAGCTGGGATTTGAAGGAGAGACCTTTGAGCGTGTTGCAGATGCAACAGTGCGTTCTAAAGCCTGGGATGAATTAGACAGAAGCAGTCTTAGCGATAAGGAGCAGCTTTTGGCATTTATCGAAAATGCACCGGAGTATGAGAAAGAAATCAAGCTTCTTTGGGAGAACATTGGACGATGCATCTGGCAGTATGATTATGCGATGGATTTTGTAAAAACATTGAAAAAGAATGGTTATCATACCTATATTTTGTCTAATTATGGAAGATACACAAGAGAGTGCACGTTAGAGGCATTGTCTTTTGAAAAAGAGATGGATGGTGTGGTCTTTTCTTATCAGATTCAGGCAATCAAGCCGGAACCAGAGATTTATCAGGAACTTTTAAACCGTTATCATTTAGAGCCGGACGAATGTGTGTTTTTAGATGACCGTCAGGTGAACTTAGATGAGGCGAACCGGCAGGGAATTCATACGATTTTATTTCAGGGTTATGAACAGGCCTGCGAAAAACTTCGTGCGTTAGGCGTGCAGATTTAACGAATGGTAGGATTGAAGTTAGACAGAACTAACCAAAGTTCACAGTTTTATCACAGAATTCACTACTTTTGAACACATATCATGCGTATGCTAATAAATAGGTAATTGTTAGGCGAGAACAAAAGCCGGCAGTTACCTATTTTTTAATGAGGAAAAAGGAGGAGTTTGCTGTGATTGAAATCAATCATTTGGTAAAAAAATACGGCAGCCATGTTGCAGTCGATGATTTGTCACTGACGGTAGAACCTGGAAAAATTTATGGTTTTTTGGGACCAAACGGTGCTGGAAAATCGACTACGATGAATATCATTACCGGTTATCTGGCTGCTACAAGCGGAGAAGTAAAATTAAATGGGTATGATATTTTAAAACAGCCGGAGAAGGCAAAAAAATGTGTCGGATATCTTCCGGAGCTTCCGCCACTCTACATGGACATGACTGTGCGGGAGTATCTGAATTTCGTCGCAGAGCTGAAAAAAATTGAAAAAAGTCTGCGTTCCCGTTATGTGGATGAGGCGATGGAAATTACAAAGATTTCGGATGTGTCAGGACGAATGATTCGAAATCTTTCCAAAGGATATCGTCAGAGGGTTGGATTTGCACAGGCAGTGCTTGGATATCCGGAAATCATTATCCTGGATGAACCAACGGTCGGTCTTGATCCAAAACAGATTATCGAAATCCGTGATTTGATTAAGGAATTAGGAAAAAAACATACAGTCATTTTAAGTTCCCACATTTTGACTGAAATCAGTGCCGTTTGCGACCATGTATTCATTATTTCAAAAGGAAAGTTAGTGGCAAGTGATTCTACGGAAAACCTTGTAAATCTGATGTCCGGTGCACAGGAAATCGAACTTCTTGTAAAAGGAGATGGTGAACTGCTTGCAAAACAGTTGCAGCAGCTTGGTGAAGTAGAGCATCTTGAGAAAGCTGTTTCCGAGGAAAAAGAGACAAGTAAGTTTGTCCTAACTGCAACAAAAGGTGTTGATTTGCGTGAAAAGGTGTTTGCAGCATGTGTTGAACATGGCGCCGTTATCCTTGAAATGAAGACCGTGACGAAATCGTTAGAGGATGTCTTCTTACAGCTTACATCATCACAGGAAGGAGTACAGGCAGAATGCTAGCAATTTTTAAAAGAGAATTCAAATCTTATTTTCAAACCGTGATTGGCTGGTTGTTTCTTGCAGCAATCCTTGCCCTTTATGGATTATATTTTTTCGCATATAACTTAAGAGGTGGATATCCGTATGTTTCGTATTCCATTTCCTCTTTGGCGATTATTATGCTGATTGCAGTTCCAGTTCTTACAATGCGAAGTCTTGCAGAAGAGCGGAAAAATAAGACGGATCAGCTGACGCTTACCTCACCGGTATCGGTTGGAAAAATTGTATTTGGCAAATATCTTGCCATGGTTGCAGTCTTTTCCATTGCCATGGCAGTGATTGCGCTCACGCCATTATTCTTATCCATCTATGGAACCGTTCCCTTCGGGGAAAGTTATGTAGCGGTTCTTGGATTCTGGCTATATGGCTGTGCCTGCATTGCAATCGGACTTTTCATTTCTTCCATTACAGAAAGTCAGGTAATCGCAGCGGTTCTTTCGTTTGCGGTATTGTTCCTCGGATATATGATGTCAAGCATTACCGGAATGAGTACTGCAACAAACAATATCATCATTAAGATTTTAAACTGTTACGATCTTTACCAGCCGATGAAAAATTTCATGAGCGGAAGCTTAGATCTTACCAGTGTGGTTTATTTCTTAAGTCTGGTTGCACTCTTTTTGTTCCTGACTTGTCAGTCAATTCAAAAGAGACGTTGGAGCCTTAGCTCAAAAAAGCTTTCGATGGGCGTATTCAATGTGGGATTTATCGTGGCAGCGTTTGCAATTACGGTGATTGTAAACCTTGTGGTGAATGAACTTCCAACCACCATTACCTCTATCGATGCGACTTCCACAAAGCTGTATTCACTTACAAAGGATACCAAAGATTATTTAAAAACATTAGACCAGGATATCACGATTTATGTCCTTGCAGAGGAAAAATCGGCAGATGAGACGTTAAATGAGACCCTTCAGCGTTATGAGAGTCTTTCCAAACATGTAAAAGTAGAGTATAAGAGCCCTACCAAGTATCCATCTTTTTACCAGCAGTATACAGAGGATTCTCCGACTTCAAACAGTTTGATTGTCGTAAGTGATGAGAGATCCCGTGTGGTAGATTATCATGATGTATATGAATATTCTTACGATTATTCTAATTACTCCAGCACCATTGATGGTTACGATGCAGAGGGACAGCTTACCAGTGCCATCCAGTATGTCACAATGGCGGAATCCGATTTGCCGGTAATTTATGAGATTCAAGGACACGGAGAGACAGCGCTGTCCGGCAGCTTTACAGAGGCAGTGAAGAAAGCAAATATCACCTTGTCACAGCTTACGCTTTTAAAAGAGGATGCAGTCCCAGAGGATGCGGCAGCAATTATCATCAATGCGCCAACATCTGATTTGTCATCCGACGATGCACAAAAGGTATTAGATTATCTGCAGGCAGGTGGAAAAGCAATTCTTACCTGTAATTTCCAGGCAGAAAACCTAAGCAACTATAATTCGATTTTGAGTGCCTATGGTGTGACACCGGTAGAAGGTGTGGTTATGGATAATGATTCCAGCTATAACTACTCTAATATCCCATATTATCTGCTTCCAAAGATTGCATCTTCGGATTATACGACAAACTCAAGCACGGGCTACATTTTTGCACCATATAGCGTAGGTCTTACCTATGGTGAGGATAACGATAATACAACCTATACCTCTTTGTTAGATACGACAGAAAAATCGTTATCCAAGACAGATTTGGAAAACTTCAAGAGCTATGAATATGAAGATGGGGATGTAGAAGGACCATTCTCCGTAGCACTTGCAGTAGAACAGAAGGTAGATGATGACAATACGACAAAACTGGTTGTCTGCGGTTCCCTCAAATTGTTGTCCGACGAAGCCAATGAAGTGGTATCTGGAAACAATGTGAAATTTTTCACAGATATTACAAACCAGTTGATAGGTGATACAGAGTCGGCAACGAGTGTGATTGCAACCAAGGATTATACACTAAGTAATATTACTGTGGCATCCGCAACAGCATTTGTAGCAGCACTTATGTTTGCAATTGTACTTCCAATTTTCTTAATTGGAATCGGAATTGTCATCTGGGCAGCAAGGAGAAAGAAATAATGCAAAAACAAAGAAAACAGTTTGTGATAACGGTTGTGATTCTTCTTGTGTTGGTTCTTGCTTACATTGGAATTCATATTTATAACCAAAAGCAGGAAGAGAAGAAGGAGAAAGAAGAAAAAGAAAATGAGATTACCGTGACAGAACTTGATACGGATGATATGACCGCCTTTTCCTATCAGGTGAGCGGTGAGACCTTATCCTTCACCAAAGACGGTGATGAATGGGTTTATGACCAGGATACTTCCCTGGATTTAGACGAAGATGTTGTAAATGGAATGATAGAAAAAGCGGCAAGTCTTACCGCAGACGATTCGTTTGATGATTATGACAGTCTGGCTGATTATGGTCTTGACCAGCCGTCGAATACGATTACATTGACAACAAAAGAGAGTACGACAACGCTTTATCTTGGAAATCAGAATGCTATGACAAGCCAGTATTACCTGATGACCGGAGATGGAGAAACAGTCTATGCAGTGGACAATACGCTTTCGACCACTTTCTCAAAGACGGTGGATAGCCTTGTAAAAGAGGAGGACACCCAGACAGAAGAACCGGAAGAAGCGGTGACAGAAGAAACAGAAAGTGTTTCGGATACGGAAGCCAGCGTAGAATAAAGAAAAGAATCAAAAAAGGACTTACCTACAAATGTAGGTAAGTCCTTTTTGTCATTTTTCCGTGGAATCATCCTCGTCTTTTCCATAATGTTTTTTCAATAATTTATAGATGAAAGAATAAGCCCAGATGAGAACCGGAATAATCACGGTCGCATAAACAGAGGCGGACAACATTCTTTCATAGTCAGGACTATCTGAGAGAGCGCACACAAGCGTTGAGATGTAAAGTCCGACTAAAAGGACAATGCCAAGGATGGCAAGAATCTGTTTTATTTTTTTCATTACTGACTCCAATCTTTAAAAATCGTTTATATAATTCCCAGTAGCTAAGAAACAAATCCATTTTAACGGTTATCGAGGGATTGGTCAACCCAGTTCATTGCCTCTAAATACAAATCTGTAAGTGATTCGCCAAGGACAACCTCGTAGTCACCTTGTGCTTTTGCCAGCTCCACCAGGAAATCCATGCCGCGGGTTTCGATAAGATATTCTGCTAGAACTCCTTGCTCCGCATAATCTAAATCGGATAGCGTTATCTGCTCTACCTCACCAGATGCTTCGGAAAGGTTTCTTGAGGAAAAGGATTCCAGGGCATCCTTGCAGGTGCCAAGAGAGGAGGAAAAGGAATCCGTTGTCTCATCCCAGTAACCTTCACTTTGCAAATATTCTTTGCCTAAATATTCGGTCAAGAAGGTTTCCTTCATGCGATTTTCCAATGTGATGCTAGATGGTGCAACAGAAAACCATTCCGCAAAAAGTGCATCGCCAGAGGAAAGAATCTTTTCATCTCCACAAGTCAGAAAGTGGCAGTATTCATGTAAAAGAGAACGTCCTGCCTCCCACCAGCCCAATGGGATGGAAATCTGGGTATTCGAAGAATCAAAAAAAGAGTAAGGACATGCGGTATTGGTAAACTGCGTTAAAATTGTAACTTTGCCCAAATCAGACGGCAGATACTCCTTATAGTATTCTCTCGCATCAGCAAAATCCAGTTCGCTCAATGGCAGAAGAACTTGAAAGTTAGAAACCATGTCAACGTAGCCAAGGGACTGTACGTCAGCATCATCCCAAAGCCAGATGGCATCCGAAGTTTCTAATTGGTAGGTGGTAGAGCGGGTGGCATTGTAATGGAAAAACAATTTGTCAAATTCAGAATAGGAGGAACTGCATCCAATCTCTTTCAGCCATGCGTTTTTTGCATCAACAAGAGCAGAATTTTGTTCTTCTAAGGAGGAACAGAGTTTTTCATATTCTTCGAAAGAATGATTGGCAACATACCAGTTCGAAAAGTCAAGAACAGCTTTTTTGACGGTATTGTTTTCGGTTTTGGAAAAATAGACAGAATCCAACATCGGAAGTGTAAAATCTAAATAATATAGATGGTCGGTATCGTCAAAAAAAGTGGCAAGATTCATAGTGGAAGAGTCATCGGCTTGCAACGCATCCGCAGAAAGCAGATGATGAGTCAGGCAATACTCTGCAAAAAGGCCATATTGTTCTGCAGAGTCTATGGAGCTTGCATGTAATTTCTGCAGAATATTCCAAACATCGTCGTATGAAAGTGGACGGTCGGTAGGGATTTTTGCTTTTTCATATAGGGACTGATTCTGGTCAGGCTCGAATCCCAGATAGATTGTGAAATCTTTTTCAACGGATGGAAAGAAATCATTCGAATATGAGATGACATCTGAAAGTGTGTAAATATAATCATCAGCCACTTTTTCATCGAAAGAAGCAGCCGGAAAGGCGTATCGAATCTGATTGTATACTGTATACACACATGGTTCTTTTGCAATTCCAACTAAAAGATCCTGATTTTCCCAGGTCAGATTCGGTGGAACTGTCGGCTTTGCAAAAACAGAAAATATAAGAATGAGTAAAAAAAGAAATAGAATGCCGGTTTGTGATAGTTTTTTTATGATAGTCTCCTTAGGTAAGCAAATTTTATCTGTACGAAAAACGTTACGTTATATTATACAGAATAGCAGCAAAAAAGTAAAAAAATATTTTGAAAAAGTGTGTCACTTTTGGTATAATAGTAAATGCATTTATGGAAGAAGGTATCTTACATGAAAATGCAAGAAAAAAGATAAGAAATCGAGGATAGTAAGATGGCATTATTAGAGCAGTGGCAGAAAGTTGCCTATAATGAAAAGACAGATAAGGGCGAATTACAGAGATTCTGGCAGAGATATTTTCTTTTAGAAAAAGGGGTTTATGAGAAATTATTGACAAATCCAGATGAAAAAGTCGAAGGAACTGTAAAAGAGCTTGCAGATAAATACGGCATCACTGTTATGGAAATGACAGGATTCTTAGATGGAATTAACGACAGCCTTGTAAAACCAAACCCAATCGAGACAATGGAAGAAGATACAAAGGTCAGCCTTGTATTTGATAAAGAGAAATTATACATGAACATGGTAGATGCGAAAGCAGACTGGTTATACGAACTTCCAATGTGGGACAACATCTTTGATGCAGATAAGAAGAAAAAATTATTCTTATTACAGAAGAAATCAGGTACAGTTGTAGTTGGAAAGAAAGTTGGACGTAACGATCCATGCCCATGCGGTTCTGGAAAGAAATACAAATACTGCTGTGGAAGATAATTTTTTGATACAAAATTTTTCAAAAAGGTCTTTACAGATTGAAAAAATAGGTCTACAATCAAGACAACTTAAGAAACCAACACGTGGATGAGACGAGTAGGTCGTGGAAGAATCCAGAGAGAGATGCCACTGATAGAGAGTGCGCTGGAAGCATCTTATTGGGAAACGATTGAAAACTACCTCGGAGTGGCCCCAATCCGGTCCGGTGATTCCGTTACCATCAGAAAGAGATTCTTTGAATTGTTGTAGTTAGATTCAAGGAGTGAATCTGGGTGGAACCACGGTGAATGAGCAAATCGTCCCTGACATTACGTTATGTAGTGTCAGGGATTTTTTAATTGATGGAAGGAGATATGACATGAAAATCACATTAAAAGATGGCTCTGTAAAAGAGTACAGTGAAGCAAAATCAGTTTATGACATCGCAAAAGATATCAGTGAAGGACTTGCACGCGTTGCCTGTGCAGGTGAAGTAAACGGTGAAATCGTAGATTTAAGAACCGTTTTGGAGAACGACTGCGAATTAAATATTGTAACAGCAAGTGACGCTGAGGGATTAAAAGTTATCCGTCATACAGCATCCCATGTATTGGCACAGGCAGTAAAACGTTTATTCCCAAATGCTAAAATTACGATCGGACCTGCGATTGAAGATGGTTTTTACTATGATTTTGAGGCAGAACCATTTTCCAGAGAAGATTTAGATAATCTGGAAAAAGAGATGAAAAAAATCATCAAAGAAGGTCATGAATTAAAGAGATTTACCCTTCCAAGAGAAGAGGCAATCAAATTCATGGAAGAAAAAGGCGAGCCTTTTAAAGTAGAATTAATTGAAGATTTGCCGGAGGGCGAGGAGATTTCCTTCTACGATCAGGGCGAATTCGTTGACCTTTGTGCAGGACCACATTTAATGAGCACAAAAGGAATCAAGGCATTCAAACTGACCTCTTCCTCCATGGCTTACTGGAGAGGAGATTCCAACAAAGCGCGTTTACAGAGAATTTATGGTACTGCATTTAATAAAAAAGAAGAGTTGAATGAGTACCTTGAGAAATTAGAAGATGCAAAACGTCGTGACCACAACAAACTTGGACGTGAGATGGGATTGTTCACCACAGTTGATGTTATCGGACAGGGACTTCCACTGTTTACTCCTAAGGGAACCAAGATGATTATGAAACTCCAGAGATGGATTGAGGACTTAGAGGATAACGAGTGGGGATATCTTCGTACCCGTACACCATTGATGGCAAAAGCTGACCTTTATAAGATTTCCGGTCACTGGGATCATTACATGGATGGTATGTTCATTTTAAATAAAGACAGCGATGATAAAGAGACCATGGCACTTCGTCCAATGACATGTCCATTCCAGTATTATGTATACATGAACGAGCAGCATTCTTACAGAGATCTTCCATATCGTATGGCAGAGACATCTACCTTATTCCGTAACGAGGATTCCGGAGAGATGCATGGACTTACACGTGTGCGTCAGTTTACCATCACAGAGGCTCACATTATTTTAACTCCGGATCAGGCAGAAGAAGAGTTAACAAGATGTACCGAGTTATGTCATTATGTTATGAAGACACTTGGTATTGACGGAGATGTTACTTACCGTCTTTCCAAATGGGATCCAAACAACAAGGAAAAATATCTTGGTGATGATGAATATTGGAACAGCACACAGCAGTATCTGCGTCATGTTATGGATGAAAATCATATTCCATATACAGAAGCAGACGGCGAGGCAGCATTCTATGGTCCTAAGATTGATATCCAGGCTAAGAATGTATACGGCAAAGAAGATACTATGGTTACTATCCAGTTAGACTGTGCATCGGCTGAAAAATTCGGCATGTACTATATTGATGAGAATGGTAACAAAGCACTTCCTTGGATCATCCACAGAACATCTATGGGATGTTATGAAAGAACACTTGCATGGTTAATCGAGCATTACGCTGGCAAGTTCCCAACATGGTTATGCCCAGAGCAGGTTCGTGTACTTCCGATTTCTGAGAAATACGAAGAGTATGCAAACAAAGTCTGCAAGGAGTTAAAGAAAAACGGTGTCGATGCAACCGTAGATAACCGTTCTGAAAAGATTGGTTACAAGATTCGCGAAGCAAGACTTGACAAACTTCCATACATGCTTGTTGTAGGACATCAGGAAGAAGCAGATGGAACCGTTTCTGTTCGAAGCCGTTTCGCAGGAGATGAAGGTGTGAAAGCACTTGACGTCTTTGTAAACCAGATTTGTGAAGAAATCCGCACCAAAGAAATCAGACAGGAACAGCCACAGGAAGAGACAAAATAACAGACTGATTTTATAAAAAAATAAAAAGCGAAGAAGGCACGCAAGCTTCCGTTCATCCGGATGCAAACGTGTCTTTTTTGATTTGAAAAATGAGAGAATCATAGTCTTTATAAAGTAAAACAATCCGCGAGGATGCAAGTGACGCGCAAAAGCAAATTTTTCTTGCATCATGGGAATGAAAAAAAGAAAAAGAACGCATACTACTTTGGAAACCGCAAACAGTTCTATAAGGAGGAAGAAACATGACAAACTTAGATTGTTCCGTAACAGGATGCTTTTACAACGAAGATAAGTGCTGTATGAAAGAAAATATTTTAGTGGATGGAAAAGATGCAACCGAGAATTCCGAGACTTGCTGCAGCAGCTTCAAGGAAAAAGGCTGTGGATGCAACACAAACACGGTTAAAAATTCCAAAAAAGAAGTAGATGTGTCCTGTGAAGCAACAAACTGTATGTTCAATGATGCCTGTAAATGTCAGGCAGAGCACATCGGAATTGCCGGTGGAAATGCATGTAACTGTAAAGAAACAGAATGTGCAAGCTTTGACTGTAAATAACAAAAATCTGCCTGCCAGTGTAATGCCATTGGCAGGCAGATTTTCTTAAACAGGGAATGTATGGGAGCTTTTTGTAGAAGTGCGAAAATAAGTAAAAACAGGTAGAAAATGGAGCTTGAAAGCATAAGCTTTTGGAAGTACTATGAGGATAGAGAGTTTGGAAAGGATGGATTTATATGAGAAAAAAGTCACATATTTCATTGGCACGTTATCTTGTTCAGAATGTAAAAGATGAAAATCTAAAGAAACACAAGTGGTCCTTTTATCTTGGAAGCATTTTGCCAGATATCAAACCGTCTTTTCTATACAAGCGTCATGAAATCACGGCAACTTATCCAAAACTGCAAAAAGAGATTGAAAAACTTGCAGAGGGCAAAAAACACCATGGAAAAAAGGGAAGAGCCTATTTTTTAGATTTAGGTCAGGTAACACACTACCTTGCAGATTATTTCACGTATCCACACAATAAGACGTTTCACGGAGGATTCCGGGAACATTGCAGTTATGAGGAGCGTTTGAAGAGAGATTTAAGAACATACTTAAAGAAGGGGAACACCAGACACGAGAAAGCAGAATTTCATTCCCCGGAAGCGCTTTGTAATTTTATTCAGAAGACACATGATGATTATAATAAGAAGAAACACGATGTCGAGGGCGATATCCGTCACATCGTCGAGGTGAATCAGAAAGCGGTTGAGGGCATGATTTCATTGCTTGCCCAAAAGAAAGAAGAACATTTTTTGAAACATTCCTAAAAGAAATTATCGTCAGTTTTGTCGAAAAATGGGGAAAAAATGAGGTGGCTTTTGTTTGATTTTTGCTGAATATGATAGTAATATGTAAGGGTAGGAGAAAGTTACATATATTTCCTATCGGGGTCTTACCATTGCGGGGTGCTGCATAAAAGGTTAAGAAACCGTTCTTTTGAGTCTGGCAGATTTTGCATGGACTAGAACTGCTTGATTGGCAAAAGATAAGGGTGTGGGGAACTCTTAGAAAGAAAGAAAGAAAGAAAGAAAGAACGAAATGAGAAAGCAGCAGACATAGGAATCTAAGCAGCAAGGAGGATTCATATGAGGGACATGACGGAACTACAAAAGGAAATCGAACTAGCTCGCCTAGAATTGGATGAGTCACTTTTACAAGAAGATGAATTTGGGGAATACTACCAGAAAAGTATCAGATTGGACAAGCTGATTGAAGAATACTTGGAGATGAAAGAACGGGTATAAGTTCTAAAGCGGGAAAATTGAGGAGAAATAACACCAGGTCAAATGCCTGGTGTTATTTTTTTGCCTGAAAGCAGTACTTTTTTCATGGATTTACTTGCAATTGTGGCGTGAGTGGAGTAAGATATACATAAAAGTGGAGGAAAGTGGTGGAGAATGGTATAAAGTGGAGTGAAAGTTTCAGTTTTGTGTCAAACCACCTAATCTGGAAGTAGGTGTTGTGTTATGTTCATGGGAGAGTACAATCACACAGTGGACCCGAAAGGCAGACTGATAGTTCCATCCAAATTCAGAGAACAGCTTGGGAATGAATTTGTGGTTACAAAGGGACTGGATGGATGCTTGTTTGTATATCCAAATGAAGAATGGCACAACATAGAAGAAAAATTTCGTAATATTTCCATGACCTCCAAAGATGCAAGAAAATTCTCCCGTTTCTTCTTCGCTGGGGCAGCGTCCTGTGAGTTGGACAAGCAGGGAAGAATTTTACTTCCATCCGTACTTAGGGAATATGCAGACCTTGAAAAAGATGTTGTTCTGGTGGGAGTGCTTAGCCGAATTGAAATCTGGAGCAAAGACAGATGGCTGGATAACAACAACTATGATGACATGGATGAAGTGGCAGAGCATATGGCCGATTTAGGATTAAGTATTTAAGACACAAGCCATTGGGCAGAAAGGATTGATGAAAAATGGAATTTAATCACTACTCAGTTTTACTAGAAGAGACAATTGAAAACCTGAATATCAAACCCGATGGTATTTATGTAGATGGAACACTTGGCGGGGGCGGACATTCTTACCAGATTGCCAAAAGATTATCCGAAAAGGGAAGATTGATTGGAATTGATCAGGATGAGGATGCAATTCGTGCCGCTAGTGAAAGATTAAACGAATTTCAAGATAAAGTTACCATCATTCGAAGCAACTACGCGAATATGAAAGAAGAGCTGCAAAAGATTGGAGTGGAAAAAGTGGATGGCATTGTATTAGACCTTGGAGTTTCCTCTTTCCAGTTAGATACACCGGAACGTGGATTTACTTACCGGGATGAAAATGCACCACTCGATATGAGAATGGATAACAGACAGACATTAACCGCAAAGGATATTGTAAATGAGTACAGCGAGATGGAGCTGTACCGCATTATCCGGGATTACGGAGAAGATAAATTTGCAAAAAATATTGCAAAACACATTGTAAAAGCAAGAGAAAAGAAACCGATTGAGACAACCGGAGATTTGACAGAAATTATCCGTGAGTCCATTCCGATGAAGATGCAGGTGACCAGCGGTCATCCGGCAAAACGTACGTTTCAGGCAATCCGAATTGAACTGAATCATGAGCTGGATGTGTTACAGAACAACTTAGATACCATGATTGAGATGTTAAATCCGGGTGGAAGAATCTGTATCATTACGTTCCATTCTCTTGAGGATCGTATTGTAAAAGTGAATTTCAAGAGAAATGAAAACCCATGTACATGCCCAAGTGATTTCCCGGTATGTGTATGTGGTGCTGTTTCAAAAGGGAAAGTTGTGACAAGAAAACCAATTTTACCATCAGAGAAAGAATTAGAAGAAAATAAACGCTCGAAGAGTGCGAAACTTAGAGTGTTTGAACGTGCTTAAATAAAAAATTGCGGATTTAGAGAGGAGTGAAGTGATATGGAAAACAGAAAGCCCAGAACAAACAATCAGACAAAAAATGAATTTTACATAGATGGAAATACGATAAGAAGATTAGAGGCTGCGCCGGATTACCGAAGCGTTGAGCGAAAAAGAAGAGAACAGGAAAGACGTCGCCAGGAAGAAGAACGCGAGGCTATGCAACGCAGAAAAAGACGCGCTGCAATGAAAAACCGTGAAAAAGCCTTAAGAATGAACCGTGGCTATGCTGTATTTTTGATGACAGCGGTTGCATTACTCGTTGGCTTTGCCTGTGGTTACGTGAAGTTACAGTCAGATGTCACAACCAGAATGAACCATATTGCAAGCTTAGAAACACAGATTGCAGATTTAAAGGCAGACAATGATGCAACAGAAAAAAGAGTGAACACCGCAACCGATTTAGATGCGGTAAAAGATGTTGCAATGAACCAGTTAGGAATGACTTACGCGACACCGGAGCAGATTGTGTACTATTCGGTTGACAACGAAGATTACATGAACCAGTATCGTGATATTCCAAACAACTAGGAGCATAAAGTGGGAAAAAAGAAAAAAGAAAAACCATTGACAAAATTTCCAAAGCGGATGCAGAAAAAATTAATTGTAATGTTTATCTGCATTACCCTTTTTCTTGGCATTCTCATTGGAAGACTGATGTATATTGAATATACCAGTGGAGAAAAATATGAAAAAATTGTCCTGTCTCAGCAGGAATACGACAGTCAGACCATTCCGTATCAGCGCGGAGATATTGTCGATACGAAAGGAACCGTTCTAGCTACAAGTGTAGCTGTATACAATGTGATTTTGGACTGCTCGGTTATGACAAGCAAGGATGCCTACATTGAGCCGACGATTGATGCATTGGTGCAGTGTTTCCCGGATTATGTGACAAAAGAGACGCTCGAATCTTATGCAAAAGATTCAAAGGACAGCAGATACATTGTGCTTGCCAAGAAACTTCCATACGAACAGGTACAGGCTTTTACCGATTTACAGGAACAAGAGGATGAAAAAGGAAAGCTGGTAAACCCGAATATCAAGGGTGTGTGGTTTGAAAAAGAATACCAGAGGGAATATCCATACAATACCCTGGCAAGTTCCCTGATTGGATTTACAACATCCGGGAATGTGGGAATCAATGGAATCGAGAATTATTATAACGATACGTTAAACGGTGTAAACGGAAGAACGTATGGTTATTTGAATTCGGATAATAATTTTGAAAAAACGGTCAAAGAAGCGGAAGATGGAAATACCGTTGTCAGTACGATTGACGCAAATATTCAGTCCATTGTAGAATCCAAGATTTTAGAATTTAACGAAGCCTACACGAACAATTACCGTGAAGGGGAAGCCGGTGCAAAGCACATTGCGGTTTTAGCGATGAACCCGAACAACGGGGAAGTGCTTGCGATGGCAAGTTATCCAAACTACGATTTAAACAATCCAAGAGACCTTTCTTCCTATTATACACAGGAAGAAATTGATGCGATGGATGATGATACAAAGTTAGATATCTTAAATGATTTGTGGCAGAATTTTTGCGTGACATCGACTTATGAACCGGGATCTACGGCAAAACCATTTACTGTAGCAACCGGATTAGATACTGCGACCTTGCAGCCGACAGATGAGTTCGACTGCGATGGATATGAGATGATAGCAGGCTATCCAAAGCCACTTCGCTGTGTCAACCGAAACGGTCATGGACATGAGACGATTGAACAGGCGCTTATGAATTCCTGTAATGATGCCTTGATGCAGATGTCATACTGGATTGGAATTGACAATTTCACCAAATACCAGCAGATATTTGGGTTTGGACAAAAGACCAATATTGACCTGCCGGGTGAGGCAAGAACGGATTCTTTGATTTATACCAAGGATACGATGACACCGATTGACCTTGCAACCAACTCATTTGGACAGTGTTTTAACGTGACCATGATTCAGATGGGAACCGCATTTTCTTCCTTAATTAATGGGGGATATCTGTATCAGCCAAGGGTTGTGAAAAAAATAACAGACTCCGATGGCAACACCATCGAGGAAAAGGGTGCAACACTTTTAAGAGAGACCGTTTCTAGTTCAACAAGCGACACGGTAAAAGGATATTTATATAATGTTGTGGCACAGGGAACTGCCTCCACTGCAAAAGTAGATGGCTATTCCATGGGTGGAAAGACCGGTACGGCACAGAAGCACCCGATTGAAGAAAAGAAATATTTAGTTTCCTTCATTGGTTATGCGCCGCAGGAAAATCCACAGATTGTAATTTACTGTATTGTGGACGAGCCAAACGCAGCAGATCAGGCACATAGTACTTACGCACAGAATATCGTGCGTGAGATTATGAAAGAGGTTTACCCTTATATGAATATCTATCCGGATGAAGAGCTTACGGGCATCAACGACGGATACACCATTACAGGGGCACCAAACTCCGCAACATCACCGACCAACCAGTCTGCCGCAGCAGATCAGGCTGCCAATACAGGTGTTCAGGATTCCGTTGTCGGCGAAGATAATGCAGAATCCATTGAAGAAGGAACCGGCGAGAATGTTCCGGAAGAACCACAAAGAGAAGATACCAATACTCCGGAAGGACAGTAAAAATACAAATGACTTCATAACCTCATAAAAGTTTGAATAGATTCTAGTAAGGCTTTTATGAGGTTTTTTGTATGTATCGGAGTAAGACGTTTCATCGAAAAAAGATATGGATTATGTTTTTGTTCATTTTTTTCATCTCTCTTTTTTTGATTGGAAGACTTGTTTATCTGATGATATTTTGTTCGGAATACTATGGAAAGAAAGCGGAAGATTTGCACGAAAGGGAGCGTGATATCAAGGCGGCAAGAGGGCAGATTGTGGATGCAACCGGGACCGTACTTGCAACCAACCGCTCCGTGTGTACCATATCGGTGATTCACAGCCAGATAGAAGATCCGGAAAGGGTCATCGATGTACTGGTAAAAGAATTGGGACTTTCTGAGGAAATAGTAAGGAAAAGAGTGGAAAAGGTAAGCTCGATTGAACGAATCAAGACGAATGTTCCGAAGGAGACCGGCGATGCCATCCGGGAGTATCAGCTTGCAGGGGTAAAAGTGGATGAGGATTACAAAAGGTATTATCCCTATGACACGCTTGCATCAAAAGTAATTGGTTTTACAGGAGCCGATAATCAGGGGATACTTGGTCTGGAGGTAAAATATGAGGATTATCTAAAAGGAACAGATGGCAAAATTTTGACGCTGACGGATGCAAGAGGGGTTGAGATTGAAAATGCAGGGGAGACGAGAATGGAGCCGGTAAACGGAAATGATTTATATATTTCCCTGGATTCGAATATTCAGATGTACTGTGAACAGGCGGCGCAAAAGGTTTATACAGAAAAAGAGGCACAGAATGTGTCTGTGCTTGTGATGAATCCGCAAAATGGAGAGGTTATGGCAATGGTCAATTACCCGGAGTTTCATTTAAATGATCCGTTTACGCTAGACTGTGAACTGACCGGAACTGAGACGGAGGAACAAAAACAGGAACTGCGGAATCAGATGTGGAGAAATCCCTGTATCAATGATACATATGAGCCAGGTTCTACCTTCAAGATCATCACGACAGCGGCCGCACTAGAGGAGGGCGTTCTTTCTTTAGATGACCAGTTTCAGTGTCCGGGGTTTAAGATTGTGGAGGACCGCAAAATCAGATGCCACAAGGTAGGAGGACATGGGAGTGAAACATTTGTAGAGGGAATCATGAATTCCTGTAACCCGGTTTTTATTGAGGTAGGACTTCGACTGGGACCAGAACGCTTCTATCAGTATTTTAAACAGTTTGGGCTGTTGTCAAAAACCAATATTGACCTCCCCGGCGAGGCGGCAACCATTATGCACCAGCTGGATAATATCGGTCAGGTAGAACTTGCAACCATTTCCTTTGGGCAGTCCTTTCAGATTACACCAATCCAGCTTGCGACAACAGTTTCGTCCCTTATCAATGGAGGAACAAGGGTGACGCCGCATTTTGGTGTCTGTGCAAAAGATGAAAATGGAAAAGTGGTGGAAACATTTTCTTATAAGAGTTATGATAATATCTGTGAGGAAGAAACTTCAGAAACGCTGCGTTATTTGCTGGAAAAAGTTGTGTCAGAAGGAACCGGTAAAAATGGTGCGGTGGAAGGGTTTGAAATTGGCGGAAAGACAGCGACCTCACAGACGCTTCCAAGATCAGACCACAAGTATATTTCTTCCTTTTTAGGGTTTGCTCCGGCGTCAGACCCACAGGTGCTGGTGCTTGTGATTATCAGGGATCCGAAAGGGGTTTACTATGGAGGTACCATTGCAGCTCCGGTGGCAAAAGAAATCTTTGAGAATGTGTTACCCTACCTTGATAAATAAGAAAAAATAACGTATACTAGAAAAACGATGGGCATCCGCAGGACGAGATGCTCATATGTTCGTTAAGAAAGTACAAGAGGTGTGAAATTATGACATATGAAGTAGTAATTCCGGTAATGATTGCATTTGCAATCAGCGCAATTTTAGGTCCAATTGTGATTCCATTTTTGAGAAAATTAAAAATTGGGCAGACAGAACGAAAAGAATTAGAATCTCATCAAAAGAAGATGGGAACGCCAACGATGGGCGGAATCATCATTTTGGCAAGTATCATTCTGACATCACTTTTTTACATCAAAGATCAGCCAAAGATTATTCCAATTCTTTTTATGACAGTAGGATTTGGCGCAATCGGATTTTTAGATGACTATTTAAAAGTTGTGCTGCGTAGATCAGATGGACTTTTGGCATGGCAGAAGATGATTCTTCAGATTATTGTAACTACAGTTTTCGTTGTATACATGTTAAATTACACAGATGTATCCCTTACCATGTTGCTCCCATTTTCCGGCGGAAAATATTGGAACATTGGCTGGGTTGCAGTCCCACTTATGTATTTTGTGGTAATCGGAACGGTAAATGGTGTGAACTTCACAGACGGATTAGACGGTCTTGCGTCAAGTGTTACGATTATGGTAGCCACCTTCTTTTCTGTTGTGGCAATCGGAACAAATGCAGGTGTTTCTGCAATCACTTGTGCAGTGGTAGGTGCACTGCTTGGATTTTTATTGTTTAACGTATATCCTGCAAGCGTATTTATGGGAGATACCGGTTCTTTGGCGCTAGGTGGTTTTGTGGCAGCAACCGCATACATGATGCAGATGCCGTTGTTTATTTTATTGGTGGGATTTATTTACTTAGTAGAAGTACTGTCCGTTATCATTCAGGTAACTTACTTTAAGAAGACTGGCGGAAAACGAATTTTTAGAATGGCACCAATCCATCACCACTTTGAACTGGGTGGCTGGTCCGAGACAAGAGTAGTAGCAGTATTTTCGATTGTGACAGCGATGCTTTGTTTAGTGGCATTACTTGCATTATAAAAGAGGTTAGATAGGAAGGTGTGTTCAATGGAACTGACAGGAAAAAAAGTTTTGGTAGTAGGCTCTGGAATCAGTGGAGTCGCAGCAACAGAGCTGTTAAAGAAAAAAGGAATTGAAGTGATTCTTTTTGATGGAAACAAGGATTTAGATGTAGAGGTTTTGCGTGAAAAATCACCTGTTTTTGCAGATGTAGAGATTGTGTTAGGAGAGTTGACAGAGACGGTCAGCAATCAGATTGACCTTGTAGTCTTAAGTCCGGGTGTTCCGACCGATTTGCCAATGGTGGAGGATCTTCGCAAAAAAGAGATTCCAATCTGGGGTGAGATTGAGCTGGCATATCATTTTGCAAAAGGCAAAATTGTTGCAATTACCGGAACAAACGGAAAAACTACAACAACTGCATTGACAGGACAGATTATGGAACACTACTTTAAGGATGTAAAAGTGGTGGGAAATATCGGAATTCCATATACATCCGTTGCGGCAGATACAACGGAGGATACGGTCACAGTTGCAGAAATCAGTAGTTTCCAGCTAGAGACAACACATGAATTTAAACCTGTGGTTTCCGCAATTTTAAATATTACACCGGATCACCTGAACCGCCATCATACGATGGAATGCTATATCAAGACGAAAGAGAGCATTACAAAGAATCAGGGAGAAAATGAATGTTGTGTCTTAAATTATGAGGATGACGTCCTTCGTGCATTTGGAAAAGAGTGTAAGACAAACGTTGTATTCTTTAGCAGCAAAAGAAAATTAGACCAGGGCTTTTACCTTGAGAACGATACCATTTATTATGCAGATGGAAAAACAACACAAAAAGTCATTGATGTGGATGAATTAAATATCCTAGGTGCGCATAATTATGAAAATGTAATGGCTGCAACGGCAATTGCAATGAAGATGGGGGTTCCGCTTGATAAAATTGTAGAAGTCTTAAAAGTGTTCCAGGCGGTAGAGCACCGTATTGAATATGTGACAGAAAAAAGAGGCGTGAAGTTCTACAATGATTCAAAGGGAACAAACCCGGATGCTGCCATCAAGGGAATCAGTGCGATGAACCGTCCGACCCTGCTTATCGGAGGCGGTTATGATAAACAGTCCGAATACGATGAATGGATAGAAAGCTTCCATGGAAAAGTAAAGAAACTTGTTCTGATTGGGCAGACAAAAGAAAAAATCGCAGCATGTGCAAAAAAACATGGATTTACAGATGTAGTTCTATGCGATACCTTTGAGGAAGCAATCGATTATTGTTACCAGAATGCAGTAAGCGGGGATGCAGTTTTATTGTCACCTGCATGTGCAAGCTGGGGCATGTTCCCGAACTATGAAGTGCGTGGAAAGATTTTTAAAGAGTATGTCAGAAATCTTGCAGAATAAAAACAAACAGGTTTCAATGGAATGGGAGTGACTGAATGGCACAAAAAGAAGGAAAGAAGAAAGAAAAAACCGTCCGCTATTTTGATTATAGTCTTTTGTTTATTGTGATATTTTTACTTGGCTTTGGTCTTGTAATGCTATATAGTACCAGCTCTTATTCCGGTGCAACCAAATACAACGATGCGGCTCATTACCTCAAACGTCAGATGGCGTCAACTGCCCTTGGTCTGGTAGTGATGGCATTTCTTTCCAAGGTGGATTATCATTTTTGGAGAAAATTAGGAGGGCTTGCCTACATCGGAGCACTTGGACTTTGTACGGCCGTAATTTTTGTCGGTCATGAGAGTAAAGGACAGGCGAGATGGCTTTATATTGGAGGGGTTTCCTTCCAGCCATCCGAGTTTGCAAAGCTTGCCGTAATTTTGTTTTTGGCAATGATTATTTATAAGATTCCAAAGCAGATGGGAAGATTCCGAAGCCTTGTCATTGTGATGGCACTTATTATCCCGATTGTCGGAGTGGTTGCGTACAACAACTTAAGTACTGCCATTATCATTATGGGAATTGCAGTCTGTATGCTGTTTGTGGCGAGCCCGAAGTATTCACACTTTGTCTGGATGGTGCTTGTGGTAGGCGTGGTAGGTGTTATATTTGTTCTGCTGGAGTCTTACCGTGCAGAACGAATTCAGATTTGGCTGGACCCGACCTCATCGGATAAAGGTTACCAGACATTGCAGGGATTGTATGCGATTGGTTCCGGAGGCTTGTTTGGAAAAGGCCTAGGAGAGAGTATGCAAAAACTCGGCTTTATCCCGGAAGCCCAAAACGATATGATTTTTTCTATTATCTGTGAGGAACTTGGGCTGTTTGGCGCAATTTGTGTGATAGCACTGTTTTTGCTTTTAATCTGGAGATTTATGATTATCGCAAACAATGCGGCAGACTTATATGGAGCGCTGATTGTGGTTGGAATTATGGCGCATATTTCCATACAGGTGGTATTAAACATTGCGGTTGTAACCAACACAATTCCGAATACCGGAATTTCACTTCCATTTATCAGTTATGGTGGAACGTCAATCATGTTCCTTTTAGCGGAGATTGGGTTAGCACTAAGTGTATCGCGTGGCATTAAATTTGATGCGATTTAACACGCAAAAAAGAGGCTTGGAATGATTCGAGAGAAAAGAAAGAAAAAGAAGAGAAGAAAGATAGGCTTAATTGTATTTTTGTGTATCTTACTCTTATTGGCAGTGGGTGCACTTGTTGTCATAAAAGTATTTACGGTCAAGGATGTCGTTGTGGAAGGAAATGAACTTTATTCCGATGATCAGGTCAAGGAATGGGTATTAAACGACGACTATTCCTGGAATACGCTTTATAACGTCCTAAAGTACAAATTTAAAAAGACAGAGGAAATTCCATTTATCGATACGTTAGAAATCTCGATGGACAACCCGCATGTACTTCATGTAACGGTGTATGAAAAAGGAATTCTTGGATATCTTTATATTGATGCAATCGGGCAGAATGCATATTTTGATAAGGACGGTTTTGTGGTGGAGACGTCAAAGGATGTGATAGACGGTGTGCCAAAAGTGACGGGACTTGACTGCAGCGAGGTTGTCTTATATGAACAGCTTCCGTTGGAGAACAAAGATATTTTAAAAAATCTGCTGACACTGACACAGGTTTTAAAAAAATATAAGGTGCTCCCGAATGAGATTTCCTATGACACATCCTATGAGCCGACATTAAATTATAACGGAATATCGGTTATTGTAGGTGATGACGAGGAACTGACACAAAAGGTAGTACGTTTGTCATACATTCTGCCGCAGCTAGAAGGACAGGCCGGAACACTACATTTAGAAAATTGGAGCGAGCAAACAACAGATATTGTATTTGACAGAGCACAATAAAAATAAAATTTCGAAATTTTTTTTGAAAATAAGGTTGATTAATTGAAGGAAAAATTATATTATAGTATATGAGTTTATAACGGATAGGAATAGGTAGACGGATAAACTTAAGAAAGAATGAGATATAATTTTTTATATAAATTTTGAGGAGATATGAAGGAGGAAGCACCTTGCTTGAGATTAAAACAACAGACGCAGATTCTAATGCAAAAATAATCGTAGTCGGAGTCGGTGGAGCTGGTAATAATGCGATAAATAGAATGATTGATGAGAATATTTGCGGAGTAGAGTTTATCGGAGTTAATACAGATAAACAGGCATTGGCACTTTGCAAGGCACCAACATTGCTTCAGATTGGTGAAAAACTGACTAAGGGATTAGGTGCGGGAGCACAGCCTGAGATTGGTTCTAAGGCAGCAGAGGAGAGTGCAGAAGAGATTTCCGCAGCAGTAAAAGGTGCTGACATGGTATTCATTACCTGTGGAATGGGTGGTGGAACCGGAACAGGTGCTGCACCTGTTGTTGCAAAGATTGCAAAAGATCAGGGAATCCTGACCGTAGGTGTTGTAACAAAGCCTTTTAAATTTGAAGCAAAACAGCGTATGGTAAACGCAATTTCCGGTATCGAACGTTTGAAAGACAACGTGGATACCTTGATTGTAATTCCAAACGATAAATTACTTGAGATTGTAGACAGAAGAACTACAATGCCAGATGCATTGCGCAAAGCAGACGAAGTTTTACAGCAGTCTGTTCAGGGTATTACAGACTTAATCAATGTACCTGCATTGATTAACCTTGACTTTGCCGATGTATGTACCGTCATGAGGGACAAGGGTATGGCTCATATCGGTATCGGTTCTGCAAAAGGTGATGATAAGGCAAATGAGGCAGTGAAGCTTGCAGTTGCAAGTCCACTTCTTGAGACAAGCATCAACGGTGCTTCTCATGTCATCATCAATGTATCCGGAGATATCTCCCTGATGGATGCAAACGATGCTGCAAGCTATGTTCAGAGTCTTACCGGAGAAGATACAAATGTTATCTTCGGTGCAAAATATGATGAATCTATGCAGGATGAGGTAACAATCACTGTCATTGCGACAGGACTTGAGAATCCAGCTGCAGCAAACAAGATTATGCCACAGCTTAAATATCAGAATCCAACTCCTACACCAACGCCAAGACCGGCAACAAGCATGTTGAACAGACCATCCTCTACGACAACAGCAACTGGATTTGGAGCAGGTGCTGCAACACCTCGCCAGACAACGACGACATCAACACCAACTTTTAGTGGAATCCAGAAACCACGTCAGCCAGAAAGCACAGTACAGCAGGTTGATATCAAGATTCCAGATTTCTTAAAGAATTCAAGAAAATAAGATGAGATAAAAGCTACACTCTTTTTGGGGTGTAGCTTTTTTTGTCGGAAAAAGAAAATGATTTCGAACAGAAAAGGACGCTTGTTTGACAAAATAAGCAGTCTCTTTTTTTTATAATAAAGAGGAATTGGAGGTGACAAGATATTTATGTTTTCTATGCGGATGTTTTTTTCTTTCAAAATTTATTGATGGATTATATGGCACTTGCAGGGACAAATCATCTTTTACATAGAAAGGAAAAGAATACAAAACTAATTGTAGTTGCATTTGTGGCATCTGGAATAGGGCTGCTTTTTCTTTTTTTTCTGAAAAGCTACTCCTGGTATCTGGGCATAACCCATCTGGTTCTAGGACCGGCAATGGTAGTTGCTGCATTTGGAATGGTAGGGAGGAGAAGCTTTTTCGAAAACTGGGGTGTCTGCTATCTGATGTTGTTGCTGTTAGGCGGCGTATGGAATCTTTTAAACAGGGAATGTCAGGGAATTGCAATGGAAACCGGAAAAATTTGCGTGGTGGTTCTGATTTTCGTCACGTGTGTCGATTATCTGGCAAGAAGAAAAAAACGTGCAGCGCATTGTTATACCGTGTGGATTTCTCACCAGGGAAAAAGGAAAAAAATATACGCATACTGGGATAGCGGAAACCAATTGATGGATTGCTATACAAAAGAACCGGTGCATGTTGTATCAAAAAAGTGCATAGAAGAATTTGAAAAAGATGGACCATTGCCATACCGGCTGGTTCCTTTTTGCGCCATTGGAGAAAAACATGGATGTCTAAAGGTTGCGACGCTAGAGGAAATGGAGATTTTAGAGAAAGAGCATTCCATACAGATACGTCCTGTCGTAATCGGGGTTGCGGAGGACGGAGAACTTGATAACCGGGAATATCAGATGATTTTACATGCAACGGCGCTGGAACAAAAAATCAAAGGGAAAGAAGGGTAAAACAATGATAAAGATGATGTGGAAGGAGGCAGTGCCACATATATTGCCAAGAATCTGTGGCATTTTTAAGAAAAAGGAGCAGGAAATTTTCTACATAGGCGGGGCGGAAATCCTGCCACCACCGCTAGAGGCAGCGGAGGAAAATGCGTGTATTATCTGTCTTGGAGGGGACGAAGAGAAGGAGGCAAAAAAGAAACTGATTGAGCACAATCTAAGGCTGGTTGTCTATATTGCCAAAAAATTTGACAATACAGGGGTTGGCGTGGAAGATTTGATTTCCATTGGAACGATTGGGCTGATTAAGGCAATCAACACCTTTAACCCGGACAAAAACATCAAGCTTGCCACTTATGCGTCCAGGTGTATCGAGAATGAGATTTTAATGTATCTGCGCAGAAATAACAAGACCAAACAGGAAGTTTCGATTGACGAGCCTTTAAATGTCGACTGGGATGGAAATGAATTGCTCCTCTCGGATATTCTTGGAACGGAGGAGGATGTTATCTACCGGGATATGGAGCACGATGTAGAAAAAAGACTGCTGTTTAAGGCGATTGAAAAATTATCCGGAAGGGAGAGATTGATTATTGAACTTCGTTTTGGATTAAATTCCAAGGAAGGAATTGAAAAAACGCAGAAGGAGGTAGCGGATATGTTAGGAATTTCACAATCTTATATTTCTAGATTGGAGAAGAAAATCATGATTCGGTTGAAAAAAGAAATCGTAAAATTCGAATAAAGTGTTACAATAAAGTTAGAAATATTTGAAATAGGAGAGGTAAAAAACACACGAGGAAAGGAAGGGGTAAATATGTTACTTGAATTTTTAGGCGCAGCACATGAGGTTACAGGAAGTTGCCACTTTTTAGCATTTGCAGACAAACACATTTTAGTCGACTGTGGAATGGAGCAGGGACCGGATTTGTATGTCAATCAGGAGATTCCGGTCAATGCAGCAGAGATAGATTATGTGTTTGTGACACATGCACATATTGACCATTCGGGACTTCTGCCATTGCTTTACAATCATGGATTCCGCGGACAGATTTTTGCGACAACTGCGACCTGCCAGCTTTGTAATATCATGTTAAAAGACAGTGCGCATATCCAGATGTTTGAGGCTGAGTGGAGGAATCGTAAGGCACAAAGAGCAGGACTGCCGGAAGTGACACCGCTATATGATATGAATGATGCAATGGGAGTGCTGAATCATTTTATTCCATGCGATTATGACAAGGAAGTCGAAATCTGCGATGGCTTAAAGGTCAGATTTCGGGATGCAGGTCATCTGCTTGGTTCGGCAATCATTGAGATGTGGGTGACAGAGGAAAAGGAAGAACGCAAAATCGTCTTTTCCGGTGATATTGGAAATGGAAACCGCCCATTGATTAAAGACCCGGAGTACATTGAGGATGCCGATTATGTTGTGATGGAATCAACCTACGGCGACAAGCTTCATGACACACCACCGGATTTTGCACTGGCACTGGCGGATGTGATTAAGGAGACGTTTATCCGTGGCGGTAATGTTGTAATTCCGGCGTTCTCGGTTGGCAGAACACAGGAGATGCTTTACTTTATACGACGGATTAAGACAGAACATCTGCTGCCGGAATTTGAGAATTTTGATGTATATATTGATAGTCCGCTTGCGGTGGAAGCAACGACGATTTTTAATAAAAATGTGTCCGACTGCTTTAGCGAGGAGGCATTAGATCTTGTCAGAAACGGAATTAACCCAATTGGATTCGATGGCTTAAAAGTCGCAGTAACCAGCGATGAATCCAAGATGATCAATTTCATTGAGAAGCCAAAGGTTATTATTTCCGCTTCTGGAATGTGTGAGGCAGGACGAATCCGCCATCACTTAAAACACAACTTATGGAGAAAAGATTCGACGATTATTTTCGTTGGTTATCAGGTTCCTGGTACGCTTGGTCATTCTCTTTTAAATGGTGTAAAAGAAGTAAAACTGTTTGGTGAAAGCATTGAGGTTCATGCGAGAATTGCAAATCTTCCGGGTATCAGTGGACACGCAGATATGAATCATCTGACCAAATGGATTGGTGCATTTACCGAAAAGCCAAAGAGAGTCTTTGTGGTTCACGGGGACGATAAGGTGACAGAGTTTTTTGCAGACCATATCAATCAGAAATTAGGGCTTGATGCGGTGGCACCTTATAGTGGAGACACTTATGATCTGCTGACAGGTGCATGCATCAAACAGGGCGACCGCAAGCTTGTGGAGAAGAAGAAGAAGGATGCGAAGGCATCTAATACCGTATTTGCAAGACTTGTGGCAGCCGGAGAACGTCTCGTTGCAATTATTCGAAGAAGTGAGGGACTGCCAAATAAGGAACTTGCAAGATTCGCTGACCAGATTAATGAGTTATGCAATAAGATGGAACGATAGAATAAGGCGTTGCTGCATCCGGCAGGTATGCACCCGGATGCAGCCGGATACTAAGAGGAGAGGTAATGACGGATGGATTTTAGAGCAGATTTTTCGAGCCTGCTAACTTGTGCCTGGGAGATGTGAATCTCCTCGGCAACTTCCATCTGTGTCTTGCCCTCGAAGAAACGGAGCTTTAAAATATAGTTTTCACGTTCTCCGAGCCGTTCCATTGCATCGGAGAGGGAAAGCTGTTCCACCCAGTTCTCTTCCTTGTTTTTTTTATCGCTGATTTGATCCATGACATACAGGGTGTCACCACCGTCTGTGTAGACAGGGTCATACAGGGAGAGAGGGCTTTGGATGGCATCCAGGGCAAAAATAATTTCCTCCGGTGTTAAGTTTGCGGCAGAGGCGATTTCTTCTAAGGTCGGTTCCTTGAAGGTTGTCTTTGACAGAATTTCTTTTGCATGGATTGCTTTATAGGCGGTATCACGCAGGGAGCGGCTGACACGAATGGAGTTATTGTCCCGCAGATATCGTCGGATTTCCCCGATAATCATGGGAACAGCATAGGTGGAAAATTTAACCCCCATGGTTGGGTCAAAATTGTCAATGGATTTGATGAGTCCGATGCAGCCAATTTGAAATAAGTCGTCGACATTTTCGTGATTTCCGGAAAAACGTTTGATAACGCTAAGAACAAGGCGCAGGTTGCCTTTGATATAGGTTTCACGGGCGGCAAGGTCGCCTTGCTTGATTCGACAAAACAGTTCCTTTTTTTCCTCTTCCTTTAGAATGGGAAGCTTTGCGGTATTGACACCGCATATTTCAACTTTGTATGCAGCCATATAAAGATCCTCCGAGAATTGTCTGATAGTAAAAGGATGCTGCATTCGGATTTATTTTATACAAGAAATTGCTTTTTTTTAAGTTTGGAACATGATAATATAGTAAAGAAATGGGAAGAAGTAGGTGGAATATGAAAGATTTAATAGATGAGAGGGATGAAAGGGAGAAGATTCAAAGAAGCATCATCAAACGCTGGAATGTTCACTATGTTACGAAGGAAGAATTAGAGGCAGAAAAGGCGAAGGATGACAGCTTAAAACAGGCGGAGGAGATTTTGGCGCGTCTTCGGGCAGAAGAGTTAGAAGATGAGGCAAAGAAGCAGGCAGAGATTGAAGCTGCCAAAAAGCGCTCGGAAGACAGTTACAATGCCACAACCAACTCTTACTCCGGTCTGTATGGACAAAACGAGATGGACAGTGTGACAAAAGGACAGATTGAGCAGATTTTAGGCGAAAAAGATGCACACCTTCGTTCCGTGATTGATGAGAACAGGCAGCCTTAGACAGCCACAAAGAGAGTTTGAAAGAATAGATAAAAATCAGGTAAATCGTCTGCTTGATTTTTGAAAAAAAATGTGATATAGTACAAGACGCTGTTTGCATGTAGCGGACAGCGCATTGTGTGTTTTACGGACCCTCCACACAGTAATAAAAACCAGGGCGTCAGTTCGGGACCTTCCTGACGGAAAACAAAACTAAAGGAGAAAGAAATGAGAAACAAAAAAGTACTATTTATCACGCAAGCTGCGTTGATTGCAGCAATCTATGTGGTTCTGACTTATTTTGTCAGTGCCTTTAATCTTGCTTCAGGAGCCATTCAGGTTCGCTTATCGGAAGCGCTTACCATTTTACCATTTTTTACACCGGCAGCAATTCCAGGCTTATGGATTGGTTGTTTGTTAGCAAACTTACTGACAGGATGTGCCATTTATGATATTGTATTTGGAAGTCTTGCAACTTTGCTTGCGGCAATTGGAACGTATCTGCTTCGCAAACATAAGTTCTTATGTACACTGCCACCAGTCATTTCCAATATGGTGATTGTGCCATTTGTACTTCGTTTTGGCTATGGACTTGTATTTGAGTATAAAGGAACAGATTTGTCCATTCCGTTTTATGCGGTAACAGTAGGGGCAGGGGAAGTGATTTCCGTATGTATCGTAGGTTCTGTTTTATTAAATGTATTGAACCGTTACCGGAATGTCATTTTTAAAAATTTAGAGGAATAAAAAATTATAACAGGAACCACTCACCGAGGATGTCAGCGGATGAGTGGTTTTTGATTGGACAATTTTTTAAAATGAAAAAATATGAAAAAACTTTGACATTTTTTACATAGGTGTTTACAATAGACAAATAGCGGTATCGATAACATGAGGAGGAAGAAAAGATGAAGAAAATTCTGGATTTAATTACAGATGAAGTTACGAAAGCATTTGTAGAATGTGGTTATGATGCAAAATATGCAAGGGTAACGTTATCAAACAGACCAGATCTTTGTGAATATCAATGCAATGGTGCAATGGCAGCAGCAAAAGAATACAAAAAAGCTCCATTCATGATTGCAGACGAAATTGTTGCAATCTTAGAGAAAAATCCGATTTTTGCAATGGCAGAGTCTGTGAAACCTGGATTTTTAAATTTAAAAATAGATGAGGCTTATCTTGCAGAGTACGTGCGTAAGATGCAGGAAGATGAAGGGAGATTTGGCTGTGAGAAGTCAAAGAATCCAAAGACGATTATGATTGACTACGGTGGACCTAACGTTGCAAAACCACTTCATGTAGGTCATTTGCGTTCTGCCATCATCGGAGAGAGCGTTAAGCGAATCGGAAAATTTATGGGTCACAATATGATTGGTGACGTTCATTTAGGAGACTGGGGTCTTCAGATGGGACTGATTATTACAGAGCTTAGACTGCGTCATCCGGATTTGGTATATTTTGATGAGGCATACGAGGGAGAATATCCAAAGGAAGCTCCGTTTACGATCTCAGAGCTGGAAGAGATTTATCCAACTGCGAGCAAGAAATCAAAAGAGGATGCAGCATACAAAGACGCAGCAATGCAGGCAACGTTTGAACTGCAGCATGGAAGACGTGGATACCAGGCATTACTTTCCCATATTTTAAATGTTTCCGTCACAGACTTGAAACGCAATTATGAGAACCTGAATGTTTCCTTCGAGTTATGGAAGGGTGAATCCGATGCCCAGCCATACATTCCAGATATGGTTCAGAAGATGAAAGAGGATGGATTTGCTTACATCAGCGACGGCGCTTTGGTTGTAGATGTCAAAGAAGATACAGATACCAAGGAAATTCCGCCATGCATGATTTTAAAATCAGATGGAGCATCCCTTTACAATACAACCGATCTTGCTACCATCGTGTGGAGAATGAAAGACTACAATCCAGATGAATTAATCTATGTGGTAGACAAACGTCAGGAACTTTACTTTACACAGGTATTCCGTTGTGCAAGAAAGACAGGTCTTGTAAAACCGGAGACAGAGTTAAAATTCCTAGGATTTGGTACCATGAATGGAAAAGACGGCAAACCATTTAAGACACGTGAAGGTGGTGTTATGCGTCTGGAATACCTGGTTTCAAGCGTCAATGAAGAGATGTTAAAGAAGATTACGGAGAATCAGAAGAGTAAGGAAAATCTTGATATCTCAGAGGATGAGGCAAAAGAGATTGCAAAGACAATCGCACTTGCTGCAATCAAGTACGGCGATCTTTCAAATCAGGCAAGCAAAGACTATATCTTTGATATTGACAGATTTACCTCTTTTGAGGGAAATACAGGCCCATATATCTTGTATACAATCGTTCGTATCAAGTCCATTTTAAAGAAATACTATGCGCTTGGCAAACAGGTAGAAGGTCAGATTACAGGTGCTCATTCTCCAAGTGAGAAGAATTTGATGTTAGAGCTTAGCAAATTTAACGCGGTTATGGAAAACGCATTGGAGGAGATTGCACCTCACAAGATTTGTTCCTACATTTACGATCTTGCGAATGCATTCAACAGCTTTTATCATGGAACCAAGATTATGGCAGAGGAAGATGAGTTGGTTCAGGCTTCCTATATCAAGCTGTTAGAGCTTACCAAATCCATTCTTGAAACATGCATCGATGTGTTAGGATTTTCTGCACCGGAACGTATGTAAAAGTAGTCATAAATAAAGAGACAAGTCATATATTTAAGTCATAGATACAATTTTGTATCTATGACTTTTTGTTTTGTGTAATAGAAAATTTCCTATTACATAAAAAAGATGACGGGAGGAATGTGACTTGGAGCTAGAGGATATTTTCCCGGGAGAGGTGCGGGAAGCGTTAAGAAAAACCACGTGGAAGGATGGAATTGAGGAGATTCGTGCCAGAGTAGGACAGCCGTTGGAATTTGTATATGGGAATGAGTGCCGTTATTGGGACGTCAGAAAAAAGGAGATGGTATCGCAGGAGCAGTGGCGGCAAAAGCGGCAGATGATGCAGCCAATGTCCGCCGCAGACTTAAATGAGATGTTGAACTACATTTGTAATTATTCCTTATATGCGTTCCAACAGGAGATTCGACAGGGGTATCTGACGATGGAAGGAGGACATCGTGTCGGACTGGCAGGACAAACTGTGGTGTCGGATGGAAAAATAGATGGAATTTCTTTGATTACATTCCTAAACATACGTGTCGCAAGGGAAAGAAAAGGGTGTGCGAAAGAGATTTTACCTTTTTTGCGAAGAGGACAAAGTATTTATAATACATTGCTTGTGTCGGCACCTGGCGTTGGAAAGACAACATATCTAAGAGACTGCATCCGAATGCTGTCAACGGGGGAGAACCTTTTTGGTGGGTTAAAGGTGTGCGTGGTGGACGAACGGTCCGAGATTGCAGCGTGCCACCTTGGGATTCCACAAAATGATTTGGGACCACGCACAGATGTGCTAGAAGGATGCGGAAAAGAAGAAGGGATGCAGCTTTTGCTGCGGACCATGTCACCTCAGGTGATTGCGGTGGATGAGCTTGGGGAAGAAAGAGATTTTGCAGCGGTTGAGCGTGCTGTTTTTTCCGGGAGTCAGGTGCTTGGAACGATTCACGCGGGAGAAATCCGGGAATTGTGGGAAAAGCCCTATTTAAGGAACTGGCTGCAAAAGAAAATCATAAAACGTTTTGTATTTTTGAAAAAGGAAGACACCGGAGAGCGCCAAATCGAAATCTATGATGAAAATCTGGAGCGCATATGCTAAAAGCAGGCGGGTGTATCTTTATTTTCCTTGGAAGTATCGGGCTTGCCTATTCCATGCAAAAGGAGCGTCATGAGCATTTGAAGCTGCTATACGAAATACGTTCTCTTTTGTTAAAACTTTCACAAAACATGCATTACAGGATGCTTCCGATGGAACTTTTATTAAAGGAAGCGCACCTTACAGAGGAAAAGCGTCTGCAAAAAATCTGCATGGAAATCGGAGAGAACCTCGAAAAAAAGGAAAACAGACGAGCAATCACAGTCTGGAAGGAATGTTTTTATGTATCGAGAAAAGAATTACATTTGTCAACAGAAGAAACAGAGTTATTAGCGGAGGCTGGAGAAGCTTTTTTTGGCAAAAACATCGCAGAGAATGAAAGACATCTTGCACTCTATTTAGAACGCTTAGAGGAGCGGATAAAGGAAGAACGAAAGAAACAAGGCGAGAGAGATAAGGTAATCGGAACAGTCACGGTAATGAGTGGATTATTTGTCATTCTCCTTTTGATTTAGATTCAGAAAAATGCTGGGTAAAAGAGAGGCATGGATAGAAAAATGAGTATCAGTTTAATTTTTAAGATAGCGGCAGTGGGAATTCTGGTGACGGTGTTAAGCCAGGTCTTAAAGCACAGTGGGAGGGAAGAACATGCTTTTTTAACAAGCCTTGCAGGATTGATCATTGTGCTGTTCTGGATTGTGCCTTACATATCAGAATTGTTTGAGACGATGCAGACCTTGTTTGCAATATAGGTGGGAAGAAGATGGATATCATAAAAGTAGGGCTGATAGGGCTGACAGGAGTTTTAGCAGCACTGTTATTAAAAAAAGAAAAAGTAGAATTTAGCACGCTTATCAGTCTTGGACTGAGCGTTTGCATCTGTATTTTTACGCTTACAAAGGTGGAGGGAATCCTTGCATTTGTAAAGAAAATAGAGTCCATGTTGACAATCGACAGCTCGTATCTTTCCATTGTGCTTCGCATGATTGGGATTGCCTATGCGGCAGAGTTTGCGGTAAATATCTGCAAGGATGCAGGATACGGGGCAGTAGGCCAGCAGATTGAAATTTTTGCAAAAATCTCGATTCTGGTGATAAGCATGCCGGTATTAACCACTTTTTTAGAGACATTGGAGCAGTTTTTATGAAAAAAGGAATCATTGGATTGTTCATTTTCTTTTTCCTGAATTTTTTATTGTTCCCGCAACAGACGTTCGCATATGAAAAAACAGGACAAGGGCAGACCAGGGAGGAAAAAGGGATAGGGGAACAGACGCTAGAAGAGCTGCAAGAGGAGATGGATTTTTCCAGCCTGGATGATGTTTTGACCGACATGGATGAAAAAACAAGTTTTTCGGATTTGTTTGAGGCCTTGTGGAAGGGGGAAACAAAGAATCTGGATATCACGCAGGTAATGGATAGCGTCAAGGATGCCATCTGTGCGCAGGTTCGTGAAAACCGGAAAATTCTGGCGGAAATTTTATTATTGCTGGCTGCATTTTCGACCCTCTCTAATTTTACCGGAATGTTAGAAAAAACGTATGTTTCGGATATTTGTTTTATGTTGCTTTACTGTCTTTTGTCTGTACTTTTATTACAGTCCGTTATGAATGTGAGTGAACTGGTATCGCAGTCCTTACAGAATTGTATTTCCTTTATGAAAGCGCTCGTGCCTACTTTTTGTTTTACGATGATGTTCTCTTCGAATGTGAATTCATCCCTCGGATTTTATCAGCTGTCCTTTTTGGTCATCTATCTTGTGGAATGGATTTTCGAGCGCTTTTTACTGCCGGGAGTTCATTTTTATATCCTGTTAGAGCTGTTTGGCAATTTTTTTGAGGAAGACAAATTCAAAGGGTTTACGGAGCTTATGAAAAGTCTGATTCAGTGGACGTTTAAAGCTTGCTGGGGAATCATATTAGGACTCAATGTGATTCAGAATCTGATTGCGCCGGCAAAAGACAGGCTGACGGGAGGTGCTTTTGGAAAAGTGGCATCATTTCTTCCGGGAATCGGGAACTCCTTTTCGAGTGTGAGCGAATTGTTAGTTGGAAGTGGAATGGTCATCAAAAACTGTGTCGGTGTTGCGGCGCTGTTGTTACTAGGAATTGTCTGCCTGGTTCCATTTTTAAAAATTATGTGTATGGTCGTGCTTTATAAAGTGACAGGTGCGATTGCAGGACCAATTTCAGATAAGCGCATCTATGGATGTATGGAGGGGGTGACGAACGGATGTATCTTGTATGCAAAGACACTTGGAACCTGTCTGCTGCTTTTTGTGGTGACGATTGCACTTACCACGGCGGCAACAAGCGTCATGTATTAGGAGGCATCTGGGGATAAGATGTTTGAATTCATGAAAAGCTATCTTGCGGTTTTCCTCTTATTTATGTTGTTTTTTCAGTTAGTCCCTGCAAAAACGTACCAGAAATACATCCGTTTTTTCATGGGAATCCTGTTAGCGTTTGTATTTCTTTCGCCGGTACTTTCACTTTTTATGAACCCGGAGGAGTTCTTAGAAAAAGTGCAGTATGAGGCATTTTTAGAGGAGGCAGAAGAAATCAACCAAAATGCAAAAAAAATTGAATTTTCAAAACAAAGCGAATATTTTGAACAATATAAAAAATTAGTGGAAGATGAGATTGAGCGGGTTGTAGCGGCACAGAATTTCACGGTGAAGCAGCTAGAGATAGAGCTGACGGAACAATATGAGGTTTCACACATAAGCCTTACTGTTACGGGGGACGCCTCACATCAGATTATCATTGGAAAAATTGAGGTGGGAGAAGAAGGGGAACAGACGCCACAGGAGAAGGAACTATGTAAAAACTTAAAAGAGGCATTGATGGAACATTATGGATTGAGCGAGGAACAATTAGATATTTCGTATGAATGAGGAGCAGCGATTGAGGGTATGGAGCAAAAAGGAATGGAAAAATTAAACCTCTGGTTCAAAAAAGGTGGAGTTTTCAATTGGAAAAAGGGGGATTGGCTGATTCTTGCACTGGCAGGCGTCCTTCTTCTGGTGGTCGCATTTCCGACAGGAGCCAAAAAGGAAAAACAAAATTCAACTACAAATGTAGAACAGACATCTAATTCCAAAAGTTCCAAGGAACTGGAAAAGGATGCGTATGAGACACAGCTGGAGAAACGGTTAGAGGAGGTGCTAGCAGAGATGGACGGGGTTGGGAATGTGCGGGTGATGATTACACTAAAAGACGATGGAACACATGTGGTAGAAAAAGATGCATCGACGCAGAATAACCAGACGACAGAGACGGATGGAGACGGGGGAAGCAGAACGATTACGGAGAGCGGGAATGAGCAGCAGACGGTGTACGTGGAGAATGAGGATGGAAAATACCCATATGTGACCAAAGAGGAGCTTCCTATGGTGGAAGGAGTTGTCGTTGTGGCACAGGGGGCTGACAGTCCGACGGTGGTGACAGAGATTTCGGACGCAGTTCAGTCATTATTTTCGGTAGAACCACATAAAATTAAAGTAGTAAAGATGCGCATGCAGGAGGAATCAAATTGAAAAAAATGTTTCGCAAGAATCAAATCATCATTACGGCGCTTGCCTTGATGATTGCGGTAGCAGGGTATATCAGCTATATGAATGAAAACATAGATGATAAAGCGGTAGCCCAGACAGCAGCAAATGCATCCGATGCAGTAACCGATGATGCAATGCAGGAAGAATATGAAATTTCAGATGAGGACAGTCTTTTAGAAGGGGACATCTTTGTGGCGGAAGAGCCGGATGAATCCGTCGATGTCGCACAGGAGACGACAGAGACGAATGTGGATGCACAGGTAGAAGAAGGCGAGAATATGGAAAACGCAGGGGCAGCAGTTCTTACAAGCACAACGGTTGGCAATGTCGACTTTGCGGCGGAAATGAAATTAAACAGGGAGCAGATTCGTTCCAAAAATAAGGAGGCATTGTTAGAAATCATTGACAATACCAGTGTGACAGAGGAGCAAAAACAGTCAGCTGTAAATGAAATGATTACAATGACCGACATTGCGGAGCGTGAGGCAGCAGCCGAGATGCTGCTTGAGGCAAAAGGATTTTCTGATGTTGTCGTAAGCATCACAGATGAATCCTGTGACGTTGTATTAAATATGGGAGATGTTACCGATGCCAAGAGAGCACAGGTGGAGGATATCGTAAAAAGAAAGACCAATATTTCAGCGGAAAATATTGTCATTACGCCAATCACGACCCAGGCACAGCAGCAATAACGCATACCAAAATCAGGAAGAAGAACGTTACGTTTGTAGCGTTCTTTTTCTTGATTTTCTTATCAATTCGGTTTATGCTAATGGTAATATGTCAGAGGTGTCTCTTTGAATGGAGGCAAATGCATCCTGGCAGGATAGGAGAGCATAAAGATGAAAAGAGTATTTTTGATTGTTTTAGATAGTGTTGGAATCGGGGAAATGCCGGATGCGGCAGATTATGGAGATGCAGGAAGCAATACATTAAAAGCAGTTTCCAAAAGCCCTTATTTTTCGATGCCAAACATGAGAAAATTGGGATATTTTAATATTGATGGAGTAGACATTGGAGAAAAGGAGAAAGCACCACTCGGTTCTTTTGCAAGAATGACAGAGGTATCCAAAGGAAAAGATACTACAATTGGTCACTGGGAGATTGCAGGAGTGATTTCACCGACACCACTTCCAACGTATCCAAATGGTTTCCCACAGGAAATCTTAGATGAATTTTCAAAGAGAACAGGAAGAGGTGTGCTTTGCAACAAGCCATATTCCGGTACCGATGTAATCCGTGATTACGGAGAGGAGCACATGAAGACAGGGGACTTAATCGTGTATACATCCGCGGACTCTGTATTCCAGGTAGCAGCACATGAGGATGTCGTTCCGGTAGAACAGCTGTATGAATATTGTAAGATTGCAAGAGAAATGTTACAGGGAGAACATGGGGTAGGACGTGTCATTGCAAGACCATTTATCGGAACACCGGGCAATTTTACAAGAACAAGCAGACGGCATGATTTTTCCTTGCAGCCACCAAAAGTTACGATGTTAGACCAGTTAAAAGATGCTGGCTTTGATGTGTTATCGGTTGGTAAGATTATCGATATTTTTGCGGAAAAAGGAATCACTGAATATGTGCGTTCCGATGGAAATGCAGATGGAATTGATAAGACACTCGCTTATATGAAGAAAGATTTTAACGGCTTATGTTTTACAAATCTGGTAGATTATGATATGTTATACGGGCACAGAAATGACGTAGAGGGATATGCAAAAGCGTTAACTTACTTTGATGAACGTCTTCCAGAGCTTTTAGCACAGATGAAAGACGAAGATATTCTTATGATTACGGCAGATCATGGTTGTGATCCAAGTACACCTTCTACCGATCATTCCAGAGAGTACACACCACTTTTGATGTATGGAAAACCAATCAAAGCAGGTGTAAACTATGGAACAAGAGAGTGTTTTGCCGACACAGCAGCGACAATTTTGAATTATTTTGGAATTAAGCCAGAATGTGCCGGAAAGACCATCATTGAATTTTAGTTTTTTGGAGGAATTATTTTGGCTGACTTAAGAAAAGAAATAGAGAAACGTCGTACCTTTGCAATTATTTCCCATCCGGATGCAGGTAAGACAACATTGACAGAGAAGTTTTTATTGTATGGAGGTGCAATCAATCTAGCTGGTTCCGTAAAAGGAAAAGCGACAGCACGCCATGCAGTGTCTGACTGGATGGAAATCGAAAAGCAAAGAGGTATCTCTGTTACTTCTTCTGTTTTACAGTTTAATTATGGCGGTTACTGCATCAATATTTTGGATACACCAGGACATCAGGATTTCTCGGAGGACACGTATCGTACCCTTATGGCAGCAGACTCTGCGGTCATGGTAATCGATGCATCCAAAGGTGTTGAGGCGCAGACAAGAAAGCTGTTTAAAGTCTGTGTTATGAGACATATCCCGATTTTTACTTTTATTAACAAGATGGACCGTGATGCAAACGATACCTTCGACCTGTTAGATGATATCGAAAAAGAGCTTGGTATCGCAACATGCCCGGTTAACTGGCCAATCGGTTCCGGAAAGAATTTTAAGGGGGTATATGACCGTAATACAAAGAAGGTCATGACCTTTTCCGATACATTAAAAGGAACCAAGGAGGGACAGGAAAAACAGATTGACATTGATGACCCGGCTTTGGTGGATGAAATCGGACAGGATTATAAGGACAAGCTGTTAGAAGAGATTGAATTGTTAGATGGAGCAAGTGCTGAGTTTGATATGGACTTAGTAAGCAAGGGTGAACTTTCTCCTGTATTTTTCGGTTCTGCCTTAACAAACTTTGGTGTTGAGACCTTTTTACAGCATTTCTTGAAAATGACATATTCTCCATTGCCACGTAAGGCAGATATCGGAGAGATTGACCCATTCCAGGAGGATTTTTCTGCGTTTGTCTTTAAGATTCAGGCGAATATGAATAAGAATCACCGTGACCGAATTGCGTTTATGAGAATCTGTTCCGGTAAATTTGAGGCTGGTATGGAAGTCACACACGTACAGGGTGGCAATAAGAAGATTAAATTATCCCAACCGCAGCAGATGATGGCACAGGAGCGCCACATTGTAGAGGAGGCTTATGCCGGAGATATCATTGGTGTGTTTGACCCGGGTATTTTTTCGATTGGAGATACAATTACCACGGCAAAACCGTTCCAGTTTGAAGGTATTCCGACCTTCGCGCCGGAGCATTTTGCAAGAGTACGCCAGGTCGATACGATGAAGCGGAAACAGTTCATGAAGGGAATGCAGCAGATTGCACAGGAAGGTGCCATTCAGATTTTCCAGGAATATAATATGGGAATGGAAGAGGTCATCGTCGGTGTTGTCGGTGTGCTGCAGTTTGATGTCTTAAAATATCGTCTTGAGAACGAATATAACGTTGAAATCCGTATGGAAAATCTGCCTTATGAACATATCCGCTGGATTGAAAATAAGGACATCGATATGGATAAATTAACAGGAACCTCTGATATGAAGAAGATTCAGGATTTGAAAGGCCGTCCATTGTTACTGTTTGTCAATGCATGGAGTGTCGGTATGACATTAGACCGAAATGAAGGACTTGTTTTATCAGAGTTTGGACGTGAATAAGGAGCATACAAATGGGAGTTGTGACAATCACAAAAGAAAATTTTGAACAGGAAGTATTAGCCTGCAAGATTCCGGTTGTGCTTGATTTTTGGGCAGACTGGTGCGAGCCTTGCAAAATGCAGGCTCCTGTCATAGAAGAACTTGCAAAAGAATTAGATGGAAAAGTAAAATTTGGCAAGGTCGATGTAGACAAAGAAGCCGGACTTGCCTTAAATTATCAGGTCATGAACATTCCGTCCTTGATTGTGATGAACTGTGGAATCTTTCGTGCAAGAACAGCAGGATTTCAGACAAAAGAACAGATTTTACAGCTGATTGCGGACAATCAGGATGCAAGCTTTTCGATGTAAGAGTTTAGAAAAAATTTATTTGTAAGAGAAAAAGAGATATGGTATGCTTTTCTTATCAGACATGTATGTTTTTGGATAAAGAAGGCATACCATTTCTTATCTGAATCGTCCGCCTGGCAGCAGAGCCAGTTCCCAGATTTCCCGAAAGATAGAAGCATGATAAAAGACAAGATATGAAAGAATCTTAAAAAAGTGAAGAAGGATCCTTTTAAGATATTAATGTGTCCGATTTATGGGACATATGATATGAGATATTTCTATTAGAAAAAGTTGTTCCATAAAAAACGAACAAATTTTCGATTTTTTATTGACAATGAATCAGATTTATACTACTATAAGAACAGAAAACGAACATAGGTTCGCATGGAGGAGAAAAATGGCGAAAGAAGATAAATTGAAAGCATTGGATGCTGCAATCTCTCAGATTGAGAAGCAGTATGGTAAGGGATCTGTTATGAAGTTGGGAGACAACTCTGCAAGCATGAATGTAGAGACGGTTCCAACCGGTTCCTTAAGTTTAGATATTGCATTAGGACTTGGCGGACTTCCAAAAGGACGTATTATTGAGATTTACGGACCAGAGTCCAGTGGTAAGACAACAGTTGCACTTCACGCAGTTGCGGAAGTACAAAAGAGAGGCGGAATTGCGGGATTTATTGATGCAGAGCATGCCTTAGATCCGGTATATGCGAAGAATATCGGGGTTGATATTGATAATCTTTATATTTCACAGCCAGACTGCGGAGAACAGGCACTTGAGATTACAGAGACCATGATTCGTTCTGGCGCTGTAGACATTGTCATCGTCGATTCTGTTGCGGCACTTGTTCCTAAGGCTGAGATTGATGGTGATATGGGAGATTCCCATGTGGGACTTCAGGCAAGACTTATGAGTCAGGGACTTCGTAAGTTAACTTCCGTAGTCAGCAAGTCTAACTGTATCGTAATTTTTATCAACCAGTTGCGTGAGAAGATTGGTGTCATGTTTGGTAACCCTGAGACAACAACGGGTGGACGTGCGTTGAAGTTCTATTCTTCTGTTCGTATGGATGTCAGAAGAATTGAGGCATTGAAACAGGGCGGTGAAGTGATTGGTAATAGAACCCGTGTTAAGATTGTAAAGAATAAGGTTGCACCTCCATTTAAGGAGGCAGAATTTGATATCATGTTCGGTAAAGGTATTTCCAAAGAGGGAGATATTCTTGACCTGGCAGCGAATGTTGGTATTATCAATAAGTCTGGTGCATGGTATGCATACAATGGCGAGAAAATTGGTCAGGGTAGAGAGAATGCCAAGAATTATCTGAGAGAGAATCCACTTATCTGTGAAGAGGTTGAGGCAAAAGTGCGCGATCATTTTAAAGTGGATATGGATGGTGAACCAGAAGAAGATACTGCCAAGGCACCGGAAGTAGAGTTAAGCGAGGAATAAAAATAAAGAGGAGAAGCTATGTCACAGATACAGATTGTTTCCGTGACACCTTTAGAAAAAGGGAAAAGGGAGATTCTGTTGGGAAATGGAATCACCTTTTCCCTTTATTCAGGTGAATGCAGAAAATATGGAATCAAAGAAGATGGATATCTCGAAGAGGAAGCATATCAAAAGATAATAACAGAGGTTTTAACACCAAGAGCAAAAAAACGTGCCATGCATTTATTAGAGAAGATGGATCGTACCAAAAAACAACTTTTTGATAAGTTAAGCCAGAATGGATATCCTAAGGAGTGTATCGAGAGCGCAATCAACTACGTAGAGAGTTATCACTATATAGACGATTTACGCTATGCAAAGAATTTTATCCGTTATCAGCAAGAGAAGAAGAGCAGAATGCGTCTGCAGATGGACCTTTGCAAAAGAGGGGTTCCGAAGGAACTTATTGAGCAGGCATTAGAAGAAGAGTACGAAAATGAGGATAAGCAAAAGATTTATCAATTGCTGTTAAAACGAAAATATGACGGAAAAAGCCAGGATGCAAATGAGTTTCGCAAACAGTATCAGTTTTGTATGAGACGGGGATACAAGAGCGCGGACGTCCTTTTCGTCATGAAAAATATGGAGGAGATGGATTCGTCGAAATAAATTCAAAATTTTGCAAAGGAAAGGTTTATTTTGGCACAATATGTAGTATAATCCTTGAAAATGTATGCAATATTATGCATATTGTATAGTTATCCACTTGACATAATTTCGAAAAAAGGATAAAATTTAACTGTTGTTATTTATGACAGACAAGTAAGAATGTTTAATGTTATATGAACAATGAAAATTTCATAAAGGAGGTGCTCCTGTGCAGGTAGCGATTGCTGTTGTTATTACATTAGTGGTAACTGCAATTGTCGTTTGGTTCCTTGCAAATCTGTACCATTCAAAGGTCACAGACGCTAAGATTGGTAACGCGGATGAGAAAGCAAGAGAAATCATTGATGAGGCAGTGAAGACAGCAGAGACCAAGAAGCGCGAATCCATGCTTGAGGTGAAAGAAGAGTCCATCAAGGCAAAGAATGAGCTTGATAAGGAAATCAAAGAGCGTAGAGCAGAGATTCAGCGTAGCGAACGTCGTGTTGTACAGAAAGAGGAAAACTTAGATAAGAAGTTAGAATCTATCGAGAGACGTGAAGCAGGCTTTGCTGCAAAAGAAGAAGAAATCAACAAACAGAAAGCTCAGATCGCAAGGCTCAACGAAGAGCGGTTACAGGAACTAGAAAGAATCTCAGGATTAACCTCCGAACAGGCAAAGGAATATCTTCTTAAAACCGTTGAGGAAGATGTTAAACTTGATACTGCAAAATTAATCAAAGAATTGGAAAACAAAGCAAAAGAAGAAGCTGATAAGAAGGCAAAGGATTATGTAGTTACAGCCATTCAGAAATGTGCTGCAGATCATGTCGCTGAGACAACAATCTCGGTTGTACAGCTTCCAAACGATGAGATGAAAGGTAGAATTATCGGACGTGAGGGTCGTAATATCCGTACATTAGAGACTTTGACAGGTGTTGATTTGATTATTGATGATACACCGGAAGCAGTCATCTTATCCGGATTTGATCCAATCAGAAGAGAAGTTGCCAGAATTGCATTAGAGAAATTGATTGTAGATGGACGTATTCATCCAGCTAGAATCGAAGAAATGGTAGAAAAAGCACAAAAAGAAGTAGAGACAATGATTCGTGAAGAAGGTGAGACAGCAACCTTAGAGGTTGGTGTTCACGGAATTCATCCAGAACTTGTTCGTCTGCTTGGTAGAATGAAGTTCAGAACCAGTTATGGTCAGAACGCATTGAAACATTCTATCGAGGTTGCGCAGCTTTCCGGCTTACTTGCAGCTGAAATCGGTGTCGATGTCAGAACTGCAAAGCGTGCAGGTTTATTGCATGATATTGGTAAGTCAGTCGATCATGATATGGAAGGCTCTCACATTCAGATTGGTGTCGATTTATGTAGAAAATACAAAGAATCAGCATTGATTATCAATGCAGTAGAAGCACATCACGGTGATGTAGAACCGGAATCTTTGATTGCATGTATTGTTCAGGCTGCTGATACCATCAGTGCCGCAAGACCAGGTGCAAGAAGAGAAACATTAGAAACATATTCCAACAGATTAAAGCAGTTAGAAGATATAACAAACGGATTTAAGGGTGTAGATAAGTCATTTGCTATTCAGGCGGGTAGAGAGATTCGAATTATGGTAGTTCCAGAGCAGGTTAGTGATGCCGATATGGTATTATTAGCACGTGATATTTCAAAACGGATTGAATCTGAATTAGAATATCCAGGACAGATTAAAGTAAATGTGATTCGAGAAAGCAGAGTTACGGATTACGCGAAGTAAATTTTCGTAGATCTGAAAAATGTGGAAAGTATTGAGAATATAAAGTTTTCAATACTTTCCTTTTTATTTTTTATGTAATAGGAAATTTCGTTCCTCTTACACAAAAAATGCTCCGTGAGGATCGCACTGCGGCGGAGTTGAACAATGTCGCAAATGCGACCCGCCGCAGGCGGAGAATCCTGCAAGCAGGATTCTTATTTATATTATATTATAGTATAATAGATTATGCTATATGGACGAATTGGTGTGAAATGGAGGAGAAGAAAAATGCAGCATGTAAAGAGAATAAACCGGGAATTATGTTTTGAGGGCTCAATCCTTGATTTTTATCAGGATACGATAGAGCTTCCAGATGGAAAATGCGAGAAATGGGATTTTGTGTGCCATAGAAAGGGTGCTGCGGCTGTTTTACCAGTGTTAGAAGACGGAAAGGTACTTCTAGTAAGGCAGTACCGAAATGCGCTAGAACGAGAAACATTAGAGATTCCTGCAGGGTCAAGGGACAGTGTGACAGAGGATACGAAGGTTTGCGCCGCACGTGAGTTAGAGGAGGAGACCGGATACAAAGCGAATCAGCTCACCCCTTTATTGTCTTTAAAGACAACGGTAGCGTTTTGTAATGAATTTATTGATGTCTATCTTGCAAGAGATTTGAAAAAAGGTGTACAGCACTTAGATGAAGGAGAATTTATTGACCTTGAAGCGTACGAGTTAGAAGAACTTACCGCGATGATTGCAGAGGGGAAAATACAGGATTCTAAGACAGTAGCTTCGATTCTTGCTTACCAAAATCTGGTCTTAAAAGAATTGATACATAAAATGGCATAATGTTTCATATATTGAACAGACAAAAACAAGAAGGAATACGAATTGAAGCGTTATCGATTTGTCCTTTTGGGCGGTTTTTTGCTTGGGATATTGCTTGCAAATGGAATGGGCATTGAGATTTTAAATTCTTATGGAGTCTTAAATACCTACTTTCTGGAGCAGTTTTTGTATGGAACATTGGATCAGTCCGCTCTTTTTGGCAGTGTGCTTTCACAGCGTTTACAGGTATGCAGTTATCTGATTCTTTTGGACTTGCTGATACAAAATACGCTTTTTCAGAAAAGTATGGGAGCGTTGTTTAGTATGTTCTTGGGGATATATCTGACGGCGGCAATCTCAAATTTTGGAATAAAAGGAATCGTGTTAGGTTTTTTGTTCCTTTTTCCACAATGGATTTTTTACGGTGCCGCCTTTGTTCTTTTCTGTTATGGAGCAAGAAGGCGCGAAAAAAGAGGAATGGTTGTCCATGCTGGGTATCACACCAAAAAAGAAATCCTGTTTCGCGTCTTTTTTTACGCGGGATTTTTGGGTCTTGTTTTGCTAGGATGCGCCCTGGAAAGTAGTCTAAACCCCATTATTTTGAAAAAAACAATAAAAATATTAAAATTTTTCTAAAAAATTTTTACAAGATATGGTACGAAAAAAATGGAGAAATTCGATATCTTGTAGTTTTATGTAAATCACTGTTTTTTGGTGAAAAATATTATTTGATTTTCTGCACCGGAATCATTATAATAAAGGAAGTATCTCTCTTTGGGATACAATTTTTTGTTTTGTAATAAATAAGGGAATGAGAGAATAAGAATTGGGGCAGGTAAGATTATGACACATGACATACACAATTTCATCCAATATCTTCATGAGGAAAAAAACACTTCGACAAATACGGAAGTTTCATACGAGCGTGATTTGAGAAAGATGGGAGAATATCTTTTGACAAAGAACGTGAAACAGGTGGATGTGGTCACTGCGTCAGATTTGGAAGCTTATCTGAACCATTTAGGACAAGAGGGACGAAAAGCCTCTACCATATCAAGATGCATTGCATCAATGAAAGCATTCTTTTCCTATTTGCAGGAGAGTGGCAGAATAAAACAGAACCCTGCAGAGGGTTTAAAGGCACCAAAAATCGAAAAGAAAGAACCGGCGGTACTTTCTGTCGAAGAGGCAGCATTATTGCTAGAACAGCCTTCTGGCGATTCGCCGAAGGAACTGCGTGATAAGGCAATGCTGGAATTGTTATATGCTACGGGAATCCGTGTTTCGGAACTCATTTCACTTAAAATAGAGAATGTGGATTTAGAACAGGGATGCCTGGTTTGTGTGGATGCACATAAGGAGCGGATGATTCCATTTAGCGATGTGGCGCGTGATACGTTAAAACGCTATTTACAGGAAGGTCGTCCTGCTTTCGTCAAGAATGAAGAGAGCGAGTGGCTGTTTACAAACTGCTCCGGTCAGTCGATGAGCAGACAGGGCTTCTGGAAACTTATGAAATATTATGGCAAGAAGGCGGGAATCCGTTCTGAGATTACACCACATACGTTGCGTCATTCTTTTGCAGTTCATTTGGTACATAACGGTGCAGATTTAAAGGCAGTACAGGAGATGTTAGGTCATTCTGATATTTCCTCCACACAGATTTATGCGCAGATGAACCAGAATAAGATAAGAGAAGTGTATGAGAAAGCTCATCCAAGAGCATAGAATAAAAAGAGCATAGAATAAAATAAAAGAGCTAGGTACGGCATTTGCCGTATCTGGCTCTTTTGGTGTTTACTGCATCTCTGCAATCGTATAAATCAATTTCTTGGAATCTTCCCAGCCGAGACATGGGTCTGTAATAGATTTTCCGTAGATGTGTTCCCCGATTTTCTGGGAGCCTTCTTCAATGTAACTTTCAATCATGACACCTTTTACCATGGTGTGAATCTGTTCGGATACCTGACGGTTGTGAAGCACTTCTTTTACAATTCTAATCTGTTCTTTGAAGTTTTTGTTCGAATTCGAATGGTTTGCGTCAATGATTGCGGCAGGGTGGACGAGATCCATTTTATCGTACATGTCGCAAAGACGGATTAAATCTTCGTAATGGTAGTTTTGTACGGTATTGCCATGCTTGCTGACAGCACCTCTTAAAACTACATGTGTAAGTGGATTGCCGGGTGTTTCAACCTCATAGCCACGGTAAACAAAGTGGTGAGGATGCTGGGCGGCATAAACAGAATTCAGCATGACAGAGAAGTCACCGCTGGTCGGATTCTTCATGCCGGATGCAACATCAAAACCGCTGACCGTCAGACGATGCTGCTGGTCTTCGACAGAACGTGCACCGATGGCAACGTAGGAGAGAAGGTCTTCGACATAACCCCAGTTTTCCGGATAGAGCATTTCGTCTGCACAGGTCAGGTTGCTCTCTGCAATGGCACGGATATGCATTTTTCGCATTGCAATCAGACCTTCTACCATATCAGGTGCTTTTTCAGGGTCAGGCTGAGAAGCGATTCCCTTGTAGCCCTCGCCGGTGGTACGCGGCTTGTTGGTGTAAACTCTTGGAATTAAAATCAGCTTGTCCCCTACCTCTTCCTGAATAGGCGCCAGGCGGCTGACGTAATCGCACACGGAATCTTCATTATCCGCAGAACATGGCCCAATGATGACAAGAAAACGGTCATCTTTTCCACAGATGACGTCAGATATCATTTTGTCACGTTCCTTCTTTAAAGCTGCAAGATTTGCAGGCAGGGGATAACGTTTCTTGATTTCCTCCGGTGATGGTAATTGGTTCAGATATGTAAAACTCATAATAATCTCCATTCTTGTATGTGAAAAAATGATTTCACACGAACCGCTAATGGTTTTGTATGAAAAATCCATTTCACTTAAATTCTTATAATATAAAATCAAGTTATAATAGCTATAATTACTATAACTTTTATAAAATTCTTAAGCTATATCATAATCGAAAAGTAACAAGATGTCAAATCCTGTTCCAAAAATGGGAAGAAAACATGTTCCAAAAATGGGAAGAAAACATTTTAGAAAGATTCAGGTGTCAAAAGGTTGCTTACAGTTTTCTTACTGTCAAATTATACAATGACAAGCCAATTTTGTTCCGATGAGCGAACATAAGAAAAATCTAAGTATGCCTGACAAAGATTATTTTAAAGTCACGTGACTGGCATTCAACGAGCCATCCATGGCTCGTGAAGCCTTGTTCTGCCGTCCGTGGCAGAACATCACTGTGGATAGAAAGGCATACTAAGATTTTCTAATGTTTCCTCAAAGGCACAAAAAGAGGCTTGTCTTTGTGCAATTTGCCAATAACTAATTTGTGAGCAACCTTTTGACACCCGAATCTAAAAAATGAAAAAGTAAGGCATGTAAAAGAAAGAAGAAAAATGTAACAGAAAAAACTTTTTGACTTTAAATCGAAAAAGTACTTGAAATTGAAAAAGAAAACGGATAGAATGTGTTTAAGTTATTCGAGACATTGCCTTTGGGGGATGCAAGAGAATTCTATTTGACGAATAGAAAATACATAACGTATGGAGGAAAAACATGGAAAAGAGAATTTCAGGCAAGACAGGTTTATTAGGATTGATTGGTTCACCGGTAGGACATTCCGCATCACCGGCGATGTATAATTACAGCTTTGAGAAGCTTGGATTAGATTATGCTTATCTTGCGTTTGATATAAAGGTAGAACAGGTAAAGGATGCAGTTGCAGCAATGCGTACATTACATATGAGAGGCTGTAATGTTACGATGCCAGATAAGACAGAGGCTGCAAAATACATGGATGAACTTTCACCGGCAGCACAGATTATCGGCGCCGTCAATACCATTGTCAATGACGATGGAAAACTGACCGGTCACATTACAGACGGAGAGGGGTTCGTACAGAATCTGCGTGACCATGGAATCGAGATAAAAGGAAAGAAAATCACGGTTGCCGGAGGCGGCGGAGCAGCAACGGCAATTCAGGTGCAGTGTGCACTAGACGGTGCAAGAGAGATTTCAATTTTTAACATCAAGGACGCTTTTTTTGAAAGAACCTTAGAGACAGCAGAGAAGATTAAAAAAGCGGTTCCGGGATGCGTTGTAAATGTTTATGATATTGCAGACACGAAGAAGATGACAGAAGAGATTGCTTCTAGTGATATTTTTGCAAATGCGACAATCGTTGGTATGAAACCGATGGAAAAGGAGAGTGTTGTAAAAGACTTAAGCGCATTCCGTCCAGGACTTGTTGTGGCAGATGCTGTATATAACCCGGAGGAGACAAGACTTCTTCGTGAGGCAAAAGAAGCCGGATGTACCTGTATCGGTGGAAAAGGAATGCTTTTGTGGCAGGGTGTTGCCGCATTTAAACTTTACACAGGTATGGAGATGCCGGTAGAAGATGTGAAGAAATTATTCTTTTCATAAGGGAAGTACTGCTACATAACGAAGATGGTTCCGTTCGCTGGTAGCAAGAAGAGAAGAATGGATATAGAAAAAGCTTTCTATGTAACTACAAAAGTAGAACATAGAAAGCTTTTTTGATAAGAATTATCTCATCGATTTAAGGGGAAAAGAATATTTATTCTATAAGAAGTCATGGCGGGCAAGTACATTAAGGATGTTACGTCCTTCTTCTGTGCCCTCAATGATCCTTCTAGCACGTTTGCTGTCTCCGATGTTGACAATTTCAACATTTGTATCAGAGAAAGCTTCTTCTAAATCGGCTAATACCGGAGTATTTGCACGCATTCCAAGACAGATGAAACCATAGTCGAAAGGAATTTCCTCGATTTCTCCATCTGGATTTTTTACAATATAACGGTCGCTCTTTACTTCCTGAAGAGCTGTATTGGTCATTTGGCGAACGTTGTATTTTGCCATTTTTGCGTTTGTGTCACATTTTGAAACAGGATCAAGACCGTTTCCAATCATAGGAAGCATCTCTACCATAGTCACTTCAGCACCTCTTGGTGTGAAGAATTCCATTACATCAAGACCAACGGCACCACTACCGATGATGGCAACTTTTTTGCCTTTCATATCTTCTGGATATTCGTTGATGCGTTCAATCATTTTTAAAACAGTTGCAACACGTGTATCATCTTTATCTACAAGGTCATGAAGTCCTGTGATTGGTGGAAGAGTAGGAACGGATCCGGTTGCGTTTACAATGATATCCGGGTTTAAGCTCTTCACCATTTCAACGGTTGCTGCTGTGTTTTTAAAGATAAATAAGTTGTGCAGCTTGGATGCTCTGTGAATCATGTAATTTGGGAAATCTGCAAGACGTTTTTTGTCCGGGATTTTGGAAATTACAGATGCAAGTCCGCCAAGTTCAGCATTTTTTTCGATAAGGAAAGTCGTACATCCGACTTCTGCAGCGGTGCAGGCAGCCTCTAAACCGGCAGTACCACCACCGATAACAACAACGTTACATGGTTTGTTTACTTTGGTCTTCATGTAGTCATCACCACTGTTGACAGCAGGGTTAACGGTACAACGGATTGGCTGGTTTAAACCGATTCTGTGGCCAGCACATCCAATGTTACAGGAAATACATTTTCTTAAGTCACATTCATGACCGTATTCTATTTTGTTGACCCATTCCGGATCTGCGATAAGACCACGGCCCATTCCGATGAAGTCTGCATCGCCTCTTGCAAGAATATCTTCTGCAACCTTAGGATCACGGATGTTACCAACGGTCATACAAGGTTTGCCATATTTTTCCTTAACCGCTTTTGCCATGTAAGATCTCCATCCATCTGGAAGATAGTTTGCATCAATCTGATACTGGATGGATCCGTTTAATCCACAGGAAACGTCAAAGACGTCAACTTCTTTTTCAAAATACTGTAAATACTCTAAGGTATCCTCTAAGGTATTTCCGCCTTCCATCATTTCGTCAGCGCTGATGCGGACAAAGATAGGGAAGAATGGTCCAACCTGTTTACGGACTTCCTCAATGACTAATTTTGCGAAGCGTGCTCTGTTTTCTGCACTTCCACCGAATTCGTCTGTTCTCTTATTGGTAATCGGAGAGAGGAACTGGCTGATTAAGTAAGAGTGTCCGGCGTGGATTTCAACAGCGTCGAAACCACAGATCTGAGCACGTTTTGCTGCTTCTCCGTATTTTTTTACAATGTGAAGAATCTCTTCTTTTTCCAAAGGACGAGGAATCTCTCCACCTGCTTTGGATGGAACGTCAGAAGCGGATACCGGCTGCATGCCGATACGGGATGACATTGCAGAAGCACCTGCATGGTTTAACTGAATTGCGATACAGGCACCATGCTTGTGAACGTTTTCACATAATTTATATAATCTTGGGATGTAGTTATCTAAGTCGATACGAAGCTGGGTAGTACCGTTAGAACCCTGAGGGGAATCAACGCTGGCATTTTCTACGATAAGAAGACCGGTACCGCCTTTCGCGCGCTGCTCGTAATAGTTAATATGAAGAAAACTCATTTCACCGTTCTGTTCACCGTAGTTGGTTCCCATAGGGGTCATTACGATTCTGTTTTTGACTGTCATACGACGAATGGTCATTGGTTCAAAAATATGTGGATAGTTTTTTCTCATAGTTTTAATCTCCTTTGTTTGAAATAGTTTGACAATGCAAAGGTTGTTTTGGTAACGGGCAGTTGTTACTTTTTTAACAATGAAAGTGTAAAAAACTGCGTTGCAATTATTTTATGCGATTTCACACTTGTTAATTTCAATGTAGCTGAAAAAAATAAAAATGTCTAATTGATTTTTTAACTGAAATTCATAGAAAATAACTATAAATTGTGTTACGATGAAAAAATGAGAAGGAACAGGGGGCATATCACAATGAATCTCAATCAGCTGGAATACTTTGTGACACTTGCAAAAGAGGAACACTATACGAGGGCGGCACAGATGTTATCCATCACGCAGCCAAGCTTAAGCCATGCGATTTCGCTGCTAGAGCAGGAACTTGGAACCAGATTGTTTGAAAAAAAAGGAAGAAACGTTGTGCTGACACGTTACGGAAAGATTTTTCTTCCTTATGTGGAGGAGACGCTAAAGACGTTAGACATCGGGGTAAAGCGCATTAAAACTATGAACGGAAGTAAAGAGGGGGAGATACGTCTTGCCTATATCTATACGTTGGGAAGTTCGTTCGCACCGAGGATGGTGCGCGGGTTTTTAGATGCTTTTTCGGATTATCAGATTGATTTTCAATTTACGGTTGGCTCGACAAGTGAAATTGTAGAAGGGATTAAGGAAGATCGTTTTGACCTGGCATTTGCGTCTTTTCAGGACAGGGAGCCGGATTTGTCCTTTGAGCGTATCGGCAATCAAAAGCTTGTACTGGTTGTGCCAAAGAATCATCCGCTTGCCATGCGTGAGAGTGTAGACCTTCGCGAGACAACGCCGTATCCGCAGATTTTCTTTCCGAAAACGAGTGGACTTCGCCCGGTTGTAGATCAGCTTTTTGAAAAGATAAGCCAGTTCCCGCAGATTGCATTTGAAATAGAAGAGGACAGCAGCATGGCGGGACTTGTGGCACAGGATTTTGGAATCGCAATCATGCCGCAGATTCCGATTTTAAAGACGCTGCCGGTGAAAACCTTACAGATTGAACATCCGGCATACGAGCGCTCCGTCTATATGGTCACCAAAAAAGACCATTACCTTCCACCGGTTGTCAAAGCATTCCAAAGCTATGTACAAAGTGAAACCGGAAACCTTGAATTATAGAATTCGGGGGGATAAAAGAGGTTGCATTCCGTTTAATAGGGGATGAAAAAGTTTCATTTTATAAATATGGTGTCTTATTTGAAAAATTTTCCAAAAAGGCTTGAAATTGCAGGCGTTATGTAAACCTTTTTAGCTGTTTTGGATAACTGTAACGCATTTTAAAAAAATTGTATAGGATTCTGCAAAAAAACTCGATTTTTTGGATAAGTTTTTTTCGACTATTCATTGTTACCCAAAGGTCTATTTTTATGTAAACCGCCATCCGTAAATTAAATCAAAATTGGACAATATATTAAAAATTGTATTTATATGTCAAATGTGCAATTTTTAATACCGGTTCGCCTTGACAAACTGGATAAAGCGGGACACGGCAGGGAGCTGGTATTTTCCCTGCATGTAGCCCATGTAGACGGTGTGCGCAAAGGATTCGGACGGAATTAAGGGGCGGATGCAGATGTCCGGTCGGTGAATGGAATCGACATCGGCAACGAGCGCGATACCGAACCCTTCCGCAACGAGGGAAGCGATTCCGTTCTCATCCGGGGATTCACAGATATAGTTTGGAGCAACGCCATGTTCCTTAAAAAAGTTCTTGGTGTATTTTCCAAGACCGGAGTTGTGGTCATAGGAAAGAACCGGGTACTGCTCGAAAACACCGGCTTCAATTGCTTCACTGGCGCACAAAGGATGGTCTGTTGGAAGGATGACAACCATTTCCTGAAGTATAATAGGAAGAAACTCAATATTTGGCTCATCAGGAGAGTAGGAACCGAAGATTACATTGTAGGTTCCTTTTTTTAATCCTTCAATATTATGTCGGGTGATATCCTGTGAAAAGTGAAAGGTTACATTTTTGTTCTCATCCTGCGCTAAAAAAGAACGGACTGTTTTTGGAATATAAGATTTCGCAAGTGGGGAAACATAAGCAATGTCAATGTGCCCACCGTCCGTTGCAATCTGCTTCATTTTATTTTCTGCCCGCTGGATGTCGTTGAGAATGATTTCGGTGTGTTCTAGAAAAATCTGTCCAGCCTTGGTTAAAATGACGTTTCTACCTTTTTTTTCAAATAAAGTGACGCCAAGTTCATCTTCTAAGGCGCTGATGGACCGGCTTAAACTTGGCTCCGAAATATTCATTTTTTCTGCCGCCTGGTTAAAGTGCTGCAAGGTCGCTGCCTGGTAAAAATAACTCAATTGATTCAAAGTCATAATAGATTCACCTCGATTAACAAAATAAAAACTATGGATTACAAAAATTACATCCTGTATTTGTGCACATTATATCACAATCAGTACATTAAAACTACTGAAATATAACAAAATAAGCATTGGAAGTATAGATAAAAGCGGTGTATAATAAGATTATCAAAGGTTGTTAAGTTTTTAACAAACAGGGCAGGGCGTTGAAAACAAAGAAAACATATCAAAAGCAGTAAAAACAAATGTAATGTAAGAAAAGGAGATTAAAACTATGGCAGAGAGAATTACAGGTCACACAGAACTTATTGGATTAATGGCATACCCAATCAGACATTCCAGTTCACCGGCAATGCACAACGAAGCATTCGCTTATTTGGGATTGGATTATGCATACCTTGCATTTGAAGTAGACAATTCTACATTAGAGGATGCCGTAAAAGGTCTTCGTGCCTTAAAGATGGTTGGTTCTAACGTATCTATGCCAAACAAGACAGTAGTAGGACAGTATCTCGACAAATTATCACCGGCAGCAGAGCTTTGTGGCGCAGTAAACACAATCGTAAATGAAAATGGTGTTTTAACAGGCCATATCACAGATGGTATCGGATTCATGCAGTCCTTAAAAGACAACGACATCGATGTGATTGGTAAGAAAATGACAATCGCAGGTGCCGGCGGTGCTGCAACAGCAATCGAAATCCAGGCTGCATTAGATGGTGTAAAAGAAATCTCCATCTTCAACATTCATGATAAATTCTGGGATAACGCAGTAGAAACTGTAAGAAAAATCAACGAGCGTACCGATTGTAAAGCCACACTTTATGATTTGGATGACAAGGAAAAATTAAGAGAAGAAATGGCTGACTCTTACATTTTCGTAAACGGAACAGGCGTTGGTATGAAACCATTAGAAGGACAGTCTGTTGTACCGGATAAATCTTTCTTCCGCCCGGAATTAATCGTTGTGGATGTTCCTTATTCTCCACTTGAGACAAAAATGCGTTCTATGGCAAAAGAAGTAGGATGTAAGACGATGAACGGACTTGGCATGATGTTATTCCAGGGAGCAGCAGCATTCAAACTCTGGACAGGAAAAGATATGCCAATCGAACACATGAAAGAAGTTTTAAATATCAAATACGAATAAAAACAGATTCAAACATATTTAGATTAGGAGAGAAAAAATGAATAAAAAATTTTTACCTAGCGCAATTATTCTTTATTTAAATTATTTCATCCATGGTATTGGATGTTCCATCTTAAGCCAGCAGGTTGTAAAAGAATTATTAGCAGAGCAGTGGGGCATGTCAGATGTTATGGCTGTCACCGCAATCGCAGCAGCACTTGGACTTGGACGTTTGATTTCCCTTCCATTTGCAGGACCACTATCCGATAAATTAGGACGTCGTGCATCCGTTGTCATTGGATGTTTCTCCTATGTGATTTTCTTTGTCGGAATAGCATTCTCACCAAACGTAGCAGTTGCCTATGTTGCAGCCGTTCTTGGTGGTATCGCAAACTCATTCTTAGACACTGCAACCTATCCGGCTGTTACGGAAATCATCAACAAATATACCGGTATCGCTACAATGGGAATTAAATTTTTCATTTCCATTGCACAGCTTTTAATGCCATTCTTCTTAGGCTTAGTTGCAGGAAGTGCAATGTCTTACTTAACACTTCCGCTTGTCGCAGGCATCGCAATCGCAGTGCTTGGTGTACTTGCAATTTTTGCTCCATTCCCAACCGTAGAGGGAACCGGAAAACAGGAATCTTTGATTAGCAATATCAAAAATGCACATTTTTCCATTGAAAGTGTAGCATTGATTTTAATTGGATTTACCAGCACAGCAACGTTCCAGTTATGGTTAATCTGTGCACAGACATTCGGAAAAGATATCGCAGGAATTCCTTCTGAGAGCGTATCTGTGATGCAGACCTATTACTCAGCAGGAACGATGGTAGCGTTAGTGGTAACATCCTTATTAATCACAAAGTTTAAACAGGTAAGATTTTTGGTAATCTACCCGGCAATCTCTGTCGTGATGTTAGTTCTTGTTTACTTACTTAGAACACCATCTATCTGCTACATTGGTGCATTTGTCATCGGTTACGCAGCAGCCGGTGGAGTTCTTCAGATGGCAACCGCTACGGTAAACGACTTATTCCCTAAAATCAAGGGAACCATCACAAGCTTAGTTATGATTGCCTCCAGCTTGTGTAATTACACAATTTTGAGTGCAGCATCTAAGATGAGCGCAACCGGTGTTATCGTGATGAACATTGTCATCACAGTAATTGGTGTAGTTCTTGCAATTTTTGTCAATATCAGATATGGTACATTATTGAAGAACGTAGATGAATAATCAGGTAACAAAAAATTATGGCACAGTTTCCTAGAGCGGAAACCAAATAGAAAACGAGGTAAAATATGAGCGCATATGTAGAAGTTCGTGGAGTTAAGATTGGCGACGGAATTCCAAAAATCTGTGTCCCAATCGTTGGAAAAACAAAAGAAGAGATTCTTGCAGCAGCAAAATCATTTGAGAATGTAAATCCAGATGTTGTAGAATGGCGTGTAGACTGGTTCGAAGGTGTATTCGAATTTGATAAGGTAGAAGACGTATTGAAAGATCTCCGCCCGGCATTGAAAGAGACACCATTGCTTTTCACATTCCGTACCTCAAAAGAGGGCGGAGAAAAAGCAATCGACCCGGAAACTTATGTGACATTGAATAAAAATGCAGCAGCAACCGGTCTGGTAGACCTTGTGGATGTAGAAGCTTTTACAGGAGACGAGTATGTAAAAGAAATCATCGCAGCCGCACATGAGAGCGGTGTTGCAGTTGTGGCATCCAACCATGATTTTGACAAGACACCGGACAAAGATGATATCGTAGGTCGTCTTAGAAAAATGCAGGACTTAGATGCAGACATTCCAAAGATTGCAGTTATGCCACAGAATAAAAAGGATGTCTTGACCTTACTTGCAGCAACCGAAGAGATGACAAGAGAGTATGCAGACCGTCCAATCATTACGATGTCAATGGCAGGAACCGGTTTGATCAGCCGTCTTTGCGGTGAGGTATTCGGCTCTGCATTAACTTTTGGTGCGGTTGGAAAAGCCTCTGCACCTGGACAGATGAATGCAGAAGATTTAAAAGAAGTTTTGACATTAATTCACAAAAGTTTATAGTTATTAGTAGGACAGATAAGTCCCCACTTGCCAGTTGTTGGATGTGTGAATCATTTTATGACTTGATACAGGTAGGGACTTATCTCATATTTAAGATTGTTAAAAAAATGACAAAAACTGCCACAGGTGAAACGGCTGTAAGGTGGGTGTGACAGCATGGCTGGCGACAGAGAAAGGATGTAGGATGAAGAAGGTATTACATTTGGTGGACGAGTATTTAGAAGAGTTTTTCATGATTGTATTTTTGATTGGCATGGTAGTGGTTATGGGCATACAGGTTTTTTCCAGATATGTATGTTCCATTTCGCTTTCATGGTCAGAGGAGATTACCAGGTATCTGTTTATCTGGTCAGCCTTTTTGAGTGTGAGCCTTTGCACCAAGAAATGTATTTCAATCAAAATTGATCAGTTTATCAAGCTTTTTCCAAAGAGAGGCAAGGCAGTTTTTAAGGTGTTAAATCTGACAGTGGAAATCATCTTCTTTTTCTATCTGATACCGTATGCGTACCTGTATCTGAAAGCGACGATTGAGAGCGGACAGGTCAGTCCGGCGTGTGGAATCCCGATGTATTATGTGCAGTCGGCTCCACTTGTCAGTTTCGTGTTATGTGCCTTCCGTCTGGTACAGCGGTGGTTTTTAGAGTGGCGTGTGGTGCTAGATAAAGAAAAGAAAGAGCCGGAGGAGGGAGACCTCGCATCCGTAATAAACGAGGCGGTTTCTAGAACAAAAGAAGAAGGGGAGGTGAAGTAGATGTCGTCTATTGTTGTTTTTATTTTATTTGTAATCTGTTTGATTATTGCAATTCCGGTATCTATTTCCCTCGGAATTGTGGCAGTGCTGCCGGGAGCATTTGACAGTTCGTTTACGGCGAGCGCAAGCTATGTCATTCGTTCCATGCTTGGTGGAATTGACGGTTTTCCGCTTCTTGCGGTTCCGATGTTTGTTCTTGCGGGAATTTTAATGGCACATGGTCAGATTTCAAAGAAACTGTTTGATGTGTTTTCCTATTTCCTTGGAAAAAGAACAGCGGGAATTCCGTGTGCCGTCATCATTACCTGTCTGTTTTATGGAGCCATTTCCGGTTCAGCACCGGCAACGGTTGCGGCAGTCGGCAGTATGACAATCCCGCTTTTGGTGGAGATGGGATACGAAAAAGATTTTTCCACTGCGATTGTGGCGGTAGCGGGTGGACTTGGTGTTATCATTCCGCCAAGTATTCCGTTTATCATGTATGCGATGGCATCCGGGGAATCGGTCAGTGACCTTTTCTTAGCGGGTATTGTGCCGGGACTTATGATTGGTGCACTTTTGATTTTTTATGCGTACTATCATTGTAAAAAATATGGCGAGGACAAGGAAAAAATCAATGCCAAAATTGATGAACTGCATGAAAAAGGGTTCCTTCGTGTTTTAAAAGACAGTTTCTTTGCACTGCTCAGCCCGGTGATTGTGTTAGGCTGTATCTATACGGGCGTGGCATCACCGACAGAGGCGGCGGTAATCTCTGTTTTTTATGCTTTGATTGTCAGCCTTTTTATTTACAAAACGATAAAAATCCGGGAACTTTGGGGCATTTTACGAGAGGCAATGCAGACCTATGCACCGATTCTTTTCATTCTTGCAGCATCGACCGCATTCTCAAGAGTCTTGACTTTAATGCAGGTGCCACAGATGGTCAGTGCGTGGATTTTAGCACATGTGACGAATAAAATTATTTTAATTCTTGTTGTGAATATATTCCTTTTGATTGTGGGAATGGTGATGGATACCACACCGGCTATTTTGATTTTAAGCCCGATTCTGCTTCCAATCGTAGAGAGCATCGGAATGAATCCGATTCATTTTGGTGTGATGATGATTGTCAACCTTGCAGTTGGATTTGTCACACCTCCGATTGGAGTAAATCTTTTTGTGGCAAGTTCACTGACCAAGGTGCCGGTGATGGATATTGCAAAAAAGGCGATGCCGATGGTCGGTTATTTCCTTTTGGCGTTGCTTTTGATTGCATTTATTCCGGCAATTAGTCTGTTTTTGTTGTAGAAGTTCAGGTAGAAAGGCATGGTTATTGTGATGAGAAGAAAAAGAGTATTAATGTGCGGGGTTGGAGTACTCCTTGCAGCAGTAACATTGTTTGGCTGCGGAACTTCAAGCAGCAAGGAAAAGGAGCTTTCAACCGAAGAAAACCAGTTAGAGGTACAGCGCTATGCATGGCCGCTTGGAACCTCAAGCCCGGAGGATACGGTAACACAGATTTATGCTGAAAAATTTGCAGAAGAGGTGGGAAGACTCAGCGACGGCAGCATGGAAATCTGCGTCTATCCAAACAGTGTGTTAGGAGGAGACCGCGAATTGTTAGAGTCCTGTAAAGACGGCGATATTCCGTTTGTGGTGCAAAATACGGCGCCACAGGTGACATTTATGCCGGATACGGCGGTGTTTGACATTCCATGTCTGTTTGATTCGATTGAAGAGGTCAGAGAGCATGTCGATGACGAAGTCTTCCTTGCGAAGATGGATCAGGTATATCTGGATGGCGGTTATGTCCTGCTTGGCTATGCAGACCAGGGATTCCGTGTCATGACGACCAATAAAGCAATTACAAATGTAAATGATTTTAAAGGTGTAAAAATCCGTACGATGGAAAATTCCTATCACATGGATTTCTGGAAGGCACTCGGGGCAAGCCCGACACCGATGACATTCTCAGAAGTCTATATCGGACTGCAGCAGGGAACCATCGATGCGCAGGAGAATCCATACGAGGTTATTGTATCGAATAAACTCTATGAACAGCAGAAATATGTGGTGGAGACGAATCATTTACCACATCTGATTTCTTTGATTGTCAGTGAAGAATTTTACAATGGTTTATCGGAGGAACAGCAGGCGATTATCAATCAGGCGGCAGATCTTGCAAAAGAATATGCAAGGGAGCAGTCGGATAAACGTATTGCATCCCGTATTGAGACCATCGAGGAAAGTGGAACACAGATTGTAACACTAGATGAGGCGACAAGGGAAGAAATGAAAGAGCGCAGCAAGCCTGTCTATGATGCAATTTCAGAAAGTGTGTCTCCGGAAATCGTGGATGCGTACACAAATGGTGCACTTTACGACTAAAACACTTTAAAGTACTAAAAAGTTTTTCTTGATTATACGAAATCTTCTTGCTATAATGACGTCAGACGTTGTGAATAGCAGGAAGATTTTTTTGTTTATAGGATTCAGGTGTCAAAAGGTTGCTTACAGTTTTCTTACTGTCAAATTACACAATGACAAGCCAATTTGCCAATAACAAATTTGTGAACAACCTTTTGACACCCGAATCTTTATAGGAAATTGCTATGCAGGATTTTTACAAAAAAATGACAGGGAGATTAGATAGCATGGAAAGACTTGAGGAGATTCGAAAAAAAATTGGAGAATGTGATGATGTAATTATTGAGCAGTTGGCGATTCGTATGTCTCATATTCAGGAAATCATTGCGTACAAGAAGGCGACCGGTATTCCGATTTTACAGCCGGAGCAGGAGAAGAAACAGACAGATGCCTTGGAAGCAAAGTTAGGGGACTGTGAATTTGAGGAAGAGATTCTTGATATTTTTAAATATATCATGAAAAACAGCCGCCGTATCCAGGCGAAGAGCCTGTTTGACTACAACATTTTTTTGATTGGATTCATGGGTGCAGGAAAAAGCACGATTGCGGGAGAATTGCAGCGCAAGCTTGAAATGGAACGTGTCGAGATGGATCAGATGATTGTAGAGAAACAGGGAATGTCTATCTCTGAGATTTTTGACGAATACGGAGAGGCATACTTTAGAAACCTTGAGAGCAACACATTGATTGAATTACAGAAGAAAAGCCAGACGATTGTATCCTGTGGCGGTGGTGTTGTCATGAGAGAGGAAAATGCTGACCATATGAAAAAGCACGGCAGAGTGGTACTCCTTACGGCTAAGCCGGAGACCATCTACGAGCGTGTCAAAGACAGCGATGAAAGACCAATCTTAAATAACAACATGAATGTGGAATTTATCAGCAGCCTGATGGAAAAGAGAAGAGAGCGTTACCAGCAGGTAGCAGATGTCGTGGTTGCAACGGACGGCAAGGATGTAGTGACAATCTGCGAGGAGATTATTTCAAAATTGATTGCATTAGACAATGCGGATGAGAAGAAAAAAGCACAGGAAGCAGAAATCTAAAAAAATATAAACAATCTCGAAAAGCTTTGAAAAATGTAAACGGACTGCCTTGACGGGCAGTCTTTTTTTTGCTAAATTAGTTAACATATGATAATAGATAACAATGTTAACTAATTAGAGGTGATGAAATTGAAACAAAAGAATGAATTCTTCGAAGCCTTTCATCGTTTCCGGAAGCTGGATATCACATCGATGTTTCCGGAGTTGAGCGGAAGTGATTTCCGCACGCTTATGACGATTGAATGTGTGGGTAAAGAGAAAGAAGGAAAAGGTGTCAGGGTCTCGGAATTGGCGCAGCAGATGCGGGTTGCAACTCCGGCAGCATCCAGGACGCTGAAAGGCCTAGAAGAGCGGGGTATGATAGAGCGTTCGGTGGATACGGAGGACAGGAGGAACACGTATGTGTTTCTTACTCAAAAGGGAAAGGAAGTTCTAGCGAATGCAGAGCAGATTATGAATGACTTTTCCCATGCGGTGTTTGAACGTCTGGATGAAGAAAAGATGGAACATCTGATTGCATACCTGAAAGAAGTTTACGAGGTTTCTGCACAGGAAATTAAGAAACGTGCCGTAGCGAAGCCTCCAAAAGACGGAAAAAGACAGGATGCAGACATTGCATAATATTTAGAAGGAGAAAAGAGGAAGAAAAGGATGAGTAAAATAGCAAAAAATATGATTCCATACTGGAAGAGTATCATCATCATTGTGCTGCTTTTGTTTGTGCAGGCATGGTGTGATTTGTCCTTACCACAGTACACATCTGACATTATTGATGTGGGAATCATTCATAATGGTGTTGAACACGTGCTGCCATCGGAAATGACAGAAGAAGATTATGAGATGGCACAGCTTTTTATGACAGACGAGGAAGTAAAGGACTGGCAGGACAGTTACGAAAAACAGGGTGAAAATTATGTGTTGACAGTACAGGACAAAAACGAACTGGACGCATTGGATGAAGAATTTACGACACCGCTGTTGATGAACTACCAGCTTACGATGTCGGGACAGGAGCAGACACAGCAGATTCCACCTGAAAGTATGACAAAAAAGAGCATTCTTGCGATGAGAGAAAAAGTGGATGAGAAAATCGATACGATGGGAAGTTCTTTGGTAAAATCGATGGGAATTGCCTATGCAGTATCCTGTGAAGAAAATGCAGGTGTTGATTTGAATCACATCCAGACGAGGTATCTTTGGTCAGAGGGACTTCGAATGGTTGCAATGGCGCTTTTGATGGGTGTTACGACAGTGTTAGTCGGATTTTTCGCATCCAGGGTTGGCGCCGGAATCGGAAGGGGACTTCGAGACAATGTATTTAAAAATGTAGTTGGATTCTCCAATGCGGAGATGGATCGTTTTTCCACGGCATCTTTGATTACAAGAAGTACGAATGATATCCAGCAGATTCAGATGGTATCAGCTTTGCTGCTTCGTATGGTAGCGTATGCACCAATTCTTGGAATCGGTGGTGTCATAAAAGTAGCACAGACCGGTGCCGGAATGGGCTGGGTCATCGTACTTGCAATCCTTGTGATTTTAGGTTTTGTTGCTGTTTTAATGTCGGTTGCAATGCCAAAATTCCAGCTGATGCAAAAATTAGTAGACCGTGTGAACTTGGTATCTAGAGAAATTTTAACTGGTATTCCGGTTATCCGTGCATTTGGACGTGAGAAAAAGGAAGAAGAACGTTTTGACGATGCCAACAAAGAACTTACTAAGACGATGCTTTTTACAAACAGGGTCATGACATTTATGATGCCTGGAATGATGTTGATTATGAACTGTCTTAGCATTGGAATCGTATGGGTAGGAGCACATAAAATTGACGCAGGAACCATGCAGGTTGGTGCAATGACAGCGTTTATCACATACGCAATGATGATTGTAATGTCCTTCTTAATGCTTACGATGATGTCCGTAATGCTTCCAAGAGCAGCGGTGGCAGCAGAACGAATTGACGAAGTTGTGCAGACAAAATCAACAATTGTGGAAGAGGAAAATCCACTTGAAATGACATCCCACAATGGATTGTTACGATTTGAACATGTTTCATTCTGTTATCCGGGCGGTGAGGAGAATGCGTTAAGTGACATTGATTTTGTGGCAGAGTCAGGAAAGACAACTGCGATTATCGGTAGTACCGGCTGTGGAAAATCAACATTAGTCAATCTGATTCCACGTCTTTATGATGTGACAGAAGGTAAAATCACATTGGACGGAAAAGATATTCGTTCTCTTCGTATGGAAGATTTAAGAGAAGAAATCGGATTTGTACCGCAAAAAGGTGTGCTGTTTTCTGGAACAATTGCATCCAACTTACGATTTGGAAAAGAAGATGCAACCGATGAGGAAATCAAAGAAGCAGCAGCCATCGCACAGGCATCCGATTTCATTGAAGAAAAAAATGAAAAATACGATAGCTCGATTGCACAGGGTGGTACCAATGTTTCCGGTGGACAAAAACAGCGTCTTGCCATTGCACGTGCCATTGCAAAGAAACCGAAAATTTTCGTGTTCGATGACAGTTTTTCTGCACTTGATTTAAAGACAGATGCAGCACTTCGTAAGGCATTATCGAAAAAGGTTGCAGACAGTACGGTTATCATCGTGGCACAAAGAATCAGTACCATTTTACATGCAGATCAGATTCTTGTGTTAGACGAGGGAAGAATCGTTGGAAAAGGAACGCATGAACAGCTTTTGAAAAACTGTGACGTATATCAGCAGATTGCAAAATCACAGTTGTCTGCAAAAGAGTTAGGAATTGAATCAGAAGGTGAGGTGATTTGCAATGAGTAACGAGACAAATCATACACAAAATAAACAGCGCAGACCGATGAGAGGGCCGGGCAGAGGCATGATGCCGGGTAAAAAACCAAAGAATTTAAAGGCTGCCATCGGAAAATTATCTTCTTATATCGGAGCTTACAAAATTGGAATTATTGTGGTTGTTTTATTTGCAGCCTGCTCCACGGTATTTAATGTTATTGGGCCAAAGATTTTAGGAAAAGCAACGACATCCTTGTCAGAGGGACTGATGGCTAAGATTGCGGGAACAGGAGGCATCGATTTTAATCATATCGGAAAAATCCTGATTTTTGTACTTTGCCTGTATGCAGGAAGTGCCATCTTTAGTTTCATTCAAGGATGGATTATGACAGGAATTACACAGAAGGTATGTTACCAGCTGCGTAAAGAAATTTCAGAGAAAATCAACCGTATGCCGATGCGCTATTTTGAAAGCCGCACATATGGTGAAGTGTTATCCCGTATCACCAATGATGTCGATACGTTAGGTCAGGGCTTAAACCAGAGTATTACAACGATTATTACCTCGGTTGCCACCTTGATTGGTGTCTTTATCATGATGCTTAGCATTTCGCCGCTTATGACACTGATTGCGCTTGTAATTCTACCAATCTCAGCAGTGCTTGTCTCTTTTGTGGTAAAAAAATCACAGAAGTATTTTAAGTCCCAGCAGGAGTACTTAGGACATATCAACGGTCAGGTCGAAGAAGTTTACGGCGGTCATATGGTCATCAAAGTATTTAATAAAGAAAAAGCCGTTGTAGACGAATTTGAAAAGACCAATGAAATCTTGTTTGATTCCGCATGGAAGTCACAGTTTTTGTCTGGAATGATGATGCCAATCATGACATTTGTCGGCAACTTAGGATATGCAGCAGTTGCGTTGACAGGTGGCTTGCTCGTCATTCGAAATGTGATTCAGATTGGTGATATTCAGGCATTCATCCAGTATGTGAAAAATTTCACACAGCCAATTCAGCAGATTGCACAGGTTATCAATCAGGTACAGTCCATGGCTGCAGCCTCCGAGCGTGTCTTTGAATTCTTAGAGGAAGAGGAAGAAGACCAGATTGTTGAGAATCCGGTTCGCTTAGCAGAAATCAAAGGCGAAGTGGAATTTGAACACGTTCACTTTGGATATCATGAAGATCAGACGATTATAAATGATTTTAGCGCCAGCGTAAAACCTGGACAAAAGATTGCAATTGTAGGTCCGACCGGAGCCGGAAAGACGACAATGGTAAAACTTCTGATGCGTTTTTATGATGTAAACAGTGGAGCAATCCTTGTAGACGGTCATAATGTAAAAGACTTTAACCGGCGTGAACTTCGGGATGCGTTCGGCATGGTTCTCCAGGATACCTGGCTGTTTAAAGGAACTATTATGGAAAACATCCGTTATGGACGGTTAGATGCGACCGATGAAGAGGTCATTGCAGCAGCAAAAGCAGCACATGCAGATCACTTCATCAAGACATTGCCGGGTGGATATCAGATGGAATTAAACGAGGATGCAAGCAATGTCTCCCAGGGTCAAAAACAGCTGCTTACGATTGCACGTGCAATCTTAGCAGATAATAAGATTCTGATTCTTGACGAGGCAACATCATCGGTTGATACCAGAACAGAAATTGCAATTCAAAAGGCGATGGATCACTTGATGAAAGGACGAACCAGCTTCGTTATCGCACACAGACTTTCTACCATTCGTGATGCGGATTTGATTCTTGTCATGAAAGACGGTGATATCGTCGAGCAGGGAAATCATGAAACGCTGCTTGCACAGAATGGATTTTATGCAGGACTTTACAATTCACAGTTTGAAGATGCGATTGCAGAATAAAAAATACTTTACAATTTAGAAAACGAAATATGATGTTCAAAGCCAGGTCTACTGTTCTTTTATCGTAACAGATAAGACCTGGCTTTCAATTTTTCGACCACTAAGTTGTGAAGTATTTTTGTATCTAAATTTGTATGGTATAGGAAAAGCCGTCTTTCGACAGTTTCTTTCTTGAAATAACTGGTTTATAATGGAGTTCAAAGAGATGTGAGCATGAGTAGAAAGAGGAGCTGCGATGAGTATCAAGATATTTACATTTACACATAAAAAATTTGAGATTCCGCCGGATAGGATGTATCAGCCGCTGCAGGTCGGTCATTTTGGAAAAGAGGATTTGGGATATTGGTGTGACGACACCGGAGAGCATATTTCAAATTTGAACTGCTATTATAGTGAACTGACAGGATTTTACTGGATCTGGAAGAATTATCACGAGGATGATTACATCGGAACCTGTCATTATCGCAGGTATTTGCTGAACCGGTTTGATAAAATTTTCACAAAGAAAGAATACGAAGAACTTTTAAAAGAATACGATATGGTTACGACACTTAGGGTGCAGTTAAACAATTCTTATTATGATGGATTTTCGGCGAATCATAACATTCATGCCCTGGATGTGACAGGGGAGGTTATCCAGGAAAAATATCCAGAATATTATCCCGATTTCGTTCGTCTGGTGCACTCCAATGAGACCTATTTTGGAAATATTCTTGTGACTTCACATGCCTTGTTTGACGATTATTGTACCTGGCTGTTTTCCATCTTTTTTGAGGTGCAAAAGCGAATCAATCTTGAGACCGGTGAGGATGATTATCACAAAAGAGTATTTGGATTTATTTCGGAATTTTTGCTGCTTGTCTTTGTCACAACAAGGAAGTTAAAAGTCTATGAATGCAAAGTGGGAATGCTTGGCGAAAAAGCCGAGACAAGGGAAGTAAAAGAAAAACTGGCAGATTTTTTTGCAAAAAAGGATGTTGTGGGGGCAAAACAATATTTTTTACAGACATTACAGCACAGGCCAGACGTATTGATGGAAGCATCAGATGTGACAGGAGAATTAAAACTTTCGATGCAGGTGCTTGCAACGATGGAGCAGGAGGAGAAAAAAGGACTTCCAATTCTTTTGGAGCGCAGCTGCGATTTTGCGGAATTGATGAAGGAGTTTACCGTTTTAAATCACGTAGTTTTAAAGGCAAGAAATGGAATTGTAGAAGAAGATAACATTGCCGTTTTAAAAGAGAAACGGATTTCAACGGAAGAAATCCGGGTAGCGGTTCTGATGTTAAAGGGCAGTGATGAAGAGAAAGAAAGGTTATATTCATTCCTTGAGCAAAAAATAACAGCAAAAGAGTGCTAAAAATTCATCCTGACAGAAGAAAAGGATAAAAAATGGATGTTAATTCCAAAAAAGTAGTTAAAAAATAACTTGTTTTTGGGAATGGGCAAGTTGTAAGATGAAACAGGAAAAAGTGGTGGAGGATTTTACATGAGCAGTACGAAAGATACGATTTTAAATGGGAAAGCGTGCTTGGAATTGAACCAGATCTGGACGTATTCATTGGATTAAATCTGGAGTGGTTTACAGGATGCCTATACAAAAATGGCAAAGGACGTACAGCAAAAATATGGAGTGACACTTACAAAGCTTGCAGCAATCGGATTTTCTGCGATGATGCATGGTTATCTTGTCTTAGATCAAAAGGGAGAACTTTTAGTTCCATTTCGTACCTGGCGAAATACGATGACAGGGCAGGCATCCAAAGAACTGACAGAAGGTGCTTGGGGTTGGCGAGGCATCTGGAATGTTTCCGATTGATGGAGCAACACACGATTTCAATCAGACCATGATAGAACAGTTTGAAGAAAAGATTGCACCGCTGCAGTATCCATGGAAACTTCGCGATATTTTTCCAAAGGTTCTTGCTGCCGGAGAAAATGCCGGAACCGGGATGGTGGCAACGAATGCAGTGGCGGTTCGAACCGGAAATGTCTCGGCGGGAACATCTGTTTTTGCGATGGTTGTGCTGGAAAAGGAGTTACAAAACCTTCATGAGGAGTTAGGCCTTGTCACGACCCCGGAGGGGCATGCAGTTGCAATGGTGCATTGTAATAACTGTACCTCGAATTTGAATGCGTGGGTGAACCTGTTCCGGGAGTTTGAGGAAAGCCTTGGAAGAAAAGTCGATATGGATGAACTTTACGGTACCCTTTACCGGAAAGCCTTAGAAGGAGACGCAGACTGTGGTGGATTGTTAGCATATAATTATGTTTCTGGGGAACATATTACAGGTTTCACGGAGGGACGGCCATTGTTTGTGCGGACACCACAGAGCAGCTTTACACTCGCAAATTTCATGAGAGTGCATCTATATACATCGCTTGGCGCATTGAAAGCAGGAATGGATATTTTGCTGAAAGACGAGCAGGTCAAACTGGATCGGATTACCGGTCATGGCGGACTTTTTAAGACAAAAGAAGTTGGACAACGCATGACTGCAGCAGCGTTAAATACACCGGTGACGGTGATGAAAACAGCAGGAGAAGGCGGAGCATGGGGAATTGCACTTCTTGCCTCTTATCTCGTTCAAAAAGAGGAAAAGGAAAAACTGGATACCTATTTAAAACGCAAAGTTTTTTTGGAGGATAACGGAAGTACCATTTATTCGGATGAACAGGATGTAACAGGGTTTGACCATTTCTTAGAACGTTATAAACAGGGGTTAACGGTAGAACAAGCTGCGGTTGACTGCCTGAAAAATTTATAAAATTTTAGTTCCAAAAGAAAGGAGAAGTCATGAAATTTTTTATTGACACAGCAAATGTAGACGACATTAGAAAAGCGAATGATATGGGGGTTATCTGTGGAGTTACAACCAACCCATCTTTGATTGCAAAAGAGGGCAGAGATTTTACGGAAGTAATCAAAGAGATTACATCCATTGTAGATGGACCAATTTCCGGGGAAGTAAAAGCAACGACAACCGATGCAGAAGGCATAATCAAAGAAGGTCGTGAAATCGCAGCCATTCATCCAAACATGGTTGTAAAAATTCCAATGACAATAGAGGGATTAAAAGCGGTTAAGGTTCTTTGCGCAGAGAAAATTAAGACAAGTGTGACATTGATTTTCAGTGCAAATCAGGGAATTGAGAAGTTCCAGGCGGACTATAGAGCCGTATTTGGAGATTAGAAGTTGTCAAAGACGGAGGACGGCTCTGCCGTATTTGGAGATTAGAAGTTGTCAAAGACGGAGGACGGCTCTGCCGTATTTGGAGATTAGAAGTTGTCAAAGACGGAGGACGGCTCTGCCGTATTTGGAGATTAGAAGTTGTCAAAGACGGAGGACGGCTCTGCCGTATTTGGAGATTAGAAGTTGTCAAAGACGGAGGACGGCTCTGCCGTTTTTGGACAATAAACATTAGGAGGTTGCGATGGATTTGAAGGGAAACCGTGTGGAGGGTCATTTAAATCCGTCTTCTGACACCGCAACGCATTTGGAGTTGTATCAGCATTTTAAAGAAATCGGTGGCATCGTACATACTCACTCCACGGAAACAGTGGCGTGGGCACAGGCAGCGAGAGATATCCCACTGTATGGAACTACACATGCGGATTATTTCCTTGGCGAGATTCCGTGCACAAGAAGCCTGACAAAAGAAGAGATTGACGAGGCATACGAGAAAAATACCGGACTTGTCATTGTAGAGACTTTTGAACAAAGAAAGAGAAATCCGATGTATACACCGGCAGTCCTTTGTGCAAACCATGGACCGTTTACCTGGGGAAAAGATGCAAAGGAAGCAGTTCACAATGCAGTTGTCTTAGAAGAAGTTGCAAAAATGGCGCGTTATACGGAACTACTGAATCCAAATGTGAAACCGGCACCGGATTCCATAAAAGAAAAGCATTTTTACCGGAAACATGGAGAAAATGCATATTACGGTCAGTAGAATAAAAAAAGAGGCTTGGTGGAAAAAAACGTTTCCAATCAAGCCTTTTTTCTGTCATGGTGCATTGACTTTTGAAATCATCTTTGTTATTATAGAAAACAGTTGTTAAGAAATTGTTACAAAAAAACAACAAAACAAATGAAGTTAGATTCGTATGATAATTCCTAAAATTTTGATAGATAAGCGGCTGTAGTCTAATGGATAGAACACTGGACTCCGACTCCAGTAATGCGGGTTCGATTCCCGCCAGGCGCACTTTTTAAGGAGGATAAGATGGACTTTTCAAAAGTAAAAGATTTTTTAAAAAAAGAAACATTCCAGAAAATGATAGATTTTTGTAAGAAAAATATTCGATATATTACAGCCGGTGTATTATTTGTTGTTCTTGTGATTGTGCTTGCACAATGTACCAATCCGAAGGATAAGAAAGATGCACAGAATGTGATTGAGACAGAGCAGACAGAGGTTTCTGATACAACTGCACAGGAATATGAAGTGGATGCCAATCCGGCAATTAATGAACTGATTAACAACTACTATACTGCATATGCCAATGGTGATATTGCAACATTATCAACACTTGCATCACCAATCTCTGCAAACGAACAGAGTTATATCGGGGTATTCAGCCAGTATGTAGAAGGATATCAGAACATCAGCTGCTATACCAAAAAGGGAGCAGATGATACTTCTTATCTGGTGTCAGTATATATGGAAATGAAATTTGTCGGTGTTGATATATTAGCACCAGGACTTGATTTCTTCTATGTAAGAACAAATCCGGATGGAAGTCTTTATATTGATAACTTATATAGTCAGTATAATTACACAAATCAGGAAAATGCATTGGATGCAAATATTCAAAGCCTGATTACACAGTTTGAGCAGGAAGATGACGTGGTTGCATTGCAGCAGGATGTACAGGCAAAATATGAGAGTGCACTTGCAGCAGACCCGAATTTATCCAATATGATTTCAACAACATTAAAAGATGCGATTGCATCCTGGGTAACATCTGTCACCTCACAATCGACAGAAACAACTGAAACTGAGACACCACAGGAAGAGACGCCTCAGGAAGAAACTCCACAGGAGGAGACACCACAGGAAGAGACACCGCAGGAGCCACAGGTAACAACAGAGACTGTTTATACTACCTCTAAGGTAAATGTCAGAAGTGCAGCAGATGAGAATTCTGATAAGCTTGGAACAGCAGAAGGCGGCACAAGCTTTACAAGAACCGGAACAGATGGTGACTGGAGCATTATTGATTACAATGGTTCTACCGGTTATATTAAGAGTGAATTTTTGACAACAGATGCGCCTGCACAGAGTACGGATGCCGGAACAGCAGCAGGTGATATTGCAGAAGGAACTGTCATTACATTAACAGCTTCCACCAACATTCGTTCTTCTATGAGTGAGACAGCAGATAAAGTTGGTGTTGCATTCGCAGGAGAAAAAGTTACCGTTGTAATGAGCTATGCAGAAGGCTGGACAAAGGTTACCTGGAATGGTAAGGAAGGTTATGTGAAGACCGAATTACTTCAATAAGTTTTAAGACATTTAAAAAGTGTATAGAGGCGGAGACTTTTCGATATGTGAAGTCTCCGTTTTTTCACATAAAAGAAAGAAGTGTGGAAACGTTTTCGTGCGGTAAGGAGGAAATGTATGGAGCAGGATGGAGTTCGAATTAATAAATTCTTAAGTGAAGCGGGTGTGTGCTCAAGAAGAGAGGCAGACAGACAGCTTGAAGCGGGAAATATTACGATAGATGGAAAAGTTGCAACAACGGGAGAACGTGTGTATCCGGGGCAGAGGGTATGCTTTAACGGAAAAGAAGTGACAAAGGAAGAAGAGATGATTCTACTTGCGTTAAATAAGCCGGTTGGAATTGTCTGTACGACAGCATCTTTTGATAAACACAATGTGGTTGATTTTGTCAACTATCCGAAACGTGTGTACCCGATTGGAAGACTAGATAAGGACTCAGAGGGTCTTCTTCTTTTGACCAATAATGGAGAAATCGTAAATAAGATGATGCGTGCTGGAAACCATCATGAGAAAGAATATATCGTGACAGTAAATAAACCAGTCACAGATTCTTTTCTTCATGGAATGGCAAATGGGGTTCCGCTTGTGGAACTAGGAGCAACGACAAGAAAATGCCATGTCAAACAGACTGGAAAACGGGAGTTTAAGATTATTTTGACACAGGGGCTTAACCGACAGATTCGCCGGATGTGTGAATATTTTGGATATCGTGTGGAAAAGTTAAGACGTGTCAGAATCATGAATATTGAGTTGGGAGACCTTGAGGTTGGAAAATACCGGAAGGTGACACCAGAAGAATTTAAAACATTATCAAAACTGATTGAGAATTCGTCTAATCAAACCGTTTATGCCAAAGAGACCAAGAAGAAATCTGGTGAAAAGGCAAAATACAATCAAAAACATTTGTAGTTAGATTAGAAATTGGAAATGGAGAGAAAAAGATGTCCGCGGAAGAAAGAGTCAAAGAATTAAGAAAGACCTTAGAATATCATAGCAATCGTTATTATAACATGGATAGTCCTGAGATTACGGATTATGAGTATGATATGATGATGAATGAGCTAAAGGCGTTAGAAAAAGAGCACCCGGAACTTGTGACACCGGATTCTCCAACACAGCATGTTGGGGGAACGGCAAAAAGAGAGGCCGGCGTGCTGGTTCGCCACAATGTGCCAATGTTAAGTTTACAGGATGTATTTTCAAGAGAAGAAATCTATCGTTTTGTAGAAGAGATGCAGGAACAGTTAGATGATCCGGAGTTCGTTGTGGAATATAAGATTGATGGACTTTCTATGACACTTCGCTATGAAAACGGTGAACTTGTATTAGCGGAGACTCGTGGGGACGGAATCAATTTTGGAGAAGATGTAACGGCGAATGCGAAAGTAATCAAGGATGTCAAAAAGAAATTAAAAGACGCACCAGAGTATTTGGAAATTCGTGGGGAAGTCTATATGAAAACAGAGAACTTTGATCGTGTCAATGAGCGCCAGGAACTGTTAGGAAAGAAGCCGTTTGCCAATCCAAGAAACTGTGCAGCAGGAACACTTCGCCAGCTTGACAGTGCAGTGACAAAGGAACGTGAATTATCCCTTTTTATTTTTAATATCCAACAGGTAAGAGGAATGGAGTTTGAAACCCATACACAAGGGTATGAATATTTAAAAAAGCAGGGAGTAACAGTAATTGACGATTATAAAGTCTGTAAGAGTGCAGACGAAGTCTGGGATGCGATTACGGCAATCGGAGAAAACAGAGGAAACCTTGCATACGATATCGATGGTGCCGTTGTCAAGGTGAACCGTTATTCGGACCGCGAGAAGTTAGGAGCAACCACAAAAGTACCAAGATGGGCAGTTGCATATAAATACCCACCGGAAGAAAAAGAAACAAAGCTTTTGGATATCGAACTGTCAGTTGGAAGAACAGGTCGAATCACACCGACTGCGATTTTTGAACCAATCCGTTTGTGTGGTACCAGCGTATCCCGGGCAACGCTTCACAATCAGGATTTTATCGATGACCTTGACATTGGAATCGGTGATACCATTGTGGTTTACAAGTCAGGTGAAATTATTCCAAAAGTAAAGGAAGTAAGAAAAGAGAAACGTCCATCGGATTGGGTAAGATTTGCAATACCAGACCGCTGTCCGGTCTGTGGCGCAAAGACAGAGCGGGAAAAAGATACTGCGGATATCAAATGTACTTCCTTGACCTGTCCGGCACAGTTAGAGCGTCATATCATCAATTTTGTCGGAAGAGATGCGATGGATATCAAAGGTTTTGGAACAGTCTATATTGAAGAACTGGTTCGTTTGGGGTATATTAAAGATGTTGCAGATATTTACGATTTAAAGAATCATCGTGATGAACTGATTGAACAGGGAATTATAGGAAAAGAAAAGAATACAGATAAACTGCTTCTTGCAATCGAATCTTCCAAAGAAAATGATGCCTACAAGCTTTTGACAGGACTTGGAATTCCAAATGTCGGAAAGGCGGCAGCAAAAGGTATTTTAAAAGTATTTAAGAATATCGATGCGTTAGTAGGCGCCTCTGTGGAGGATTTGAAACAGGTAAATGATATCGGTGAGATTAGCGCCATCTGTATCCGTGACTTTTTCGATGAGGAAGAAAATCAAAGAATTCTAAAACGTCTGAAAGAGAGTGGCGTTAATATGGAACTGCAAGAGGAAGAGGGGGCAGATGATAAATTTGCCGGACTTACATTTGTAGTTACAGGAACACTGCCATCTTTAGGAAGAAAAGAAGCAGCTGAATTACTGGAAAAACATGGAGCGAAAGTTTCTGGCTCTGTATCAAAAAAGACAAGTTATGTGCTCGCAGGAGAGGCGGCCGGTTCGAAGCTTACCAAAGCGCAGAACCTTGGAATACCGGTAATTTCAGAGGAAGAATTATATAAAATGCTGGAAGAATAGAGGGATTAGAAATGCCAATTAAAACACAAAGTGATCTGCCTGCAAAAGAGATTCTCGAACAGGAAAATATATTTGTTATGGATGAAAAACGTGCATCCCATCAGGATATCCGCCCGATTAACATTGGAATCCTGAACTTAATGCCGTTAAAAGAGGACACGGAACTTCAGATTTTACGTTCTCTTTCCAATACGCCGTTGCAGGTGGATGTGACATTCCTTGCAGTAAAAAGCCATGTGTCAAAGAACACGTCTTTGAGTCATCTGAACAAGTTTTACCAGACCTTTGATGATATAAAAAAACAGAATCTTGACGGGCTCATCATCACAGGTGCCCCGGTAGAGCAGATGGAATACGAAGAGGTAGATTACTGGGATGAAGTGTGTGAAATCATGGAGTGGAGCAAAACACATGTAACATCGACCCTTCATTTGTGCTGGGGAGCCCAGGCAGGACTCTATTACCATTATGGAATTCCAAAACATATGTTAAAAGAAAAGAAGTTCGGTGTTTATGAACACCACGTAAAGAACCGCAAGGTTCCGCTTGTCAGAGGTTTTGATGATTATTTCATGGCACCGCATTCCAGACACACCGAGGTGTTAAAAGAAGACATTGAAGCAGTGGATGATTTGACGATTTTAGCAGAATCCGAAGAAGCAGGAGTTTTTCTTGTGATTGCAAACGAAGGCCGCAAGATTTTTGTGATGGGTCATCCAGAGTATGACAGAATGACACTTCACAAAGAGTATATGAGAGACAAGGAAAAAGGTCTTCCGATTGCACCGCCAAAGAATTATTACCCGGATGATGATGATACCAAGAAACCAAGATTACAGTGGAGATCCCACGGAAATGCACTGTACCTGAATTGGTTAAACTACTACGTCTATCAGACAACGCCGTATTCGTTTATTAATATGGATGAGATTGTGGGAAAATAAGGCATTTGAGTTGATTTTATGGGATTTGTTGAAAGGTACTGAAAAATATAAAATTCTATAAATTTTTATGTATTTTAATAGCAAGTGTGTGTAAAGCGTGTGTAGTACTACACACAAAACTGATACTATAAGAAAAATTAAATAAGAGCCTTGATATGACAAAAATATGAGAAGAATGTTTTTTACATCTTCTCTTTTTTTGCACAAAATTATGGTTTGTTATATAATCGATGTATTACAACAATTCATTTGTTAATTACGAAAGAGGAAGATTATGGAGCACAATATTTTAGTTATCGGAAACGGATTTGATTTGTCACACGAATTAAACACTAGATATGATGATTTTATTGATTGGATTAAGAAAGCAAAAGAAGATGATAGTTTTATCGAAAATCAGTCTGAACGTGAATTTATTCATAAGTGCATAGAAAGCAATGGATTCGTAGGATATTTTTTTCGTTATACTAACGTGGTGCCTGGCTGGGTAGATTTAGAAAGATTAATAAAAGAAATAATTGGGTATTTTGAATTATTTTTTTCTAAATATCCATCTTTTATAGATAATAGAGGATGCATATCATGGGATTCAGCACGAATAGATATGTCAAAAAGTGGTATGCTAAAAACTATATATTGCTTACATTCATTTGTATTGCTGTATGATAAGGATTATTCCCGTTCCAGCATTCATTCTATGCATTTGGATAATAAGTATTATACAAATGCCTTTGGATTAAATAAGCGAGAAATCTTGAATTTACTAAAAAAACAATTGGATGAAATAATAGAACTTTTGCGAATATATTTAAAAAATCAAATGAATGAAAAATGTGAGAGCATAAAGAAAATTCACCAAATCGAAGAAGTAAATCCATCTTATGTTATTTCTTTTAATTACACTGATACATATAGAATCTATGGAATAAAGCCGGAAGATGTATTTCATGTTCATGGAAGTCTTGATAAAAATAATATGGTTCTCGGATTTAATGACGAGGATGAAATGAATTTGGATTTTGTATATTTTAAAAAGTATTTTCAGAGAATACAGAAATTGACCGGGTATATAAACGAAGCAAGATTGATAGATCGGAATAACGTTTTATCGCCAAAACCAATTGTTTATTTTTATGGTCATTCTATGGATAAAACAGACGGAGATATTATCGTAAAATTGCGAAGTTTGGCAAGAGGATTTGTGATTTATATATATAATCAGGATGACTACGAACAGAAAGTAATCAATCTGATAGATGTGTTTGGAAAAGAAGAAGCAACCAAGCTTATTCAGAACGGATTTATTAAATTTGAACCGTGCAGCGAATAGAAGCTGCACGGTCTTTTTGCTTTATTTGAAAATATCTATAAATCCAATCATTCGTAGAATGGCAAGAATTCCTTTTATAATCCACCCAAATAGTTTGAATGCTAGAATAATAGGAAAGAACATTATGTAAAATAGTAATTCAATCATGATTTTGACCTCCTAGAAAATTTTACAACGATAAAGTGCCTTATTCATGATACATTATCGATAATATACTGTCTAGACTTCATATTCGCGTCATTTTCGAATTGGAAACATTTTAATGATAATCTGGCTGATTTATACTGAAATGTTCTTAAATTCGATTTTATGAGCTTGCACGGTAATTGTCAAGCGGATAATTTTATAAATCATTAAACACATCGACCGCAGCGCCCTGTCTCATCGGTGCAGGTGGGGCAGTTCCTGCAGACCGCCGGGCGGCGGTTTCGACTAGTCAAATTTTTCTTCAAAATTATAAATTCTTTTTCTCAAATAAGAGCCATCTTCAAAGTCAATTATTACAATCAGCACATTTTCGCTGTCTGAAAAGCCCGAAAATTTAATTTTGCTAATCAAATAATCTGATTTATTCAAATTTAATTCTCGAAGTGAAAAATTTTCTTTTTTTATAAATTCCCGTTTTTCTTTGCATTTGGTTTTTAAGAATTCGATTTTCTCCTGAATCTCTTTTATCTCGTTTTCGTATCGCTCTTTTTGTGTCATTTTTAATCCTTTCTGGTCTGCCATCATCAGAGCCACGGCGACCGGTCCGCGGCTGACGCTCCGGAGTGGAGCGTTTCGGCTTAAGATACAAATAATTCAATAGCTTCGATTTCTTCCCAACTGAAGCCAATTTTGTGCATATCTTCGGCGGCTGCATCCTGAACTACAGATGCCTCAATTGACATGTCACGATTAAAGAGCTTGCAAAAATTTTTATAGGCATTAACAGCTCCCTCATAAGTAAATACCTGTATATTTCCAATTTTAGCGCCGTATGCTCCATTGATTTTGATTGTTCCTGTCATGTTTAAACCCTCGCTTTCGTGCTTCATTTTTTAGTAGTTCCGGCGGTTGCTTTGCTGCGTACGTCTGAACCGCCGCCGGAAAGATTATTTCGAAAATTCTATTTTGCCGTTTGAAAGACATTTACAGGCGTATGAGAATCCGGCTATAAAAGCTTTTTCTTGAATATCCCAAACCTTTTTGTTGATGGAGCATTCTATTTCATCTGCAAGTTTTTCGTTTAGAATTTCGTGGATTTTCTCAACTGCTTTGTCGTAATCGCCCCAATTGAAATTGTCTGCTTCTTCTTTGAACCATTGTTCGTAAATCATCTTTGCAAATTCATCCATGTTTATTTCCTCGCTTTCTGTTTCGTGTTCCTCTTGATGGTTATATAGTACACTAAAACGTACTTAAATGCAATGGATAAAGTACACAAAAACGACACATGATACTTGTAATAAGTTCACTATAACGTACAAAAATAAAACGCATATTAGTACATTAGAACGAAAAAAATATTGACTTTTAAAGTACGCTAAAGTATATTAAGATAAAAGTGAGGTGAGAACATGCCAAAAGAAAGAATTTTACCCGGTAAAATTTCTTACGAAAAATTATTTGAGAGAATGGATAAAATGGGGATAAAAAAGGCAGATCTAAGAAAATTAGAGCCAAACCCAATACACCCATCAACAATACAAAAGATAATTGCAGGCGATACAATAAACACAGATACAATTATTATTTTATGTGATGCTTTAAAGTGTCAGCCAAAAGATATAATGGAATACATACCAAACAAGAATGATTAAACTACCAAAGATAACAGCCGCAAAATAGGCGCTTTGGTAGTTTTTTATTTACTCCAGATAAAGCAAATTTAATTCACAGAAGAAAGAGAAAAACTCTACTTACAGAAGATATAAAAAATAATTGAATTTGATTGGAGAGTAAATATATGAATAATTTAACAGTGACGGAGTATAAAAATATTCGCGTACTAACAACACAGCAGATTGCTGAAGCGTACGGAACAGATAGTAAAACGATTTCATACAATTTTAATCATAACAAAGGGCGGTATAAAGAGGGTAAACATTTTATTTTGCTTGACGGGGAAGAACTCCGAGCGTTTCGTGAAATTCACGATTTGCCTAGTAATCTTAATCGTCTGTATCTCTGGACAGAGAAAGGCGCATTTCTTCATGCAAAATCATTAAACAACGATGTTGCATGGGATGTGTATGACAGACTTGTTGACAACTATTTTAATAAGGATCAAAACGAAATTCCGAAAGATTACCCTACAGCGTTAAGGGCTTACGCTGATGCACTGGAAAGAAAACAGGAGCTTGAGAAAAAGAATAAATTGCTCTTGACCGAAAATGAGAGAATGAAGCCGAAAGAAGAGTTTTTTGATGCGGTGACTGACAGCAAAGACGCTATTGATATTGGACAAGTCGCAAAGGTTTTGAACTTCCCAGGAATTGGCAGAAACAAGCTTTTTGAAATTCTTAGAAATAACGGAATTTTAAAGCAGAATAATGAACCATATCAGAAATATATTGACTGTGGATATTTTAGAGTTATAGAACAGAAGTATGCAGCCAAGCCGGGAGAAATCCGGATAAATATTAAAACTCTTGTTTTTCAAAAAGGTGTTGACTACATTAGAAAAATACTTGACAAAGTAGCATAAAAGCTGAACACGTTAATGATGTAAAGAAAAAGAAATTGAGTACCAGATTAGAGCAGCGAAGGCGAAGCTTGAAGCGATGGGAATCGTAACAGAGGATTTAAATATTTAACAAGATGGACGGCTTGAAATATAGCCGTCTTTTTTGTGCAAATCGCAGAAAAATTTCGTTGCTTTTCACAAAATTATTAAGGCTAGAAAATGCCTGGCGAACAAGTGAAAAATGATAGAATAGTATTAGTTTTGTTGCAATGCAACACCTGTGCAACAAAGTGCAACATTTTTGCAACGTAGATATAGACACTAGATACAGAGAAAGAGTATATTATAGCCAGTCAATTATATTTATAAAATATATAAACAAGGCAGTATATTAATATTAAATATATATAATATATAAGCTTAAAATTTAATTTTAAAATACATCTTGACAAGAAAATGATAGAATGGTATCGTTAAATCAAATTTAAAAGCATCCGGGCAACATCTCATAATTGAGCAGGTCCCGGAAGTGACGGAATTCATGCAGCCGGTGCAGTTCAAGGAATTGAATTGTATCAGTTGCATTTTTTATTTTAAAGATCCAGAAGAAAGGAGTATACAATCATGTCGAAAATTGAAGTACAGGAAGTAAATAATATTACTGTCGATGTTTTTAAAAATGACATTGAAAAATATATTACTTTCTGGATGGAAGAACGAAACATTGAAGACATGTGTAAAACTTCTCAAAACAGATGGTATAACTGCTGTAAATATATATATAATCATGTCTTTAAAGATAATACAGTGTACTTGAAAAGTGAAAATAATATAAATAATCAATATGACAAGGAAAAAGTATTAAAAGTATTAGAACTTTATATTGACCTGTGTAATGATTATGAAAAGATTATTAATATTACAGGATTCACATTCTTTACAGGAATTCACAGAGACACGCTGAATGAGTGGTCACACGATGCCACGCTCGGCTCTCTCGGTTCCGACATTTCGAAAAAGATTGACGAAATGAGAGAGGAAAGCCTTGTAGGATTGCAGGTCTCCGGAAAAGGAAACCCGATGAATTACATGCCGTCGCTGAATAAGTATTGTGGCTTCAATATGCCAGGCGTGAGAGCACAATCACCAGAACAGACGCAGAGCATAGAACAGATTCGGGAGCGCTATAAACCGCCTGAATTGTCTGTAAAAAGTACACAATTAGAACCGCCGAACCCGGATTTTTGATTCTAAATTGTGTTTAGTTTAACAACAATTTAAAACCCTAGCAAAATCAAGGGTTTCAGAGGTTCAAGATTTCGCTAAGACTTCGTAATAGTTTTGTTTAACGAAGTCTTGAAACGCACAAAACAGAATTGTGTTAATTGTTTTTGAAGATTGCACAATTTAACATGCGTTTTTAATTGTGCTGGAATGGTCCGGACGGATGCCGGGGCGGGGTCTTACAGGAAACACCCCCGGGTAGTAACTGAGTAGATCGAATTAAGAAATAACAAAAAGGGGATATTGCATGGTATATGGAATGGGATATTGTTCTGACAAGACAAGCAGATATAGCAATACCAATGATAAGAGCTTTCTAACATGGAGAAATATGCTTAAGAGATGTTATTCATCAGAGAAAAAATATGAAAATTATAGAAAACAAGGGATTGCAGTTTGCGATGAGTGGCTCGATTTTTCTGTGTTTAGAAAATGGTACGATAGAAATTATTATGAGATACCAGGTGAAGAGATGAGCCTTGATAAAGACATAATTCATCATGGAAACAAGGTCTATTGCCCGGAAAATTGTATTTTCGTTCCTAAGTTAATAAATCAAGTATTTGTTTCTAACAAACTAAAACGTGGTGACTTGCCGATAGGAGTTTATTATAGCAAGAAAAGGAAATGCTTCATTTCGTGTTGTAGTATAGATGGGAAAAATCATAAAAAGGACCACAGAGATGCTGTATCAGCATTTGAATGTTACAAACAAGAAAAAGAAAAGTATATCAAGGCTATTGCGGAAGCCTACAAAGACAAAATACCGGATAGATTGTTCAACGCAATGATGATGTATGAAGTAAAAATTACAGATTGACAACAAAAATCTATTTTTCACATCAGATAAAAATTCAAAAGTTACATTCGATAACGATTTTCAAAAATTTTTTAAAACAAAAAGAGAGGTTTTAATATGTCAGATTGTAAACAGTGCTGCGGAACTTGCCAATATGGATCATATGACAAAACAGATGGTTATATATGCGTGAATAGCGACAGTGAGTATGTGGCAGATTTCGTAGAGTTCAATCATGTATGCGACGATTGGGAGGGCAAAGGATGCGAGTAGTATCACAGAATAGAGATTTTTCATTTGAATTTGAGAATACGGTGTCATGGATGCAGGATTGTTACATATATGCAAAAGTTGATACGACAAGTCAATTGATTGGAAAGTACAAATCCGAGCAACGAGCCAGGGAAGTGTTTATGAACATGCATAACAAGTATGAAGAGATTACAAGACCAGAACATGTACTTGATTCAAAAGTGTTTTGTCTGCCGGAGGATTAAAAGATGGAAGTTGCAAAATTAATCATAACTATGTTCGATGTCTTGGCAATTGCGCTATTTGGAATTATGGGCATAGTTACAGAAGATAGAAAAGAGAAAATTACGGACATCTGCATCATTACATTTGTCGCAGTAAACATAATGGCTATATGGAGATAGTTAATGTTAATATTTGACCCAATATTTGGTATTTACTTTCTACCGATAATTCAAATCGTTGTGGAAAGAATACATAAAATCATTTCAAGGGAGCCGGGATATACCGGAGATTATCTCAAACTGGATGGTGACGCCAAACACCAGAGTGAGAAATCGGAACATCCGGTTTAGCTTAAGCCGGCAGTCTGAAAATAACAGAAATAGAAAATTGGCATATATCTATTTTGGGTGGCTGCTGGCCATAACTAAATATTCATCAGTTGAATTTTGTAAGCGGTTCTATAAAGTGCCGCATCGGAACATAGCGCAGATGGAAGAGCACTCGGCTTATATCCGAGCGGTCGCAGGTTCAATTCCTGCTGTTCCGACTGAGGAGTGGATTTAAAGATTCATTCCGTAGACGTTTTGTCTTGGTGTATTAGATGCACCTCCTTTCGCCACTAGGACTATTCTGTTAAGGGCGGTGCGAGACCGTCCGGTGGTTATCACCGCCAAGAGCGGTATTGGGTGTAAGCCTGTGTGGTTAGGATGGAGACCGTCTTGTAATTTTGCTGACGAGCAACCCAACAGCAGCCTATTGATAGTTCGGGCATCTATCCCACGGTGCCTGAGCTGTTAAAAAAGAGTTGCCGGTAAAATGCTGTAAACCGGATAGTGCAACGCATGGCACGAAAAATATTATTGCTAACCGTCTGATGGCGGTTTCGGAATGTCAGCAGGTTCGATTCTGATGAACTTTGGATAGGCTGTTTGTTGGAGAGTTAGTGGGTTCGATTCCCTCCATTCCGGTTAGTCATATCTTCCCCAGGATATGACTATACCCCTTAAATACATACAGAGGAGAGTATATTCCACAAAATGCTCTCCTCACCTTCTCCGTTTTGAAAGTTATTTGCAGATATAATCCTAATTGGCAAGGAAACTGTTTGCTAAACAGCCAGTAGCCGGAAACGGTGTTTCAGTTCGAGTCTGAATATCTGCGCTAACTTACGACAGGGGTAAACCTTGCCGTAAGCGGTAGAAAGTCCGCATGAAATTGTACAAAGCAGTGACAAAAACAATTTCAAATGTAGCGGTTACACTGCGATCGCTATATTTGCCGTGTATCCGGTTGGTCGAGGGTGCTGTCTTGAAAACAGTCTGGATGTAAAAGTCTCTGGGGTTCAAATCCCTAACACGGCGTGCGTTGTTGAAGGATGCGACCAGTGGTTGCTATTGAGAAGTGAAAATTCTAGAAAGTAGCTTTGCCGAGGTGGCGACAAATCCTCTTGTTTTGGAAAGCAATGAAAAAGTTTGACCGTTTCAAGTTTCAAAAAATCGTGAAAACTTTATATACGTCTGTCTGTTGGTCAGAAAGAGGTCTCCAAAACCTCTAACGAAAGTTCGATGCTTTCCGGGCGTGTTTATCCTTATCTCCACTTAGTCTGGCACTACTGCAATAGTTCAGGTCGATGGGAGACTTATTGATGGTAGCGGCATCATTGGAAACAGAAAACCCTTCCGTGACTAGAAATTGCAGATTTGAAAGTGGTTGGCATGGTTTGATCTGACAGGGTTCGATTCCCTGTGTAGCTATTTTGAACATTGACAATTGAACATTGATGGTTGATAATATATTTATTATTACAAAAGAGAAGGAAATGTTATGAATTTAAGTGATATTGGCAATTGGTCAAGTATAATCGGTCTTGTGATCACAATTATTACTTTATTACTTACTACGACTGTAAATAAAAAGGTGAATGGTATTTTAAAATCAAAAAGTGATCGTAGTTATTTTGATAAAAAGATTGAAATATATTTACCAAGTTTGAGACAATTGCAGGATATAGCGCCGAGTGCACAGGAAGAAGTGTTGTTTTCGACAACACAATATGCAAACATAAACAATGCAATTCAGTTGGTTCGCTCTTCTTGGGACGTTTTAATGCAGTATGAGAGAAAGGGCTCTAAAAAGAAAAAAATTGAACATTGGGAACAGGAATTTAAAGAGTTAAAAGACATGTACGATCGAAGATATGGCAAAGATACAAAAAAACTAATAGCTTTTTTGGGCGAATTCATTACATTTTTAGAAAAGGAGCAAGAGAATAATGGGCGATAAGTTAGAGAAAGCGTTGGATGGAATATTAAGAAAAACGGAAGACGGCAAAATTGAATGGGAACGATCTGATATCGATTTGTGGAAAAGAAATCCTTTTTACAATAAATATATATCCAATAATGATATGGCAATAGACGGCATAAATAATTATGTGGCACCATACAAAGAGGGTTATATTTATTTCACAAATCAGGTTGAAGACGGGTATAGAGAAATTGCTATTCAGCCAAATAAAAATGCGGATATAACGGTTTTATCCTCTGGTAATTCTCCCAAATTAAAAACACTTGAAGAAACAATAAAAAATGAATTGGATGATCCAGACGATTTTTTAGATGATTTGATAAATTGAATAATTGTTACCAACCGTCAATATTCGATGGTTGGTATTTTTTTACGCAAAAATAAGATAGAGGTAGATGAAGAAATGAGCATGGAAGCAGTAATAGAGAGTATAGAGCGGGATGCGCTACGGCAGACAATGAAGCCAGATGGACTATTTGAAAAGCGGTGTCAGCATTGCAATCGCCTTTTAGGCAAATTCAACGGACAGGCTGAAATCAAATGCCCGAAATGCGGGAAAATCAATAGAATTGTGGTGAAAAGGTTATGAAACGGGCAAGATTAGTAAATTGGCAATATTGCAAAGACCCAAATGATATAAACAAAGCCATTATGTCGAATGACCCGAACTGGGAAGGATTAGAAAGTGTGGATCAAATAATCAGTATATCGTATGACACAAGTCAGATGTGCTATGTAGTGTTTTGGCGTGAATTGTAAATGAGATAGAAAATCAAGAGCACCAGTTGCAGAGTGCCATGTGGCACATATGTAGAGAGAGCCTATTTCCAAGATAGAAGGGAGGTAGACTCTTTTTTGGTTTCAGAACAGACACGGGCAACCGCTGATGATATTAAAAATTACATAAAACAGCATGGAATTGAATACCGGTCACTGTTTGACCTTTTGGATGTGGCAAAAGTGGCATTTGAAAAGGAAAATGACACAGAATGGGCGTTGAAAGTCACTTCATACATCAAGGAATGTTGCACATGGGCGATTCAAAAAGGCGTGGAAGTCGTACTGATGGATGAATTGTATTGGAAAACTCTGAAAGTGGAAGCGCCGTATTGGTTTGATTCGTATTTAATCTATCTGGAGCGCAAGCGTGAGCGGCGCGATATGTTTTATCTTCCAAAGCGCAAGCAGTTGAATAAACATGGTTTGATTCAAGCCATGCAGGACTTGGAAGATGATAAATTGGATATTTTGAGTATTTCAATGCCACCTGGTACGCAAAAATGCCAACCGCTTTATTCAAAGCTTTTGACGCCTACAGGATTTATTCGTATGGGAGACGTTAAGATCGGGGAAAAGGTTATTTCTGGAAGGGGAAATATTGCAACAGTATTGAGCATTTCTCCTAGAAAGAAAAGAGATATATATGAATTAACCTTTGACGATGGTTCTAAGGTAAGATGCTCTGACAATCATTTATGGACAGTTCAGACCAGAGATGACAGAAGAAGAAAAAATAAGGATGGTAGTGAAAAATATAGAACAATTGAATTAAAAGACATGCTTAAAAATTACAGAGTTGAAAATGGGAAAAGAGCAAATTATTCAATCGACTATGTACCACAATTTGACTTTTCAAAACATGAAAAGTTGGAAATTGATCCATATTTTTTAGGAGTTCTTATTGGTGATGGCTCTATTACAGATGGAAATATGAGTATTACAACAAAAGACGAAGAATTGCTAGAAAGAGTAAGAATGAATGTTCCATTGCAGTATGAGTTCATTCATAAGGGAAAATATGGGTATGGAATAAAGACAAATACCTATTATTCACAAGGCAAGAGCGACTTAAGAAAATCACTTGAAAGATATGGGTTAAAAGGGAAAGGTGCGAAAGAAAAGCACATTCCAAAAGAATACTTGTATGCGAGTTACGATGAGCGATTGTGGCTTTTACGCGGTTTGATGGATACGGATGGATACGCTTCAAATAAATGCACAAATTGCAGCTATGCCACAATATCTGAACAATTGGCAAAAGATGTTAAAGAATTGGTAAATTCTCTTGGAGGATATGCCAAGATAACAAAAATGGAAGCTGGATATAAAAAAGACGGAAAGTATATTCGTTGCAATGATTGCTATACTGTCACGATTGGTTTTAGTTCTAAACAACCAAATCCTTTTTATATCAAAAGAAAAGCAGACAGATATAAGCCAAGACGGAAAAAGTTAAAAAGATTTATTACAGATATTAAATTTGTTGGTAAAGAAGAGTGCCAGTGTATTTATATCGACGATCCATCGCATTTATACATAACCGATGATTATGTAATTACTCATAATACCACACTTGAAAAGTTCTTTGCTTCGTGGATTATCGGCAGACATCCGGACGATTACAGCCTGTTTTTCTCACACAGCGGAGATATTACCCGTATGTTTTATGACGGAGTGATTGATATTACCACGAATGATGAGGAATATTGTTGGAATGAGATTTTCCCGGATGTTCACTTGGCAAGCACCGATGCCAAGAGAGAACAGATCAATTTCAACAAGTACAAGCCGTTTGCCAATCTGCAATGTACGTCTGTAGGATCTAAAAATGCAGGTAAAGTTCGATGTAACAGATATTTGTACTGTGATGATCTGATAGGCGGCATCGAAGAAGCGTTGAATAAGAATCAGCTTGACAAGCTGTGGCGAATATATGGAACCGATGCCAAGCAAAGAAAGCTGAATGAACAGGTAAAAGAGATACATATTGCCACAAGGTGGTCCGTGCATGATGTTATTGGACGATTGAAAAGGCTATATGACGGAAATCCAAGGGCGAGGTTTATTGCAGTGCCGGATATTGACCCGGAAACCGGAGAAAGCAACTTTGATTACGAGTTTAATGGTATGTCCGTGAAATTCTTCAATGACCAAGCTTTAACGATGGATGATATTTCGTACAAATGTTTGTACAAGAATGAACCTATTGAACGTGAAGGACTTCTGTATCACGAAGATGACCTGCGGCGGTATCAGTCATTGCCACTTGGCGAACCGGATGCAATTCTTGGTATTTGCGATACAAAGGACAAGGGAAGTGATTTCTATTTCCTGCCATGTTTCAAGCAGTACGGAAACGACTTCTATCTGGTTGACTGTATTTGCAACGATAGCAGTGATTATGGCCTGCAATATGAGAGATCAGCAGATATTATCCTTGAAAACAATATGCAGCAGTGCGAATTTGAGAGCAATAACGGCGGTACCAGGGTGGCGTATGAGGTGGCGAAGATAGTTGACGAGCGTGGCGGTAGGTGTAACATCACTGACAAAACAACCAGTTCAAACAAGGAAACAAAGATTATAGTCAATGCCGATTGGGTAAAGAAACATGTTTTATTCAAGGATAAAGAAATGTACAAGCCTAAAGATGAATATGGCGTGATGATGGGATGGTTATTGAGTTATTCAGTAGTCGGTAAAAATCCCCATGATGATGTTCCGGATGGATTAGCAAGCTTCGCACTTTATATAACAAATGGTTTTGTGTGTAAAGCACAGGTTATCAATAGCCCAATGGGATAGAGGAGTGATAGAGTGAATAAAAGAGAGTTGAATCTTGAAAAATATGGGATTTCCGGTAAGCGATACAAAGAACTTTGCGGATTTTGTGAGCAGTATCCGGAATGGAAAAATCAGTTGAAATTCAGTAATGATACGGTTAAGAGCATTGAAATAAAGGACACGCCAATTTATCACAGCAATTCAGATGCAACCGGCAATCTGGCAATTAAGAGAATTGGTTTAGAAGAAAAATGCCGGTTGATTGAAGAAACAGCAAAGCAAGCAGGAAATGACTTAAGCCAATATATAATTAAATCAGTTTGCTACGAAGTCCCAGTTACATATCTAATAGCTTGCGAGGGTATGCCAATTGGAAAATCGGCATTTTATGAGATGCGCAGATATTTCTTTTACTTGCTTGACCAAAATAAAGCAATGTGAAATGCGGAAAAAAAGGACATACTTTCATGATATTATTATATCATCGAAAAATGAAAAGTAAGCCACCGTTGGAGAAATCCGGCGGTGGCTTTTTAGTGCGGAGAAATGCGTATGGAACCAGAACGTATTTATTGGAATTGTCGTAGATGCGGCAAGAAAATCGAGATTCCGGCAGACATGGGAGATCAGATTTTCAAATGCCCAAAATGTAAAGGATTTTATAAATATCGTTTCCGTTTGGTTGAGGTTGAGAGAATCGAACCGCCGGAGTGCAGAACGGCATCCGGCTGCAGGATATATTGAAAGTAAAGGAAGTGAGTAAGCGTGAGCGAAAAAGAACGTAACATTGAATATCGTGGAAGAATCAAAATCTATACAGACGTGAAAGAAATCACAAAGGACAATGTTATCCAGGTTCTTTCTACCGCCATGACAAAGCATGAGCTGAATCGCACGCAGATTCGCAACCTTATCAATTTTGAAAAAGGAGATCAGCCGTTAAAGCGTGAAAAGAAGGTTCGGACAGACATTGATATTAAGTCTATTTCCAACCTTGCACATCAGATCACAGAATTTTGGCTTGGTTACTTTTGGGGCAATCACATGGCGTTTGTACAGAAGTCGGACAAGCACCCAACAGATAGCAACCCAACAGATAGCGATTCTGCAATCACCCTTTTGAATGAAATGTACGATGCCGAGGACATGGAAAGTAAGGACCAGTTACTTGCGTATTATCTGGAAGTATGCGGAATATGCTGTCAGCTTATTGATATTAAGCGTAACCCGGATGATGATGATGCAGCATTTGATCTTGTGACGCTGAATCCTCTTTATTCGTTTGTTGTCTATTCTTCTGATGCTTATGAGCGACCTGTAATGGGTGTGTCGTATTCAGAGGGTGAGAATGGTTCAAAGATATTCACTTGCGTTACGGATGATGCGATATATGAAATCCGCGACATGGTTGAATTTGTTCGCGGAACAAAAACCCGCAACGGAAAGAAAATAACAAAGGGTAAGGACGGCGTACAGGTAAATCCATTCGGCAGAGTAAATATTGTCGAATTTGAACGTTCTACAGACCGGACCGGCGTATTTGAGCGCCAGCTTGACGAACTGAATGCCTTGAATATTCTTGAATCCGATCTGTGTAATGATGTGTCGCAGACCACACAGGCGAACTGGTGGGGCAATGACATTGAATTAGATACAGATGATAACGGAAAAGTAAAAGGACCTCAAGCCGGACAATGGATTTTGACCAAGACCAACGGAAACGGCAAACAGCCAAATATTAAGGGGCTGGTTCTTAATTACGACTATACCGGCGTTCTTGCCAATATCCAAGCCAAGCATGACGGTATTTTGGAAAGAACATTCACACCAAAGCAGACGGAGCAAAGCGGCGGCTCTACGACCGGAGCGACAAGCTTGTCAAGTGGTTGGACCGCAACAGAAGCGGTGGCTTGCAAGCAGGCGGCAATCATTAAGAGAGGTTTCAAGGAAAGAAATCGCCTTGCATTGATTGCAATTAAGAAATCTCCGGACACGGATCCAGAGAGTCCACTTTTGAAACTGAAAAATAGTGATATTGAGATTCGACCAATTCGGCAAAAAACGTTTGATATGGCAACAAAGATCAATTCACTTGCTACGATGGTTCAGAATTTTGTGCATCCGCGTGTGGCAATGGAAGCAATAGACTTTTTCCCGAACCTCGCCGAGGCTGTCGAAGATTCTGTACCAAAGATGCTTGAATACCAGAAAACATTGCTTGAAAGCAAGAAATCCAGTGGCAATCAGCTGGGAGAAAATAAAAATGATGATCCACGGCAACAGCAGGATGCAGACGATGCACTGAAAGCCAAAGTCAATCCGGATTCCAAGCGGATTATGCCGGATTCATCAGACCAGACGAAAAACAGCCCAATACAAAGCTAATCAGCACTCACAGAAATGTTGGTGCTTTTTATATGCGCTAGGGAAAGCGCCTTATAAGTTTCGCAACGCAACGTTAGGGAAAACGAAAATCGCAAAAATAAACAACTCGTAGGGAAACGAGGGTAATCAATCGCAAAGAAAGTTGAGGTAACAAAGATGGAAAAGAAAGAACTTTTGAAAATGAATTTGCAGCATTTTGCAGAGCCAGCAGCAGAGCCACCAAAGGATGAGCCGAAGCCACCAGCAACAGAGCCGCCAAAGGATGAGCCGAAAAAAGATGAGCCACAGCCAAGTCTTGAAGAGCAGTTGCAGCAGATGCGTATAGAGAACGCAAAGCTGAAAAAAGCGCAGGAAGATGCTGCTACGGATGCTTCCAATTGGAAGAAAAAGTACAACGCCACTTTAAGCGATGCTGAAAAGCTGGCACAGGAAAAGGCTGACAAGGAAGCGGAAAAGGATGCAGAGCTTAATCGGCTCCGCAGAGAGAGCGCTGTTTCCAAATTCGAAAAGAATTTCTTGACACTTGGTTACTCACAGGAATTAGCCAAGAAAGCTGCCGAAGCGCAGTTTGATGGCGACACAGACACTCTTTTTACCGTGCAGTCACAGGCGCAGGAATCCATTCTGAAAGCAAAGGAGAGTGAGTGGTACAAAAACCGCCCGGAGGTAAATACCGGGGTAAGCAATGGAAAAGAGGATCCGTTCTTACAGGGATTTAATTCGTAATTTTAAGAAAGTAGAGGTAAAAATATGGCAGTAGTAAATTATGCAGAGAAGTATAGTCCACAGGTTGATGAGCGTTTTGCACTCGGGTCTTTGACGGGAGCAGTAGTAAATAACAGTTATGATTTTATCGGTGTTGAAACCGTAAAGGTATATTCAATCCCTACCGTTGGAATGAACGATTATAAGACTTCTGGTGCCAATCGTTACGGCAATCCGGACGAGTTGGGGAACAACACACAGGAAATGACTCTGACACAGGACAGATCATTCACATTCACTATTGATCGTAAGTCCTACGATGATACACAGATGACGATGGAGGCTGGAAAAGCGCTCGCACGTCAGATTAACGAGGTTGTTATTCCAGAGGTTGATATTTACCGTATCCATAAGATTTGTGCATCTGCAAAGGCAGCAAATATCGTAACCGGAGCTACCACAAAGACTAATGCATATGAGAATTTCTTGTCTGTGCAGGAAAAACTTGACGATGCAAAAGTGCCTACAGGCGGACGTATTTGTCTCTGCCGTTCATCTTACTACAAGAACATCAAGTTAGATGATGCATTCACAAAGAAGGGCGATATGGCAACTCAAATCGCAATTAACGGTGTTGTTGGTGAGGTTGACGGAGTACCGATTATCAAGGCTCCAGCATCTTATTTCCCTGCAAATGTTGATTTTATCATCACAAATTCAATCGTTTGTGTTGCGCCAATCAAACTTACAGAGTACAAGATTCACTCCGATGCACCTGGTATCTCTGGATGGTTAGTAGAAGGTCGTGTTCGTTATGACGCTTTCTGCTTAAATGAAAAGCTGGACGCAATCGGCGTTCATGCAACAGCAGCTTTAAGCTCTATTGCAATCACAACAGCACCGACAAAGACTAAGTACGCTTCCGGAGAGAAGTTTGATCCTACCGGAATGGTTGTAACAGCTACATATGGCAATTCCGGGGCAACACAGGATGTAACAAAACATGTTACATATGCACCTGATACAATCACACAGGCTGGCAATGTCACCGTATCTTACACAGAAAACGGCGTTACAAAGACAGCAACACAGGCAGTAACACTTAATTCCTAAAAGGAGTGATCGTTGAATGATTTGCTATGAAAAAGACGGCGTTCAGATGATTGTCAACGAGAACATGGTAAGGGTTATGGAATCATGCGGATATAAGAGGGTGGTTGAGAAAACCGCCCCTTCTTCCGCTCAGATTCCACTAGATCCGGCGCAGACAATTGAGACAAATCCGAGTGATGCCGATATGGGCGAGCCTAAAACAGGGCAAAAACAGTATCAGAGATCGGAGATTACCAGAATGAGTACGTCTGATCTTAAGGAAGTAGCGAAAACTTTAGGGTTGGAAGTAACAGAGGAATCTACCGGGAAGATGCTGAAAGAACAGATCATTGAAAAACTTGGTCTGTAAATGAAATGAGGTGGCAGGATGGCTGATATTGAAGAAACACCAAAGGATGATGCGGTAACGCTCACTCCAATGGAGAAATTCAAGGAAGATATTAAGTCGATGATAACTGAATATGACGCAGAAATCAGCGTTTCCAGTCTGACAGTAAGCCTTGCCATTGAATCGTTTGAAACGCTTAGAAACTATCCTAGTTCATGGGGAATGGATAAAATCCTTGAAGACTTGGAGAAAAACAAAGCCAAAATTGCAATGGCGGCGATTGAGATTGAATCCAAAAACGGTGCAGAAAATCAGTTGAGCCATTCGGAAAATGGAACTTCAAGGACTTATAGTGAGTATCTTATGGCTTACAAGGGAGTGATAGGATTTGCGAACTGTATTTAAAAAGAAAGGTTTAGGTGATCCGGTTTTTATCTCCCGACCGCAGGGTTAAGCGGTATAGCCTATCTACCGTGTTGTAGAAAAGGTAATTTGTTTGCAATGCAGGCAATGAAAGAAGATTGTGCGTGACCATTTTGCCAGTGCCGGTAATATGGTTGCAGGCGGCGCACGTTAAGCGGTGGTGGGCGGTGCGCCATATTTCTATTTTGGAAAGGAAGAAATTATGTCAAACGATAAGTTTTTAGATTTATGCAAGCAGATTGTTGTTGATTATTTCAACACTCATGCTGATAAGACCGATAAAAAGCAGATTTCCAAGGAAGATGTATTTGTTGTATGGAGTTGTAAGACTTTACAGAACAACAAGGCACTGGTCAGCACAACCGTTTCAGACGGTATGTATTACGAGATTACCCATAACGGCGATAAGAATGAAACTTATGTGGATGCCTATAAGAAGTGGGAGAATTTCGTTGTAAAGGGAAGCGAGGAATAATCTATGAAGAAATTATTTATTTCACAGCCTATGAGAGATAAGACCGATGAAGAAATCAAGGCAGAAAGAGACAAGATTGTTAAAGCGGTCACAGAACGTTTCGGAGAGGTTGATGTTATTGATTCATTCTTTGAATCCGCGCCGCATGATGCCAAGCCCTTATGGTTCCTTGGAAAGTCTCTGGAATTACTTTCTACGGCTGATTGTGCTTATTTTGCAGAGGGTTGGGAAGATTACAGAGGATGTAAAATTGAGCATGAATGTGCCGTGCAGTATGGAATTGATATTGTAGGAGAATAAATCCTTGTAGCGGTTCTCCTTTTGCCGTATAATGGCGGTGAAAGGTGGGTGTATGCTAATGACAAAGCAAGAATTCATTGAAAGGCATTGGAGATTTTATTTGATGCTGGAAAGAAGATTTACAGAAACGCTTCAATATGTTGAACTTGATAAACGAAATTTCGATACATTTTCTATGGAGTTTGCAAGCCAAATTCGAGAGATTGGCTCAGAAATAGATATTGTTTTTAAGGAGTTGTTGGGTTTTTCACAGGGAGAAAGAAAGAACATAAATGATTATATAAATGGAATCGAGCAAAAACACGAAGATATGTTTGATAGAAAAATACTAGTAAAAGATATTAGTATTACCCCATTTGAGAATTTGAATAAGAGAAAACCATCCGAATTAGAATGGTGGAAGGCTTATAATGATATAAAACATGGGAGAGTGGCAAATTATCAAGAAGCAAATTTAAAAAACGTGTTGATGTTGCTTTCTGTGTTATATTTACTGGAAATGTATTTGTTTAAAGAGAGTATTACAGAGGATGAAACAGATATAGTTAAAAAGGATTCGGAAATATTTAGGATAGATGGTTGGAAAAATAAGTATCTTCCATTAAACGACATGGTAGCAAGCATTTCTAATGGAACTTTGGAAATTAAGGAAAGGTAAAGTCCTCATGCGTTCATTAAAGAAAAATAAGCAAACATTCTATTACGCCACCTACGATGCCGAGAAAAAGGTATACGACCGTGACGAGGACGGAAATATCAAGTACATAGAGATTGACGGAGAGAAAATCCCTGTCGAGATAGGAACAGAACCAGGTTATAATGACCCGGTTCTTTTTTATGCCAACATTTCCGCAGGCAAGGGCGATGTGCAGGCTGATGTGTTCGGAAGTAGCGTTGACTATTCCCGGACAATATCCACTTGCAATATGGATTGCCCGATTACCAAGCTGACACGGTTGTGGATTGGCTGTGAACCGCAATACAACGAGGACGGTTCTGTGAATGGCGATAGTGCCAATTATGAGGTTGCCGCGCCGCCTGCGAAAAGTCTGAATGGAATCGTTATTGCGATTAAGGAATTACCGGAGGGATGATATGGTATTATCGAAGTTATCAGAGAAGTGTAAGGCTTGCCCGAAAGTTGATTCGTGCGACCATAAGAAAATGGAAATGTACGCTTTGGCTGAATTGCCACCTAAGATGTGTGCAGATGCTTGGCAGACAGCTTCCGTGGGCGCATTAGCACCAATTTTACGAGAGAGGATTGAAAGTCCATTAAGCCCATTTGCTTATCGAGATGAACTTGAAAAGGCATTGAATGAAGCACATTTTGGAAACAGATTTATGACGTTTGGAGCGTGAAATATGGAAAACAGAAAAATCAATATCCTTGGAACTGAATACCAGATTGAAACCCACAAAGTATCAGAGGACAGTTATCTGGAGAAAAACAAGCTTTCCGGTTATTGTGGAGAAGATGAAAAGCTGATTGTTGTTGCTGATATGTCAGAAGAAAAATATTTCACTGGCATGGATGAAAAGACGCAAGAAACATATCGAAAGAGGGTTCTACGCCATGAAATCATGCACGCTTTTTTGAATGAGAGTGGACTATCCGATAGTTCAAACCGGTTTGACGGTGCGTGGGCGAAGAATGAGGAAATGGTTGATTGGTTCGCTATTCAGTCTCCAAAGATTTTTAAGGTGTATTTGGAGTTAGGGCTTATTGATGCACCGATTCCAAGTATTCCACCATTGCAAACAGGCTCTTTCACCAATCTTGATATGAGCGAAGCCTTTAAGTGCATTTCAGATGCGGCAAGAAAAACCGTTGATACGGCAAGGCAGGTGGGATTGCTGAATGAGTAAGAAAATATCATTCGGCTTATCCGTAAAAGAGATTCAGAACGCTATCAAAGAGATTAAGGAATACCAGAACAGCCTTGATGGGAAATGCGAGGAATTGTGCCGCAGATTGACCGCAGAGGGCATATCTATTGCACAGATTCACATTGGTAGTAGTGGTTTTGGTAAGTACATTCATTTATCCTCTGAAATCACACCGGAGAAAGCCGGATGCAAGGCAATCTTTTATATGGAAGATTCGCAGAAGATTATAAGCCAATGGCAAAACTTAGATGGCGTGCAAAGTAAAGAAATCTCACCGGCACTCATGTTAGAGTTTGGAGCAGGACTTCCGGCGCAGAACCCAGCGAATATTCCGGGCGTAGGAACCGGAACATACGGCACGCACGGTAATGAGCCGGGATGGTGGTACATGGACTTACAAGGCGAATGGCACTATTCAACCGGTATTTCTCCGAAGATGCCAATGTACAATGCCGGCAAGGAATTGAGAGAAAAAGTTGTAGAAATAGCCAGAGAGGTATTTAGATAATGTCATTTGAATGGAATACATTTTTTACACATTTTGAAAAGAAAATGAAAACTGCATATCCGCAATGCAAGGTCGGGCGATATATCACACCGAAGAAAACCGATTTTCCATATTGTGACGTAGCCTTAAGCGATATATCCGGTGGAAATTACGATTTGGAAGGGAATGAAGGTTCACAGACACCAATGATTACCATATCGGCATATGCCACCGGAAGTCTTGCGGATAATACTTGTTATACGATTTGCAGTAAGGCAAAAGAAATTATGCATAAGTATGGCTGGCAGTGTAAAGCCGGTCCGTTACCTGTTGCAAATGCAGCAGACCCAAACGTAAGCCGATGGGTTGCAAGATTCCAACGCATTTATGCAGATGGAGATGAGATAAAAGAGATAAATTAAAATGGTCCCGACATTTATGTCGGTAGCATATAAATGAAACTTAGAGCCGAAAGGCTCTTATTTTTATGCACCGGACGTCAACTCGAGAGACGTTCGCTGACCGCAGGCAGATAGCGGTAGAAAGGAAGAAAATATGGCAGAAGCAGAAGTAAAAGCAGTAAGCACGATTGGAACAATTTTGGAAACAAGTACAGATGGTACAGCATGGGAAAAACTGTGTAAGATCAAGTCTTATCCACAGTTAGGAGGTGCACCGGATCAGCTTGAAACAACAGACCTTGAAGATGAATCACAGACATTCATTGCAGGTGTGCAGTCACAGGATGCTATGGAGTTTACCGCAAACTACACATTGAAAGCTTATACGTCAGTAAAGGCAAAAGAGGGAACAGCATTGAAATATCGCTTGAAAATGGGAACTGACGGAGCAGATGGTGTAGCTACATGGGAAGGACAGCATTCAGTTTACATTAACGAGGGAGAAGTAAATGGTGTTCGTGAAATGACCATTTCTGTATCGCCTTCCACAAAGATTTCAGTCGGAGCTGCAACAGCCTAAGATTGAAGGGAGAAAAATCATTATGGCAACAGTGAAAATCAACAACAAAACTTATACGGTACCAGAACTTAATTTCACACATTCAAAGAGAATGGAGCAGATGGGATTGCCAGTTGAAGGACTTATTAGTAGAAAGTATATTTTTACAGCGGTGTCCGCATTTGTGGCAATTGTAGTACCATGTGATGCTGAACAGGCAGATTACTTAGTCGAGCAGCATATCGAAGGCGGCGGAAACATTGAGGAAATTTACGAAGCATACGCAAATGCAGTGCAGGAAAGTCGTTTTTTCAGAAAACTCCTCAATGTGGACGAGGAGAAACCGAAGAATACGAAGAAATCTGCACAGCAGAAAACGGAGTAGAGGTTGTTGAGAAAAAGGAAATGACCTTTTCCAGTTTAATTGATGATGTATGGCTCCCAGCGGCACTTCGAATGGGAATACCTATGGATGTGTTCTGGGAGCTTAATCCTAAGTACATGTATATGTACCAGGACAATTTCATCAAAGAAAAAGAGGAACAACTAAAAATGCTTGATGTGGCAGCCTATTACCAGGGCTTGTATGTTCATCAAGCCATCGCATCGTGTTTTAATAAAAGTGCGAAATATCCTAAAAAACCATTTTCTCTAGTTGAAAAAGAAAAGCCTTTATCACCAGAAGAAAAGTTTAAATTATGGATTGCAGAATTTAATAGAAAATTCGATGAAAATTAAGGAGCGGACGTGTCACAGCGTCCGTTCTTTTTACTGGCTATCGAAGGGAATGATAGTCATTGACCTAAAAAGCTATAGGAAGTTGGTGAAATCATGGGAGCAGCAGATATTGACCGCCTTGAAATCGAGGTTGAAGCGCAGGCAACAAAAGCAAATAGAGCTTTAGATGCACTTGTTAGCAAATTAGAGAAACTAAGTTCATCTGTTGGAAAAGTGAACGGAAGTGATTTGGTTGGATTTGCAAACGGCGTTGATAAAATCTGTAAATCAAGTGCTGGGATGTCAAATATCAAAACAGCAGATTTTACTAGACTTGCTAAGAATATTGAAAAAATTGCATCTATCAGTCCGGCAAGTTTAAATGCTTCTTCATCAGCAATTGGAGTGATGGCAAAACAGCTTTCGTCTTTTGGTGCAGCATCCGCAAATGCAACAGCTATCGGAGAGATTGCGAAGAATATTTCAAAGCTTGGAAATAAAGGTGTTGTAAATGCAATTGACAATATGCCAAGATTCGCAACAGCATTAAGTCAGACAATAAGCACCCTTTCTAAAGCTCCAAAGGTCAGCGGAAATCTTGTTCAAATGACGAATGCGCTAGCTAACCTAGCAGTAAGCGTAAAAGGAACACAGTCTGCTACATCTAAAACTGGAGAGAGCGTAAATAAGTTATCACAGTTCTTTAATGCTCTTACATCAAGCACAAATAAAAGTTCCAGAAGTTTTAGGAGCTTTTCACAGCTTGCAGGAGCTTTCTATGCAAATTTCTATTCGGTTCTGCATGGAATACAAAGAACATGGAAAGCAGTTCTTTCTTCAATGGATTATGTGGAAACATTCAACTATTGGAACGTTGCGCTTGATAAGATTGGTACAGAATTTGGAAATCAATTTGAGCAATACGGATATGACAGTGCTGAAGCTTACGCAAATTCATTTTCAGATAGATTAAAGTCATTGACCCTAAAAATGACCGGATATAGCATTGGAGATTCCGGCAATTTGACATTAACCGATAATAAGAACCTTGGTCTTGACCCAGAGCAGTTAATGAACTACCAGGCAAAGATTGTATCTGTAACGAACGCGGTTGGTCTTTGCGGTGAAACAAGTACCAATACAGCAAAAGCACTTTCTATGCTTGCAGCAGATATGTCCTCATATACCAATGAGGATTTATCTTCTGTTATGACAAATTTCCAGTCCGGATTGATTGGCCAGTCAAGGGCACTGTATAAATTCGGTATTGATATTACAAATGCCACATTACAGCAGTATGCATACAATCTTGGAGTAACAAAGTCTTTATCGTCGATGTCTCAGTCCGAGAAGATGCAGTTGCGACTAATAGCTATTTTAGACCAGTCTAAGGTAGCATGGGGAGACCAGGCGAATACTCTTGGCTCTGTTGCAAACCAGTACAGAATCATGAAACAGCAGATTGCGAACCTTGGAAGAACTATTGGTAATTTATTCTTGCCTATCGTGAAAAATGTACTTCCTGTTGTCAATGCTTTGATTATGGCATTGAACAGATTATTTACAACACTTGGATTCCATTTCTTTGGCGATAACTGGCTGAAAGATTTACAGGACGGAACAAGTAAGGGATATGGAAGTGGTGTAGAGGACTTAGGAGAGGATGCAGACGATACAGCAGACAGCCTTAATGATGCTGCCAATGCAGCTAAAAAGCTAAAAGATGTAACTCTTGGTATTGATGAATTAAACATCAATAATCCTAATTCTGATAGTGGTTCTTCATCTAGTAGCGGTTCTGGAAAAGGTAATGGTATTGATTTATCAGATGAGATTGCAAATGCTCTTGCAGATTATGAATCCGTTTGGGATAAAGCTTTTGCTGAATCCGAAAACAAGGCACAGAAGATAGCAGATGCTATTTGCAGTGCTTTTGAACGTGGAGATTACGAGGGTATCGGAACTTATATCAGCAACGGTATTTCATCTGCATTAGAGAAAATCAATTGGAAATCAGTGTATGGTGTTGCAAATAACTTTGGAACAGGCTTAGCGCAGTTCCTTAATGGACTGATTACACCTAGGTTATTCGGTGATGTTGGAAAAACAATTGCTGGCTCTTTGAATACTGCAATTTACGCAGCGCTATCTTTTGGAGAAACTTTTGACTGGTCGAATCTTGGAGAATCTATTGCAAGCGGTGTAAACGAGTTCTTTAGAACTTTTGATTTTAAATCTATGGGAAGAACACTTAATGTATGGGTTCAAGGTTTGTTTAATGCAATTAGAACAGCATTAAAAAAGGTAAAATGGAGTGATGTATGGAAAGGAATAGCAGATTTTGTAGGTGAGTTAGATGTTGATACTGTAGCAATTTTAATTGGAGCATTTGCATTAAAATATGCAGGAAAGTTGCTGACATCTGCGATTCTTAAATCTGTAATCACGTCAAAACTTTCATCATTAATTGGTGGCTCATCGTTGTCTGCAGCAGCAGGAAGTGTAGGTAGTGCAGTTGCGGCAGGATTTGCAATAGCAGCAACAGTGTATGTATCTTTTAAATTTGTAGAGGATGCAAAAAATTGGATACAGAACATAAAGGATTTTGGTTGGGATGAGGGTAGAAAAAAATCGGCAGAAGAAAATACTGCAAATCCTTACAAAAATGGAAAAGCTGTTACGCAGGAAGATGGAAGCGGTCCATTTGATTCTTGGCTTGAAAAACTTGAAAAATGGCAAGCTAAAAATCGAGAAACAAGAGATGCAGAAGATAAAGAGTGGGGGGAACTAGCTGATAGTTTATCGGCAAAACTTTCTTCATGGTGGACGAATGATGTAACACCATGGTTTACGAAGGAAAAATGGCAGGAGTTAGGTGAAAATATAAAATCGTCGCTATCAACAAAATGGAGCGAGTTTGGTGATTGGTGGAGTGGAACGGGAGTTCCAGATTGGTGGGATGAAAACGTCTCACCGTGGTTTACCAAAGAGAAATGGTCCGAATTAGGTCAAAATACTAAAGATGGATTATCAACAAAATGGAATGAATTTAGTCAGTGGTGGGGTGGAACAGGAGTTCCTACATGGTGGAACAATAACGTTTCGCCATGGTTCACAAAAGAGAAGTGGCGCGGTGCATCAGATGGAATGCAACAAGGACTTCAGGAAAAATGGAATGAATTCACATCCTGGTGGCAGAACACTGGAGTATATAAGTGGTGGAAAGAGAACGTTTCACCATGGTTTACGAGAGAAAAGTGGTCAAGTTTAGGCTCTGATGCAAAAAGTGGTTTAGAATCCAAATGGAATGAATTTACATCATGGTGGTCAAATACAGGTTTTGCAAAATGGTGGAGTGGTGTCGAATCTAAATTTTCATCTGATTCATGGAGTTTTAGTGGAATAAAAGATGGCCTTAGTTCGGCATGGAATGCTGCAATTGAAACTTTGAAATCAAAGTGGAACAGTTTCGCAGAATGGTTAAATGCAAAGCTTACGATTAAAATTGATACATCAACAGTAATCGGAAGTGGAATTAAGTCAGTATTAGGAACTGATAAGATTTCGTTAGGTAACATACCGATGTTTGCCGATGGTGGTTTCCCAGAGACAGGTCAGTTATTCATGGCTCGTGAAAACGGAATCAATGAGATGGTCGGTCAGATTGGCAGTCACCATGCAGTAGCAAATAATGACCAGATTGTTGCAGGTATTAAAAACGGTGTTTATCAAGCAAATGAGGAGCAGAATGCATTGTTAAGAGAACAGAATAGCTTGCTAAAACAGTTACTAGAAAAGGACACATCTGTAAATATAGGAGATAGAGATATTGCTAGAGCAAACGAAAGAGGTCGCAGGTCAATGGGATTGACATTAAGAACAACATAAAATAATGGAAGTTTATCTTCGGATGGACTTCCATTTCCATTAATGATATGATAAAGAAAAAAATATTGACGAAGGAGAAGAAAAATATGAAACAAAGCAGATTGGGGATTGCATCATTAGTGTGTGGAATAGCTGGTGTCTTGTTTTCATTCATAGCTATTGGAATTATACCATCAATAGTTGGACTTATTTTGGCAATACTGGCATTTACAAGGAAAAATAAGGGACATGAGACGGCTATTGCAGGACTAATTGTATCAATAGTTGGCATACTCATTTTTTGCGCAATTCTAATGATTATAAATGTAGGAAATAACAGAAAAAAAGATATTTCATACACTGCTGAAAGTGAACAAGAAATAATTGAAGATAGTGAAACAAAAACTAATATGACGTCAGAGGAAAGTACAATAGTCGGTACTGAAAAGGAAAAAGATGATAAAAAAGAAGAAAAATATATAGAAACTATAGCAGAATATACACTTCCTGATAGCATAGGTTGGTATACAAACCACTTTATTGTTGTTAAGAATATTTCTGATAAAACTGTTGATATATCAACATCATCGTTAGCATATGGATCAGATAATACAATAGTGTCTTCTGCCGATGGTGAATTGTATGCACTTGGTGCTGGATGCGTATCCGTTATAGATGAAGCTTTTGAAACAAATGCTGATATTGACCATTATGAGACAAAAATGAATGTATCCACCAGTAAATATTATAAATCCGTTATACAAGATTTGTCATATATTCAAAATGATATAGAAAATGGTGCTGTATTTCAAGTAACAAATAATGGAGATGATGCAGCGGATTTTGTTGAAGGTTACGCTTTATTTTTTTCTAATGATGAATTGGTTGAATATGAAATGACATATTTTACAGATGATGATTCAGAATTGAAACCAGGTGAAACAATATCAGAACAAATGACAGCATATAAAGATTTTGATAGAGTAGAATTTTATTTAGCAGGAAGAAAATAATTAAAGGCACTTACCCGAAAAAGGGTAGGTGCTTTTTCTATGCAATAACGGCTATTTAAGGCAAATAGCTGTTAACCTAATGAAAATTATAGGTGGTGGTTTTATGCGAGGAAAAACATCGGATTTTTTAATTGTGAATGGTGTGCAGTTTCCGTACCCAGCAAGAGGATTGGATATAGTTCATTCACAGGCGGTAAACAGTGGTCGTAATGCAAATAATGCAGTTGTCGGTCAGCTTGTCGGAAGAAAACTTTGGAAATTGAATAATTTACAGTGGAATGGTCTCGATGCTGATACATGGAAGATGATGAAAGCGGCATTGGAACCTTTTTTCGTTCCAGTGACATTTACCGGTGATGATAACCAGCGACATACGATTTACATGTACCCAGGAGATACATCGGGGCAACCTCTTTTCCTTGATGGTATTTTCTATAAGAATTTTTCAACGTGCAAATTCAATTTAATTGATTGTGGGTGGTAGTATATGCAGAATGTATCAAGACAGTATAAAGAAATGATGGATAGCATGATACGAAAGCAAGGATATATGTCCGTTGCTGTCGGTGTCATTAACCAATATGCGCAAAATTCTGCAAGGCTTAATGGAAAATTTGCTTATTGGAGTAGCCAAGATACACCGTTGAATAATAAGGATGCAAATGGCAGGTATGCCACTATGGATCAGAATTATTTCAAGGCAGATGGCAGCATGTTGTTTCTTCCGGAAGATAATCAGTATGCACAGTATATTCAGAACAGAAGTTGTACAACCAACGATATTCTAGGAGTAATAACAATCAAGTTCAATGATTCATATTCAATCAAAGGATTTACCATTAATTTCGATGAATGTTATCCAACTTCGTTCAGATTAAAGACAGAGGAAGTCGACAAAACATACGCAAACAATTCTATGGAATTTACAACGCAGGATAATCTTGGAACTACTTCATACATTCAAATTATACCGGTATCAATGGTTGGTGGTCAGCAGAGACTTAGAATCAACAAAGTGTTGATGGGTGTCGGACTTGATTTTGGCAATGATGATATTTGTTCAGCGTCATGGCGGGAGCAGGTAAATTCAGTATGTGAGGAATTACCGGCTATAGATTTTTCACTAACTGTCAATGATATGGAACACAGGTTCAATGTTGATGATGATAATTCCTTTGTGAACTTCTTGCAGGCAGGGCAGAAGATACCGGTATCAGTTGGCGTTACATTGGCAGATGATTCAGTTGAATGGTTGCAGGTAGCAAGTGTATATTTGTCTGATTGGAAATCACAAAAAGGCGCAATGAATTTTAACGCAAAAGATATATTTGCATTTATGACAGATAAGTATTCGGCTGGAAATACAATTCATACACGAACACTGTATGACGATGCAAAATCGGTATTAACTGATTATGGATTAGAACCGGATGAGTACGAAATAGATGAATGTTTGAAAGATGTGGTTATTACAAACCCATTACCGGAAGCATCACACGCACAATGCTTGCAGTTAATTGCTAATGCAGGTAGATGTATTTTGTACCAGAACAAGGATGGGAACCCCTGCATCAAAGCTAATTTTGCAACAGTACTGAATCCAGATGATTTGACTGTTACATCAGTGGGTGCAAGCGCATGGTCAAATCCTGGTAATGTTGTTAAGGGAAGCGATTATGTTTATGCTGATATGACAAAGAATTTCTTTTCTGTGGACGGCAGCATGGTATTTATGCCAGAAGATGGAAATTATCTAGCAACATCGTTTATAAGCGCATCGGTAGCAGATAAAGATGGAAAATTTACGACGAATCCATCCATTACAATCAAATTGCCGGCAGGCTATATGTATTATAGTATTTATGTTGATTTTGACGGGAACCCGCCTAAGGAGATGGTTGTTCATACTTTTAGAAATGGTGTTGCTGCTGATACTTTTAAGTTTTCTGATTTGAATAAAACCAATATATTGAATCAAGAATTTAGTACATTTGATACTATGACATTGGAGTTTACCAGGGCATACCCGAATGACAGAGTTCTTGTTAATAAGGTGTCATTTGGTGATTTGTCTGATTATACATTGAAAAAACAAGATATGTTGGAAGAACCGATCGGCTACAGAGAAAAGCAAAACAAAGCGGTTTCTGTTAGGATATTTACATTTGAAAATGATAAACAAGGTAAACCACAGGCAAAAGATGATTCCGTATATTATACACAAAAGTTAGCAAGTGTCGGTTATACTGTTGAATTTGAAAATCAGTTAATCAGTACGCAGAAACATGCACAGGATGTGGCTGAATGGCTAGGAAACTATTACAGAAACAATATTTCATACAATGTGAAATATAGAGGAGAACCAAGGCTAAATGCTGCAGATATTATATACATGGAAAGTGATGTTGTTAATAATCTGCAAGTTGAAATTGAATCACATAAGTTTGATTTTAACGGTAGCTTTAGTGGAACGTTAGAGTTGAGACATGCATTAAGAATGATGGAGGTATCATGATGAGAAAAGTAGTTAATGGGAAATTGTATGACACAGATAAATCGGAGTTAGTTTACACAGAAGAAGAAGGTAAACGTTGGTTATATAGAACCAAGAAGGGGAACTTTTTTAAAGCTTATTCAACAAATGATATTGTACCTATAACGGATGAACAGGCAAAAGAGTATCTGGGCGAGCATGACGTAGAAAAATATATTGAGTATTTTGGAGAGCCGGAGGAAGCTTAAATGGCATGGATAGAACCGAAAACGGATTGGAAGAGTTCTGATTATTTCAATATCGAAGATTACAACCGCATCATTGGAAATCTGGAATATCTCAAGGCGTTGGGAACATCACTTTTTTATGGATTTCCAAACATTGTAAGTCTAGGTGCTGGTAAAACCTATACAAGTATGATATACGCAAAAGAAATAAATGCTATTGAGGATTGTTTGGAAAAGCTGAATCTTGGTAGCTATTCCTTTAATATTGGAAATAAAAAAACATATTACGCAAACCAAAGCACTCCATTATATTCGGAATTTAACCGAATTGAGAGTGCTATTTTATTGCTATACAAAACAATGACAGCGCAAAAGGAAGCACTTCCAAAGTTGTCATTTAGGCTTGGCGGCCAGAAAGGAATAAGGTTATAAACATGGCAGATTTAAAGACAAATTACAAAGATGATGTGCTGGATACGTCAAAGAATGAAAAAAGAAAATTCAGGATGATTCAAAATGATGATGGAACAGTCTCGTTTGAGGATGCGACCGAGTATACGCAGGAGGGAGATCCTTTTGGTGGTGCTGATATTAATGCAACGAATGGAAAAGTCAATGAGATAAACGAAAGTTTAAGTAAGAAGCAAGACGCCTCGACTGCTATCACAACTTCTAATATTTCAGAACAAAATGTCAACGCTGTCGGTGGCTCGACAATTGACGACATCCACACCGATGCTCAAAAAAGAGTTAATACCCGGCAGGAAAAGCTCATTATGGAGTTGTACACGGCTTCGACTAATACAAACTATGCAATAGTTAATAAAGAAGGATATACATTACTATCAGCGCATACTGTCAGAGATGATTCCAGTTACTTCGTTAAAGGTATAAATAAACGAAATGACGGTCGTTACACACTCATCATTGACGGATTAACAAGCAGTGCCACAATGAGTTTTTGGCTGACCTGGGCGAAAGAGTAGACCTAAGCAACTCTATGTAAAGATATATAGCCGCCCGCTATTTTACCGATACCAAAGATTTTTATAAATCCATATTCTTTAACAGGTACGAGAATGTTAATATGACCACTGTGCGCATTATTTGCTGAGTAGAAAAATTCCTCTGCAATAAGGGTGTCTGAACCACCTTTCGAATCGTACCGATGGACGCTTATATTGGCGCTTATCGAAGTAAAGCTTTTATCAAGCACAAGATTTATGTCAAGCATATAATGACCTTCAAGTTTAAAAATGATAGCACCATATTTATCTACATAAATGTTGTCTGAACCAAAGTTCTTTGTGATTGAGGTCAGTGTGTAATATGCAGATGTCGCAAGTGCTCCATGTGCTCCGACTGAAAAAAGTGCATCACATGAATTTACATTTTCCAGTATAACTATCCTTGCAACTAAGGAATTAATTGCGTTCACAATTGACGTTCTGATTGTTGTTGTAAGAGAGGTCAATGTTCCGACCTTTTGGGATTCCTGTTTTAAACTTTCGTTTATAGGAGAAAAATTTTGAAATTAGTAATTAGAGGAAGTCCATAACAAATTTAAATAATAAATCACTTGCATAGAAAGGCGTAAAATATGAATGAAATTGAAATTGAACACAGAATTACGGAAGTTGAGCAGCGCTCCAAGTCGAATACACACCGTATCGACAAATTAGAACCAATTGTGAATGAAATACATACAATGTCAAAAACAATGGTGGAGTTGGTTGGAGAGGTGAAACATACGAACGAAACAGTATGTACGTTAGATGAAAAGATTGACCGTATGGATGCAAGGGTTGACGATATGGAACGTGCCCCGGCGGATGATATGAAAAATTATAAAAAGACAGCAATAACATCAATAATCAGCACGGTTGCTGGAGCAATGGCAACTGGGTTGATTTTTTTAATTGCACAAAATTTATAAAATGGAGGAATTGATATGACAGATTTAGGATTTTTATCAGAATTTATGGTGCCTGTAATTGTAGGAATTTGTCTTTGTGTAGGCTATGTAATCAAGAAATGGATTAAGGATGTTGACAATAAGTATATTCCTACTGTGTGTGCCATTTTAGGCGTTATTTTAGCAATTTGGATGAATGGATGGAGTATTTCACCATCTATCTTGCTAAGTGGCTTATTTAGTGGATTAGCAAGTACCGGATTACATCAGTTGTTAAAACAATTGATTGATGGCGATAAGAAAACAGAAAGTGAGGAAAAATAATATGAGAAAAGTGATTGACTTATCAAAATATAATACAGTTTCAGATTTTGGAGCTGTGGCTAACAGCGTGGATGGAGTTATCATCCGTGCTGGCTATCGCGGATATGGATCAGGCAAGGTGGTACAGGATGCAAAGTTTGTTGAGTTCGCACAGGCATGCAAAGAGAAAGGTATTCCGTTTGGAATCTATTTTATGTCACAGGCAATAAATATTGAAGAAGCAGAAGAGGAGGCACAGTTTGCGGCTACATTTGCTGACCAGTACGGTGCGACACTTCCACTGTTTATAGATTCAGAGGACGGAGATGGTACACCGAAGGTTGTTCGTGCCGACAGACTTTCTAAAGAGGATAGAACAGCAATTGTAAAAGCTTTCTGTGAAAAAGTTGTATCATGCGGCAAAGAAGCTGGTGTGTATGCATCTGAGTCTTGGTTCAAGAGTAATCTTGATTATGACCAGATTAAGCAGTATAAGATTTGGTGCGCAAAATACGGTACAAATGATGGAAATGCGCAGACAAGCCCAGCACTCGAAAGAGTTGACATGTGGCAGTATACCTCTAAAGGCTCTATTTCTGGCGTAGAGGGTAGTGTGGATTTAAACGAGTACTTCTTTGAAATCAAACACGAAACGCCTTTACAAGCCACACAGGCAGTCGTAGACAAGCCTAAGTACATTGAAAATGACAAGGTGGGGCAGTACCAGCATGCAGCGAACATCGGGTTTGATTTGAAAGGCACAAAAAATGAACTTGCAGAGGACAAGAAGTTTGGCCCGAAAACGCAGAATGTGGCAAAAACGCACCTGATTTATTACAACATCCAGGGATGCCCTACTGCGGTCAGATGGTGGCAGGAAATTATTGGCGTAACTTCAGATGGCAAGTTTGGAAACAAGACACTAGAAGCAACTAGAGAGTGGCAGAAAGCACATGGACTTGTTCCAGACGGTGTTGTTGGTCTTGCAACTGTGACCGAAGCAATTAAATAAGTGATAGCGAGAAAGCCGACAGAGAGAAAATTTTCAACTCTGTCGGCTCTTTTTTGTGTTCTTTTGCTTGTCTTTGCATGAAAAATAAAAAATTAAAAAAATGCTTGACTTTTAACACCTAAATATAACTACACTGATTTTAGAGAGGTGGTTAAAAATCAAAAAAAGAATAACTTTTAATCATAACACAAATAAAAGAAGAAACATATTCGATTTGACGTAAATTCCGCAAAAAGTGTTTTGCACACAGACATCTTTTTATGAGATAATATCCTCAGATGGAAAAAATTACCGGTAAAAAATTCATTCATAAATTACTATAATCTATACATGAGACATAAATTGCAGGAATTAAGATGGAAACATGGGTGGTCGGAGGAACGGTTAGCAATGGAATCTGGCGTAAGCCGAAGCACAATTTGTAGATTAGAGAATCAGAAAGATATTAATCCGAAGATAGAGGTTGCTTTTAAGCTTGCCAATGCCTTGGATGTAAGCGTAGAGGAGTTATTCTTTTGGTAAAAAAACATTTGTTCGAAAATATAGTTGAAATATTCGAACGTGCGTTCTATAATATTCATAGGACATTTTCGGAAAGATAAAAATTATGGAGGTACTTTGATGGATTTGGTTTTAGAAGATGAGGAAATTCAATGCAGTGAGGAAACAGAAGAAAGATATATCTCTAATGAAGAGTATCGTAGGCGACTGGGCGATTTATTCAGAGGTATTAATGAAAATTATAAATTACGTTGGTTTTATAATTTTGTAGATGAAAAAATAAGGAGTAGCAATTAAGCTACTCCTCTTTTTTATTTTGTTCTGATAAAGCTTTTGCTTGTATCTCTAACATGTTTAACATTTCTGGATTTAATTTTTCAGCATATGCAAGTAAACGCATTAACTGAGGATTTTTACTTGCTCTTGCAAGTGATGCTCCTTGTATATTTATAAACTCCTTATCCAATTTATACCATTTCGCAACATTATCTATTTGGTCTTGAGGAATATCTCCGTTGTTAATCATTTCTACAACTTTAGATTTCGCAAATTCAAAGAAATCATAATGTCTGCTATCTTCGTAATTCATATAAACGTAATGAGAAAATTCGGCTTTTAAATATTTATTCAATTCTGTAGCTATATCTTCCGAACCACTTCTAATTTTTTCCAAACTGTTATAGCGAATAGATACAAGTTCATTGTACGGCAACAGACATTTATATTTTTCTTTTGCTTTGAGAATCTTTGTGTGAAATTGTTCGTGTATTGCACAATCAAATTCGTCAAGAGGGTTGTATTTTTGTCCGCATTCTTTACATTCTATCTCATCAGTTTTACCGTTTAAAAAATCAAGACTTACTTCAAGTGCGTCGGCTATGCGTTGCATTTTATCATCTTTTGGAGTGTATTTTCCGTTTTTCCAATTTGATATTGTGGCAGTTCCTTTTATTCCTGCTAATTGCGTTACCTTGTAATCAGTAAAGCCACGAAAATCACGTATTTTAGCGTATCTTTCATAAGAATAATCGCCCATATTATACCTCTTTCTAAAAATAGATAAGAAAAATAAGCTATTACGTATTGACACACTTACAAAACTATGTTAAAGTACAAACATAGCTTAGAAAAATAAGCTAATCAAAAAGTAATCGCTTGGATTTCTATATTAACTTAGACAGCACTATGAATATATCAGAAATCTAAGCTAATGTCAATATCTTTCAGTAGAAAAGAGGTGGGAAAATGTACGAAAAGTACGCGAAACGCAGGGATGAACTTGGACTCACTGATTATAAGGTGGCTCAAATGAGTGGGGTACTTACCGCAACGCTAAGCGAATGGAAAAAGCATCATGAAACAGGCGGTGCAGCGGGATATCAGCCAAAACTTGAAAAACTTTCTGCTATCGCACTTGCGTTAAATATGAAAGTATCAGATTTAATTGATTAGAAAGGAGAATTTCATGCAAAAGAAAATTCAAGATATGACAGCAGATGAATGCAAAGATGAATTTAAAAAGCTGGTTGATAAAATCACAGATGTGAGGGCTTTACGATTCTTTTACAGATTCGTGTATGAGGTGGCAGCTGACACACCAGAAATATTTAAGGAGGAAGAAGAATGAACGACTTAGAAACAATTAAAATGCAGACACCAATCGAAATTGCGCTTGGTGTTGATGAAAACGGAATGACTACAGCAAGAAAGCTGTATGAGTTCTTGGAGATGGATAAAAGCCATTATTCCAGATGGGTGAAAGCCAATATTGTTGACAATGAATTTGCTACTGAAAATGAGGATTATTTTTACTCGCCATCAATGGCGAATGAAAGTAGCAGAGGAAATTTTGCTGATGATTATAAACTCACAGCCCATTTTGCAAAGAAGCTTTCCATGAAAGGAAATGGAGCGAAAGCAGAAGAAGCACGAGATTATTTCACAACCTTGGAAGAACGTGTGAAACAAAAGGTAATCGACCTCAATCAGTTATCACCGGAGTTACAGATGTTCCAGAAGATTTTCAATTCTGTAGCAGAACAGCAGTTGGAACAGAAACGGCAGGCGGAACAACTGAACCATGTGGAACAGAGAGTTGAGAGTATCCGGGAAGTGGTTGCGCTTGATACAACATCATGGCGTGATGATACTGGAAACATTCTGCGCAAGATCAGCATGGAACTTGGCGGCGGGCAGGCATATAGCCAAGTAAGAGCGGAAAGTTATGAACTGTTGTCAAAGCGAATGGGTGTAAATCTGAAACAACGGCTGACTAATAAGCGCAGGCGCATGGCAGATGAGGGTATCTGTAAATCAGCCAGAGACAAATTATCCTATGTGGATATTATTGCAGAGGACAAGAAATTGGTCGAAGGATATACGGCTATTGTGAAAGAAATGGCAATCAGATACGGAGTTGGAAAAGAATAATAAATATGAGAGGAGACGAAAGAAATGCATGATTTTTATGTCATGGACGGGAAAAAGCTGATTGATTTTAAGCCTAAGCATATTAACTACGCAAGAGCATTTCATAGAAGATATGAAATGATAAACTCTCAAAGCGATATGACCATGCAGGAAATGAAAGAAACCTATCCAGATGAATTTAAAAAAGATCTGTTCTTGCTAATAAAATTGAAATCTACAACAGGTTTTGATGTGTTTAAAAGTGCAGAGTCCGAATTTATCATTGATGAGTTTAGGATTATCAGTGCAATTGACAGTATGATCGGATTATTGACACCGAGAGAGTTCATGAACATGTTTCCTATTGAAAAGTCATTTGATGGAGAAAAATACCAGTGGAAAGATTATTTTTACACTATGGATTATGTTAAGAAGTTCGGGATTGATAAAGTGATCGGAGACAAAGCGGCAGAATTTCTTATGGAATATCAGAATCTTGATGTTGAACGATACATGGTCTACTGGATGGAAGTCGTGAACAGGATGAGTATTGTGCAGGACGGAAAAGACATCTTGCTCGAGTTTATGGAAGAGCAGGGAGTTAAGCCGCACATAATGCATCAGGAAGGCAAATACATGATCGACGATGAAACAGGAGAAAGGTTTGAAATAAAAAGTCCTAAAAAGAAGATGAAAAAACTTTTTTCTATTACATGAGAGGATGCCTATGAAAAAAATAGCAAAAGTATTTGAGATTATCGGATTTTTTATTGCAATCGTTTCAATGTGCTTTGATGTTTCGGAAAAGCCTATTTTGTCAATTCCTATACTTTCAGGCTGGATAGTATTTTTTATTGGCACAAAAGTGGAAGGGGGCTGGCAGGATGCGGAAGAAATTGTCGAAGAACATACGCCATATGTTGAAGATGATGATACGGATGATGGGATTACATACATTACATACGATAATCATGGATCTGAAAATTATATGTGCAAATGAGAATCTTCATTATATTAAAGAAACATTAGAAAAAAAGAAAAGGAATCATCCAAACCGACCAAAGCAGAATGATTCCAAATCAAGCAATAGCATAAGCTATTTGCGTACATTTTAACATACAAAAAGGAGAAATTCAAATATGAATAGAACAATAGAGAATAACATTGTAGAACTTTCAGGAGTAATTACATCAGAGCCTGTATTTAGCCATGAATTTTATGGTGAGAAATTTTACATTATGACACTTGAAGCAAAGAGAACGAGCGGTATTGCAGATGTCGTTCCGCTGACCATTTCTGAACGGTTGTTTAAAGTTGAAGACAAACATGTCGGACTTGCCGTTAATGTATATGGAAGTTTCCGCTCATTCAATGAACATGATGAAACGGGAAATCATTTGATACTATCTGTATTCGTCCAAGATATTGAAGAAATAATTACGAAAGTTAGTGGATTAGACAAAAATGAAATAACTTTAATTGGATTTATCTGTAAAGAACCAATTTACCGTAAAACACCATTTGGAAGAGAGGTTGCGGATGTGCTGCTTGCAGTTGGACGTTATTATGGAAAAACGGACTATATTCCGTGTATTACATGGGGAAGAAACGCTGCATTTTCATCTGGCTTAGAAGTTGGAACAAAAATCAAAATTAAAGGACGTGTTCAAAGCCGTATATACAAAAAGAAGATTTCTGATACAGATTTTGAGGAAAGAATTGCGTATGAGGTTTCTGCAAGCAATATTGAGGTGGCGGATTGATGGAAAAGGGCAATAAAAATTCGGACAGCGTGTGTATACCAAGAGATGAATATGAAAATTTGATTGAATGCAGAACACACATAGATGATGTGTACCAGTACATCACAAGGTGCCACGCAATAAATATCAGATACAGTGGAAAGAAAGCTCTTGGAGTTCCATTGGCTGTGCTTGAATCAGTTAGTGGATATATTGAGAATGAAAATTACTTTGAAAGTTTAAAAAATGGATATGAAGAAAGGATGAAAAAGAAATGCGAATGATTTTGAAATCGTTACATATGGAGAATTTCAAAGGAATTAGGAGCCTTGATGTGAATTTCTCCAACAAGACAAGTATTAAAGGACAGAATGCTGCAGGAAAAACAACAATCTTTGATGCGTTTACATGGCTTCTGTTTAACAAGAACAGTGCCGGAGAGGAAAAGTTCAATGTACGCCCACTGGATAAGGACGGAAAGCGCATTGACAACGTAGAAATTAATGTTGCAGCGGTTCTGGATGTAGACGGCAAGGAAGTGGAACTATCCAAGACGCAGAAACAGAACTGGGTTAAGAAACGTGGTACTGATACTGTTACATTGCAGGGAAATGTCAATTCATTTGAAATTGACGGTTACCCGAAAAGTGAAGCTGATTTCAAAGCTTATGTTTCCGGACTGGCGCAGAGCGAGGATATGTTTAAGCTGTTGACCAATCCGCAGTATTTCTCTTCTCTGAAATGGAAAGAGCAGAGAGATATTCTGATGAAGCTTGTTGCAGAAGTATCAGATGTGGAACTTGCAAAGACAGATGCCAAGTATGCACCACTGGTTGATGAATTAGGAAAAGCGCCGTCTACGGACGATATTCGTGCCAAGTTTTCCAAGGCTCTTACAGAGTGGAAGAAGAAACAGGCTGAAATTCCGGTCCGTATTGATGAAGCCGAGAAATCTAAGGTTGACGTTGACGTGGCGGAGCAGGAACTTGCAAAAGCTGATTTAGAGAGACAGATTACAGGTGTTGATAAAAAGATTGCGGATTCCAGTATTGAAAATGCAATTGGTAATCTGCAGCAGGAAGAGATGCAGTTGCAATTTGAAATGTCTGGCATTATGCAGACTATGAATAGTGAACTGTCCGCAAGGAGAAGAGAACTTAACAATGAAAAGGATTGTGCTGCACGAAAATTTAGTGATTTTCATAATCAGATTCAGATTGCAGAAAATCAGATTAAATTGAATGATAAGTGCATCGCTGATTATGACGAAAAACGTCACAGTTTAGGAACACAGTACAATGCCGAATTTGCCAGGGCATTTGATGAAACACCGTATCTCTTTGATGAATCCAAGTGGGTATTTGACGAATCTACAACGGTTTGCTCTTTATGCGGGCAGACACTTCCGGCTGATAAGATTGAGCAGTTAAAATTAGATTTTGAGGACAGAAAAGAAAAGGCAAAAGCCGATGCCGAGAAGAGGTTGAGAGACGCAATTGCTAATTTCAATGCAAGTAAGCAAGCAACACTTAAGCAACTGATTGCTGATGGGAATAAATACAAATCTGAAATCGAACGTATGAGAAAAGAAAATACAGAATTGCATGAATCCATCAAAAGTTTGAAGGAACAGGAAGTTGCAGCACTTGCATCAAAGAATGATTTTGATAAGAAACTTGCGGAGATTCCGGAATTTTCAGACTATATGCAGAATCCAAAGTATGTAGAGTTGAAAGTGAAACATGATGAAGTTACTGCAAAAATCGAGAATCTGGAAAAATCTAATGATGAAGAAATTTTGGATTCCCTTAAATGTGAAAAATCTGATTTACAGAGCCGGCTTGATGAAGTGAACAGTATCATTGCCAAGGCATCCATGAATGTCGAGATTGACGAGAGAATCGCACAGTTGCAGGCAGAGCAGAAAGAAATCGGACAGAAAGTTGCGGACCAGGAACAGATGCTTTACCTCTTGGAAGAGTTTATACGCTTCAAGCTGGATAAGGTTTCTGAATCTATCAACAGCCATTTCAAGACCGTAAACTTCAAACTCTTTGAAACGCAATTAAATGGCGGACTTAAAGATTGCTGTGAGTGTACCGTAAATGGCGTTCCGTATTCGACTTTGAACAGTGGTCACAGAATCGTAGCCGGACTTGATATTATCCGTTCTCTTAGCGAGTTATACGGCGTGAGCGTACCGATTTTTGTTGATAACGCGGAATCGCTGAATGAGTTCAATGTGCCAGATATGGATGCACAGTTAATTCTTTTGACCGTATCAGAGGACAAACAGTTGAAAGTGGAGGGTGTGTAGGATGAACAGTAAGAATATCAAGCGGCATTTAGGTAACAAACTTCGTGACTGGATGGAGAGCATTGACGATGAGAACGTAAAGGCTGTGGTAAAAGAAAATACCATTATCACAGGTGGCGCCTTGGTTTCCCTTTTAACAGGGGAGACTGTGCATGACTACGATGTATATTTCAGAACAAAAGATGCGTGTATTGCGGTTGCGAAATACTATGTTGATAAGTGGAACGATATGCACAAAGATAAACCGGTCACTCTTATGTGGGGGAAAGAATTGGCAAAAGCGACTGGTAGTGATAATGGTTCGGTAAAATGTTTTGTCCGTTCCAAAGGAATTGCAGATGAGGATGAAGTGGAAGGAAATTCCGTTTCTTACAATTTTGATTCTACAGCCGAGGAAGATGAAGCAGTTGGAATGGAGCACGAACAGGAAGAAACGGATTCAGATTCTAAAGAAAAATACAGACCGCGCTTTATTACGAGCAACGCAATAAGCCTTTCAAACAAGATTCAGATTGTTACAAGGTTCTATGGAGAAGTAGAGGAAATTCATAAGAATTATGATTTCGTTCATTGCACCTGTGCATGGAGTTCGTGGGATAACGAGGTATTTCTTCCACCTAAGGCGTTGGAGTGCATCATTAACAAGGAATTGTATTATGTAGGCTCTAAATATCCGCTTTGCTCTATTATTCGCACAAGGAAGTACATTGAGCGCGGCTATCATATCAACGCTGGTCAGTATGTAAAAATGTGTATGCAGTTAAATGAGCTGGATTTGAAAGATGTAAAAGTCTTGGAAGAACAGCTGACCGGTGTAGATACAACTTATTTTCAGATGATGGTCGAAGCATTGCAGAAACACATGGAAGAGACTGGCGATTCCAAGGTTGACACAATGTATGCAATGGAATTGATAAATAAATTATTTTAGATAGTGAGGTATCAGAATGAATTATATCAAAGCAAAATTCCCAAACAGCACCAGAAGTTATACATACCGCACCGAGGATTCTGTAAAAGCCGGTGACACGGTTGTAAATGCCAAAGGTGCAAAGTTAATCGTCACGGATGAATCTGTGGATATGAAGTGGGTGGAAATCTACGGTGCTGACAAGGTGGCAGTTGTGAAGAAATATGAAGCGCCGGAAAAACGGTACATTGTCGAGCGTGAGTTTGAACACGCAGGCTACAAATGTGTTGTCATATTTGGAAGTATCGGGCACAGATGCGGTTATGTCGGCATTCCAAAGAATCATCCATTATACGGAAAGGATTACAGTGATTACCTTGAAATCAAGAAAGCCGATGTCGGGGACAGAGAAGTAAGCGGGATTTTTCCTTTGCTTGGTGCTTGTCTGGATGAAGATGAAAGGATACGCATTGAAGCATACTTTCAGTGTCACGGTGGTATTACATACGCAGGCGGTGGAGAGCATTCAAGTTATCCAATCGAGAGTGATTTGTGGTGGTTCGGATTTGATTGCGGACATGCAGGAGATAAGTCGGATTTGGATTATGCGATGCAGAAGTTTCCGAGCCATAGAAAAGAGTATCAACTACGAAAAATGGTTGAAAGTAAATATCCGATTGATGATGTTATCTGCACCGAAGAATATGTTGCGGATGAGTGCAAGAATTTAGCGGAGCAGTTAAAAGAATTTGAAGAAAGCGAGGAAAAATAATTATGGCAGAAAACAACAGTTTAGAGGTACAGAAAGTCAACACTGCGGTCAGTCAGTGGACTAATTCAATCACGAATCTTGTTACAAAGGATTTTGAGTTATGTGGCGTGCCATATGATGATTATTCAAAACAGTGCGCCATGTCAGCTATGACAAGTATTTATCAGCTTGTTAAGGACAGCGACAAAATCAAGGACTTAAACAATCTTGATAAGTCAAATCTGCGTGAGGTTGTCGGTCAGTGCGCAAGCCTTAAACTTAATGCAAATGCAGTGCCGAGAGAGTGCTATTTTCAGCTTAGAACAAAGAAGTCCGGAGACAACTATGTGCAGGTCGTTGAAATGGGGATCGAGGGAGACGGCAACGATGCATTACTTCGTAACTACGGAGAGAATGTTGATACCGTATATCCTTGTTGGCTTGTTAAAGAGGGCGATGAATTTTCATATCCAAAGCATAAAGGTATCGAAATGACACCGCCAGAGTGGGAAGAAATGGGACAGTCGCAGAAAGTTGTCCGTGTTGTTTATCCTCTGAAATTAAAGGACGGCACATTTCAGTATCTGATTGCAGAGAGAGACGGTGTAAAAGTCAATCTGTTTGCCCATGTGCGCAACAATCTGATGAATGAGACTTTTGGCATCTGCCAGAATCGTTACAAAGCATCGGCGGAACAGTTAGGCAAAATCAAGACAAAGAAAGAAGAGATTTTCGACGCTTTGAGAAAATGCGCAACCGTTGATGAAATGTTGGAATGTGAAGTTGCAAAGCCTTATATCAGCGCAGCATGGCTTGATACGCCAGAATCTATGATTGTTCGCAAGATGCGTAACAATGCAATCAAGAAGTATCGCAAGGACTTTAACAGTATGGCAAAGCAGTCATTCAATCAGCTTGATGAAACCTATGTGCAAACGCAGGAAGAAATTGCAGAGAATGCTAATTCCGAGGATTTCCAGGTTGACCAGGAAGTTGCAGAAACCGTGGAGGAACCTAAGATGGCACAGCCAGAGAAAGTAGCCGGAGAAGTCGTTGAGAATGACGAGAACGTGCCAGACTTTATGAAGGACTAGGAGGTTGCCATGAGAGTTATATCACAGGACGGAACAATTGATGTTCCTTATGAGCAGGTTGTTATTCAGCGTTTTAACCGAGTAATATACTTTCTCAATAAAAATTTAACTGGTGTGGAGTCAGTTATAAACGATATGGAAATGGCTTCATACTCAACCGAAGAAAAAGCCAAGAAAGCTATGGAAATGCTTAGAGAAAAATATCTGACAAGAATGGAACTTGATGGCGGTTTTGACCATGTAAACAAAGTATATGTACAGCCGAATTATTGGGTGCTTCCTAAAGTATTTCAGTTCCCGGCAGAGGAAGAATTGGAGTAGCCTATGGAAGTCTTATCATTTTTAGACGCAGTGCAATGTGGAAGTTGTTAGGGCAGACACGAAGCATTATTGACGTAAGGAGAGAATTTTTTTGACAGATAAAGAAAAAGAAGAATTGAAAGCAGAAATCCTGAAAGAAGTTGAGAAATCACTTAGAGGAAAGGTAATAAGAGAGGATGTTTCCACAACGCTTAAAGAGCCAAGGGAGTATTGGTTTGTAAAGAGAACTGTTGATGGAAAGAGCCAAGATGGACTAATGCGAACGGTTATTGACAGCGTTACTTCATGGGCGATGTGGGAACTTATACGAAAACTGACTTGTTATATATGCGGTAAAAGTTATGTTCGTCACTTGGCAAATGAGGGAGAGATTGCAAATGAAATCTGCGATACTCTTTGCCAGACAGTATATGACTTACGGGTAAAGTACATATCTGAATCAAAAGGCGGTGATGGTGATGAAACTTAAAGTTTTAGGTTCCGGTTCATCCGGTAACTGCTACATACTGGAGAATGACAACGAAGCATTGATAATCGAAGCCGGGTTGCCATTTATGGAAGTCAAGAAAGCATTGGATTTCAATGTGAGGAAGATTAAGGCGGTCATTATAACCCATATCCATTCTGACCACCATTTACATTGGTTTGAGTATGCAAGAGCAGGAATACCAGTATTTGAACCGTTCAGAAATGAAGGACAAAGTCTTGAATTTGACAATTCGCAGTTTAGAATAAGGGCTTTTCCAAACATGTCAAAAGATGGTCATTGGTTCCATGGAAATAATGACGGTTCGGAGTGTCCTTGTTATGGATTCTATATTGAGCATCCGGACATTGGAAGTCTTGTCTACGTGACAGATACAGAATGCGTCCGTTGGCGGTTCTCCAATGTAAATCATATACTCGCAGAAGCCAATTACAGCGATGATTTGATTGACAATGAAGCTGTCAACCGCGAACATGTTTTAAGAGGTCACATGAGCCTGCAAACGGCTCTGGACTTCATATCTACTAACGATAATCCGGCATTGAGAAATGTCGTTCTACTACACTTATCAGATAAAAACGCCGATTCGGCACAATTTCTACAAAAGACAAGAGAAACAATTAAATATGGCGCAGATTGTTACATAGCAGAAAAAGGATTAGAGGTCGATTTGAACCTTTGTCCGTTCACGTAGGTTGAAACACCTTTGCGAAAGCATAAAAGAAACCCATTCATGCGGACATGGCTATTTGGTAAGGAAAATAATATATCACGAAATTTTATTGAAAGCCATGGAATACCAACAAGGCGGTTGCAATCCCCCTGTGGCCGCCGGAAAGGAGGAAAACTTTGAAGTATGCAATTCAAAGAAATGGAAAATCAGATTTAGTTAATAGCGACACAGTTCTCTTGAATGATGGAGAAATGCTTAGAAAAGAATATGTTGTGCGACTTATTTACGATAACGGATTTAAGAAAACTGTAGTAGCAGAAGAAGTTTTTGATAAAGAACCAACAGAGGAACAAATTATTTGGTGTTTAAAAACACATCAAGAAGCTACGTTTGCAGTAGTTGTCAATAGATATGTTATCAAAGGTTATTCAGAATTGCCGTTTAACTAAATTTTTATCCTTTGTTGTTAATTTGTCCGCTGATGCAATAAAAACTCGTCTACGGTCAAATTACAAAGCCACAGAGGTATTTTGAGAGGAAGTGATGAAGTGAAATTGATAGAAGATAAAGGACAACAGGCGGATAAACATATTCAGAAAAAACAATTTTTTGAAGATAATGATATTGAAGTTTACAGACTTCCTTTGCCGGTTGGTGATTACATAGTTGTTAATGAAAAGGTTCAGGATGTAATAGACAGAAAAGCAAGGCGAAACACGGAAGTGAAAAAAATGGATTTCCTTGGAAGCTACGATGTGTCGGTAGACACCAAGAAAGATATGCAGGAGATTGTCGGGAATATCTGCGGAAAGCAACACGCGAGGTTCAGGGATGAATGTATCTTGGCACAGAACAACGGAATTAAGTTGTATGTATTGATTGAGAATACAGATGGAGTGAAATCTATTGATGATGTATTCCGTTGGCAGAATCCACGGATGCACCGATACAACAAAATTGCTTATATGCACAATATTGGAAAGTGGCTGAACGTAGCGTTACCGAAAGCAAAACCAACATCCGGTGAGACGCTTGCAAAGGCGATGTTGACCATGCAGCTTAAGTATGGTGTTGAGTTTGTATTTTGCCGACCAGAGAACGCAGGCGCAAAGGTTATCGAATTACTTGGAGGAAAAGAGGATGGCGGAGAATAAGCGATACTATTGGCTTAAATTGATGGATGACTTCTTCGACAGTAAGAGAATTAAAAAGCTACGAAAGATGGCAGGTGGAGATACATATACCATCATCTATTTAAAAATGCAGTTGTTATCGCTAAAAAAAGGCGGTTACCTGGAATACTCCGGCTTAGAAGATGAATTTTACAAAGAAATCGCCCTTGATATTGACGAGGACGAGATTAATGTTCAAGTCACAATTCAGTATCTTTTATCATGTGGATTACTGGAAACATCTGACAATATCGAGTACATCATGCCATTTGTGCAAGATAACCTAGGAAGTGAGACCGCAAGTACTAGAAGAAGTCGGAAATCTAGGGAAAATGCACAAAAAATGTTGCAATGCAACGCTGTTGAAGCGGAGCGCAACAATTTGCAACAAAATTGCAATGTAGAGATAGATACAGAGAAAGACATAGATACAGATATAGAGAAAGAAAATACAAAAGAAAGCTCGCTTGCCAGTTCATTCAATGCAGAGCAGGCGTGGATTGATACATTTGACAAATATCCTAAAAAATCAGCAGCAGTAAAAGCGAAGCAAGTGTGGATGGAAAAACTATTAGGAGTGCTTGAACCAAATCGAAAGGATGTTGCAAAGCTTATTTACTATGCGACGGTTGATTACATAAAGGATTATGCGAAACGAGAGCCAAATGATACGACATTTAGATATATTCCGAAGTATTCAGATTGGCTTGTTGATGACTGTGATTATTGGATAAGAAAAGTTGAAGAGAAACAGAAAATACGAGGTGGTGAAAGTTGACAGAAGCTGAAACAGGTGTGATTGGCTGCGTTTTGATTGATAACGTTTCAATGAATAAGATTTATAACACGTTAAAACCACAGATGTTTGAATCGGAATTTTGCCAAGACGCATTTGCTGAAATGTTAACCATGTACGACCGTGGAGATAATATCAATGTAATGTCTTTATCGCAGGCACTTGAAAATCATAAATGGTCACCAGAAGTAATTGGAGAGGAATTAAAGGATTGTACATTGTCAGCACCGACATCCGTTTCCATCAAAAGCTATGCGGAAACCATTGTTCGAGATTACAGGGCAAGGACAGTAAAGGAATTGTTTCATAGGTCGAGTTTAAGGCCTTGTGATATTGATAATACAATTGCAGAGGTTTTAATAAGGCTTGAAGAATTGCAAGCGGGTAAGGACGTTCAATCAAAATCATTGAAGCAAATTGTGCAAGAAAATAAGGACAAGTACTTCAATGAGCGTGTTGGAGAGGGCGGTATAAAAACCGGATTCTACAAATTAGATGATTGCCTTGGATGTCTTGAAGGTGGAGATGTGACTGTAATCGGTGCACGACCTGGTGTTGGTAAATCAGCATTGGTTACGCAAATAATTGGTCAAATAGCAAAAAAAGGAAACAGAATAGGTTATTTCAACCTTGAAATGAATGAATCACAAGTGTACGAGCGATTTGTTGCCAGATTGGCAGAATTAAGCCTTACAAGAGTTAGGCGTGCAACATCATTTTTAGGTGGCGAGAAAGAAGCGTTTGACAGAGCTAATGAAGAAATGTGTGGATATGATGTCACAATTTCAACCGGAGCTAAAACAGTAAGTGATATTAAGGCAGAATGCAGGCATCAGCAATTTGATGTTATTATCATCGACTATTTGCAGTTGATAAAGGCAGATAGAAAATTTGCAAACAGAGCGTCAGAGGTTGGAGATATTTCAAAGGCAATTAAAGCACTGGCAATGGAGCTGCATGTACCAATTATTCTTCTATCACAGTTGAATCGAACTTCTGAAATAAGAGATACAAAAGAGCCTACAATGTCAGAGCTTCGAGAATCTGGCGATATTGAGCAGGATGCATCAAATATTATTCTTCTTTGGAATGTATCGGAAAACAGGAAGTACAAAGGCTTAAAGGTTGAAAAGCAACGACAAGGCGAACCAATGAGAGAAGGACTTGAATTTGATGGAGAACATATGAGGTTCATTGAACGCCCGGAGCCATTTGAAAAGTTCTCTTCCAGAGTGAAACAACTTGAACGGAGTATGCAAGATTTTGAAGATATTGACAATTCGCCTTTTGATGATTGGGATGGTTGATTATGGCAAGTAAAAAATTTGAAAAAGGTTCGGAAGAATGGATGTTCTTTAATGATTATTACAAATTTCGGCAGAAGTATTATGAAGCTGACGACGGAGAAGAATGGTTCGCAGGAATGATGAAAGCAGGAGAATCACTAATAGAAAAATACGCACAGACAAATATAGCTAAATATGTTCAAAGTCTCATATTTAGTCACTTTGAGGACGTAGAAAGGAGATGGAAAAGTAAATGAGTAACGCGTTAAGACGTAAATCCAGAAAGATGCAGCCCTTGGGTTATTCAAAGAAAGAGCTGGTTGGAATCCAAAACTATGCGAAGAACAAAAGAAATACGGATTTTTTAATCGAGGAATCCTTTTTGAATTTGCAGTTAATAGCATTTCAAATTCTTCATGATAAGTTCGGATTTGGAAATCGAAGAATCATTAAAGTCGAGAATATTACTTCCGAATATTTAAAAACGACGGCAGCAGGTGGACTTTCAACAGAACAGTTACAGTTCTTCATGAAAGAGAAGTGTGGAATTGATGTTAAGGAGGAAGCTAACAAGGTTCCTTTCAGAGAGAGATTTAGTCTTGTTGAAAGAAAGGTTGCGGCTAGTTCAATGCCGTCCGCCGGGAAATATTTAACAGCATCAATCTGTAATTATTTTTCTCTTATTGGAGTGTGCTTAAAAACAAGTTTTGGCTTTTCGAAGAATAAAATTTCTGAGCTGTTTGAATGGATTCGATATTACATTAATAGTATTTCAAAAGGGTACGAAACCATGACAGGTGTAGCAAGTGTGCTGGCGTATGAGTGCAAGTACATTGATAAGCGATTCGCAGGAAAGACATACGAAATTTAGAAATGAGATTTTTTTGATTTTTCTCTTTGCAAATGAAATGTGTCATGGGAACGGATTTCTATTAATGAGGCAGACAGATTAGGTTGATTTCGATGCCTGTGCCAAGAGTTTTCAGAATGGTGTTTATGATTGATTTGGCAAGTTGAATAGCCTTGTCCGACCTCATGTAGAATGTGCCAATAGTGTTTAGTATTTCGTGATTGCAATGTGATTGAGTAACATGTTGCTTGCAGTACGACAAAATAAGATTGGTCGATATGGTTTCTCTCTTTTTGAGTAAACATTTTTAAATTCCTTTCGTGGGAAATAAGCCTGAAACGGCAAGAAATAGTAACAAGATAAATTTAGCATAATGTGAATTATAAATCAAGGAGTAACAATGTACACAGATATAATAAAAAGCCTTGTAACACTTCCGGCAACGGATTTGAATTTCACGGCAGACTTAAAAAGAGCAACATCGAATCAGATTCGCATAGCGGTAGAGACGATGGAGCGGAACGGCGGGAAGAACAAGACAAGGATTGCAGCATGTAAACGAGAATTGAAACGGAGGGATAGATAACGTGGAGAGATTAACAAAGATAAGTGCGGTGGGAGAGCATTTACCCCAAAAGCCATTGAATTTAACCCATAAATCAGATTCGTCAGAGAGCAATCTGACAGAAATTATTGAAAAATTGGGAAATTACGAGGATGCCGAGGAACAGGGATTGCTTCTGCGGTTGCCGTGCAAGGTGGGAGATACAGTTTGGCAGATAATGATTAGCGGAATGAATAGAAAAGAGAAGAAACTTCTGTATGGAATTTATGAAGCGACAGTTACGGAAGTGTCTGTGGATTTTTATAGGAATTTGCTGATTTCTACAATTACGAATGATACAAAAAAGTGCAAAAACAAAGTAACTATATCGGCAATAGGAGAAACAATTTTTCTCGACCGAGAGGAAGCCGAAGCCAAGCTGAAAGAAATGGAGGGAAAGTCATGGATAAAATTGATAAAGAAAGGCCACAGACCAATGCAGACCAAATCCGGAGCATGACGGATGATGAGTTGGCGAACGCATTTATGCAATGTAGTAATATTTCAATGAGCAAGAATGATTGGCTTAGATGGTTGCAGGAAGAAAGCGAGGAAAAGCATGGAACAGGAGGGCGAACGATGGGAAGATTAATTGATGCGGATGCGTTTGAAAGGTCGGTTATGCGTAGTGATGCGGAGGATATGCAAGACGTAATTTACGCTTTGCGTGATTATCCGACCGCCTATGATCCGGATAAGGTTGTGCAGCAGTTGGAAGATAGAAAAAGCCTTATGCTGGAAACACTTAAAATTTCAGAAGCAGACATTGATAGAGGAAGAATTTACGGAATGGACAAAGCAATCGAGATTGTGAAAGGCGGTGGTGTAGATGCCAATTAAACCAGAAAATCGGAAAAGATATCCGGCAAACTGGAAAGACATACGAAAAGATATCCTTAAACGGGCAGACAATAAATGCGAATTTTGTGGAATTGAGAATTATGCTATCCGCGAAAATGGCTCAAAAGTTGTCCTGACAATAGCGCATTTAGACCATACACCGGAAAATTGCGATTACAGTAATCTTAGAGCGTTATGCCAGAGATGCCACAACAGATATGATGCAAAACACAGGGCAGAAACGAGAAGAAAGGCAGGTGTGATAGGTGGCAATTAAACCGATTTTATTCAATACAGAAATGGTTCGGGCAATTCTGGACGGACGGAAGACTTGCACCAGACGGTTGGTAAAGCCACAGCCTAAATCAAGGCTGTGTTACACATTCGCAGGAAGTGATTCTGACACATGGGGATATCCAAATAGAACAGCACATGAAATATGGGGAGAAGAATTTAAACTTCCAAACGATATTACAGAGGAAGAATTGAGTAAACGATGGAATCCACCATATCACACAGGTGATATCCTGTATGTCCGGGAAACATGGCAATGTTGGCGAGCACACCGATACGAAGCAACTGCTGACATAAGATTTAGAGCAGGCGGAGATGATGTGAGGTTGCAATTTGCAAATGGAAATACAGATTCCATAAACCGATTAGACTATGACACATTTGTGCATAAGTGGTTCAGTCATAATGGTGAGTGGAAACCATCATTATTTATGCCAAAAGAAGCGGCGCGAATCTGGCTCCGCGTTACGGACGTGAGAATTGAGCGGTTGCAGGAGATTACCATTGACGGTATTCGCAATGAGGGGCTTTCTTCTATGGCAGTTCATGCCGGAGACATGGAGATTGCAATGGAAGAGTGGAAAAACCTTTGGAACAGCACCATCAAGAAATCCGACCTTGACAGCTACAGTTGGGATGCATCGCCGTGGGTATGGGTTATCGAGTTTGAGAAGTGTGAGAAGCCGGAAGGAGTGTGAGGTATGGCTAAAGCAGTATTAGTTATGGATGACATGCCAGAGTGTTGTGCAGATTGTCATTGCGGATACTTTGAAAGAGACACCAAGGAACTTAATCTGGTATGTGGTGCTACAGGAGAGGATGCGAACAATGTCGGGAAGCCGGATTGGTGTCCACTTCGGGAACTTCCAGAGAAAATGAAAGTTTGCGGAAGATATCCGCAGCCTGATGGAATTACACCATCGTATAAGATTGGCTGGAATGCTTGTTTAGATGAAATTATATCAGAAAGAAAGGAATAACGAATCCTCGGTAAACCGAGGTTGTATTGAAGCTAAAGTTACGAAGTTGATACATAAAGCAATGGGGAAGTGAGTAGGCTGAAAAAATGTCTTTAAAGTACGTTAAAAAACGCTCGGCACGATTGCTATCCACGATACATGGATTTGTAGCGTGGTGTTATGACAAAAAAGAAACTAAAAGTATGTTGGGTAAGCGCAGGAATTTCAAGTTTTATGGCAGGGTATCTTGCCGGAGACGTGGACGAATGGATTTACATTGATATCGCCGACCAGCAGGAGGACAGTATCAGATTCATTAAGGATTGCGAAAAGGCAATCGGAAAGGAAGTCAAAATACTGAAATCAAGTCAGTACAGTTGTGTAGAGGATTGTGTGAGAGCATTTGGGGGATTTAGAAACCCGGCGAATGGATTCGCACCATGCACTAACTGGTTAAAAAAGAGAGTGAGAAAAGAGTGGGAAGAACAGCACCGGGATTGTGAGTTGACTTACGTTTGGGGATTTGACCTTAAGGAAAAGGACAGAGCCGAACGAACCGTTGAAGCCAATCCGCAGGCTACACACGAATTTCCGCTTATAGAAAGCAACCTCTCAAAAGAAGAGGTACATGGATTGTTTGAACGGACTTTTGATTTTGCCCGACCTTGGATGTACCAAAAAGGATATCCAAACAACAATTGCATTGGATGTATCAAGGGCGGTATGGGATATTGGAATCGGATTCGAAAAGATTTCCCGGAAGTATTCGAGAGCCGGGCGAAGTTGGAAAGGTTGGTAGGCTATTCAATCCTTAAGGACGGTAAAGGGAATCCGGTATATCTGGATGAACTGGACCCGGACAGAGGTAACATGAACACAGAAATTTTCCCGGATTGCGGGATAATGTGCTATTTAGCACAGTGAATTAGGAGGTAGAAAAATGGTAAGACCAGATGGAACTGAAATTGCAAAAGTAATACAGGTAATTGAAACAAAGGCAAAAAGAGGTATTGGAACAAAAAAAGACCCAGTAAGAGAGGTTACTCAATACTGGGACTTCGATGGAAATTTTTTGGCAGAAATGGATGCAGAGCATTGTATGGTGATTATAGAGCATGATACAAAAGCTGTTAAGGAATCTATTTAGGTTCCATAGAACCAGCGTCTTCGGTAATTAGAATCATGCTAATGAAGTAAACTGTTGCCTGAATAAACGATTTCATATCATTAACATCTCGGTCTTCTTGCTTCCGAATATAGTGAGCTTCATCATTACCTATCCAAGCAGACCGAGTAGCTAATGTTTTTATATTAGGAGAATCAATAAAGTTTTTGATACAAGCTGCAAGTGGCATAGATTTGATTTTTTCTTCGGCATCCGGATTTTCATGTATTGCAAAATCTTTTATTAGGAATTCAAGGGATTTCCTGTAACCAATACCTGCAATTTCATCAAGACCAGATGTTTCAGCAGCAAGGGCTTGATTATATATTTTGTCAAATTGTGGTGAAAGTTTAACGATTTTATTATCAAAAGCCGTTTTTACAAATTTTATTGGTTCAACATAACGAAATGTGGCAGCGTTATAGGTGATGGAACTGACATGATAAGTAGGATCGAAAACTAGATAGTGAGCAATAAATGGAGAAGTACAGTGTCTACAAAAATAAACAACACTAGCACATATAGTTGAATCCGATAATTCATAGATACAAGCAAAAATTGGTAGAGGGGCAATAGATTTGTGACATAAAGGACATTCTGTAATATCTTTATCGTCAATTTTGATTTCGCTATTTCGTGAATCAATCATATTTTTAGCTGTAATAGTATGTAACATAAAAAAACCTCCTTTTTGACAATATTTTACATCGGTTAAAAAGGAATAACAAGTATAAGAAAGGAGACGGAACCTATCCGGATAAAAGGCGCGCTGGGTTCCTTTTGAAAAGAATGAAAAATAGTGAATTAAAAGAATATCTGAATAGTTTTCCAGATGATGCGCAAGTAAGCGTTATCTTGACGAATCCAAAGAAGAGAAAAGTGTATGATATAGTCAATGCAATGTGCATCACGGATTTTGACCAACCGGTATTTTGTATTGAGGTTGGAAAGGAATCCAATATGGACGCAGAGCTTGTGGCAGCATGTAAAGAATGTGAGCAGGATGCAGAGAAACTAGCGGGGCAAATGCAGATTGAGGATTTCCCAGAGGTGCTGCCATGATAAAAGGAGAATTAATAGTAGACAATTTTGCCGGCGGGGGAGGTGCTTCCACCGGGATTGAGTTAGCCACAGGTTATAGCGTGGATATTGCCATTAACCACGACCCAGAAGCAATCCGGATGCACAAGGCAAATCATCCGAACACAAAACACTATTGTGAAAACGTGTGGGCAGTGGACCCAGTAAAGGCTTGTGGTGGGCATCCGGTAGCACTAGCCTGGTTCTCGCCGGACTGTAAGCATTTTTCTAAAGCCAAGGGTGGAAAACCGAAAGATAAAAATATTCGTGGTCTTGCATGGGTAGCCTGCAGGTGGGCGGGACTTGTCCGACCGAGAGTGATTATGCTGGAGAATGTCGAAGAATTTAAGACATGGGGTCCGTTGAACCGACGGCACCATCCAATCAAGAGTAAGCAGGGCAAGACATTTGAACGGTTTATCCAGCAGCTTACAGATTTAGGCTATGAAGTGCAGTTCAAGGAGTTGATTGCCGCTGACTACGGCGCACCCACCATGCGAAAGAGATTTTTTATGATTGCGCGGTGTGACGGCAAGCCGATTGTTTGGCCAGAGCCAACGCACGGACCGGCAGACAGCGAAGCGGTAAAAGCAGGACTGTTGAAACCCTATGTTGGAGCGTACACACAGATTGATTTCAGCCGGCCATGCCCGAGCATTTTTGACACTTCGGAAGAAATCAAGGAAAAGTACGGCATCCGGGCGGTACGTCCGCTGGCAAAGAAAACAATGGATCGGATTGCAAGAGGCTTGAAAAAGTTCGTTCTTGATAATCCGGAACCATTTATCATTCAATGCAACCACGGTGGAGAGCGCAGACCGAACGATATCCGGGAACCGATGCCAACCATTACTGGAAAGCACGGATATGGAATCGTGGAGCCGTATATGGTACAGATTGGGCAAACTGGATTTACAAAAGACCGAAGCAAGGATGTACGGGAACCACTGACAACGATTGTGAGCAAGAATGAACATTGTCTTATCAGTCCAACGCTTATACAGTATCATTCCGAGACAGCACGGGGAGAAGTCAGAGGGCAGACAATTGAAGACCCGATAATGACGGTTGATAGTTCAAATCGTTATGGACTTGTCACATCATTTTTGAGCAAATTTTATAAGAGTGGCACAGGGCAAGATTTGCGAGAACCATTGCATACAATTACAACATCAGCCGGACATTTCGGAGAAGTCAGAGCATTTTTGATTAAATACTATGGAGATGCCACAGGACAGGATATAGAGCAACCACTTGATACGGTTACAACAAAGGATAGATTTGGTCTAGTAACAATCGAGGGTGTGGATTATCAGATTGTGGATATCGGACTTCGGATGTTAGAGCCAAGAGAGCTGTATGGATGTCAAGGATTCCCAGGTGATTACATAATTGACCATGATTATACAGGAAAGACATACCCAAGAAGTGAACAAGTGCGTAGATGCGGCAATGCGGTATGCCCGCCGATCCCAGCAGCACTTGTAAAAGCAAACTTGCCAGAGCTGTGCGTGGCAGAGCGCACACCGAACATGAAGATAGAAGCAGAGCAGACCGGACAGCTCCGGTTTGCGTGATAAATTAGACTTTATGGAGGTAGAGACGATGTGCAATTGTATGAGCGAAAAAACTGAAAAGCTAAAAGAATCAAAAGGATTCGAGTACGTAATTCCACCGATTGAGTTTATATCGGGCAGAGCAATATTGACGTTTACTGTGAAAGAGCCAGGTAAGAAAAGAGAAAGAAAACTTCCAATGCTTTTGTCAAAATGCCCATTTTGCGGAGAGCCTTACGAAGAAAATCAGATGAAAGCTTTGGATTAAATTAAAATTTAGTGAGGTAGAAAGATGAAGATAACAGTAAAAAAAGGAAACAAGACAATTTTGCACCGAAACGATGCCACGAGTGTAAATGATAAAGGCGGTGCCTATGTGGTAGTTTACGAGGATAGAACAGGGCAGATGATTTATAAAGACAGCGATTTAAAAATCGAATTGGATTAAAAGAGAGATTTTAGTGGAGGTAGGAAGATGAAAAAGAAATTAATATCAGTAATTGCAATTTTAATAATTATGCTTATGATGGCAGGATGCACAGAGGACAACTCGACAACGATTACACAGGAGAGTACAGAGGATTCAGAGCCTATTACCTATGAAGCCATGCTATATGACAACCAGGGAAATGATTTTCTGAATTTTTATGGAAATAATTTCACAATCACTCCAAACAAAATAAAACAGTACGGCTGGAACACAGATGGAACCTGGACAAGCTTTTACGAAACAAGTTCAGTAGTAACAATCGAAATCGATGGAAGTTATATACAATCTTGTGGCAGCACAGTGATATTTAAAGATACAAGGTTAGACATGCTTGATATTCCAGACGAGTTAAATTCCGTAGAAGCTGGCAGTGAAGATGGATATACAGTATCAGTCGATGGTCAAGGCATAAATACATACGTCGGATTAACCAATTGGTGGTACGACATTAAAGAACAGGGGCAGCATGGAAGTAAAGTTGTTCTTATCCAATCACAGGACGGATATAACATAGGTGCATTTATCGGAGATGATGTAACTTGGGAAGTGGCTGACAAGTTGCCAAAGACAACAAAAATTATGATTGATGGATTGCCATTGTATATCCACAGAAGCAATTTCACAATCATAGACAGCGAATTAATAGAGGACTCGGTAAACTAATGAATATTTACACCATACCGAATGTGAAAATGAGTTGAAAGATGCCATAATCAAGAAAACGAATGAGGAGGAATCAATGGATGAATATTAGAGATTACGAAAAATTGATAAGAATTTATGACAAAATGGACGGAATCGAGGAAGTTCAAAAAATACTATTTGGGGAAGCTTACGTGACCGGATTTGAGGACGGACTTTTTGGAATATTTGACGATATATTGGGAATTTTAAAGGATAATATCGACGAGAAGTACAAGCATGATGAGAGGGAAGACTTCTTCCATCGCGAGTGGTTTAGAATCTTGGATGACAAGTCTCTAACAACATTGGAAAGAGCCAAGCTTTTATGCGCAAACAAGGAGATATAAGAATGGATACGTTGTGGATGTAGTATTGTTCTTAACATAAATTTGCGAACGTATATAGAAAAGAAATAAGGGCCTGCGTTTAGGCGCAGGCTCATTTGAAACGATGGAAATTTAATATTTGGGAAGAGGAGAAAGAAAGTTATATGACAAAAACAGAATTGATTAATGATGTGGTTTTTTGCATGACGGGGTACTTAACGAATGATGGAATTGATAGGTTAAAAAATATAATTACCGTGAAGTTGATGAATATTAATCTGACAGCAAGTGAGACGCTGCCATCAAATGAAGTGTATAATAATGACTGGATTTTGAAGAGATACATAATTGATTTGACAGCCACAGGCAGAAAGCAAAGCACCATCAATCTATACATTATTATAATAAAAAAGTTTTTCGAAGAAACAAGGTTGAATTATCATACATGCACAGGCCAAGATGTGATGGATTATATTGCATTGAGACTTTATAGAGATAAAATCAGCAAGGCATATGCATCAACGATTCAAAGATATATGTCAGCATTCTTTTCCTGGGCATATCGGAAGAAACATATTGAAGAGGATGTTGCTAGAGACATTGACAAAATCAAGGCTCCACAAAAGCGAAAGGAGCGATTGAGCGATGAAGAAATTGTAAAAGCATCATTAACGATTTCAAATGATTTAAGGTTAAATGCCTTGTTTGAATTAATGTTATCGGCTGGGCCAAGAGTTGGAGAAATTTCAAATTTAAAGATTGAAAATTTAGATTTTCAACGAAAAGAGGTTCGTATTTTGGGAGAAAAAACATCGCAATGGAGAACATGTTTTATGACAGAGAGGTGTAAGCAAGCACTTCAAGTTTATATCGGGGAACGTTCTGCGGGACCGGTATTTGTTGGAAAGCGTGGATTACACGTGGCGTTGTCGAGAAACACAATAGAAGCGATGGCAAAGGAAATTGCTGTTGCTGGTGGTTGCAAGTTTAATGCAACAGTTCATTCTTTTCGTAAAACTTTTGCATCAAGGGAATATCGAAGAACGAATGACATTTTGTATGTTTCGAAAAGGCTTGGTCACAGCAGTACAGATGTGACGATGCGATACTATATCTGTGATGATGTCGAGCTAGACCGAACAAAAGCAAATACTGCAGCATAAAAATGAGAAAGGTGATTTAATGAATAACATACCAATTTGGGAAAAAATGAATATTACAATAGAAGAAGCTGCTGAATACAGTAATATAGGGATTAACAAGTTGCAGTCGATGTTAAAAGAACCTGGATGTCCGTTTGTGCTTTATGTAGGGAAAGGTAAGAAATTGGTAAAGAGAAAGGAGTTTGAAAAATATATAGCTAAAACGTTGGAAATATAGTTTTATTGAAAAATGAGCCTGGTTGTAGTAATATGAAAATATATCAAGGCTCTTTTGAATAAGGAGCACAAGTGATATGGGAAAAGATTTAAAAGGAAAAGAATTAGGAGTAGGATTTACTCAGAGAAAGGATGGTTTATACCAAGCAAGATACAAAGATAGATTTGGAAATCAGAAAACGATTTATAATAAGAAGATTTCGGATCTAAGAAAAGAATATGCAATTGCTATTGCGGAAAACGAAAACTATACAAGTATTAGAGACAATATTACATTGGATTCGTGGTTTAAGCGTTGGGTGAGTCTGTACAAAGAAAAAAGTGTACGCCCGAATACACTTCGAGAATACACTCATATTTACAATAAAAATATATCACCTTATATGGGAAATCGCAAGATAAATTCTATGGTTAAGTCTGACATTCAATTATTGATTGACACTGCATATGAAAACAGCTACCATTATGAAAGACAAAATAAAATTAAAATAATCCTTTCGGATATGTTCAGTAGGGCATTAGAAGATGACCTTGTGTCTAAAAATCCATGTTCAGGAGTGAAGATACGTTCAGAAAGAGAGATAAAGGCAAAGGCGCTTTCATTAGAAGAACAGAATATATTTTTTGAATTTTGTAAAAATACATTCTATGATAATTTATTTAATGTAGCTGTCAATACAGGACTAAGACCTGGTGAACTTTTTGCCTTGACCAGAAGTGACGTTGATATGGAAAATGGATTCATAGATGTAAATAAAACATTAGTGTATCAGAAGTACTTAACAGATGAAAGAAAGACATTTCATGTTGAAGAGCCAAAGACAAAGCAGAGTTATCGAAAGGTTCCATTAAACAGTATTTGTAAGCAGTATTTGGCAAAACAGTTTGAATTAAAAGAAATTGTTTCAAAACGGAGACCAAAAGAGCAAAACGAATATCTATTTGTCACAATGTACAATACGCCATTAAATTCTGTTATATACGCCGATGCGATACGTTCGGTAATTAAACGAATCAATGCAACACGAAGTCTGGAAGATGAATTTGATTTTTTTAGCGGTCATACTTTTAGACATACGTTTGCTACAAGGTGTTTTGAAAATGGTATTTCGCCAAAGGTCGTTCAATCGTATTTGGGTCATGCATCGCTTAAAATGACAATGGATTTATACACACATGTTATGGAAAGTAAATTATCAAATGATATTGAAAAAATTGTTCCGGATGTAAAGGACAATATTATTGATTTTCATGATAAAAAGTGTGTATGTAGTGTGTAAATTACACACGAAAATATTGTGAAATGCCTTAAAATCAACAAAAAACCATAATTTTAAATGAAAACTGGCTAAACTACTACGTCTATCAGACAACGCCGTATTCGTTTATTAATATGGATGAGATTGTGGGAAAATAGTTCCTGGAGGATGTATTGAAAAAACTTATAGGCTTTTCCCCACGGGAAAAAGCGCAAACACATTGAAAAACACATTAAAAAGCGGTAAAATAAGATTGTGTCTGAAACGAATCATGTGAAAAAGAAAAACTCACACATACGTTTTAAATTGCAATGCAAATCACAGATGTGCAGAAATGGAGCGCGTTATGTATAAGATTAATCCATACAGACCCGGGGCTGGGGTGATGCCAGTATATATAGCAGGAAGAGATGAGGATATTCAAAATGTCGAACAGATGTTTGAAGCATTGAAATTGAATATTCCGACACAGTCCATCATATTCAGCGGATTACGTGGCGTTGGAAAAACGGTGCTTATTAATAAGCTGCAGTTAGTTGCAGAGGAAAAAGGAATATTTTGCAAGCATATTGAAGTGGAAGAAAAGAATGATTTTATTTCACAGATTGCAGAATGTTCACAGGCTTTTTTGAGAACCGTGAGCACAAAAGAAAAGTTTAAACATTTGATACAAAAACCGTTAGAAGCGATAAAATCATTGGTAATATCGTTTAATCCGGATGATAGTACATTTTCACTCTCAATGCAGGAGCGGGAATTATATGTTTCGAATAACCTGACACAAAGTTTAACCGATGTGTTTACAACAATAGGGGAGACAGCGTATAAATCGGAAACACCGATTTGTTTTTTTATAGATGAGATTCAATATATGAAACAGGGACAGCTTGGTTCTTTAATTGCTGCATTACATCGGGCGAATCAGTTAGGATATCCGGTTATGATTGTGGGAGCCGGATTGCCTAAAATATATAAAATGCTTTCCGACGAAAAATCATATTCGGAAAGATTATTTGCTTACAAACAGATTGATTCTTTGACGCTTGAACAATCCCAAAAAGCGATAGAGGAGCCGGCGAAAAAGTTTCATGTCTCATATACAGATGATGCAATAGAAAAAATTGTGTCAATTACAAAAGGATATCCGTTTTTTATCCAACAGTTATGCCAGATAGTGTATAAAAACACAGAAAAAGAGAAAATAGAAGTCTCAGATGTTGAGAAAAGCATAGGTGAGTTCTTGAAGACTTTGGATGAAGGATTTTTCAAATCAAGATATGAGAGATGTGCAGAAAGTGATAAAAAATTTATTTTTGCAATGGTAAAATGTGGCGAGTTACCATGTGCCATTTCAAATGTCGCAAAAAATCTCGGAAAGAGTGTCGGTTCGATTTCTACAACAAGGGCGCAGCTTATCAGCAAGGGAATTATTTATCCGGTAAGGTATAAGGAATTAGACTTTACGGTTCCTGAGTTTTCAGGCTATATTCAACGATTGGATGAATATCAGCAATGGAATGGCAAATAGAACGATATTTAAAAATATTTTAGGATTCTTTGATTTTTATTCCCAAAACAGGAATAGTCTGTTATAATAATTGCATAATATCACGTAGGAGGCAAATACATGGCTGAGGATAGAAAAACATTTAAAATAAAAGATGATAATTTAGGGGAAGTAAAGATTGCAGATGAAGTAGTTGCAATCATCGCAGGACTTGCTGCAACAGAGGTAGAAGGTGTCAGCTCTATGGCGGGCAACATCACCAACGAATTGGTCAGCAAGCTTGGAATGAAGAACTTATCAAAAGGAATCCGTGTGGAAGTGGCAGACGGAGTGGTAAGTGTGGATGTTGCGCTGAATATTGCATACGGTTATGCAATTCCAGATGTTTCAATGAAAGTTCAGGACAAGGTAAAAACAGCAGTTGAGACAATGACAGGCTTAGAAGTATCCATCGTAAATATCCGCATTGCCAGCGTTGATATGGGAAATAACAAATAGTACTTTTTAAAAAGCGAAAGATGTAGTATAATATAGGGTGTCGTATGACACCCTTTTTCCATGTAAGAAAAAGATTTGAATTGATCAGATAGATGAGATCCGGATAAGGACGGATGAGAAGAACCAAGAAGAAAGGATATAGTGAATTTAATGACAAGAAGAGAGTTGAGAGAACAGGTTTTCCGCATGCTTTTTCGTGTGGAGTTTCACAATGTGGAGGAGATGCCGGAACAGTTTATGATGTATGAGGAGATGCAGGAAGAATGTTCCGAGAAAGATGCATTATACATCAAGGCAAAGTTTAATGATATCCTTGGTCATATTTCAGACATTGACAAAGCAATCAATGATGTAGCAGAAGGCTGGAAGACAACTCGTATGGGAAAAGTTGACCTGACACTGATTCGTCTTGCAGTTTATGAAATGAAATATGAGGAGTCCGTTCCGGTTAAGGTTGCCATCAACGAGGCAGTAGAACTTGCCAAAAAATATGGAACAGATGATTCCCCTGCATTTGTCAATGGAGTATTAGCAAAATTAGCATGATGAAGAATGTTTATTCGGTAGGACAGGTAAATACATATATCAAAAATATGTTTGCCCAGGATTTTATGATGAACCGCATCAGCATCAAAGGTGAGATTTCAAACTGTAAGTATCACACTTCCGGAATTTTGTATTTCACCTTAAAAGATGCCTCCAGCACCATCAGTGCTCTTATGTTTGCAAGTGACTGCAAGAATCTTTCTTTTCGAATGAAAGAGGGGGATAAAGTGGTGGCGACGGGATCCATCCGGGTTTACGAAAGAGATGGAAAATACCAGTTATATGCCAGAGAAATCGAACTAGACGGCGCTGGAAATCTTTACCTGAAATACGAAGCGCTGAAACAAGAGTTAGAAGAGATGGGCATGTTTGCCCAGGAATATAAAAGGCCAATTCCAAAGTATGTGAAAAGAGTCGGCGTTGTGACGGCACCGACTGGTGCGGCTGTACAGGATATCCGCAATATTGCGGCAAGAAGAAATCCATATGTGCAGCTTATTTTATATCCTGCACTTGTACAGGGAGATGGTGCAATTCAAAGCATCATTAATGGGATACATGCTTTAGATGAACTGGGTGTCGATGTTATGATTGTCGGACGTGGCGGTGGTTCCATTGAGGATTTGTGGGCATTCAATGAAGAGGCGGTAGCACGTGCCATCTTTGAATGTGAGACACCGATTATTTCGGCGGTTGGGCATGAGACGGATACGACGATAGCAGATTTTGTAGCAGATCTTCGTGCACCGACACCATCGGCGGCAGCAGAATTAGCGATTTATGACTATCAGGCAGTGGAGGCACAAAGAAAGCAGTACTACAACCGGATGTACCGCGACATGGAGCAGAAATTAACCTGGTATTATAACCGGCTAGAACAGCTTCGGGTCCGGCTCCGCTATGTCAGCCCAGAGCATAAGCTGCGCGATGAACAGCGTTATGTTGCAGAGTTAGAAGAGAAGCTTTTGACCCAGATGAATCGGATGATAGAGCAAAAGAAACATGAATTTGCAATCCTTGCAGGAAGATTAGATGGGTTATCTCCTGCAAAGAAGTTAAGTCAGGGTTATGCCTATGTATCAGATATGGATGGAAAGGCAATCAAAGATGCAAAGAATGTCAAGGTAGATGACACGGTAAAAATTCATCTGTTAGAAGGCAGCCTGGATGCAAAAGTTATAAAGGTGACAGAGTAAGAGATATCAGATACAAGATTTGCACGAAGTCAGTGCTAGAATGGAGATTAGAATGAGCCAGCAGGAAACCCCAAAGTTAGAAGATTTATTTGAATCCATAGAAGAGGTAATTGCAAAGATGGAGGAAAAAGACGTCACATTAGAGGAGTCATTTAGCCTTTATCAGAGCGGTATTGAAAAATTAAAAAGTTGTAATGAGATTCTGGATGGCGTTGAGAAAAAAATGCAGATGATGAACGCACAGGGAGAATTGCAGGATTTTTAATAAACGACAAATGTAGTTAAGACTGAAAATAGGAGTGGCGTAGCATGGAAATCAAGACGGAGATTGCGGCACGGGTAGAACAGATTGAAACAATCATCAGACAATATCTGCCGATGGAAGAAGGATATCAAAAGACCATTTTTGAGGCGATGAATTATAGCATCTTAGCGGGTGGAAAGCGTTTAAGACCGATGTTAATGCAGGAAACCTATCGTCTGTTTGGTGGGAAATCAAAGGTAATTGAGCCATTTATGGCGGCGATGGAGATGATTCATACTTATTCTTTGGTACATGACGACCTTCCGGCAATGGATAATGATGAATACCGGAGAGGAAAAAAGACGACACATGCTGTTTATGGCGAGGCAATGGGAATTTTAGCAGGGGATGCGCTGCTAAATTATGCATTTGAGACAGCTACAAAGGCATTTGAATTAGAGCCTGATAATATAAGAATTGGAAAAGCGCTTCGCGTTCTTGCAACAAAAGCAGGCGTTTACGGCATGGTTGGCGGACAGGTTGTGGATGTAGAGTCCGAACAGGATGCTGCAATGACAAAGGAAAAACTGGATTTTATCTATGAGTTAAAGACAGGCGCCTTGATAGAGGCATCTATGCTGATTGGAGCTATTTTAGCCGGAGCAACGAAAAATGAACAAAAAGTGATAGAAGACGTTGCAAAAGAGGTCGGACTGGCGTTTCAGATTCAGGACGATATCTTAGATGTGACAAGTACGTTAGAGGTGCTTGGCAAACCAATCGGAAGTGATGAGAAAAATCACAAGATAACGTATGTAACGTATGAAGGAATCGAGAAATCAAAGGCAGATGTAGTTCGATTATCCGAAAGTGCAGTTGCACACATGGATTCCCTTGTAGTACAAAATGAATTTTTAAGAGAACTCATTTTGTATCTGATTGCAAGAGAAAAATAAGAGATAAGGGAAAAAGTCAGAGGAAACATCAATGGTTTTAGAAAAAATTAACCAGGCGAATGATATCAAAAAATTAAACAAAGAGGAATTGCCAATTTTAGCAGATGAAATCAGAGAATTTTTAATTAAAAAGATCTCGGTGTCAGGAGGACATCTTGCGTCAAACCTTGGTGTAGTAGAACTTACGATGGCACTTCATCTGGTGCTTGATTTTCCGAAGGATAAATTGATTTTTGACGTAGGACATCAGTCTTATACGCACAAACTTCTGACCGGAAGAAAAGAAGGCTTTGATGAGTTGAGAAAATATGGCGGAATGAGCGGGTTCCCGAAACGTGGGGAGAGCGATTGCGACAGTTTTCAGACCGGACACAGTTCCACTTCGATTTCAGCTGGACTTGGCTATGCGCAGGCGAGAGAGATTACCGGAGAAGATTATAAGGTAATTTCAGTCATAGGAGACGGGGCGTTGACGGGTGGAATGGCATTTGAGGCTTTGAACAATGCGTCAAGGTTAAAATCCAACTTTATCATTGTCCTAAACGATAACAATATGTCAATCTCAGAAAATGTCGGTGGATTATCAACCTATCTGAGCGGATTCCGTACGGCAGATGCATACCGTGATTTAAAGATGGGCGTCATGAACTCCCTGACGAAGATTCCGGTTTACGGGGACAAGATGGTAGAGCGAATCCGAAGAACAAAAAGCGGCATCAAACAGCTTTTTATACCAGGAATGTTATTTGAGGAGATGGGAATTATCTATCTTGGTCCTGTGGATGGCGGCGATATCCGTGGTATCGAAAAGCTGCTTCGGGAGGCATCGAATATCGATGGACCTGTCCTGGTACATGTGATTACCCATAAGGGAGCCGGATATCCACCGGCAGAGCGTCACCCGGCCCGTTTCCATGGAACAGAACCATTTGATATTGAGACCGGCTTACCGCTTCATCCTCGTACGAAGGCAAATTATACCGACATTTTTTCGACGGTAATGCGAAAAATGGGAGACCGCGATAAAAAAGTGGTCGCAATTACAGCGGCGATGGCAGATGGAACAGGACTAAAACGTTTTCATAATATGTTCCCGGACCGTTTTTTTGATGTTGGAATTGCAGAACAACATGCGGTTACCTTTGCAGCGGGACTTGCGGCAGCAGGGCTAAAGCCGATTTTTGCCGTATATTCCTCATTTTTACAACGGGCGTATGACCAGATTCTTCACGATGTCTGTATCCAGAACCTGCCGGTTGTGTTTGCAATTGACCGCGCAGGGCTTGTCGGGAGTGACGGGGAGACACATCAGGGAATTTTTGATATTTCCTATTTGTCTACGATTCCGAATATGACAATCATGGCACCGAAGAATAAGTGGGAACTTTCGGATATGATAAAATTTGCAATCGATTTTCCAACGCCGATTGCGGTGCGCTATCCAAGAGGAGAAGCCTACGATGGATTAAAAGAGTTCCGGGCACCGATTTGCTATGGAAAGAGTGAGATGATATACGAGGAATCCGAGATTGTGTTATTGGCGTTAGGTTCCATGGTAAAGACTGCAGAGGAAGTGCGTGACAGATTAAAAGAATCTGGTTACAAATGTAGTTTGGTAAACGCCAGATTTGCGAAGCCATTGGATGAAGAAATGTTATTGTCTGTTGCGAAGAATCACAGATTAGTGGTGACGATGGAAGAGAATGTCATCAGTGGCGGATTTGGTTCCTACGTGACAGAGTTCTACAATGAATGTGAAACCGACATTGCGGTTTTAAATATTGCAATTTCCGATGACTATGTCGAACATGGAAATGTTGAAATTTTGCGAAAAGAAGTTGGAATTGATGCAGATACGATTTACAAACGGACTGTGACAGAGTATTTGTCCCTTACAAGTTTTTAAAAAGAAAGGCATAAAGCTGGAATGAAAGAAAGATTAGATGTTTTATTGGTACAAAAAGGGTTAGCACCTTCCAGGGAAAAAGCAAAGGCGATGATTATGGAGGGAAATGTCTTTATCAATAATCAGCGCGAAGATAAGGCAGGAGCAACTTTTGATACCGAGGTTGAAATTGAAATTCATGGAAATACGTTAAAATATGTCAGCCGTGGTGGCTTAAAGTTAGAGAAGGCAATGACGCATTTTGGCATCACGCTGGATGGAAAAATCTGCATGGATATCGGAGCATCCACCGGTGGATTTACAGATTGTATGTTGCAAAATGGTGCAAAAAAGGTATATTCTGTAGATGTCGGCTACGGACAGTTTGCCTGGAAGCTTCGCCAGGATGAGCGGGTTGTCTGCATGGAAAAGACAAACATCCGCTATGTGACACCGGATGACATTGAGGACAGATTAGATTTTGCATCTGTGGATGTATCCTTTATTTCCCTGACAAAGGTATTAGGACCGGCAAGAGCATTGTTAAATGACAATGGCGAGATGGTTTGCCTGATTAAGCCACAGTTTGAGGCCGGCAGAGAGAAAGTCGGTAAAAAAGGTGTTGTGCGTGACAAAGCGGTTCACGAGGAAGTCATTCAAAAAGTAATCGATTTCGCAATGGAGATTGGATTTGAGGTTTTAAATTTAGAATATTCCCCAATCAAAGGTCCGGAGGGAAATATCGAATATCTTGTTTATATCAGAAAAACAGCCGAGGGCAGAAAAGAGGAATCTGTCGATATTCATAGCGTTGTTGAGGCTGCGCATGGAGAACTTGACAAATAAGTATGAAACATTTCTTAGTCATTGTAAATGCATATAAAGATGATGACCTGCGTTTGACCAGGCAAATAAAACGTTATATAGAAGAAAAAGGCGGAGACTGTGTTTGCTATGAAAGTGGTGGCGAGGAGATTTCCACCGCAGCACCAAAGGATGAAGACATTCCAAAGGAGACAGATTGTGTTCTGGTCTTAGGTGGTGATGGTACCCTGATTCGGGCAGCGACAAGGCTGGTGGGAAAGAATTTTCCAATCATTGGTGTAAATCTTGGAACACTTGGTTATCTTTGCGAATTAGAAGAATCGAACGTGTTTGAGGCAATTGACCAGATGATGAATGGAATTTATATGGTCGAGAAACGAATGATGCTCAATGGATGTGAGATAAAAGGCGGCGAGCGTATTGTGGAACGAATTGCATTCAATGATGTCGTTATTCACCGGACAGGAGCGTTATCGGTTGTCAACTTAATCGTTTCCGTAAATGGAGAATATTTGAACATGTTTCATGCCGATGGTATCATTTTATCAACGCCAACCGGTTCGACTGGCTATAACATGTCAGCGGGAGGCCCGATTGTGGATCCAAAGGCGCAGATGATTCTGATTACGCCGATTAATGCACATAATCTGAACTCTAAAAGTATCGTAGTCGGTGCGGACGATGAGATCACAATAGAGATTGGAAAAAGGCGTTCGCAAAAAGATGAGACCGTGGAGGTCAGCTTTGACGGTGATAATGCGGTGAAACTAGAAGTTGGCGATAAGATTGTGGTGCGCAAGGCAAGCGATACCGTCAAAATATGTAAGTTGAGCAAGAAGAGCTTTTTAGAGATATTAAGAAAAAAAATGCAAGCATACCAGTAGATTGGAGAGTTGTATGAAGACAAAAAGACAAGCGAAGATTTTAGAATTAATCAAACGAAATGATGTTGAAACCCAGGAAGAATTATCCGATTATTTGGAAAAAGAGGGGTATCAGGTAACGCAGGCAACCGTTTCAAGAGATATTCGTGAGTTGAAACTAACCAAGGTTGCGATGAGCAATGGAAAACAAAAGTATGTTGCACTGAATGAGACGACGGAGGATATGACAGAAAAGTTTGTGCATGTTTTTAAGGCTGGATTTGTTTCCATGGATATGGCACAGAATATTTTGGTAATCAAGACGTTTGCCGGAATGGCGATGGCGGTTGCAGCCGCACTTGACGCAATGCAGCTTCATGAAATTGTAGGATGTATTGCCGGAGATGATACAATTATGTGCGCGGTAAGAAGTGTAGATGATACGGTATCGATTATGTCAAGATTACGCAAAGTAATTGACGAGTAGAACACACAAATTGGGAGAGTTGTGTGATATTTTTTCACGTATCAATGAGTGTCTGTCTCTCATGAGGGACAGGCAGCAGAAAGGCTTGGTGAATCATGTTACAGAATCTGCACGTAAAAAATCTTGCACTGATTGAGGAGTCCGAGGTAGAGTTTATGGATGGGTTAAATATCTTGTCCGGTGAGACGGGTGCCGGTAAATCCATCATCATAGGCTCCATCAATCTTGCACTTGGGGAGAAAGTTCAAAAAGAGATGCTACGTGAAAATGCGGAGTACGCACTGGTTGAACTGGTGTTTCGCGTGGAAAATGAATCGCAGAAACAGAAATTAAGAGAACTCGGAGTTGAGGCTGAGGACGATCTTGTCATTATCAGCCGCAAAATCACAAATGGTAGAAGTGTTGCAAAGATTAATTCAGAGACGGTTCCAACCTCAAAGGTGCGTGAGGTGGCTGCGTTACTGATTGATATTCACGGACAGCACGAACACCAGTCTTTGTTATCGAAAAAGAAACATCTTGAAATTCTTGATTCCTATGCGAAAAATGAATTGCAAAAGCCAAAGGAAAAGTTAGCCCAGACTTACCAGAAGTTTAAGAAGGTGGAGTCAGAGCTGAATGATTCGGTGGTAGACGAGGAGGAACGTCTTCGTGAGGTCTCTTTTTTAGAGTACGAAATCAAAGAGATTGAAGATGCAAATCTGACAGTAGGGGAAGATGAGCAGTTAGAAGAGGAATACAAGCGTTTCTTAAATGGGAAAAAGATTATGGATGCCCTTTCCGGTGCATACGGTTATACGGGCGGCAACCTGGATTCTGCCTCCGATTTGATAGGAAGAGCATTAAAGGAATTGCAAAGTGCCTCTTCTTATGATGAAAGAATTGCCGGTTTTGAAGAGCAGCTCGGTGAAATTGACAATCTTTTGAATGACTTCAATCGTGAAATCGCGGATTACAAAGAAGATACACAGTTTGATGACGAGACATTTCGCGCGATGGAGCGCCGTCTCGATGAACTGAATCATTTAAAGGCAAAATATGGAAAAGATATTGCCGCCATCTTAGAATCCTTAGAAGAAAAACAGCAAAAACTAATGAAGCTTAAGGATTATGATGCTTATCTTGCAAAATTAAGACAGGCATACGAGGAGGATAAGCAGGAGCTGGAAAAAATCAGTGAAAAAGTCTCGGATATCCGAAAAAAGAATGCAAAGACACTGGTGGCACAGATCAAACAGGCACTCAATGATTTGAATTTCTTAGACGTTGCATTTGAGATGAAGTTTGACCGTACGCCATCTTTTACAGCAAATGGAATCGATGATGCCGAATTTTTGATTTCCACGAACCCGGGTGAACCGGTAAAACCGCTTGGAAAAGTTGCATCCGGTGGTGAATTATCCAGAATCATGCTTGCCATTAAGACAGTACTTGCGGAGAGCGATGAGATTGAGACACTGATTTTTGATGAGATTGACAGTGGAATCAGTGGAAGAACGGCGCAGATGGTATCGGAGAAAATGAATGTCATCGCAAAGCGCCATCAGATTATCTGCATCACACATCTGCCACAGATTGCGGCGATGGCAGACAGCCACTATCTGATTGAAAAAGAGGTCAAGAATCAGACGACGGTTTCAAATATCCGCTGGTTATCGGAGGTTGAGAGCGTAGAAGAACTTGCAAGGATGCTCGGCGGTGTCGAAATCACCGATACGGTAAGAGACAGCGCAAGGGAAATGAAAGAACTTGCACAGTCGAAAAAGTAAGGGAATCCTCTGTTTTAAAAATGAAAATTTAACGCATACTAAAAGAAGATACAAGAGAAGTATCTTCTTTTTTTAAATTTTTCACACACAGGATTTGTGCCAGCCCATAGAATTAGAAGGCACAAAAGCTGCGTGGGATGGGAGATTCGTATGCGAAAGAACTTTCAAAAAACGATATATTTATTAGGAAAAGCAGGAATTTTTCTGGTGGCTCTTTTCGCCGTGATTACATTTGAACAGGCAATACCGGACAAAATGTATGTACCGGTAGGGGAGAAAGCATCCTATCAGTTTGGAGTGCCGGTAAGTGTTGTATTAAAACAGGAGCAGGCAGAGGTGTTCGAACATATCTCGAAAACGGTTTCGCAGGTAAAAAATGAGAATCCGGCACATTATACGGTAACCTGTAAATTATTTGGCATTGTCCCGGTAAAAGATGTAGAGGTTACCTTGGTGGATGACCAGATGGTATATACAGGTGGCAGTCCGATTGGCATTTATGTTGAGACGCAGGGTGTTATGGTGATTGGAACAGGAGAAATTAATACATCAGATGGAATTGCACAAAATCCATCGAAGCATCTGGTAAAAGAGGGGGATTACATCCTTGCAGTAAATGGTCGAAAGGTCAATTCGAAGGAGGAACTGATTCAAAGAATCAATGAGTGTGGAGAGCATAAGGAGACATTAGATATTTTGCGGAATGGGGAGACGATTCAGGTGGAGGTAGAACCTGTCCGTGTGAGCGAAAATGCTTATATGCTTGGAATCTGGGTAAGAGATGACCTCGCAGGGGTTGGAACCCTGACATATGCCAAGGAATCCGGAGAGTATGCAGCACTTGGGCATGGAGTCAGTGATGCGGACACGGGACTTCTTATGGATATCGAGGATGGCTGGATTTACAAGACCAACATTGTCGGCATTAAAAAGGGGAAAAACGGAACACCGGGAGAACTTAGCGGTGTGATAGATTATGCGAGCAGTGCCCGTCTTGGAACCGTTTCCAAGAATGAAAAAATAGGAATTCATGGTGTGTTAGAAAAAGATATCACCACGCTTGGCGAAAGCCAGTACATGGAAGTTGGATATAAACAGGAAATTTCATACGGAAAGGCATACGTGATTTCCGGTATTACAGGAGAAAATAAATCTTATGAAATAGAGATTGAAAAAATCGATTACAGCGAGAATGAGGAAAACAAAGGAATCATGTTTGAGGTGACAGATCCTGCATTGTTAGAATTAACAGGCGGAATTGTGCAAGGGATGTTCACGAGTTATAATGGGAACAACACAAGGAAATCCAGTAAAATCAAGGGTTTGCGGTGTTCTAGTCCTATTTCATTGACCAAGAAAAGGCTAGTATTTTGCGCAAGATACAACTGAATTAGCACAAAAGATAAAATGTGCTGGAAAGGAGATGTAACTTTTTTCATTATACAAGGTGGGACTAGATTAGTAAAGTATGTTATGCCCCTTTATTGGGGGGCGATTGCTAATTTGGTTCCACCTTATTTGTTACTGTTAATAAGCAGGACTAAGTTAGCTTGAATGTAGCTTCTTGGTCCTGCTTTTTTGTAGGAGGAGCGAACATGAAAGCTGACTTGGTCAATATAAGAAAAAAGATACCGGAACAAACAGTACCGGTGACGAAAGAAGGTGCAATGAATGGTTAAGATATTGATTGCACTAGGAATAATCATAATAGTATTCTTTTACCTTTGTTTCATCCGCTCTGTTGGCAGATTAAATCAAAAATATGATGAGTTGGTTTATGAGAAATTTTTTAGAGAGGATGTGCAAATAGATGAAGAGTACGAGAAAAATTCTTTTACAACAATACCGGGACAAACATGATTGTACTTACTGCATGTATTATAAAACAGACAAATGTGATTCAAATTTTCGGTGTTATCTGGAAGAAACAGAGAGGAACGAACATTCAAGTCTACAAGCAATGAGGATAAGAAAAGGATGCCTGACAGAGACTGGAAAAGAGTGTCCTTATGGAAATGATGTTGGAACATGTTTTGGATTTTGTATGAGAAAGATTCTTGATGAGTTGAAAGAAAATAGATCAGAATAGGAGGAACGAACAAATGAATAATGTTGAAGTAATTGGTATCGATCATGGCTGGATGAACATGAAAACAGTATCTACCATCTTTACTTCCGGTGTCAATGTGACATCAGAACCTGCTTTATTTGATGATACATTAGAGTTTGCAGGTAAGTTTTACAAGATAGGTTGTGAGCGATTAGAGGTAAATGAAAATAAGGTAGGTGACGAGAATTATTACTTACTGACTTTGGCAGCAATGGCAAAGGAGCTTAAAAGAAGAGGAAAGCATAATGCCAGTGTGATATTAGCGGTAGGATTGCCTATCACTAAGTTTGCAAAAGAAAAGTCAGATTTTATATCATACCTATCAAAGAGAAAGCAACTCTATTTCAAATATGAAAAAGAGGAATACAGTGTAAACATTGTGCGGGTTGTAGTATTTCCGCAATGTTATGCAGCAGTAGCAGATAGATTACCACAGAATGCAAGAAAGCATCTGGTGGTTGATGTTGGGTCATGGACCATAGATATTATGCCTATTGTAAATTGTAAGCCGGATGAATCTCATTGCGATACGCAGGATGAAGGTTTAATCAGATGCATCAATCGGATTAACGATAAATGTGTAAGAAATGCATCCGGTAAACTTGATGAAAGTGATATTGTGGAATTTATGAAGACCGGAAGGAACGATGAGCTGGATGACAGATATATTCGAATCTTGCAATCAGAATTGGAGCTGTTTGCCGAGGGAGTATATCAAAAGCTGATTTCCCTGGGGTATAACATCAATGCAATTCCTATTCTATTTGTTGGTGGCGGTGCTACGGTTATGAGGCTTTTTGGAAAACGAAATCAGAAAAATATCAACTATTTGGAAGATATTCATGCAAATGCCAAAGGATTTGAATTTCTTGGTAAGCTGATGCTTATGAACCGGAAGGGGTGATAATAATGAAAGAAAAAGATGCAGGTAATTATCACAATGTCAGATGTAGTGTCAATAACCCGCAACATGTATATGTTCATAAGATTTTAAACGATTTGAATTTAGATATCTATAAGTCCCGTAATCAGTTTATTATTGACGCGATTGAGTTCTATAGTAAGTCGCTAAACCAAGAGGATTTAACTCAGACAGCAACTATGGAGCATATTAAGGATGAAAAGCAGATAAAAGCATCTGATTTAGAAAAACTAAAGCAGGATGTGGTCAGTGAAGTAATGATAGCAGTACAAAGAGAAGTCATTGCAATACTGGCTCATGCAGTAGCAAATTCGCAAAATAACAATCAACAGATGTATCAGAAACAGTCTCAGGAGCCGATAGAGGAAAAAACTGATACGAAAGATGCAATTAACCCTATAGTTGCAGATATGGCAAGTCTTTGGGGAGAAGACGAAGAAACGGAGGAATAGCTATGGTAGGAAGATTCTTTGCCGGATTAGGCAACATATTAGTAACGATATTGAAAGCAATCGCATGGATTTTACTTCATGTATTGCAATTAGTCCTGAATGTGACAAAGATATTCCTCTTGCTGTTTGGACTTGTAGGAAGAGTGTTTCTTGCCTTTGTCAGGGCAGGTACACCATAGAATGAAGGGAGGAGAGCATTATGATGAATACTTTTGCGAACTATCGTAAGAACCGAAGACTGATGCAGTATTTCTTCAGAATGAAGAATTTTGCAGTATAATGGAAGGAGATTAAGATGCACAGAGTACGGGACAGTCCCAGTTAAGTGTCCCGTGTACCTATAAGGATTGTTCACAGTAAGAGTGGACAGGCACGGACACAACAGCCTATCCCTCTTACGGAAAGGGATGGGTGACGATTATGAAGAAATTACTTATGTTTCTTTTATCCGTAATGATTTTATCTGTAACCGGCTGTGGGTCCACAAAGGAAGTGGCAACTGACACAAAGTCTGGTTATGAAAATACTGAGACAGAGAATGACACAGAGGCAGTTACCACGGAAACTCCTAAAGAGGAAATCACCGTGGAAGAGGAAGAAACAACTACTGCTTACGAGAAAGTAACTGAGGAGGATGCAACAGATAAAAAGGAAGTTGCAGAGGAAAGCAGTGAAAAAGAAACACCGAAGCAGGAAGAGAGTTCCAAACCTACGGAAAGCCCAAAAGAAGAAAAACCAAAGCAGGAACCGGCTGCCACGGAGAAACCGAAGCAGGAACCGGAAAAGACTCCGGAACCTGAACCAGAGCCGGTACCGGAAGTAAAGGAATACAGCCCGGATTCGGTAGTGGCAAAGGCAATCGCAAAATGTCAGGCTGGCGGTATGATTACTACGCAGGACAACCTTGCAAATGCTCTGGCTGAGGGCAGGATTACTCAGGAAGAATACAATGAGTATTATCCATATGATGGTCTGGAAAACAGCTACTACAGTGTATTTGTTGAAACAGACCTGAATACGGCAGGCACTACTTCAGGACAGCCACTGCGAAGTGAGGATGCAATCGCAACTTACATAGCAGACATGCTGTTACTGGAAAACAGTCCGGTATTTAATATCGTATATGCAGGGGTTCATAACACAGGTGGAACTGACTTCTATGAGTTCCGATGTCTCAGATAATAACAATTCAATAAATACGAAAATAGCAGGCCATGAAAATGACCTGCTATTTTTGTGCCATTTTTTAAGGAGGAATGTATAGTGAAACAGAAAATTAAACGAATTATGGCAGGTTTTCTTGCAATGCTTACCGTATTCACTACACTGTTTTCCAATGGAACAACCGCATTTGCAGCAAGTCCAAGTGCAAACATTGCATTCTGGACTGCATCGGCAAAGGATCACGGTGTAATCAGTGAGTTTAACAGTAAGCATACAGGCGGAATTCTTTATGCAATGATTGACGGTCATTCGGCATACTGTATGAACTTTGGACTGTCAGCAAAAGGCGGACAGCTTATGAACAGTGACAGTAACCCGAATACAAGTCTTTCCGCATCGCAGGAAAAACTTCTTGCTTATTGTATGTACTATGGTTATTCCACAACGGAAGCAAAGGCACCTACGAATGATCAGCGTGACAAGTTTATTGCAACACAGGCTATGGTCTGGATTATTGTAAATAACATTTACGGTACTTCAAGTGGAGATTCAGCAGCAAAGAAGTTATGTGACTGTGCACCGGATGCATCAGCTTCTTATTCGTATTATGAGACACTGAGAAACAATATCAGTGCTTCATACAATGCTACAAGACCAAGCTTTGCAAGTGCTACCAAGAGTGGTGCAGATACCATTGAGTTAAAGTGGAATGAGACGAATCAGAGATTTGAGCATACTTTTAAGGATACAAACGGGGTTCTTGGTAACTTTGATTTTTCCATTGACGGATTCAGCGTATCAAAGAATGGCAATTCCATGACAGTCTATACAAAGAATGTCAATACAACAGCCACACTTGGTACGTTTAAGTCAACCATTGGTGCAGTGGATACCACATCAAGCTGTGTATTCTGGCTTACCGGAAATGCCGGGGATCAGGAATTTGTTTCTGAAAGACCAAGTGCAGACCCGATTTCTGCCTATATCAAGGTCAAGACAGAGAATATCGGCTATGGCAAGCTCACGAAGCAGGATGAAGAAAGTGGTGTGAAGCTTTCCGGTGCCAAGTATGGTATTTATACCGACAGTGCATGTACCAATAAAGTAGATACCATTACAACCGGAAATGACGGAACAGCAAAGTCCAAGGCTCTTGTAGCAGGAACTTATTATGTAAAAGAGATTCAGGCTCCGAAGGGGTATGTGTTAAGCAATAAGGTACACACACTTACCGTCAAGGCAGGTCAGACAACTTCTTTTACCGCAACAGACAAGGAGCAGCTTGGAGCAATCACAATCTATAAGGAAGGCGAAGTCCTTGCCGGATGGAATGGCAGCAACTTCACTTATGAAAAGAAAAAGCTGCCGGGAGCAACCTTTAAGGTAACAGCAGGAGCAGATATCTATAAGGCAGACGGAACCAAGGTTTACAACAAGGGTGATGTTGTTGCAGAAAGCCTTACAACCGGAAGTGATGGTCAGGTGGTTCTCACAGACCTTCATCTCGGAACTTATGTTGTAACAGAGATTAAGAGCATCAACGGATATACCATCAATCCGACACCACAGACAGTAAATGTGGAGTATAAGGACCAGACGGTGACAGTCCAGTATGAGGCTACAACTGTTTACAATGAGAGACAGAAAGCGGAAGTATCCGTAATCAAGAAAGACTCTGACACAGCAAATGTACTTGATGGCGGTCAGTACACCATGTATGCAGGAAATGACATCAAAAACTATGCAGGTCAGGTTATCGTAACAAAGGGAACAGCTTTACAGACTGTAACAACAGGAGAGGACGGAAAGGCAGCTTATACAGTAGATTTGCCGATTGCTAACGGATATTATATCTCGGAAACAAAGGCTCCTTACGGATATCAGAGAAATTCATCTGATGTGTATGAGTTTACTTTCAACTATCTGTCTGAAACAACTGCAAAGGCAGCATTTTCCCATACCTTTGTAAATGACAGAACAACAGCAAAGATTCAGATTCAGAAGGTAGATAAAGAAACCGGAAAAGCAGTTCCACAGGGAGATGCAACACTTGAAGGTGCTGTATATGGTTTATATGCCCGTGAGAACATTTCACATCCTGATGGAGCAACAGGGGTTGTTTTTAAGAAAAATGATCTCGTGGCAACACTTACTACAGATGCAGAAGGTAAGTGTTCCGTTGATAATCTCTATCTTGGAAAATACTATGTGAAAGAAATCACACCATCTGAAGGCTATCTTCTGGATGAAGAGGAGCATGATGTGGTTTGTGATTATGAAGGCGATTTGATTCCACAGGTTTTAAGAAGTGCAACTTCAAAAGAGCAGGTAATCAAGCAGCCGTTCCAGCTTATCAAGGTTTCTGATAATGGGGATGATACAGAAGCACCACTTCTTGCAGGAGCAGGATTTACAGCATATTTGAAATCTTCTTTACCTGTAAAGAAAGACGGAAGCTATGATTTTGACAAGGCAACACCGGTAGTTATCGGCAATGATGGCAAGACAGAGATTTTCACTGATGAAAAAGGTCATGCAGTATCCATTGCAATTCCTTACGGAACCTATGTGGTGGTTGAATCTACAACACCTCACAACATGGAAACTATCAAGCCGTTTGAGGTTAAGATTGTAGAAAACCATCCGACAGAGCCACAGGTATGGAGAGTGTTCATCGACAGGGAATTTACCGCAAAGCTTCGTGTGATTAAGAAGGATGCTGATACAAAGCAGACAGTTCTTATTCCGAATACGGAGTTTAAGATTTTCAATATGGATACCAATGAGTATGTGGAGATGATTACCACTTATCCGTCAAAGAAAGTGCATACTTCATTCTTCACGGATGAAGACGGCGATCTGATTCTGCCGGATGTATTACCTCTTGGCAATTATCGTATTGAAGAGGTTGCAGCCCCTTTCGGTTATGTACTGAATGACAACTATGTGGAAGTAAAGGTTGATACAGATACTTTCTATGAGGTTGACCCTGATACTTACGAAGCAATCATCACAGTAGAGTATGAAGATGCTGCTGCGGTTGGTGAGCTTATCATTGAGAAAAAGGGCGAAGTTTTGGATGCCTATAAGGGAGGTCTGTTTGCGGATTCCGAAGATAAGGAATTTGTCTATAAGGAAGGCAGCCTTTCCGGTGCAAAGTTTGAGGTTTATGCTGCGGAGGACATTTATACTGCTGACATGCAGTGCGATGCTGACGGAAACAGAACAAAGTATTACAGTAACGGTGAGCTGGTAGCAACTGTTGTTACGGATGACAATGGAAAAGCTGTAGTATCTGACCTACCTCTTGGAAAGTACAGAGTAGTGGAAGTGGAAGCTCCTTACGGTTATGTACTGAACAAGGAAGAGCAGGTTGTCACTTTTGTCTATGTGGATGATAAGACTCCGGTAATTAAGGAGAGCATGACATTTGCAAATGAAAGACAGAAGGTTGACTTATCCATTGATAAACTGGATGGAGAAACCGGAAAAGGTATTGCAGGTGCAGAGTTTGGTTTATATGCATCTGAGGATATCGAAAATGTGGATGGCGATGTAATCGTAGAGAAAGATACCCTGCTTGAGGTAGCTGTTTCTGATGAAAACGGAGATATTTTCTTTGTGAAGGATTATCCTCTTGGTAATTACTATGCAAAGGAAATCAAGGCACCTCTTGGTTATGCTTCTTCTGATGAAATTGTAGAGTTTGATGCAACTTATAAGGGACAGGATATCAAGTATAGTACGGATACTGCAATCTACCATAACTTCCCTACAACCTTAGAATTTACAAAGGAAGATATCACAAGTGGTGCAGAGCTTTCCGGTGCTACACTTTCTGTCATTGACAAGGATGGGAATGTAATCGAGACATGGACATCTGAGGCAGGAGAAGCACATGTAATTCAAAGACTTCATGTGGGAGAAACTTATATCCTTCGTGAAGAGTTTGCTCCATACGGATATCTCAAGGCAACAGATATAGAATTTACTGTAGCAGATACAGAAGAAATCCAGAGTGTTGTTATGAAGGATGAAGTGCCTACCGGAACAATCATTATCAATAAGGATGGTGAGTTCCTTACAGACATTAACCTTGTAAAAGGTCACTGGTACGATTTCATATTTGATTATTTCAAGAAGTCACTTGCAGGTGTTACTTTTGAGGTATATGCAAGAGAGGACATTGTAAGTCCTGATGGATTGGATACTGTTTACTATGAGGCAGATGAACTTGTGGCAACCATCGTTACAAATGATGATGGAATTGCAATGATTTCAGACCTTCCGCTTGGTAAATACTATCTTGTGGAGACAGAGACTCTGGAAGGTTTTGTCCTTGACAGTACACCAATCGAAGCCGATCTTTCCTATATCGACCAGAATACAGAGATTGTATATGCAGGTATGGATGTAACAAACGAAAGACAGAAGGTAGAGATTTCGGTTATCAAGAAAGATTCTGAGACAGATGAATTGCTTTCCGGTGCAATCTTCGGATTGTATGCGAAAGAGGATATCGTGGATGTGGATGGCAGAGTCATCGTTAAGGCTGATACGCTGATTGAAAAGGCTGTAACAGGCGAGGATGGCACAGCAACATTTATCTCCGACCTTCCACTTGGAAACTACTATGTGAAGGAGATTGAAGCTCCAAAGGGATATGTGAAGTCCGATGAAGTATTTGATGTGGAGGCAGAATACCAGGAAGGTGTTGCTGTTATCGAGTTTGAGGCAGAGTTTGAAAACACACCTATCAAAGTAGAATTTTCAAAGACTGACATCACAGGTGAGAAGGAGCTTGCAGGTGCAAAGCTTTCTATCATTGATTCAGAAGGAACGGCTATCGAGAGCTGGACTTCCGAGGCAGGAAAGTCACACCTTATCGAGAGACTTCCGGCAGGAAAGTATATCCTTCGTGAAGAGACAGCGCCTTATGGCTACAAGATTGCAAACGATGTGGAATTTGAAGTGGCAGAGACAGAAGAAATCCAGAAGGTAACAATGAAGGATGAGTATGCAGTTGGTAAGATTATCATCGAAAAAACAGATGAAGTGACCAAGAAGCCTATTGCAGGAGTTGAATTTGAAATCCGTGATAAGGATGGCAAGGTCATTGAAACTGTTGTAACTGACAAAGATGGTCATGCAGAATCCAAGGAACTTCCTATCTGCATTTACAATGAGGATGGCAGCTTCAAGGAAGATATCCATTACTTTGTTGTAGAGACAAAAGCAGCAGAAGGGTATATTCTCGATGAAACAGTCCATGAGGTAGTGTTACAGTATGATGATGACGCACCTGAGTGTGTGGAATATACTTTATCACTCACTAACAAGCCTACAGAACCTAAGCTTCCACAGACCGGGGATAATTTCAATCCTTGGCTCTGGGCAGGACTTGGTTTAACTGCACTGTTAGCAGGTGTAGGAGCTTTCCTTTGGAAAAAGAAGGAAGACGATGAAGTAACTGAATAAGTATCATCTTTATGAGGTGTAGGCCGTATGTGCTTGCACCTCATTTTGTTTTACAAACTGGAGGTGAGAGCATTTGATTGGTGAAGCAATCAAAGAATATCGGGAGAGGAGAGGTTTCAGCCGGGAGGAACTGGGAAGAAGATGTGGTTTCGGCTGCGATGGAGCAAGAATCATCGAAGCATTTGAACGGGACGAAGGTTTCCCGGACCTTGAGAAATTGAAAAAAGTGGCAGAAGTATTATCTGTGCCATTAGAAGTCCTGTGCCCGGTGGCATGCAGGGAATGCCCCTTCAAAAAGAAGGTGGTTATCCATCTGGAAGATGATCCCGGATATGAAACAGAAAGAAAAGTATATGAGGACCCAGACGATGAAGGGCTCTTATTTGACAATTTGGATTAAGGAGGAACAATTTATATGATGAATTACGAGATTTTTAAGGAAGTAGTGGCAGAGAAGTTTAAGGATTATTTACCGCCACAGTTTCAGGACATGGCTCTTCGTGTAGAGCCGGTGACTAAGGTAAACAAGAATCTGGATGGACTTACAATGGTAAGTAATGAGGCAGGCAGAAATGTATCGCCTACCATTTATATCAATGACATGTACGAGCATTATCTTAATACGGAGAATCTGCAGGAGGTATTGCAGAGTGCAGCAAAGACCATGGAAAAGGCATTTGACAGAGTTCCGGAGGTAGGAAAACTTGATTTTGAAAGTGCAAAGGACAACATAGTGTTTCAGGTTGTCAATACGCTGCAGAATGAAGATATGTTAAGAGATATGCCACACAGAGAGTTTCAGGACTTATCCATTATCTATCGCTGGGTAGTGAATTTGGATGAGAAGGGCATCCAGAGTTCTGTGGTGAAAAACAGCCTTGCAAATCAGCTTGGAATGACAGAGGAGCAGTTATTCAAGTGTGCCGTAGAGAATACCAGAAGAATTTTGCCGCCTACTGTAAAATCCATGAATGATGTGATGAAGGAAATGTTCATTGCTGATGGTATGCCTATGGAGATCGCAGAGATGATGATTGGCGAGATTCCGGAGGATAAGATGATGTGGGTTATCAGTAACGACAGAGGAATCAACGGTGCTGCTTCCATGCTTTATGAGGACAATCTCCATAAGCTTGCTGAGAGACTCGAAACAGACCTTTATATCTTACCATCCTCTGTGCATGAGTGCATCGCAGTATCTACGGATATGGGTGATCCTTATGAGCTTGCAGCGATGGTAAATGAAATCAACATGGATCAGGTGGCATTGGAGGAACGTTTATCCAATCAAGTGTATCATTATGATAAGGATGCGAGAAGACTTACACTTGCAACGGACACACCGAACAAGCGTCTTGATGGTATCGTTGCGGAAGCACAGCTTATCTACGATACAGGAAAGTCCAGATAGGAGGAAGCTTATGGAGCAGGAAATGACCGTAAAGGAACTGATTGCTCTTATAAATGTCTGGGATGGAGACTTCATGATACAGGTTGAGATAAAGGAGGATGCAGATGAAAGAAGAGAAAACACTTGTGACGGATGCAGATGATGCCTTTAAGCTTGATGTGGTAAGAGTGAAGCTTGTGAAGGAGGCTCCCCTTTATTCGGAGCTTCCTTTGCAGAATCCCTATGAAGCAGCAGCTACCATTGGAGAACTTCTATGCGATATGGACAGGGAAGTTGTCTGTGTAGTAAATCTGCAATCAGATTTAAAACCTATCAATGTGACTTTTGCAAGCATTGGCTCATTGAATGAAGCTTTAGTGCATCCAAGGGAAATCCTGAAATCAAGCATCCTTTCCAATGCTGCAAGTATTATGCTGATTCATTCACATCCAAGCGGGAACCTGCTTCCCAGTAAGATGGATACCATGATAACGGACCGGATGAATGCAGTATGTTCAATGGTTGGGATTCAATTAGTTGACCATGTGATTGTTGGTGGTGATAACAGGGAGTTTTTCAGTTTCAAGGAAAAAGGACTGATTGACAATCCGAATATTACCTACTCGACAGATTATAAGAACTTCAGCTTTAACAATAGTCTTGTGGCGGAGAGAGGGAAAGGAAGGTAATGATGAACGAAAGATTTACAGAGGAAGAGCTTGCCATTGCCAAAAGTGTTGACTTAACGGCAGTAGCATCCTATCTGGGATATACGGTAAAAAGAGTTGGTCATTATCACACTCTTAAGGAAATGGATTCCATACGAATCTATGATAAGAGCCACTGGTTCCGATGGTCGAGACAGTATGATAAGGGTGAGAATGGCGGTTCGCAGATTGATTTCCTACGGGTATTCTGTGGGATGGAGGTAAAAGAGGCGGTATGGTGGCTGCTTGATTTTGCAGGGTATCGCCGGATTGAAGATACCGGAAGAAAGCCGGAGCTTAAATATCAGGTTGAGGCAAAGAAAAAACAGGAACCAAAGCCTTTTGTATTACCCGTACCTTCGCCGGATAACAGTTTTTTGTATTCCTATCTGAAGGAAGAACGGGGCATCAGCAAAGAGGTTATCGACTACTTTGTGTCGCAGGGACTTATTTATGAGAGCAGGCATTACCACAACATTGTATTTAAGGGGAATGACAAGAATGGTGTTACTAGATTTGCAAGCATGAGAGGTGTGTTTGATAAGGAGGGAAAGCCATTTAAGTGCGATGTGGCAGGCAATGACAAAGAGTATGGATTTAATGTGGTCAATGACGAGAGTTTGGAACTTATAGTGTTTGAAGGTGCAATCGACCTGATGAGTTATGTGGACATTTTCTCTGATTATGAGACAAACAAGCTGGCACTTGGGATGCTTGCAGATGCTCCACTTGTCACATTCATTAAGGAACATCCGCAGATTACTTCCATTAAGTTTTGTCTGGATGGGGATGAACCGGGAAGAAAGGCGGCTGCCCAGCTAATGGAGAAATACTATGGCATGGGTTATGAAGTTGAGGATTGTCCGCCGCCCGAAGGGTATAAGGATTACAATGAATGGCTGGTGGCAGCGAAGAAAAACTATTTAGATAATTTGAAAGAGAAAAAAGTGGTATGTCGGAAATTTTGACACAGATTGAAAAATTCATTTGGAAATTTTGACATGGATTAAAATTTTATGTCGGAAATATATGTCGAGTAATTATTCTTAGATGATGCAGGAAGAAATATTATCCAAAAATATGTCGGAAAATTTGACATAAATTAAAAAATTCATTTGGAAAAATCGACATAGATTTCTATTATATGTCGGAAAAATCGACATACTATGATATTTCAGAGGGTTTTAGGGGGATTTTCCCCCTAACTAGATGCACATTGGAGCTTGTGGGTACAATGGGCGTATCTAGCAAAGGTTATCGAAGATAAGCTTTCTCCCTTAAGGTAAACGAAAAGATTCTTAAAACACGGATAAGGAGGTGTGGTTGCAGCGATGGGAATAGAAGTTAATGACATCACAGAGATTAGTCAGCCGGAAGATTTACTGGCTGTCACAGGGAAGGTTGGAAGTTCTATTGTAATGACGGATAAAGAGGCAGAGATGCTTCTTCGTTATATGAAAGACCATGATTACACGGTAGGTTATGCAGAGGGCAGACTTTATCGTGGCGATTTGGATGAGGTTCCCGGTGAGATTGTATGGGATGATTATTCAGTGGATGATTTGATTGATGCTGTGTGCGAATGGAATTATGAGCAGATACTTGAGATGGATGCGGCAAGGCAGGAACCTAAAGATATGATTGATTTCTCTAATAGGCAGAGTAAATACGAAAGCTTAAAAGAGGAAGAAGCGGTATTGGATAAGCTTTTTGACCAGACTATGTATCGTGCCGGTATTGATAAGCTTGCCGAGAAATTGGCAAATCAGTTCATACAGAACTTAAATGAGCAGGGTATCGGTCCTTCTGTTGAAAATCTTGTGTCGGAGATAAAACAGCCGGCCATAAGTGGAAGGAGCAGGTGATGGTATGTCAGATAATGGATTGTCGCTCACTAAAAAATTTCGGTTAAGCACAAGGGATGCAAAACTTTTAGAGAAAAAGGCAAAAGCAGCCAATATGTCGGAATCGGAATATTTGCGATTAATGATTTCACAAAAGCCAAATGATTACCCTGAAGTGAGGCAGCTTCTTCGAGATTTGATCAATGAGGTAAACCGTATCGGTGTCAATATTAACCAAATCACCTATCACAATAATGCCGGACTGTATTCCGAGAATGATAAGGAAAGACTTGTGGCATATATGCGTAAGCTGAATATGGCTGTTGCAAAGGTGGTGGAGATACTTGGCAATCAGTAAGATTCTTTATATGAAGGATTGTGGTAAGGGATATCCGGGTAAGCATTTGAAGCAGGCACTTGAGTATGTTATGAATCCGGAGAAAACGCAGAGCGGAAGGCTTATCGGTGGTATGAACTGTCAGCCGGATACGGCATATAAGCAGATGATTGAGACAAAGAAGGAATTTAATAAGGTTGATAAGCGTCAGGGGTATCATCTCATTCTGTCATTTAAGGAAGGGGAGGTTACTCCTGATGTTGCCTTTGAGATAACGCAGAAGTTTGTAGCAGAATATCTTGGAAAAGAGTATGAGGCTGTTTACTGTATTCATGACAATACGGATCATGTTCATTCACATATTGTATTCAACAGTGTAAGTTTTGTGGATGGCAGGAAATACCGTTATGAAAAGGGTGACTGGGCAAAGTATATTCAGCCTATAACCAATCGCTTATGTGAGGAATATGGTTTGTCTACCATTGAAATCGGTAATGATGACAAAGAGCATACTGAGTATAAAACGACGCATAACGATTACCGTCACGGCAAATTTGTCTGGGACAAGATGATTATGCGTGATCTGGATGCCTGTATATTGCAGGCTGGCAACTTTGAGGATTTTACGGAGCTTTTATCAGACAAAGGCTATGAGCTTAAGTTTGGTAAGCATTTTGCAGTCAAGCCTCCCGGAATGGGAGTGTACCGCAGATGTAAATCTCTGGGCAAGGATTACACAGAGGAACGGATTCGCCAGAGGATTGAAGAAGAGGATTTATCTTTTTACCGGTCAAGTAAAGAGTTTAAGCCCGAAATTGTGAAATGCTATGTGCGAAGGTATAAACGCACAAGACTGACAGGATTACAAAAGAAGTATTATGCCAAGCTTTATCGTATCGGAAAGCTGAAAAAGAAACCATATTCTCAGGTGTGGAAATATAAGGATGAGATTAAGAAGATGGAAAAGCTTCAGAAACAGTATTTGTTTCTGGTCAGACACGATATTCACAGTATGGAGCAGCTTGCGGCTACGGTAGTGAATCTGACGGATAAAAGAAAGGAAAGCTCTGCTGAAAAGAGTAAGGTATATCGTGCCAGAAAACGATATAAGGAACTGTTTGATGTGGCAGATGAGATGGATTTGCTAAAAGGTGCAGAAAACAATTACCGGCGTGGGGATGAGTTCTTCATTGAAGAGCATAACCGATGGATGGAGCTTGAAAAGATACTTTCGGATGAAGGATATGACTATGAAGAAATCAAACGATTGCAGGAGCATTTTAAGGAGGAAGTCAGACTTTGCAGTGAAAAGGAAAGTGCAGCTAAGAAGGAGCTTAATCTTGGAAATGCTATCTGGAAGGATATGGTATCAGAGGAAGAACCCGAGGCAAAGGAAATCACAGAAGAAAGAGAACAGAATAAGGACAAGATTATTACAAGACAGCCACGAAGATAGGCTGTTATTTTTTTGCAGATAGGAGGATTTGTATGGAACGTACAAAAATTAGTGTATCGGACCGCAATGGCTATTTAAGACGACTTAGGGATACAGGTTATGAAAAAGATGTCATTGACCTTGTTTCAGATGATTTGGAGTATGGTCTGACGATTGAAGAGGTTGAATTATACCTGAAAAAGAAAGGTGATGTTCGCTTTAAGCAGATATATTCCAAATGTTTGAGAGAGGGTTTATCCGACGAAGTGATTGCAGTTATTATGCGTGATGGTCTGGATGGGAGTCAGATGCAGGTAGCATTGGAGTTTTATCAGAAGGGTGTACCTATAGAGACAATACAGTCTGTTATGGATAAAGGCGAAAATGCCAAGCATATGCAGAAAGCCTTTGAAGGTATTCTTGCTAATATGGAAAAATCCAAGGAGGAATTGCAAAATTCCGGATTGGAAAAGGAATATGTAGAAGGACTGGTAAAACAGCTTGAAGAGGTGGTTGCAAAAATCAATCATCAGGAAAAGCGATATGATGAGTTGAATAAGAAACTTTCTGTATTTGAGACGGCAAGGCATGACAAGGAAGTGCATGATAATCTGATTCGGAAATATAACGATAGTGAAGCAGCACTGAATAGTCAACAGGAGGAATTGAGCAGGGCAACATCCACGATCGCAAGACTTCGTGAGCAGATTGAAGATAAGAAGAAGGAGGTGGAGAGGATGCAGAATCGAATTAATGACTTAGAGGATAAGTTGGTGAACATGGCGACATCAAAAGAGGGTGACGCTGTATCACAGCAGGTAGCCGGAACTGAAACTACAGCAGAAGCAAATACGGCAGCAAAAGATGAGCCGGTTAGCAAACCTGCGTTTAATGCTGATAATACGACAGCAGCACAGTCTTTCTTTGCCGAAAGACCATTGCCACAGGGAGCATATCAGATTCCTGTGTATTACCAGTTACCTATTGTGGATGCAAACGGAAGAGTTGTGCAGCATGTGCAGGTGGAGAGAACCATAAGAAAAGGCAATCAGGGAGCATTTACAGGACTTCTTGGTAAGCTCGGCTTTATGAAGAAATCCAGACAGGATATTGTAAAGCTACTTGCAAGTGGGGATCTGGTTCCTGCACAGCTTGTGCAGATAAGAAGTGCCATTGAGAAAGGACTTACGGAAAGTCAGCTTGTGGAACTTATCAATAACAATGTATCCGCAGAGAAGATGAAAGAGATCATCGACATTGCGGTGCTTGAAAACAGTATGGATTATTAGGAGGCAGTTATGGGTTTAACGATTATAAGTGAGACAGTAAGTGAACTGTGTAAGACAAAGCATAGCTTTTCTGATAAGGAAAAAGAGTTTGTTGTTCAGTTTGCATTCCGCAGTGGGGATAAGACATTGACCGGAAAGTTGATTGATGAAATTGCTGATTGTGAGGATGAACAGGAATCACAGAAGGTAATGGACCAGTATGCAAAGATGATTGATATGAAGCCGCCATGGGTAAGTCAGATTGAAAACCTTTTGGTATCCATTGAGATGTACCGTATCGAAGAGAAAAAGGCAATCAACCGTCTGGCAGAAGTGCTTACGGCTTACGGCGTGGATGTGACAGAGGAGCAGGTCAGAAGAGCAGATGCACAGGAGATTAAGGAAAAGGTCAATGAGAGCAGAAGGGAGCAGGAAACGGAGGATGAGAAAGCTCATGAGGAAGAAACTCGTGAAGAGAATGAATCATCCCAGAGTTTCACACCAAGATGCTCTTTGCGAGAACCAGTACTATAAGAGAGGAGGATGTCAGATGGCAGAAGAGATTCAGGAAGCGGTGCAGATTATCCGTGTCGCATATGATGGGATTGAGATTGCAATGAAAGTAGGCAGTGGCGGTATCGGTGCCATGCAGAAGGCAATCGACTTTCTAAAAGGAATGCTTGATTATGAAAAGTCACTTGGTAAGACTTCCATGAGAAAGCTTCTTATGAAAGGCGGGGATTTGCAGGTATTGCAGTTTGAAACCAAGGATATGAAGAAAGTGGAGAAGATGGCGAAAAAGTACGGTATTCTCTATTCGGTGCTGCCGGATGTGAATAAGAAAGACGGACTGAGTGAGGTCATCTTTCATACAGAGGCTGTGCCAAGAGTGAATATGATGATTCAGAAGTTAAGCTTTGGTCGTATTGCCACATTTGATGACTATTTGAAAAACGGGGATGAAAAGCAGCTTGGAAAGCTGATGGATTTCCTGAAGAGCCAGAAGATGGGAAACGAGAAAGTCCACACTGCGGAAGGGGCGAGAGCCAGTGCGGCAATGGACGGACTGATTGAAAAGGTTGGTCTGTTTGCAATGGAGAAGCAGAGTATCAGTGTGGACGCAGTAAAGGAAAACTTCAGCATTGACAGTACACAGGCAGAAACGGTGTTAAAGCAGCTTGAGACAATCGGTGTGCTTGGTGAGAAGAATAAAGCAGGAGAGCATAAGGTAATTATGGACAGGGATGCTTTTATCAACCGTATCAGGGGTTATCAGAACCTTGCAGAACGAATGATGGCAGTGTCCGCATCCAAGAATACCAATCTTTCGGATGTTACCATCAGCAAGACCCTGATTGTGAAAGAGAATGATCATGCAGTCAAGACAAGGGTTCCAGGAACCTGGGGAGAGAATGCAAGATATGTATGGATTAACAAAGAGAATATCATGGATATTCACAGTGGAAAGACCATGCTTACCTTCATCGACAGCAGTAAGGATTACAAGCTGTATGATGAGGAAAACCGTGTGGTAGAAACAAAGCGTGGGGATGAGCTTTACAGGCATTATGACAAGGTGGAAGCTTCCGTGCGTGAAAGATATGAAAAAACGCAGGCAAAGACAGAAACCAGAACAAAGACAGCCCATACCAAAACCACATCTGCCACAGCAAAGAAGAGGTAGATGCCTATGCAGACAAGTAAAAAGAAACCGTCCATGGTGTTTTTATTACTTGGTGCAGTTCTTGCCGGGTATCTTGGATATCTGATAGGCGGGGCATGGGAGCAGGGAATCAACCTGATGGACTTTATGGAGAGGTTCAGTAAGGTGTGTGAAGCTCCCTTTGCCAATTATTACAATGAGAATACGATTAAGATGATAGCCATAGTTGTAGTAGTCTACGCTATGGCTGTTGTTATGTATTACACCAGTCAGAGAAACTATATGCCCGGCAAGGAATTTGGTACAGCCAAGTTAGAATCACCGGCAAAGGTAAACAAGATTCTGATGGATAAGGATGAGAATTTCAACCGAATCCTGAGTCAGAATGTGAAGATGTCCCTTGATTTCAGAAGGCTGAAGCTTAACGGAAACATTTTAATCTGTGGTGGTTCCGGTGCAGGAAAGACTTTCTATGAGGTAAAGCCGAACCTGATGCAGATGCCCCATAACTGTTCTTTTATATGTACTGACCCGAAGGGAGAAATCCTAAGAAGCTGCGGGGAGATGTTAAAGAACAATGGCTACAATGTGAAGGTTATCAACCTCTTGGAAATGGATAAGTCAGACTGCTATAATCCGTTTTCTTATATTAGGGAAGAAACGGATGTGGTAAAGCTGATTACCAACCTTATCAGTAATACCACACCAAAGGGTGCAACTCCTTCGGACCCGTTCTGGGAGAAGGCGGAGGGGCTGTTCTTACAGGCAATCTTTTATTATGTGTGGCTGGAGGAAAAGCCGGGAAAGAGAAACTTTGAAACCGTATTAAAGCTTCTTGGAGAGGCAGAAGTTACGGAGCAGGGGAAACCATCAAGGCTTGATGTGCGAATGAAGTTTCTGGAAGAAAATTCGCCACTTGGAGCAAATCATCCGGCAGTAAAGCAGTACAACAAGTGTATGCGTGGTGCAGGAGATACAGTCCGTTCCATTATTATCAGTGCCAACTCAAGACTTGCCTTTCTGGAAAATAAGCAGGTGTTAAGGCTTTTATCCAAGGATGAGTTAAATCTTGCGGATATCGGTATCGGTGTAAACGGAGATGGGGAAACCAAGACCGCACTGTTTTGTGTCATTCCTGACAGTGATAAGTCCTACAACTTTATTATCGGTATGTTATACACACAGATATTTCAGGAGCTGTATTATCAGGCAGACTTTAACTGTGGCGGCAGACTCCCGATTCATGTGACTTTTATGTTAGACGAGTTCGCGAATATTGCATTGCCGGATGACTACTGTTCATTACTGTCCACCATGCGAAGCAGGGAGATTTCAAGCATTATCATCATTCAGAACTTTGCCCAGTTAAAGGCACTGTTTAAGGATACATGGGAGACAATTCCCGGCAACTGCGATACCTTCATTTATCTTGGAGGTAACGAGCAGAGTACCCACAAATATGTGTCAGAACTTCTGGGAAAAGGAACGATTGATAAGAAGTCAAGCGGAGAAACCAAGGGCAGACAGGGCAGTTCCTCAAGGAATTATGATGTGCTTGGTCGTGAGATATTCACGCCGGATGAGGTCAGAAAGCTGGATAACAGGAAATGTATTATCTTTATCCGTGGCTTTGACCCGATCCTCGATAACAAGTATGTTCCGTTTAATCATCCGATGTTTAACCAGACCGCAGACGGTAAGGGAAAGCCTTATGAACATCAGGTTGCAAAGGAAAGTAATCTGATCGGTCCGCCTTTTGAGATTCTGTCAAAGAAGGCTGTGGAGCATTACGAGAAGCTTCAGAAGAAGGGGGAGAACATCTATATAGACAATCTTTCCTATGATGAGTTTATGCTGCTTGGAGATTTGGAATTAAGCAGGAGGTTTTCTGAGCTTGAGGAGGAAAGTGAGAAGGAGAAGTTAAACCGTTCGCAGAATAATGAGCTGGAGTATTCGCAGGAGCCGGCAGAGGAAGTTGGGACCGTCAATACGGATAAGAAAAGAAAAGAGCCTGATTGGGAAGATACTCTCACAAATCGAATGCTTCACTGGGATTATTCGGAGGAGCAGAAGGAAGAATTGCGTAAGGCAATTGCAAAAAAGATAACAAAGGATGTTATTATGCAGTATTTTTATCCGGATGTGAGTGTGGAAACGATGAAGGAAAAATTTGTCACAAATAGCTGATTGAAAAAGTGGGATAATAATGGTATAATTAGCCCATAGTTAAGGAGGTGCATATTATGCCACAGATTATTCCAATTAAAGACTTAAAAAATACCTCGGAAATTTCAGAAATGTGTCACAAAGCGGAAGAACCAATTTATATAACCAAAAACGGATATGGAGATATGGTTATCATGAGCATGGAGAACTACGAAAAGACGATGCGTAGACTTAATGTTTATAGAGAGCTTGAGATATCTGAACAGCAAATTACAGAAGGAAGAACAAAAGATGCAAGAAGTTCTTTAGGTTCTATGAGGGAAAAATATGGCTTATAGACTTATTATTACTGAAAGGACAGAAGAATTACTTGAACAACTGGTAAATTATATTCTGTATAAATTCAGGAATGAACAGGCAGCGAGACATTTGCTGGACGGTATTGAACAGTTGTATGACCGTTTGGAGGATAATCCGTATCAATTTGCAGATTGCAGAGATTCGTTTCTCAAGAGTAAAGGGTATAAAGAAGCTGTAGTAAAGGACATGGACTATATTCTGATTTTTCGAATTGAGGGTAATGTCGTCTATGTACTTGGGATATTTCATCAGTTAGAAAATTACAAAGATAAATTATAATGTGAAGCATCAGGCCATGAAAGTCTGATGCTTTTTCACGTCTTAAAGGAGGTGGTTATAGCATACCATATCAGGAAAAGCCTGATTTAACTTTATTACCGGGAGCAATCCCGTTTGGATATAGAAACAATTACACAATGCAGATAAGAATGGATGAATGATATCTATTCGGGAGTTTTAAGCCGGATAGATGTTATTCATCTTTTTTTATCCGGCTTACTCACTGCACCTAACAAACAAAAAGGAGATTTTTGATTATGAAGAGAGAAAACGTAGCAGTAGCAACTAACAACAATATGAATGGAGGTAGCAAGATGAAGGGATTAAGAGGAATGAAGAAGAAATTAGTACCAGCTTTATGCGGTGTGGGAATGATGATGTCCCAGCTGACAACCACCTGCTTTGCGGCATCAACCGGTACTTCTGCGGTAACACAGCCTTTGGAAAACCTTAAGACACTGGTTATTGCGGTAATCGGTGCCGTGGGTGTCATTATCCTTGCAAAGAATGTCATGGAGTTTGCACAGGCATACCAGCAGCAGGATTCATCCACCATGAACTCTGCCCTTAAGGGTATTGTGGCAGGTGTTATGATGGCAGGTATTTCCACTGTACTTACTTTCTTAGGTTTCTAAGATAGAGGTACGAACAGGGGATAATCCCCAAAACAACAGGAAGGAGATGTAACAAGTATGGATATATTCAAACTTGGTGACAAAATCCTTGCTTTGCTTGAGATGGTGTTTGGTTTCTGGAATAACCAGATATCGCTTGTTTTTTCAATGCTTGGGCAGTCACCGGTAAGCTTTAAGGGTGGCGGACCCTGGGCAATCATTGAGGGAATTGAACCAATCTTTGTAGCGGTTGGTTCTTCCCTTGTGGTTTTGTTCTTTGTCATAGGTTTCTGCTCGGAGAGTGTGGATGTGAAGGAAGAGATGCGATTTGAGGCAATACTGAGAATGTTAATCAGACTTGGTCTTGCAGAGTGGTTCGTGGCAAACAATGTCACGATTATGAAGGCATTTTTCACATCAATCGGAAATCTGGTTAATCTGCTATCGGCAGGAACAACCGTACAGCTTACCATTGACAGTACACAGGCGGATGTCATTAAGAATCTTGGTTTTGGAGAAAGTCTGGTAATGCTTATACTGGCAGCATTGTTGTCGATTATTGTCATTATCTGCGGCTTTTTTATCATTTACACGGTGTATTTCAGGTTCTTAAAGATACTGATTATTGTGCCGCTTGGAGCCATTGCATTTTCCACAATGGGCGGAAACAGAATGGTCAGCCATACGGTAGTGACTTACTGTAAATACTTTTTATCCGTCGTAATGGAAGCAGTCACGATGGCACTTGCCATTATTGTGTGCAATGCCTTTATCAATGCGGGACTTCCATCGTTTACGGGAAGTTATGCAGACTGGGCAAAGACACTGATTTATCTGTGTGAAATGACATTTACCATAGCAATGACCGTGGGAAGTGTGAAGGGAGCACAGTCACTTACAAGCAAAGCATTAGGATTGTAGAAAGGAGATCGTGATGGAAAAGACACTGGAATTTGAATCCTATCTGACCCATATGCCGTTTCCGGTTAAGCTTGAGATAAACAGTTATCTGAATAACCAGAATCTCTATATCGGACTTACCGATGTATCGGAAATGGGTCCGGAACCATATGGGGACATTACGGTGAATCTGGGAAAAGTGCCGGCTTACTGTGGTTATGTGGATATGAATAACATGCCGGAACTGGAAGAGTTTATCAAGGACAATGATTTAGGGGAGTTTACGGGACTGACAAAAAGAAGCGGCTTTTGTGAATATCCACTTTATCTGTTCAATGTGGATAAGCTTAGGGAACTTTGCCCGGACGGGATGCAGGCATATGAAACACTGATTGGCAGAGTAAAGGATGAAAAAGTAAAGGAGAAGGCGAGGTGAGGTAATTGGTAATTGAAATCAATAAGGACATTGACCGTTATCAGGAGTCGGTGGCAATGGGACTTACCGCAAAGCAGCTGTTGTTCTCGGCAGCAAGTGTGGTAGTTGGCGGAGGGCTTGTTCTTCTGCTTTATAAGTATATCGGACTTACGGGAGCAGCCTATGTGGCAATACCCTGTGTGGCACCCATTGCACTAGGCGGTTTTTATTCCTATAACGGCATGAGCTTTTATGAGTATATGGGAAGGAAGTTTCACTATATGTTTGGCAATAAGGCATTGACCTATGTATCAACGGAAGGGGAGCCGGCAATTAAAGCGTATGAGTTTGAAATGAACAGTACGGGTAAGAAGAAAAAGGGCAAAGCGGATGCTGATACAAAAGCTTCTGACCAGACTAAGAATAAGGAGGAATTTGAGGCTATGAAGAAAAAGACGAGAAACATTCTGTTTGGAATGATTGCAGCAGTAGTTGCAGCGGTGGCAGGAATTGCCATCTTTAAGGCAACAAGATAGTAACAAGAGTTGATTGACTTCCTTTTAGGGAGCAATCCGGGCACCAGCCGGGTTGTTCCCGGTGTGGTGCGTAAATCCATGAGGAAAGCGTAACGCAGAAAGGAAGGTAAATAGATATGGGTTTATTTGCAGACGGATTTAAGGAGCTTAAAAAGGCGAGTGAGCCGCTTTACAAGACTCCGAAATCCATTCAGGAAACCATAGAAATCATGGCAGTAGCGGAAAATGGTATCTTTGAGGTAGCAAGGAACAAGTACAGTAAATGCTATCGTTTTCAGGATATCAATTACACCACTGCCACGGAGGATGAGCAGATTGGTATCTTTGAGAGATACTGCAAGTTCTTAAATTCTTTGGACTGTAATTTCAAGATTACGGTAAATAACAAGAATAAGAACATGATTGATCTGAGGGAAAAGGTGCTGCTTGCCTACTGTGATGATGGCTATGACAATTTCCGTAAGATTTATAATGACATTATCGAGGAGAAGATTCGTGAGGGCAGACAGGGTATCGAGCAGGAGAGATACTTAACCATCACGATTGAACGTAAGAATTTTGAGGAGGCAAAGGCACAGTTTGCAACCCTGGAGGCAACCATCCATAAGGCATTTATCGAGCTGGGGGCAGAGATTGTTGCTTTATCCGGGGATGAGAGAATCAAGGTGCTTTATGATTATTACCACCTTGGGGATGAAAACAGCTTCAATTTCAGTCTGAAGGAAGCAAAGAAGGTGGGAGCAGATTTTAAGAATGATTTGTGCAACGGAATGATTAAGTTTTATCCGGATCACTTTGAGGATGAGAATAAGTTTTGCAGGGCACTGTTTATTAAGAAGTATCCGAGCAGCTTATCGGACCGTTTCATCAATGAAATCACATCCCTTCCGGTTCATTCCATTACGAGTATTGATGTAGTGCCTGTGCCAAAGGATTTAACAACAAAGACATTACAGAAGAAATATCTTGGCATTGAATCAGATATCATCAAGCAGCAGAGAGTCCGTAATAAGAACAATGACTTTTCCACTGAAATCTCTTATGCAAAGAGAACAGAGAAAAGGGAAATTGAGGCGATTATGGATGATGTCAGGGAAAATGACCAGTGCTTATTCTATGTGGCTGTTACCATTATTGTAATGGCAGAGAGTAAGAAAGAACTGGAGAGTATCTGTGAGACAATCGAAACTATTGGAAAGCGTAACAGCTGTACCATTGATACTCATTTCTTAAAGCAGAGGGAGGCACTTAATACAGCACTTCCGATAGGAGTAAGACAGGTGGAGACAATGAGGACCATGCTTACCCAGTCCCTTGCGGTACTTATGCCTTTTAATGTGCAGGAACTGAATGACAGCGGCGGCAATTACTATGGTATCAACCAGATCAGTAAGAACATCAATGTGGGAAACCGTAAGAAGCTTATCAATGGTAACGGATTCGTATTCGGTGTGCCGGGGTCCGGTAAGTCCTTTTTCTGTAAGATGGAGATGGGCAGTGTATTCTTATCCGGCAATGATGAGATTATTGTCATTGACCCGATGAATGGTGCGACACGTTGGCAACTGAAAAGGTTGTCCACTTATGCGTCGCGTTTATATAAAAACAATTAGCATAAGGAGAACTAAATATGCGAAAAGTCAAATGAGAGGGTAACGCCTCGAAGGGCTTCCTTGATACTCCGACTGGCACGGATTAGGTAAATATGAAGTGTCAGAAGCTCGGTGAAGTCGGCAGAAGCATACCGAAACATTAGGTTGTCGAAAGATTCCCAGAGGTGGGAGTTGTATGTGATATGCCGGAGGTCTATAAAATACCTATGGTTAGAATGGAATAAAAGCTGACGAGTACAGCTAAAAACTGACGAATCCTCGAATGTACAGGTCTATATCGGGATGTGGTCGAAAGGCCATGTGACACAATTAGTGTCGTTACTTGTGGATGAGTAAAAATCGTTCATATGAAAGTCCATACAATGTTACAGGCATTGGTAAAGTAACAGGCTTATAGAGGAAACCTAAGGGTATATGTAAAGATAGCATATTTGGAACGTGGAAAGCTGGCAACATGGAGATTTTACCATCTGTGAAGTGTTTACAGGGAAAAGCTGTGTGAGATTAGCATAGTTATAACCTGTATTTATGCCAGTGAGAGTGGTGGCACAGTACCGATGAAACCATGATAATAAGTGGTGGAGGGATAGCCACTAGTCGTGTGCTAGAGCAAGTAGAGAGTTCAGCATGGGTTCGTGTAAGACTAAGAGATGTATTACTCTGAAAGGAGGGTACAGACCATGTTGAAGAAAGACAAGCTGAGATACAACGAATATTTTGATATGCAGAGCATATTTGATGAGTTGTATCAACAAAGCAGAAACAACAATAATTTTTACAAGTTAATGGAGGTAATAGGTTCAAAGCAGAATATCAGATTAGCATACAGAAATCTGAAAGGTAATACTGGTAGTAAAACCAAAGGTACTGACGGAAAGACAATAGAGGATATTTCCAAACTTAATGATGAAATGCTGATAAAGGAAGTGAGAGCCAGATTAGAGGACTATAATCCATTACCAGTGCGGAGAGTATATATTCCAAAGCCTGGCAGTGATAAAAAGAGACCTCTTGGCATACCGACTATATGGGACAGACTGATTCAACAATGTATTTTGCAGGTGCTAGAACCCATATGCGAGCCGAAATTTCATAATCATTCCTATGGATTCAGACCAAACAGAAGTACCCACCACGCAGTCAGCAGAATGGTAAGCCTTATCAATTTAGGCAAACATTATTATTGTGTGGATATTGATATTAAAGGATTTTTCGATAATGTCAATCATGGAAAACTAATGAAGCAAATCTGGAATCTTGGAATCAGGGATAAAAGGCTGTTGTGTATTATAAGCAAACTTTTAAAGTGTGAAATCGAGGGAGAGGGAATACCGACTAAAGGAACTCCACAAGGGGGAATACTTTCTCCGTTATTATCTAATATTGTGTTAAATGAACTTGACTGGTGGATAAGTGACCAATGGGAAACTTATATGCCACGAAAGGGAAATAGCAAAGGTTTTGCACAATATGCCAGACAATACACAAATCTGAAAGACGGATATATTGTGCGTTATGCAGATGACTTTAAAATAATGTGCAGAACATATCCAGAAGCACAAAGATATTACCATGCTGTAGTAGATTTTCTGAATAACAGGCTGGGATTGGAAATCAGTCCAGAGAAGTCTAAGGTAACAAATTTGAAAAAGAATTCATCAGATTTTCTTGGATTCAAAATCAAAGCAGTGCCACAGGGAAAATCAAAGTATGGTTATGTTGCAAAAACAGATATGTGTGAAAAAGCCTTGAAGAAATCAAAAGCTAATTTGAGACAAAAGATTCTTGAAATACAGAATCATACAAACGCAGAGGAAGTAAAGAAGTATAACAGTGCAGTCACTGGGATACAGAATTATTATCGGATTGCAACGAATGTTTATAACAACCTTACAGAGGTTGATTATGCTTTATTACGAACCCGTAACAACAGGTTGAGGAAGAAAGCAAAAATAGTCAGATTCGGAGAAACTCCAAGTGATTTCAAAAAGAAAACAACAGGAATCAGAGACTGTAAAAAGATTTACAGAATTATGGATATTCATATGTTGCCGATTACAGGAGTGCATCATAAATCTCCAATGAATTTTTCACAGGAGATATGCAATTATACTGAAAAGGGCAGAAAGAAAATTCATAATAATCAGAGAGCAGTGGAAAGCAGTAAACTGAAAGCATTTCAGATGTTTCTTAATGAAGATGATACGATTGAATTTAGAAATAATGTGGTTTCAAAGTTCGTGGCACAGTATGGGAAATGTTACATTACTGGAAATGAATTAGAGCCAGAAAATGCAGTCGGTATCAGAATAAAACCAAAAGAAAGAAATGGTACTGACGATTATAGCAATATCGTTATTGTTAGCAAAGCTGTTATTCCACTTATTGAAGATAAAAATGCTGATTACTGTAGTAACCTTTCGGAAAAGCAGAAAGTGAAGCTGAATCGACTAAGACGAGCTAGAAAACTTAAACCTGTCAAAGGAACTTGTAAACTTGCTTGAACACGAGGGAACGCCGTATGCGGTGAAAGTCGCACGTACGGTGTGAGTCGGGGGAAAAGTTGGAGATAATTTCAAAGGCTTACCTATCGACATAATACTTTGACATTGCCCAGACTTATGGAGGAACTGTGGTAAATATGTCCACCTACACGGATAACTATGTGAATCCTCTTGCCATGGATGTTTGGAATCTTGACCAAAACGATACAAAGGGCTGGGTAAGGGAAAAAGGTGAGTTTATGCTTGGACTTTGTGAGCAGTGTATCGGTGACAGCTTAAATTCCCGTCAGAAGTCAATCATTGACCGATGCGTGAGAAAACTGTATATCGACATTGCAAGAAGCAGAGAGAAGTATATTCCAATTATGAGTGACTTCTATGATCTGCTTTTAGCACAGCCGGAGGAAGAGGCAAAGGATATAGCACTTTCCTTGGAGCTTTTCGTATCAGGTTCCCTTAATATCTTCAACCACCAGACCAATGTGGATGTAGATAACCGTTTTACGGTTTACGGTATCAGGGACTTAGGTGCAGAACTTAGTCCTATCACAATGCTTGTAATGATGGAGTCCATCCAGCAGAGAATCGTGGAGAATGGAAAGAAGGGCAAGGCAACATGGCTCTATATTGATGAGTTCCATGTGCTTCTTAATTCTGAGTATTCAGCGAAGTATTTGCAGCAGCTTTGGAAGAAGGTGCGTAAGCAGGGTGGTCTTTGTACCGGTATTACTCAGAATGTTGTTGACCTTTTGCAGAACTATACGGCAACTACAATGCTTGCCAACTCTGAGTTCGTGGCACTTCTGAAGCAGGCAAATACGGACAGTTCCAAGATGGCAGAGGTTATTGGTGTATCAGAAGCCCAGCTTCGTTTCGTAACCAACACCGCATCCGGTATGGGACTGATTAAATGCGGTTCCGTGGTGATTCCGTTTGATAACCAGATCAGCAAGGATACAGACCTTTACAAGCTGTATAACACGAATATCCATGAGAAGATTGCGGAGCAGAAAAAGAAAGAGGCAATGACGAAGGGATAACAGATGACATTTTCGATTCTGTAGGATAATCAAGAGGTCGGATGAAGGTCCGGCCTTGATGATTATTAATGATATAATGATTTTATAAGAACTGATAATTATTAGGGAAAGTAAAACTTGAAGATTGCATGAGTAATACAATGAAACAGATGAGTTGTTTAATAAGAACATTGCAAAAAAATCAAAATGTTATCAAAATGTTTAGCAATGTTGTTGTAATGTATCGAAATGTATGCTATGCTTGCTATAAAATTGCAGTTTGGAGGTGCTGAAATGAAGATTTCAGAGTTGTTTTCAGATGTTATAACAGAAGATTTAACCTATGAATACAAGGCAATATTGAATCCGGATAAACCGGTAAAGTGGGCAAAAACTATTGTTGGATATGCAAATGGTGAAGGTGGAATTATGTTTGTAGGTGTGTCTAATGATGGAGAAGCTTTTGGCATTGATTTGAATGAGATTGATAACACAAAAAATCTAATAGCTAAAATCATTGATAGACACATTTTTCCTCATACAAAAGTTCAATATATGATGAGAAGTGTTGATTCGAATGCGGAACGATTTGTTTTGGCAGTGAAAGTGAATCCGGCAAATTCTGTAGTAAGATACAGAGAAGGTGATTTTAATGAAACTGTTTATATTAAGGGTGACGGAAATACAACACCAGCTACTCCGGAAGACATTATTTCTTTGTCTAAAAGAAAATATGGTGTTGATAATGAAACCAGCGAGGTCTTATATGAGGAATCGAAATGGAGTGAATATATCGCTTTATGCAAGGAATATAGAGAGAGTTCCAATGTGCCGACTATAAAGGATTTACAAAACGAAGAGGTTATTTCAAAGGATTGTTATGCTAAATCAGGATTTCTTATGTTTGCAGATAATTATGAAGGTGATGATTCACTGATTTGTTGTCGTCTTTGGAAAGGCAATACCAAAACAGGAACAGTACTTGATAGTGGAAGATATAAGGGATCATTGGTGAATGGATTTCGAAATGCTTTAAGTTTTATTGAAAGAAACACAAAAACCGGCTGGAAAAAAACGGAATCCGGTGGGCGAGAGGAAGTGCGTGCATATCCGAAAGAGGCAATTCGAGAAGCATTAGTAAATGCAATCGCACACAGAGATTATTCTATTTCCGGCACGCAGATTGATGTGGATATATATTGTGACAGAATAGAAATTGTTTCGCCGGGGTCTTGGTTGCTTCCTAAAGATTATGCTCAATATCCAGTAGGTTCAATCCCTTCTATTAGAAGGAATTCTATTATAGCAGCATGTTTGGATGTAGCAAATTTGATGGAGCGTGGAGGAACTGGTTTTCAGACAATGATTGAATGTTATAGTGGATGTGAAGAAAAATTGCAACCGGTTGTGTCAATTTATCCGGGTTTTTTGAATTTGCGTTTGTATGATCGCCTATACGAAAAAATAGAAACGAATATATATGATGAGCTATCTGGAACTAAAAAAAGAGTATTGGAACTATTGCAAGCAGAAGGTCCAAAGCATGTAAAAGAGCTACAAGCTGTCACGAACTACAAGAGTAGAAGTCAGTTTTTACGTGAAATACTAAATCCTCTTATCGAAAGTGGAGTTGTCTACAGAGAAGGAAATATTAAGTCTCCAAAGTCATTGATAGTATTGAATGTTGACGTGGCGGAATAGGAAGATGAATAAGAAGTTTACAGTTTTATAGAATAAAAAGGATGACGAATAAATGAGAATTACAAGTTTTAATGTAAATAAATTTTGTGGAGCGTATAGTAATGGAAACTATTTTAATCCGAAAAACATTGATTTTAAAACTCCTATAAAACGAATGATTGATACTTTGCTTGAAACAAATGAGGATGTGGTGTTTTTACAAGAAGTTACAGATAATAAGTTTGTTGAATTAGAAAAGTTGTTTCCAAATGATAAATATAAAATTCATAGCTACGATAGATTAACATTAAAGAGCCTTGTTGTAGCAATAACTTTGGAAAATAGTTTATGGAAGAAGAAGGAAGAATATAACAATTTTGAGTTTAAGAATAAAATTATAGATATGTATTTAGATGAAAAATCTATACGTATTGTAAGTTTTCATAATACAGATATTGCAATTAAAAATAAAGTAGAAAAACTCTTTTCTGAACAAGATGATATTGATATATTTCTAGGAGATTTTAATGATAACGAGTGGGTTAATGAATTAAACAATAATACAGCTTTGAATTATAGAGACGTGGTAACAAATGACATGATTACCTATAAGCCAGGACAAACTGCAATTGATCGTATTTTTATTAGAAAAGGAAAATTTGATAATAATATTGTTTTTAATGGAATCACTGAAACATTCTTGTCAGACCACAATCTAATTTCATTTTCACTAAATGTATAGATAAAAAAGACAAGTGAAACTCCCAGTTTTACTGATGCTCTTAACAACTAAATATTAAATGATTTTACATAGCCGTTAAGGAGTTAATATTACTCCCTGACGGCTTATTTTATTTCACAAAGAGGGAGGTGATACACTTGAAAATCAAAAAGGTCGATGACAAACCGATGGTCATTCACACCAAGCAGAAAGCCAAGATTCATATGCACAAACCAAAGCAGGCTTCCATCAAGGGCAGCAACATCTACACGGTAGACCGGGACCCGACCAAGAAGAAAACTGCTGAAGGTACTTATAGAAAGAGTACGGTTCATCAGGTATCGAAGGAGGGCAGATTTGCAAAGCTTCGCAAGAATGTGAAGGAGTCAAATCAGTCCATCAAGGTGAATAACCATTCTCTTCGCAATGCCGGAATGGTTGGAGGCAAGGCTGCTACAGACCAGATAGAGGGTGGAGAAGAACTTCAGCAGTCAGCCATGATTATGTATGAAGCCTCAAGACCGGTAATAGGAACTGCATCAAGGGGAGCAGAACTGTTTAAGCGACAGGTAATTAACAGGCAGAAGCTAAAGATTAAGAAGGTGGATGCCGGTAAGAAGCTTGCCAAGAAAGGTGCAAAAAATACTGTAAAAAAGGCTGCGAAGGAAACCGGTAAAAAGGTGGCGAAAGATACTGCGAAGACGGTTGCAAAGGAGACTTCAAAAGCTGTTGCAAAAACTGCAACAACGGCAGCAACAACGGCAGCTGGCACATCCGTTTCGCCGGGACTTGGTACAGTGATAGGTTTTGCGGCAGGGGAGGTAGTTGGAGAAACAGTTGCCTACAAGATGGATGAAGCAGATATGAAGAACAATGTGCGTTCCAGAAAGATTAAATTCTTTCTGGATAAGATGAAAGCACAGGATGAGCAGACGGACAGTTTTGCAAAGCTTGTTAAGGATGTCTTTGTGCAGAAGGGCATGTTTGTGGCAAAGTATGTGGCAAAGCTTGTCCTGCCGCTTCTGTTAGGTCTGGTGCTTCTGGTATCGGTGGTGGCAATCCCTGTAGTTGCGGTTGTGGGAGTAATTTATAATTCTCCATTTGCAATCTTTTTTCCACCTTTGGAAGATGGCGATACTGTAACAATAGTGGCAAGTGCATATGTTGCTGAGTTCAACAGGGAAATCTCTGATCTTGCTAATGCTCATACAGGATATGATGATGGAAAGATTGTGTATGTAAATTATGAGGGTACTGATACTCCTAATAATTACTATGATATTCTGGCTGTTTATATGGTAAAGCATGGTGTTGGTGACACGGCAACAATAATGAATGACACATCAAAGGGATGGCTTCAGGATATTGTGGATGATATGTGCAGTTACACCACATCAACAGAGACTGAAACGGAAACTGTTGAAAATGAGGATGGTTCGACCTCTTCGGTTACGAAAACTTATCTTTGTGTAAATGTAACTCTAAAGACCTGGCGTGATATGGTCACGGAATATGGATTTAATAGCGATGAGCAGGAATTACTTGCTGAATTCATGAGTCCGGAAAACCTTGCAATGCTTGGATATTCTCCGGGTGGCGGTGGTGGCAATATGCAGTCGGCACTTACCGAAGATGAAATAAACAGTATTTTGTCAGGCATCACAGATTCAACACAGCGGACGGTCTGTAGTTATGCATTGCACAGAGTCGGATATCCCTATTCGCAGGCATTAAGAGATTCCGGCGAGTATTATGATTGTAGCTCACTTGCATACTATTCATGGAATAGTGCAGGTGTGAACATCAGTTATGAAGGAGCAACAAGTGCCGCAGCAGAAGCACAGGGGTTAAATGAGGCGGGAAAATCGACTTCATTCGATATAATGGAACCTGGTGATTTGATATTCTATAGCACATCACAGAATGGAAGGTATATGAATATCACACATGTTGCGGTTTATGTCGGTAATGGAAAGGTTGTCGAAGCTTTGAATGAGAACTATGGAGTGGTATATCAGGATGTCAGAACGGGAAATATTGTTTTGATATGCAGTCCAAATTAGAATGAGGGCAGAGTTTTATGGCTCTGCCTGTTTTATAGGAGGTAGCGATGAAGATTGAAGATATGATTATGGTAATCAATAATCAAAAGGGAATAGAGAAAAACTTTCTCTGTACTTTTGAGAATTTTGTGAAGCAGCATGTGACAAATGCCTGTGAAAACTTCTGGGAAGTGGCTGAGATCATAACAGAACTGAATGAGGCAAGTGCAAAGGATAATTCTTTCTGTGAGATATACTTTGCATCAAACAAAACCATGTATGCGAGATTTTGCAGGGATGCCAATGAACTTCGGATGTTTATTGCCGGGAAGTTAAATGACGGCATGACAAATGTGTTTGAAGAGGACTTTTGCGACAGGGAATGTCTGGATGTACTTTGCAGACTGGGCATTTCAACAGACAGAAGCATGGCTGTTGCCAAATGGCCGCATTATGAAAAGCTGGAGTCTGATTTGGAGCAGGGAGAGATTTATCACAACTTCAACGGTTCGGATTATCGTCTGATGGAGAAGTATTCCGGCAGAAACATGTTATTTATGGATGTGGATTCGGGGCAGTTTGTAGTGGGAATCGGAGTAGATCATTTTTGCAGATATCCGCAGGGAGAGGATAAGCATTCGGACCTTTGCGAGACAGGCATTGAATGGGGACATGGGTTATATCTTGGAAATACCCCGTCTACTATAAACTTTGCATTGCTTCGCAGAGAGTATGGCGCGGATAAGAAAATCGAAACGATTGAGGAGTATCGTACTTCCATAACAGATAAGTTTGATACTTACCACAGCCTTGCAAAGAATGAAGCACTTTCTGATTATGTCAGGGAAGCCGCAACCAATGCCATGTATGAGGAGTTTGGAACCGGTAAGAAGGATACATTTCTTGCCAAACGAAATGACGGGGAATATGACAAGGGATTCTATGGAATTGTACCGGCAGAAAAGAGCAGGGGGAGATAGGATGCAGGAGTTTCAGATTGAGATTAAGGAAGAACTGTCAAGGGTGGAAACCATTCAGGCGGAAACTCTTGGCGAAGCCATAGATAAGGCAATGGAGCTTTACTATGGACAGAAGATTATTCTGGATGCAGAGGATATGAAGGGTGTTGACTTTCAGCAGATGCAGCCGGAAAAGAGCAGATAAGGAGGAATTACCAATGGGAAAACAGAATAAAGAGATAATTGATAACATGGAGTTTTTAATGAAAGAGCTTCATAAGGAATGGGACAGATCGGGTGCTAATAAGGCATCCGTTTTTATTTCCCTTGATGAAGTGGAGGAGGTCAATAAGACACTTCTTCTTCGCATTGCAAAGCAGCAGAAGGAAGCAGAGACGGGAGATATCACATTCAAAAAGAGTGTGAAGCTTTCCAGAGAGTGCTATATCCTGCTCCGTCTTGCAAGAAAGATTAAGGCAGAGGAGCACAAGTCCTATAATAGCGGAACCTGCTATGAGTTCGAGGTGGCACTGGACAAGGATGAGCTTAAACTTTTCAAGGAGATGTTTAACGGGAAGGTGAAGTAGATGGGAAAGTACGGAATTATCTATGCTGACCCGCCGTGGCAATTTAAGACGTATTCAAAGAAAGGCAGCCTGCAAAAATCAGCGGACTGCCATTATTCATGTATGAATATGGAGGATATCATGGCACTTCCGGTGGAAACACTGGCAGCAGATGACTGTGTACTTTTCCTATGGGTAACATTTCCGCTTCTGAAAGAAGGACTGGAAACCATGAGGAGATGGGGATTTACCTATAAGACCTGTGGATTTAACTGGGTTAAGAGAAACAAAAAAGCGGACAGCTGGTTTGTGGGGCTTGGATACTGGACCCGTTCCAATTCAGAGCTTTGTCTGATAGGAACAAGGGGACATCCGAAAAGGGTATCCAAGTCCGTTTCCCAGATATGTGATGCAAGGATTATGGAACACAGTAAGAAGCCGGATGAAATCAGGGACAGGATTGTGGAGCTTTGCGGGGATGTGCCAAGAATTGAACTGTTTGCAAGAAACAGAGCCGACGGATGGGACAGTCTTGGCAATGAGATAGATGGAAGAGATATTCGTGATGCAATTTGCGAATTGAGTACAGCATAAGGAGGAATGAGAGATGGGTGCAGATTATCAGGCAAGGCAGATTTATGATGCACAGATTAAGGATGTGACCACTTCTGCGGATAAGTGGAAGAGCATCTTAAAGCTGGCAGGAAACTTATACCGTTATGAGTTTGACAATATTCTGCTGATTCATGCACAAAGACCCCATTCCACTCTGGTAGCTGACTATGACACATGGAAGAAGGTGGACAGATATGTCATGCGTGGAAGTAAGGGAATTGCCATATTTCCATCAAGGGCATTAAATCCCCACCTTCGCTATGTGTTTGATATCAGCGATACGGGTGGAAGAAACAGAAAACTGACATGGGATTTGGAGGGGGATACCTTAAAAGAATATGCAGATTTTCTGGCATCAGAGGGGCATATAACAAAGCAGGAGACTACGGACAGGGGAGAGTTATTTTCGGTAATTAAGGACTTTACAAGAAAAGAAATCGGAGTCATAATGAAAGAGGAATTCGTGGAACGAATGTCCGAGTTATTACAACTATCAGGTAGTGGGATTACTGAATATGTTCAGGGCGAAGGCTCTGGGCAACCAAAACGTCAGGGCTTGCCGGATATGGAGCAGCTTATAGAAAGAAGCGTTTTATATACGGTGGGTACGAGATGCGGATTTGACTTATCTGAAGAAGAACAGGATTTCAGTCAGATCGTAAAGGTTTCCAATGAGGAAATGGTTTACCGTCTCGGTTCTCTGGTATGCGATGTCTCCTGTAGTGTTCTTAGAGGTATTAACAGCAACTTAAAGACCATGGAACAGCAGAAAGTATTATCTGCGGAAGGGAGAAATCAATATGGCAGAGATGGCAATCAGTTACACGGAAGTGGACGGACTGCTTTATCCGAACATTCAGATGCCGGAAGAGCAGACAGAAAAGATGAAGAAGCTGGGCAAATACGGAAGGATGGCAATGAAGTATCTGGAGGAAATGGAACCTCAGAGATACAAGACACTGCTCCGATTCGGGAAGCTGGCAGAGAAGATGCAGGAAGTGGAGAAGGAAGCAAACGACCTGCTGGAGATGCTGATGGACCAGTATTTAGCGAAGCACAAGCCGAAAGACCCGTCATCCACGATGGAAATGTGGAAGATAAGGGAACAGGCGAAGATGCAGGCAGAGGAAGTAGTCTTAAGTCAGGTAGTAATGAAGTTTCATTAGAAGATGAAGAACTTAACAGGGAATTAAATGAGCTTGACTCATTTGGAAAAACGGAAGCCGGTGAATATCATCAGGCTTCTTTTTTTGACCCTGAATACGGACTTTCTCCATCAAAGAAAGCGGCTTCGGACTATGCGGATAAGGCGAAAGAAAGGCTTGCAAAGGATCAGCAGGAGGCAAAGGCTGGCAAGTACAATTATCTGAATCCAAAGAAGGAGCTTGTGGTGCCTACAGAGTATGTGAAAGAGGTAGTGCTTCGGGGAACCGGATTTGAAAACGGAAGAAAAAGAGTATGTGAAATCTTTCAGACAGAGATTGATGCAGGCACAAGAGCCCAGCGTATTAAGAAGGAATATGGTCAGGGTGGAGCAGGCTGGCCGATAGACGGATACGGACTTCACGGTTATGACAGCTTCCATGCCCAGGGACTCAGATTCCAGTGGCGTGATGAAGAAGGCGAACATGAGGGCTATGTTTCATGGAAGAACATCGAAAAAGAAATCGGACTTCTTATTATGACCGGAGAATACCAGCCGGAGATACCAAGATTTGAAGATTTCTTTCTGGAAGGCACAAGGGAAGATGATGAGGCAATCGACGGAGAGTATCGTGAGATTGAATCAGAGGGCATTACCGATGGAATTGATGATTTTGCAATTCCTGATGAACCTGAAAGTTACAACAGCTCCTTAAGTGATATTGAGAAACTTAACAGAGCTTATAATGAGGGCAGACCTCTTACGGATGAGGAGGCAGCCATTGAAGACAGATTTGCAACCATGGCAGAATATAGTCCTGAAATGCAGATGGAAGAAGATTATGAGGATGAGATGGACGAGCCGGAAGCGGAGATAGTGGATGAAGTACAAAACGAAGAAACACAGCACGACGGCAGTGAGCTTCAGTATATCACTCCCATAGATTATGCAAAACACATTGAGGAAATGGATGAGGATTTGCGGGATGCTTTGGAGATTCTTGTTTCAGAGTGCAGCTGCTACACTCCATTTAAGCCATTTTTGCAGGATATCGTTGCTTCTGAGTATCTGTTTATGCCGAACAAGCTTGATTTCTTATCAGAGGTGGTATTAGACGGTAAGGATTCCCGCAGTGCTTTTGCCAATAATCAGTATGGTTTGGTGCAATATACCTTAAAGCCTTATGAGCTTGAGGTAAATTACAAGAACCGATTTGGAGAGAGGGTAAAGGAAACCACAGGCTATCGTGAGCTTTATGAAGTGCTGACCTATATGGTAAAGACACCATATTACTGTGGTGTGGACCAGAGGGAATACTTCGATAAGATGATGCAGGGCGAGAACCCTGCAAGAAAGCCAATTTATCAGGAATTTCTCGACAAGCAGGCAGAGATTAAGGCAAACAGGGAAGCCACAAAGGAGAGAGCCATTGCAAACGGATGGGAGACAGCGGATGAAGCAACGGAGACACCCACTGTATCATCGGAAGAAACGCAGGATGCTTCCAAGACGGAAAAGACAAATTTCCATTACAATCCGGCAGAACTTCCAAAGGGCGGAGCCAAGACAAGATTTAAGTGGAATGTGGATGCCATCCGTACCCTTAAAGAGATAGAGGCAGAGGGCAGACTTGCCACCAGAGAGGAACAGAAAGTCCTGTCGAATTATGTCGGCTGGGGCGGACTTGCACAGGCGTTTGATGAACGAAATGCCTCATGGGAAAAGGAATATGCAGAACTTAAAAGCCTCTTATCGGACGATGAGTATGCTGCGGCAAGGGCAACGGTCAACAATGCCTTTTATACTTCTCCGGAGATTGCCATGTGTATCAACAATGCACTGGTGCAGTTCGGGTTCCATGGTGGGAATATACTTGAGCCTTCCATGGGTATCGGTAACTTCTTTGGAAGTATGCCAACGCCACTGCAAAAGAGCAATCTGTATGGTGTGGAGCTTGACAGCATATCAGGGCGTATTGCAAGGCAGCTTTACCAGAAAGCCAATATCAGTATCACAGGGTTTGAAAAAACCAATTATCCGGATAACTTCTTTGATGTGGTTGTGGGCAATGTGCCATTTGGTGACTATAAGATTTATGACCCGAAGTACAATAAATACAACTTCCGTATCCATGATTATTTTATAGCAAAGTCACTGGATCAGGTAAGACCGGGTGGTATTGTGGCAGTTATTACCACAAAGGGAACACTGGATAAGAGCAACCCGACTATCCGTAAGTATATAGCGGAAAGGGCAGAGCTTGTGGGTGCAGTAAGACTTCCCAATACTGCATTTAAGGACAATGCGGGAACCGAGGTAACATCGGACATCCTTTTCCTACAGAAGAGGGAGCGAAAGATGGATATTGAGCCGGACTGGGTACACTTGGGCTATACGGAAAATGGAATTGCGGTCAATTCCTATTTCGTTGAGCATCCGGAAATGATGCTTGGGCATATGGAGTATGACACCAGAATCTACGGACAGGACTCAAGATATACGGTCTGTGTCAATGATGATGAGAACTTCAACATGTATGAGGAGCTTAACAGGGCTATCCATAACATTCAGGCACAGGTTACGGATTTTGAAAGACTGGCAGAAGAGGAGGAAGAAAGCGAGGACATTATTCCGGCTGACCTGGATGTAAGAAACTATACTTACACCTTCTATGAGGGAAAGCTGTATTACAGGGAAAATTCCCAGATGATAAGGCAGAATGTGTCACAGACGGCAGAGGAGAGAATCCGACTTTTGGATGAAATCAGAACCGTTACAAGGGAACTGATTGATATCCAGATGGAAGGCTGCTCAGAGGAAGAGCTTGCAGATAAGCAGGCACTTCTTAATGCCAAATATGATAAGTTTGTGGAGAGGTACGGATATATCACAGGTAAAAGCAATAGGACTGCATTCCGTGATGACAGTGATTACCCGCTTCTTTGTTCTTTGGAGGAAGTAAATGAAGACGGGGAGGTGAAAAAAGCGGATATGTTTTATAAGCAGACCATAAAAGCAAAGCCTGTGATTGAGAGGGTGGAAACAGCAGTGGAAGCCCTGAATATCTCCATCAATGAGTTTGGTGCAGTCAATATTCCCTATATGTTATCCATCTATGAGCCTGATCTGGAAGCAGTGAAGCAGGAGCTTCGGGAGCAGACAGGGGAGGAAGAAATCGGTTTTTCCGAAGACTTGACAGCGGAGCTTAAAAGAGCAGCACTTGTAAAGGAGCTGGAAGGACTTATATACCTTAATCCGGCACTTGCCAATGAGAATAATCCAAATGCAGGATATGAGACTGCGGATGAGTATCTGTCAGGCAATGTAAGGGATAAGCTTCGTGTGGCAAAGGCGGCTTCAGAGGAAAATCTGGCATACGGAATCAATGTGGAGGCACTGGAAAAGGTGCAGCCGGAGTGGATTGAAGCCAGTGATATTGATGTGAGAATCGGAATCACATGGATTGACCCGCAGGACTATGAGCAGTTTATCTATGAACTTCTCAATACACCGAGAAGGGCGAGGGCTGTGAGAAGCCAGTGGTACAATTCCGGTATTCAGGTACACTTAAATAAAATAAGTATGGAATGGTTCATTGAGAACAAGTCCATGGATAAGCGTTCAGTAGCAGCTACCAAGACCTATGGTACAAGCCGCATGGACGCTTATTCTATTTTTGAGGAGAGCCTGAATCTGAAAACCGTAACCGTGCGTGACAGAGTGGATGACGGGGATGGAAAGTATCACTATGTGGTAAACAAGAATGAAACCATGCTGGCAAGGGAAAAGCAGAACCAGATGAAGGAGAAATTCAAGGAATGGTTATTTGCTGACCCGCAGCGTAGGGCAAAGTATGTGGAGTATTACAACGAGACATTTAATAACATCCGTCTTCGTGAGTATGATGGCAGCCACTTACAGTTTCCGGGTATGAATCCGGAGATTGAGTTAAAACCACATCAGAAGAATGCGGTAGCAAGGATACTTCTTGGGGGGAATACACTGCTTGCCCATTGTGTGGGAGCCGGAAAGAGCTTTGAGATGATGGCTGCCTGCATGGAGCAGAAAAGGCTTGGACTTGCCAATAAGACCGTAATGGTAGTGCCAAAGCCGCTTATCGGTCAGACGGCTTCTGAGTTTTTAAGACTGTATCCGTCAGCCAATATATTGGTGGCAACAGAAAGAGACTTTGAAAAGAGCCGAAGAAAGCAGTTTATCAGCAGGATTGCTACGGGAGATTATGACTGTATCATTATGTCCCATTCCCAGTTTGAAAAGATTCCGATTTCGGCGGAGAGAAAGGAACGGATGCTTCAGGCACAGGTGGATGAGATTGCATATGCCATTGAGGATATGAAGAGTCAGAACGGTGAGCAGTGGACCATCAAGCAGATGGAAAGCCAGAGAAAGAAGCTGGAGGAGCAGATAGCTTCCCTTGCTGATGAAAGCAGGAAGGATGACCTTATCACCTTTGAGGAACTGGGTATTGATTCCATTATGGTAGACGAGGCACACGCATTTAAGAACCTTGCCATATTTTCCAAGATGAACAATGTGTCAGGTATCAGTTCATCCGGCTCAAAGAAAGCAACGGATATGCAGTTGAAATGCCAGTATATCAGTGAGATTAGCGGAAATAGGGGCATTGTATTTGCAACAGGTACACCGATTTCCAATACCATGTGCGAGATGTATGTAATGCAGCTTTATTTGCAGAAGCCGGCGTTGGAGCAGATGGGAATTTACCACTTTGATGCATGGGCGGCAAACTTCGGTGAAGTCACAACTGCACTGGAACTTACGGTAGAGGGAAGCGGATTTCGATTTAAGAGCCGTTTTAATAAGTTTACCAATCTGCCGGAGCTTATGAATATCTACCGAGAGGTGGCAGATGTGCAGACTGCGGATATGCTTGATCTGGATGTGCCTGCACTTCGTGGCGGTAAGGCGATTATCGTGGAATCAGAGCCTGACTGGTATGTAAAGCAGGTTATGGAAGATTTTGTGGTAAGAGCAGAGAGAATCCGTAATGGTGGTGTAGACCCTTCCGTAGATAACTTTCTTAAGATTACCCACGAGGCGAGACTGCTTGGAACGGATGCAAGACTGATTGACAGGGATGCACCAAATAACCCGGATGGAAAGTTAAATAAGGTAGCGGAGAATGTATGGAAGGAGTATCAGGAAGGGAACAAGGACGGAAAGATAGGCTGTCAGCTGATTTTCTCTGATATCGGTACACCGGGAGCAGACAAGGATTTTACAGTCTATCAGTATCTTAAGGATGCACTTATCCAGTACGGGATTCCTGCGGAAGAGATAGCATTTATCCATGATGCAAAGACGGATGCCCAGAGGGATGTGCTGTTTAAGGAAATGAGGACCGGTAAGAAGAAAGTGCTTATCGGTTCCACAGATAAATGCGGTACGGGTGTCAATGTGCAGACACATCTTGTAGCACTTCATCATGTGGACTGTCCATGGAAGCCTTCTTCCATTGAACAGAGAGAAGGACGAGGTATCAGACAGGGTAATGAGAATGAGGAGATAGCAGTTTATCGTTATGTTACCAAATCAACCTTTGATGCGTACAACTGGAGTCTGGTGGAAAATAAGCAGCGATTTATCAGTCAGGTTACTACAAGCAAGGCAGTAAGTCGAACCTGTGAGGATATTGATGAGGCTACGCTTTCCTATGCAGAGATTAAGGCTGTGGCTACAGGCAATCCGATGATAAAGGAAAAGATGGAGATTGATAACGATGTGCAGCGATTAAAACTTTTGAAAGCATCCTATGACAACCAGAGGTATTCGCTGCAGGATAATTTCATGATCCGTTATCCGAAGCTGATTAAGGCGGCAACGGAAAAGTTAGCCTGTGTCAGGGAAGATATAAAGGCAAGGGATAAGGAGCTGATTGACAATCCGGACTTTGCCATTACGGTAGGCAAATTTACTTATACGGAGAGAGCAGACGGCGGTGCCATAATGCTTGAAGCCATAAGTAAATGCAAAACAGGGGAGACAAGTGCCCTTGGCAGTTTCCATGGCTTTGAACTTCTGGTAGAAAAAAACTTCATGGGTACCCATTACCTGATTCTTCGTGGCAAGACCGAGTACAAGGTAGAGCTTTCCACCAGCCCGGTGGGCAATATGGTAAAGCTTGAAAACTGTTTTAACGGTATCCACGAGAATGAGGAATTTCTGTTAAAGAAGATTGAGCAGTACGAAAACGACTTAAAGGCATCGAAGGAAGAGTATGAGAAGCCTTTTATGCACGAAGAGGAGCTCAAGGAGAAGTTATCCAGACAGTTTGAATTAAATGCCCTGTTAGACCTTGAAAACGAAAAGGTGGCAGATGCAGACCTTGGTGGAATGGAGGAAGACAAGAGCATGAATGTAGCAGAAAACGAAGTGCCTTATCAGACAAGGCAGGATAAACAAAGATAAGAGAGTGTGCCCTGCCGTCTGGTGGGGCATTTCCTATCTTAAGAATTTGGGAGGCGATTGATATGAGCAGAAGAAAGGTGTTTGCCGGGATTTGTATTGTGGTGGGAGTTTTGTTCTTTGTCATTCCGATTGTGTATCACTATACCGGGATGAGGGAGACGGACAGGCTGACACAGGAATTTGAACAGAAGTTGGAGGAGAAGCAGGAAGATGAGACAGAGATGGAAGAAAACGGGGCGGAAGTCCAAACCGCCGGTCGTTCGGAGGATGCAGCCATATTTGCAGAAGGGGATGTTATTGCCATTCTGGAAATTGAGAGTATAGGCATCCGCTATCCGGTGGTGGAAGGATGTTCTTCCGCAAATCTTAACAAGGCAATCGGACATTTAAGCGAAACCGGAAAGATAGGAGAAAAAGGAAACTGTGTTCTTGCAGGACACAATGGTAGCAGATATGGAGAGTTCTTTACAAAGCTGAATCAGGTGGCAACCGGGGATAAGGTAACATTGCTTGATACAGAGGGAACTCTTCATACTTATGAAGTGACAGATAGCTTTGTGGTGGGTCCTTATGATAATTCCATAAAGACACATGGAGATACAGAAGAACTCACTCTTTTTACCTGTGCAGAGAGAGGCACAAAGCGTTTCGTGGTGAAATGTGTTCCGGTCAGGGCGGAAGGTGCTTATGGAGAATAGGAAGAAATATCGTCTTGGGGATATTGAAGAGATTATCTCCGAGATGGAGTTTGAGGACAGATGTGATGAGATTGTGGAGATAGATGATGACTTACAGCTTGTTATCAGCGGATGGTATGTGGTGGTTCCCAGCCTGTCACTTACCTTACGGGCAGGTGTGGCATGTGCTTTTGATGAAGAGGCAGGAATGTTCATGCCGGACTTTGATGTAACGGTACTGTATGAGTATGAGCTTACAGCCGATAAGTGGATTTACTATGAACAGGACGGATTTACGGTTACTCTGGCAAACTGGCTAAATGGCAGGCTGCCAATCAGTAATATCGAAACTTTAGAGTGTTATCTGGTGATACCGGATACAGAAGATTAACCGGTCTGGCGGTTCCAGACAGAAAGCGAGGATTATATGAAGTATTCAATTAAAGTAACAGAAGCAAAGAATCAGGAAGGGAATGTAAAAGGTTTTGCAACACTGGTATTTGGTGATTCCTTTAAGATTACCAACATTGCCATTTTGGAGAACAGGGAGAAGGATTCACTCTTTGTATCCATGCCCCGTTATAAGTCATCGGAGCGTGATGAGAATGGTGGTACTATCTATAAGGATGTCTGCAATCCGATTACGGCAGAATTTCGTAAGGAGCTTTACGACAATATCCTTGAGGCGTTTGAGCAGGTAAAGGCTACGGATGGTCAGGAGTTTAAGACAGAAAAGGGTGAGATGCAAATGCCGGAGTTTAGTGTTACCGTAACACCTTATGAGAGGGAAGGCAGCAATATCCGTGGACTTGCCCGTGTATATTTTGAGGACAGTTTTATCGTCAATAATGTAAGCATCCTGCAGGGGAAGGATAAGCTTTTTGTGGCAATGCCTTCCTACAAGACAAAGCAGACAGATGAACAGGGCAAGGCAGTCTATCAGGATGTGTGTTATCCGGTAACGAAGGAATTTCGTGAGAAGCTTTATACCGAGATTGTGAACCAGTATGAGATTGCCAAGTCTAAGAAGGAAGAGCAGGCATTAGGGTCTGCCAAGAATCAGGCACAGTCACAGGCAAAGGATCAGTTCATGAAAGCGGATGGTAAGGACTTGCCCTTTCGCTAATGACAACTAATTATTAAGGCGGAGTGGCCGGTGGCTACTTCGCTGGAAAAGGAGGAAACAGACTATGGAAGAGAAATCAATGACCGGGGAAGAGGTTATGAAACAGCTTTTGTCAGCTTTGAACGGTAATGGTATGCAGCAGACTGCAAACGGAGTGTATGAGCTTTGTGCCTATGTGGACAGCATGACACACAAGGTCGAAGATATGACGGAAGAAATTGCAAAGCTGCGTGATGATATTCAAAGAATGCAGGATGACACTGTTACCAATAAGCTCAAGAAGTCATTAAATGAAGCAGCTGATCGTCTGGAGAATCGCTGCAACGAGATTAAGGAGCAGATTTTTGAGGTAAAGGAAGGTATTAAGAATAAGGCTTCTGAAATCATGACAGATTTTAAGAAGCGTGGTAAGGAAGCCTTAAACCGTGTTTGCGAATTCGCAGGCTTGAAAGATAAACTTATGGGTATCAGGAATAAGGTCAAAGAAGGAATTGCCGATACGGAGCATACTATCGCAAAGATTGATGCTTTTGGTAAGGGAATGAGAGAAGCTGGACAGAAGGTGGCTAATACGTTCAGAACCTTCGCTGACAGGGAAGAAGTAGATTATTCCGGACAGGAGAAGAAATTTTCCAAGACCGAGATAATGAAAAAGCCATGGAAATGGCAGAAGAAGGTGTATGAATCCATGGTACTTCGTCTGGATGCATCCATTGATAAGGTGGAGGATTGGGCAAGAGATGTAGAGATTAACCGCATGAATGATAAGCTGGTTGATACGGAGAAACAGACCGAAGAGATTATGGAAGATGTATCTTTAGTATCTGCTGTTGCGGAACCTTCCGAGTATCAGTATGGTGCGGAAGCCTTTGAGGCTGCCTGTGCAAAGGGAGAGCAGGAAAAGATGCCGGAAGTAAAGGTTCCTGATGTTCCAAAGCAGGGGAAGAGCAGGTGATCCTATGACGGATAAAGAGAAAATGTATGGGGGTATTTCCTGAATAGAAAAATATCCTATTATTGTCTATAATTGATAATTGTTATCGATAATTTAAATAAAAAATAGTTAAAATGCTCAAAAGGCTGCCGAATGTAGTTGATTTTGTTCGAGTAATAGAGTACAATAATTTATAAAAGATATAAATAGGCAAAGTAGATGAAAATCTATGACGCAAAGCTAGAGGGACTGTAAAATGTCAGCCAGTTGTACTGTAAACGAGGCAGTGTTAGTTTGCTTGCAACAAGAGCAAATTAATACTGCTGTTTTCTATTTGTGAGGTAATGTATGAACGGATATTTAAAAATTGCTGAAGTATCAAGGAAGTGGGGAATAGGTGAGCGAAGAATCAATACATTATGTTTGGAAGGACGTATTAAAGGAGCAGTTAAGTTTGGCAATACTTGGGCAATACCAGAAGATGCGGAGAAACCGAAGGATGATAGGATAAAGACAGGAAGATATATTAAGAATGACAAATGATGTCATGGTAATTTTATATGTTATATTCAAGGTTTCCATATATTTAGATTGAAGGACCATATGGCAAATGAGAAGGATTTCACAAAAGCGATAGCTGATATTATAGGTGCCGGTATTGTGGGCGTTACAGTAACAGCTATGGTTAAGGGCGGTAAATCATCAAGTGATAAAGAGAGCTCAAATTCACAACCTCAAAAAGCATCAGAGGATATTTTTGAGGAAGAACGTGTTAAACAAGAAATGGATGAGATGTGGGGAAAAAATAGAATGATGCAACAGTCAACATATGACTCAGAAAGGATCAATATGGCAAATAGAAACGATAATTATATGGATAGTTATTATAGAGATGATGAATATGAAGAAGATGAGTATGAAGATGAGGACGAGTTCGATGAAGATGATGATATAGAGGAAGAAATAGATAATTCTGAAATGTCTTTCTTCGGTCGTAATATTTGTATTTTGCTAAATGATAATGAAGAGGATAGAAGGAATCGTTTGAGAACGAGTGAGGCAGTTCTTGTAAGAAAATTTCCGAAATTAAAGCAATTATCATCTACAGATAGGATGCAACAAATTCTGGACGGCATGTTTCCTGAGGGATTTCAAAAACAGATGTATGTTAGAAATCTTACTTTTACTGGTAAGAGTGGTTACGATGTCAAAACTCTTGGAATTAGACCGGAAAGAACGCCCGGAGATTTTTTGGAGGGATATTTACCAGATGATGTCTCCCTGCTTTTTAAGGGACATATTGCAGGTAAAGAATTTAGGGTAGATTCAGTATTTGAGGTTATGGATACAGAGCAGCTCGATTTTGAAGTAGATGTTGTTGCTACTCCATATCCATCACCAGAAAGAATCGGAGCAAATTTTCTTTATGACATTTTGGATAATTCTGGTTCACTTACTGAATATACAGGAGAGAAGCTTGAAGAGTGGAAACAGTATTTGGATTGGAAAAGAGAACTAGCCAGTCGTCAAATCTATGGTTGTAAGTATTTCAAAGTAGGATTCGATGAAGAAAAGAAGAGGCTGAACTTCTGGCTTGTTTTCGAAGATCAAGATACATTTAAGGCATTTAAAAAATATCTAAGCAGAGATATTCAGGTTTTTGATAATAACTATTCTAAAGACAAGTGGCATTTTGATTTCGCAGGCGATATCAATAACAGAAGACAACGATTTAATAGTGTAGAACTTGGACGCTATAGAGGCGTTGTCAATGAATATTATCTAAAAGATAATAGTGAATATTTTGATGATGATACCGAAGAAAAGCATATTCTCACAGAAGAAGAATGGATGAGCGGCGATTATGATGACGAAGAGGTATCGAAACGGAGTATTTATGATGCATATAGCAATCCTTATATAGTACAAGTAGCATACGATCTTAATCGTAGAGATATTGATGAGATTAATCATCGTAATCTGGATGATGAAGAAACTATTCAGTACGTATATGACAATATTTTAGGTAATTACTATACAGATGGATTTTTAGCATTATCAGCGATTGGAGATTTTGTCCTCATAAGAAGATTTCAGCAAGCAATTGACCAGTTGGAAAGAGATGAATGCTACTCTCCAAATCTTGCAATGTGGTTGTTTGATGTTACACGAGCAAGAGTCCCTAAAGATATTGACATAGATATAGATAAGTGGCTCAATCCTAAAATTGAGAAGAATGAAAATCAGAAGGAAGCTGTTCGAAAAATGCTTGCTGCACCGGATCTTTGTTTGATACAAGGTCCTCCTGGAACGGGTAAAACAACGGTTATTGCTGAGGCAATTTATCAGTTTGTACGCAGAGGAGATAGGGTTTTAGTTGCATCACAGTCTAACGATGCGGTTGATAATGCTTTGGAACGATTGGCAGATTCGCCTGAGATTAGAGCCATTAGATTAGGTCAAAAGGGTAGGAGAAAAAGAAAGGTTGAAGACTTAAGTACTAGAAAGTTTGGAGAGGATGAGGCGCTCAAGTATTATTATCACGCGCTTTCACTTCAGCTTTCAAAGAATTGGCTCGATTTGTGGGACTCACTTGAAAGTGGTGGCATTCAATATGATACTGATATTCGTGATGCTAGTTTATTTAATCAGGATATTGCTGCTTTGAATGAGGAATTGTCCGGATTAAATCAAGAGTATGACGATGCAAGAAAACACTTGGCTCTTTTAACAAGTGAACTTGAAAAAGCTAATGATGATAATACCAAGTTAGAAGAGGATAAGCACCAGTATCGTTTAGCATATGAATGCTTTAAGGGAAAATCAGACTCTCAGTTTTACTTATCAGAGGATTTGCTTAAAATTTTTGAGTCAAAGTTGAATAAGCTTGTTGAAATCACAACTAAAGCAGGCATTTATCTGACACCCGGAGTATTAGATATTGATGTGATGGGGCTGGGCAAAGAACAGGCTTATGTGTACATGATTTCAAAGAATCTAAAGACTCTTAAGGGATTATGTGAAAAGATTCAGAAGGTAAAGGGGAATGATAATAGTAATGATGGCGAGATATTAATTCTTAATAGTCAATTGGCTGATGTGAAACAAAAACTTTTGGAGTGTCTGCAAGAAGATGACACCGATGGGGCATCACAGTACACAAAAGAAATGAAGTCTTTGCAAAAGAAAGTTGACAAACTTAAATTTTCCTCTTCAGTAGTTACTATCTCTGATATTGAAAAAAATATTCTTAATAAAAATGTAATAGAAGGGATTGAGACTAATGATGCAGATAAGTGGCTGGAAACATTTAGACTGATTATTGATAAGTGGAGTCAAGCTATAAATTCAGCATTAGATGCAATAAAAGAAACAATTGAGTCACGAAAGAGTCTCGATGTTTCGGATATCATTAGTAGACGAACTGTTGCAGAAGGTAAGATTTTAGAAATTAATGAAAGAATAGATAGTGCGAAGGCTCAAATAGTATCTAAAAGGCAAACACTTCTTAAATTGCGTGAGAAGTATGAAATTGAATCAACAAATGCGGATGATATCATTGCACACATTAAAAAGTTAAAAGAAAACAATATCAGACAGCTTAACGAGCAGCGGGAATTCAGAAATGATTGGGAAAAGACAATCAGAGGATTTAAGGATCGCTTGGATGATGCAGATGCTTTTAAGTACGATCAAGAGTATTACCAGCAGATTTACGTTAATGCATGTAACGTCGTAGGTATTTCTTGTACTGATAATATGAGAAATCTTTCTGATAATGGCTACAATGATTTTGATGTTGTAATTATTGATGAGGTTAGTAAAGCTACCCCGCCTGAATTATTGATTCCATTAATGAAAGCTCGAAAGGCTATATTAGTGGGTGACCATAGACAGCTGCCACCAATGTTTAAAGAACATGAAGGTTCTTATAAGGAATTAGCAGAGAGTCAGGAAAATGCACCAGAAGAAGTAAGAGATTTACTTACGCAGGATAATTTTAAGAGATTCCAAAAGATGGTTACTTCTTCACTGTTTAAAGATTATTTTGAACAAGCAGATGAGAAAATTAAGCATTCTTTGTTAGTGCAGTATCGTATGCACACTGACATTATGGACATTATTAATAGATTCTATGAGCAGCGTCTGTCTTGTGGAAACTCAGAAGAAGTTGAACGAATGGAAAAGAGCCATGATTTAACAATAAAGGGGGTTGATGGTAGTACATTTGTTACACCAACGAGACATGCATACTGGATTGATTCTTCATTTACTCCGAGTAATAAACCAATCTATGAAGTAAGACCTAACAATAGCACTTCTAATTGCAATGTTTTGGAAAAATACATCATAATAGAACTCTTGAAGAAAATAGCTGATTCATATAGGGAACAAGGATATAACAAAAATAATCAGAAAACAGTAGGCGTTATCAGTTTCTATCAGATGCAGGTAAATGAAATTAGAGAAGCATTTCGAGAGGTTAAAAAAGTTTATGATTTCTCAGCTATTGATGTAGATATTAATACCGTTGATAGATTTCAGGGTAAGGAAAAGAATATTATTATTACCAGTTTGGTAAGAAACAATGAAAAGGGCCATGCAAGTAAGCATGTAGTTGCATTTGAACGTATTAATGTGGCATTTTCACGAGCTCAGGAACTTCTTTTTATTGTTGGAGCAAAACATATGTACGAAAATCAGCCTGTTCAGTTGCCTAACATGGACATGCCTGGCTTTAAGACTGCTCCGGTATACAAGAACATTATGGAAGGATTAAATAGAAAAGGCTGTTTTAAGACTTGCAATAAGATAATTACACCAGAGATAGAAGAAAAAATTATTGCTGAGTACAAAGAGATGGGAGGTAAATTATGATTTTTACAGAAGTAATACTATCATATCCTTGTGTGCAGCATAGGGTTGAAGTTTCACACTTTACAGCTAGAAAATCTACAGCAATTGAGTGGGTTATTCTTGAGTCTATCAGTAAGTGTGAAAAATTAACAAGTTATGAGGGCATATCTATTGGTACTTTTTTTGAACAGATATTTACTATTTCAGATGCGGATCTTCTTATTAGACCTGTTTTAATATCGCTCCAAGATATGGGAGCGATAACACTTTCTGGAATTGATGATGAGACTGAACTTGATACAGTTGCAATGAGTAATCTGAAGTTGACTAACACTGGACGAGATATGCAGGTACAAAGACTTTTACCTGGTACAACATCAGAAGAAACATTCTCTATTTATTATGATATTGTAGCAGGAGCACTAAAGGATGAAGCAAATCTTTACAAAAAAGAGGCTACTGGAATTCGTGTAATGGATGTAGTTGATTCTGACGATACAGAATTTCCTGAAGGGATGATTAGGGAGTGGTTGTTTACAATTCAGAATGATAAAAAAAGAAAGTCGTTAAATTGGCTCACACCGACTACAAAGATTGAGTCAATTACAGGCTTAAGCTCAGAATTATATTGGAAAAATATAACTAGAAAAGTGGAACTAGTTGAAGGTATGAAGTGGAAGGTTTTAGGAGTTGAAGATGAAAAAATAGATGAACTTACACTGGAACAGTCAGATATATCATGCCCTGATGACTTAAGAGATTTACCTTATTTGAAAATAGAAGATCCCGACAAGGAAATACAGAAACTTGTTTCATTTTCTGATATTAATTCTTTAATAGGAGACTTTCTTCAGAAAGATGATATGTTCTGTGTAGAATCAAAATACTATAAGGAAGTAAAAGCGAGGCAACAGAATAAGAAAAAAATCAGAATTGGAATTGTATATGGGGCGGATAAGTTTGAAGTAGAAAGTAGGGGAAAACAAATTATTATTCGGGTGCCTGATTGCGAGTTTCGTAATAATGGTCTGTACTTTAACGCAAGGGACTCTGTGCAGGCTGGTATTGCAACTGTAACTGCAGGAAAAGTATCCAAAGATATTGCGATTGCATATATTCCGAATACAAATGAGGCAAACCTTACTAATATAGTAGTTGGTTTGATTGATAAATATTATGCGCAGGACAGTATTATTCTATTTGCATTATATGAACTTGGACTGAAGGATATGTTCTTGCAGTACATAGATCGAATTATATGTGATGAGGAAGATATTGCAGATAAGGCAAAGGTAATTGAATCGATTAATGAGAAGAGTAGAGGTTATTATGGGCAGAATGTGATTTCAGCAGCGGATAAGGAAAGATTACTTGTTAATGAGGCATATATAATTGAAAAATGCCAGGACATAGAAGGTGCTAAGAATGTAATAATAGAATATGCAGGAATTAATGCATTTAGACAGGATGAATCTTTGTTTCAGAGAATAATGCGAATTACGATTGAACATGTTGGTGAGCAGGATTCATTAGAAGAAATATGGGGATTCTGGCAATCCGTTTCAGCGGTAAAGAAATCATATATTAATTGGGTTACAAAACTTGGACTTCAGAAAAATCTGTATTCTAAGAAAAGTATATTGGATTTTATTGATCGCTTTACTGACGAGAATCTGTTTGAAATAGAGGAATACACTGCAGTAGAGCAGATTATTCTTAATATGAGAAGGATATCTTTACAAGTAGAAGATTTATTACCTGATTTAAATTTGTATCAGACAGTAAGTGATGAAAAGTATAACGAACTTGTACTTTCTCATATTGATGTTATTGAAAGTCTGTATGATCAGGTTAGAAAATGGCAGGATGAGGAAGAAAGATTTAGTAATAAGATAAGAGATTTTTCTGAAGTTCTTGTGCCAGATATTCCGTTTACTAATGTGAAGAAGAATATAGATGGATTAAGAAATGCGTTGGCTACATTTTTTGATGATTCATTTATGAGATTTAACAAAGTTTATATCGTAGACACCTGTACATTAATGAATGAGCCAGGTCTTATATCATGGTTCGATGGTGAAAATGCTTTATTGGTTATCCCAATGATAGTGTTAGATGAGTTGGATGGCTTAAAGAATTCTGATGATGAAGGTAAAGCATATAGAGCAAGAGAAGTAATCAGAAATATTAGAAATTATAAAGCTTATGACTGGCTAAATACTGGAGAATCGAGTCATCCAGAACTATTATCAGATGATTTGGATAAGGATCGAAATGATAATAAGATTCTTTCAATTGCAATAAGGTATTGTGCAAAGAAGCCTATCTTATTAACAGATGATACTAGTCTTGGAAATATTGCTAGTGCAAACAAAATTGAAAACATGACTCTTGAATCATATCAAGCAAAGAAGCAACATGAGAAAATAGCAAGTAAAGGTAATAGTAAGAAATCCAAGAAAAAGAAGAAATAAGGAGGATTTATGAGTAGTTCATATGAATATTCTTATGCACTGGAAGCGATGCGCAGAAGACAGATATATTTAAATAGAATCGCTGCAACAACAGAGCAGTTTTATAATCGTTATAATCAGCAATATCAGAACATGAGAGATCGTGGCTTTGCTGCATATATTCCATCTGAAATGAGTAAATTGGAATCAGATCTTTCCAGAATCAGAAGCTTGCTCACTTCAGATCCTGAAGAAGCAAGGGATCTCAGTTTGGAAGTGGGTTCTTATATCAGAAGCATGTCTTCTTTAGCTTCAGAAGCGCGTGAACAATTTGAACGTGCGGAGAGAATGCGAGTAGAGGCTCTTCGTGCAGAAAAAGAACATCAACAGAATGTTTTAATAAAAGAGTATTTTGAAATCATACAAACGATAACAGATCCTATTGTAGTGAATTATTCAATAGAGAAAATGCAACAACTTAGAAGTGAAATTGAAAGTGGTAAGCTGACTAGTTCAGCCGAGCTTAGAAAAAAGTCATCATCGGTTATTTCAGTTGCGGAAAGCAAAGCAGCTGAGTGGAAAAAAAATACGGTTAAGAAAAACCGTCAGAAAGATGTAGCACAAGCTATTGGTGAAGCTGAGGAAAGACTTAAGACTGAAAAAATTGAGAATCAGGAAAAGACTCAAGAATTCTTGGATAAGATTAGTAAACTTAGATTTGATTTGGAATCAGGAACTCTAGATGCAGAAACAGTTGAGGAACAGGTGGCTTCACTTGAGAGTGAGGTAGATGAAACACTTATTTCAGAGGAGGCCAGACGAGAAACTGTTATGGCAATTGTAAAGCAGCTTAAGAGTCAAGAATTTACTGTAGAGAAGCCTCAGTTAGTACGAACAGATGGAAAGAATTTTGTAAAGATAGTTGCAAAGCAACCATCTGGTAAACGCGCAGTTTGTAATGTGGATTTACATGGAAAGATAGCGTATAAGTTTGATAATTATGCAGGAATGACATGTTTGAAGGATATTGAAAAGTTTAATGTTGATCTTGAACAAGTGTACTCCGTAAAGCTGTCAGATGAAAGAGTACTGTGGCAGAATCCTGATAGACTTTCAATGGATGCTAGCAGTCTACCAAATAATGAAGGGAGAAAAGCATAATGGCAGATAAGGAATTGAACCTTTGGTTGGAGCGTTTCAGTAGGGATATTGGCTATAAGTCTTCGGTTATAGTTTATGGAAACACTGCTGATATAATGCTCAATCCTAAAAACTCAGGGAAATACGAATCAGTGATAAACACGATTATTTCTTATGTAAGAGATAAGGGATATAAGCAGGTGATTAAGTGGGACCGTGTAGATGGAATTGATTATAGTGTATCTGATGAGATTACAGGAGTATCTCCTCAAGACACTCAGGGAACAGATACTAATGATTATGACTTAGGTAATTATGATTTGGAAGATAATAATAATCAGAGTGGTAACTGTTATAAATCCCCAGATGAATTTTTCCCATATATGTTGAATGTAATGAAAAATAGTTCTAATAAGACGGCTTTTATTTTAGATTATTCAGATTACATATTTGGGAATGCTAATTCATTATCGGAAAAAGAAAGAGATTATTTGGCGACATTAGGTAAAACTTTAGAAGCAGGTCAGTCATACAATATGCTTGATAGTAGTTTTGCAGATATTGGAAACATTGTGGTTATTGTAGCTCATAATAACGCAATGATTCCGCCGGCATTTTATTTAAATAACTCTATGGTTAGTTCTGTGAGTGTACCTTTGCCAGGTCATAATGAAAGAGAACATTTCATTGATACAAATAGAGCATGCTTTAATATCACTCAGGATATTATTTCTGATAAAACAGCTAAGGATGATCTTATCGATGCACTAGATGGTTTTTCTCTTAAAGATATTGCTCAGATGATGAAGTTGTCGCGTCAGATGTCAGAAAAGATGTCATTTGAAAAACTTATTAATTTATTTAAGTATGGTGAGAAGGTGAGCCCTTGGGAGGAATTATCAAAGGATAAAATTGAGCGTATTGAGGAAGAACTTGGAAAGAGAGTAAAAGGCCAGGATGACGCAATTTCAAAGGTAAAGGATGTAATTATACGAGCATATACTGGATTTTCTGGTTTGCAGCATTCTTCAAAACAGAAAAAACCAAAGGGAACTTTGTTCTTCGTTGGACCTACAGGTGTAGGAAAGACTGAACTTGCAAAGGCATTAGCTAGTTTTGTATTTGGGGATGAGGATGCATGCATACGATTTGATATGTCCGAATATAATCATGAACATAGTGATCAAAGACTAGTAGGTGCACCTCCTGGATATGTAGGATATGAAGCTGGAGGGCAACTTACGAATGCTGTAAAAGAAAAACCGTTCTGCGTATTGTTATTTGATGAGATTGAGAAGGCTCATGGAAGAATTCTTGATAAGTTTCTTCAGATACTAGAAGATGGTCGTCTTACTGATGGTAAGGGTGAGACAGTATATTTCTCTGAAACAATAATTATTTTCACTTCTAATATAGGAGCTGCGGAAATTAGTCCTGATATGGATCCTAAGGAAGTGAAAAGACAGTTTGTTGAAAAGGTTCAGAAACACTTTATTGAAGAACTTGGAAGACCAGAGTTATTAAATCGTATTGGTGATAATATTGTTGCTTTTAATTTTATTGATGATCCGACTGTATTTACTGAAATTGCAAAACTTAAGTTTAAGGCAATAGAAGATTTCGTAGAAGAGAGATATGGTGCAAAAATCGCATTCGAAAATGAAGATGAGATTTTTGCGTCTATCGGAATGAAAGCGGGAAAACAGAATGGGGGTCGTGGCCTTCTGAATGTTATGGAAACTGTTATTATTAATCCTTTATCTGAGTTCATATTTGAACGCTCTGATATGTTAAGAAATCGACAGATTTTGATTAAACCATTGTTTCCGGATAAACCAGAATTGTGTAGATTTGAATTTGAATTAAAGTAGGGTGGTGACCATGTCATATTTGAATTTAGCATCTATCAGACTTTGTACAGAGTCTGAGGGACCAGGAAAAAGATTGGCAATATGGGTTCAAGGATGTGAAAGACGTTGTAAAGGATGTTGTAATCCTACAATGCAAGAAATAAGGAGAAATATTGTAGTTGAAACTAATGATTTGGTAAATATAATACGTCAAAGTAAAGAAAGAAATGATATTGAAGGACTCTCTTTTATTGGCGGGGAGCCGTTTCTTCAGTCACAAGGTTTGGCGGAAATAGCTCAATGGGCAAGAACAAATGGATTAGGTGTATTGGTCTTTACTGGATACCTTATAGAAGAATTAAAAAGTATGGGTAATGAGGATGTTGATAGGTTATTACAATATACCGATTTGTTGGTTGATGGGTCTTTTGTAGAAGAAGAATATGATACTGAAAGAGATTGGGTCGGATCTAAGAATCAAAGAGTTTGGTATTTGTCGGATTTTTATGATAGAGGAATTGAATATGAAAAATCTGAGCATCAGATGGAAGTAATGATTTCAGAGGAAGAGATTTTAGTAAATGGATGGCCATTTGTATAAAATAATCTCTCGGAATCTCGATTGATTATAGGTCAGCACACGCTGACAATGAACATTTAAAAGTATAACATAGAAAATAGTTTATTGTATTATCAGTATGTAGTAAGAAATTGGTGTAGATTATTGGTTAATATCAAATTTATGGGGGGAGATATAATTATTAAGGGAGTTACCGAAAAGTGGGGAGTGACGCCAAGAAGAGTTCAACGGATGTGCGCAGAAGGATAGAAGATGCTAAAAAATTTGGGCGAGATTGGGCAATTCTTGCAGATTATGAAAAACCAAAAGATGCACCAGTTACTTCAGGTGAGTATAATGAACCCATAAATTAAGACAAAAAAATCGTTGTTTCTAAGTTGGATTTCCCATATGATTTTTATAGCGAAAGGAGTCCAACTATGGCAAGACAACAACATTCACCAGAGGAGAAATCTAAACTTGTTCTCGAAGCAATTAGAGGCGAGCGTACCATCAATGAGATTGCTGCTGAGAACAATATTCATCCAAACATGCTTTCAAAGTGGAAGCGAGAAGCGGAAACTCAACTGTATACACTATTTCAGGACAACTCATCAAAAGAACGTAAGGCTCAAAAAGCACGTGAAACCGAGATCAACGATTTGTACGCTCAGATTGGCTAACTTACCACTAAGAACGAGTGGTTGAAAAAAAAATCTGGTTTCTGAGCTTAGCGTACCTGAACGCCGCCTGCTTGTAGATATGAGCGGATCAACGCTTCCGGTTTCTGTACAGGCAAGCCTTTTGGAACTTAATAGAAGTGGGCTCTATTATCGGCCGTCTCCACATTCCACAGAGGATCTGTACATAAAGCAACTGATTGACAAAATCTATACCCGATATCCAATGTATGGATATCGCCGCATTTGCTGGTATCTTAACGAAAAAGAGCATTATCTAATCAATCACAAAGCAGTCCTTCGGCATATGCAGGAAATGGGCATACAGGCTATATATCCACGGCAAAATACAAGCAAGCCGGAGTCTGCCAATAAAGTTTATCCTTACCTGCTGAAAGGGCTTAAAATCGACCATCCTGACCATGTTTGGTCCATTGACATTACCTATATACCAGTCAAAACCGATTGGCTTTATTTGGTGGCAATCATCGATTGGTATTCACGGTTTGTACTACATTGGCAGCTGAGTGACACCATGGAAATAGGATTTGTTCTGGATACCAGCCACAAAGCATTGAAAGTATCCAAACCTGAGATTATGAATTCTGATCAGGGAAGTCATTTTACGAGTCCAAAATTCACACAGATTTTTCTGGATGCTGGCTCAAAAATCAGTATGGATCACCGTGGTCGTGCCTACGATAATATCTTCGTAGAAAGGCTCTGGAGAACTGTAAAATATGAGGATGTGTATCCTAATGCATATGAGACACCTAGAGAAGCACGTATTGGTATTAATAATTTCATGAACTTTTATAATCATGAGCGTCCGCACTCACGACTGAAATACCGCACGCCTGAGGAAGTCTACTGGGACAGGTAATTATCCTGTCTCTCCCTTCCCAGAAGGGTAAGCGCGGATATATGAACTGTAAAGGGTTCCTTCGGAAACTGCTAAGCAGCACACCCTTGACAGTTCATATATCCACACTTAGTGGGTAAATAAGGGAGATAAAGGATAGGATTATCCCTTCCGAAATCCAACTTAATTTTTTTAAAAAAGTGTCTTAACAAATGGGTTCACTTTAGAGTATAAGAAGTGGAGAGAAAAATAGTGAAAATTAATTTTAGTAGTACATTATTCATTAAGGGGTATGTGATTTAGAATTTAATTAATTTATAATGCTATCTTATGTGCCGATATTGGCTATGTAGATAAATATTAAATGAAAGGAGAATGCTCAAATGCAAGAAAATATGATTGTTATGCAGGAAGAGTCTTGGCAGGACATAAATCGTGCTGAATGCGAAGATGCTAGTTTGTTCGATATGTGTTCATGGGGCGAAGCTAACTAATTCAAAAGTGGCGGTAACTGTTAATGGGCGCAGGCTGTTTGCTGATTGTTGGCAAACAGCCATTTCTTAGAGGTGGTAATATTGCAGGTATATTTTTTACTAACTGAAAATTGTAATTTGAATTGTTCTATGTGTATAAGAGGAAGACAACAAGGGATAAATATGGACATTGAACAATTAAAGGATATATTGGGAAAAAATGATTTTTTTGACCACGATGTTGTTATTACGGGGGGAGAACCATCCATACATTCAAAGTATCAGGATATTGTTGAATTAATGTGTTCGAAGGCAAAAACAGTAACGGTTACGAGTAATGGAACTCTTGATTTACACCTGGATGCTTTGGTTCACCATGACAACTTATATTTTCAGATATCGTTGGATGGTGATAAAAAGGAACATAATATCATACGTGGAGAGGGCGCTTTTGAGAGTACTTGGCGGACACTTGAAAAGCTGGATCAGCTTCATATGAAATATGTGGTTGCGTCTGTAGTTAGTCGAAAAAACAAAGATGAGATATTTAAATTGATTCCTAAATTGGAAACTTTGAGGTATATGCGGTTTTGGAGAATCTCATACGAGATGCCATTTGGAAGTGCAGAAGGAATTACTGATATTATGGGTGCGGATGAGTGGAATGATTTTGTAGACCGTTTGCTTGAGGTAGTGAAATTCAGGCTGAAGATACAGAAAATTTTCCCGTTTGACTTATACGATAAGAGGAAGGATGAACTTGAAAAATTAGCGGCATCTAGAAAGAGAAGTCTGAATTGCGGAAGTGGGTCAAGCAAAATATATGTATATCCAGATTTTAATGTATATCCTTGCACTTGCCTGACGGATTTTTGTGTAGGAAACCTTGCAGCGAAAACATTACCAGAAATACTGGAAGGTGCTGAAAACAGAAGATTTTCGGAATATGTACTTAAGAATGAATCAGAGTGCCAAACATGTGAATACAAAACATTTTGTAATGGAGGTTGTGTAGGAATGTCTTACCATTATTTTGGTGAGCTTGGAATGGGCGATAAGAGATGCCCAAAACTAAAAAAATAATGATGCGAATATTTTATTTCAATATTACATATGGTTGTAATAGCAACTGCGTTTTTTGTTATTCTCATAATACAATGCATAATAAAAAGACTTGCAATGAAATATCTTCAGAAGCCTTCTTTAATTATCTTGATGAGTATAATCTGAATTCTAAAGATAGAGTTATTATAAATGGTGGAGAGCCATTTTTGCACTCGGAAATAGATGATATATTAAAAGGCTTACTGTCATACGAGTGTGAAGTATTGATATATACAAATGGCAGATTAGTAAAAAATTTTTCATTTGAATATATGACAGAGAAATATAGGTTTGTTATTCCTATACATGGATACGAAGAGGTTCATGACAAAATTACAGGCGTGCCGGGAAGTTATGCTGAGACGATTCAAAGTTTGGAATATCTGACAGAAAAATCAAAGTGTAAAGTTGACGTGAAAATAATTATAAATAATTATATGATAAATCAGGATCCATCCAAGTCAAAATTTGAGGCTTCATTAGCTAACATTCATTTTAATAATGCTGTACATATAACAAAGATGGCGGACACTATAGTATCAAAAAGGAACGGGTGCAGCAGTGTGACAAATGCTACTGCTGCAGAATATACAGAATGGTTGTTCGAGTATTACAAAAACAAGGGAGTAAGCATTAAACTGTTTGATACCTGTGTTAAAGCTATCAATTGGGAAAATTATGGTGAGCCTAAGCCGTATGGCGATGAAGTGACCGTCTATTTTAAGGACAAAAACCAATTCAGAGAAATGGTTTTGCGGAGAAAAATACCGGAATGCATGGCTGAATGTAGCTGCAAGTTGAAGTGTGTTTCAGCAGTTGATGAATACAAGGTAATTGAATATATAGACGGAAAAGTAATTGAAAATTTGGAGTAAAAAATGATACACGAGATAGCACTAACTATAAAACCAACGATGAATTGCAACATGCGATGCAAGCACTGTTTTAATGGAGATACATTAAATAATTCTGAGATTCTAAGTCTAGATAAGGTTCAAAATTTTATTGAAGCTGCTTGCAGAAAGTATCAGGATGTGAAAATAACTTTTCATGGAGGAGAGCCAACTCTTGCCGGCATTGAATTCTATAAAACTGTCTTTTCATTTCAAAAAGAGATGAAAGAAAAATATGGCACAAAGTTTTCAAATAATTTTACTACAAATGCACTGCTCTTGAATGATGAACTTATGGATTTACTGATTGAGAACAATGCACTTATTAATATTTCGTTTGATGGTCCTTATAATGATTTCTTAAGGTCACACAGTGAAATAGTTCTTGACAGAATTATGAACGTAAAATCAAAAGGTGGCAGAACAAGAGCATTTTGCACTATATCCAAAGGATCATATGAGCATTTAAAGGATATATATTTGTGGTTCAATGAGCGAGCTATCGATTTTAAGATATTGCCTATTGAGCCTAGGGGATATGCCGCAATTGATAAGGAACTCCTCATGGATATAGATATATTCATAAAAAATCTTACAGATACTTATTGGCATTGGCTAGTAGATAAGAATTGTAGGATAAGATTTTATACATTTGAGGAATTTGCTGCACTTCGAAGAACTACACAGTTTAAGCCTTTTTGGTTTAGACGTGAGATTGCTCTTAATCCTGATGGTAGAATTTATCCTTTTGGAAGACCGAATGACATACAGTTTTGTTTGGGAAAACCAGAAGAGAAACTTGATTTGGAGGAATGTTTTTCTTCTAAAGAGTATGAAAGAATGTTAAACATACTGCAGGGATATCGTGAAAGATACTGTAAAACATGTTCTGCTTCTCAGGTTTGTAATGGCGTGTGTATTTGTATGTCCTACATGTATGTGCAAGATTCTCAGTTGTTGGAATATAGTTGTAATCAGTCCAGACATATTTTTGAGAGCATATTGGATATTAATGATGAGATTATAGCAGATATACATAATGGAAACGGTGAAAAATATAATGAATTTGCAAAGAAAATTTTTATGAAGAATATGGAGTAATAATGCAAAGAGTATTCAGATCAAGGGGAATCAGGCTGATAAAGTCGAATGGTGATATTTCTTATAAAGAAAAAGTCTATTATGAGCCGGATGATTCTTATGAAATAAAAAATTTACAGGTAAATGACTTGCAGGCTAATGGAATTATCTCTTTGTTTGAATATTCTGTTGTTGATAAAGAAATAGATGCATTTAATTTTCATGTAAATTTAAATTGCGATTATCAGGATATATATGATGGAATTCCTAAATGTATTTGTAATGAAATAAAAGAGATGCATTCCGTGTTGGGAGATCCATTTAAGAATTATACGATAGGATATAAATTTAAGGATACCGTAATAACAGGAAGAAGTTATTATTATTATCCTACGGTGTGGAAGAAAACTAGGTACGGAATAGAAGGCATTACGGACGCAAGTGTGATTAAGGAAAAACTGAATAAATTTTATGGTCATATTGACCTGAACGAAAAATTATGCAGTGATGAAAAGGAAACTTTTATAAGCTACATGTATAAGCTGAAGGGAATCAGTATTTCATATGAACAGGATGGTATGAACTATAAAGTTTACGGCCGAATAGAGATGAGACAGTTAAAGTCCTTGCTTAAAAACTACATGGGCTATGATTTGAAAGATAATGGTAGTTATGGACCAGTTGTTTTAGTTGCACAAAGGATCTGTAATTCAGTAATCGTGGGCTATAACATATATTATTTGGTATAGGGGATGGATGTTGAGATATAAAATAGCAGGAGAAACATGGGAATATAATAGTAGAAGAGATAATATTAAAAAGCAGTTTTCACAATATGAATGCTTAAACCATAATGGTGATGTGATTAATCTAGGTATGGAGGGATTCGTCGATTTTATGAATCACCATTCTATGTCTGATGAGCAGGCCGAGCGTATATACACACTACAGATTTTTGCGGATGAATTACTTAAGAGAGAGAAGTTGCTTTTGCACGCTGCAGTTGTTACTGTTAGATCAAGGTGCTTTGTGATTGTGGGTAGACCGGGAGAAGGTAAGAGTACGTTTGCAGGTTTGTTGCTTGAAAAGGGAGGACAGAATTGTGTCAGTATAATAGCTGATGATAGAGCCGTGATAGCCCAAAATGATAATCATTTAGAAGTATGGAATACACCTTGGAGTAAAAAAGGAATATGTTGTAAAGAGCGTAATTATGCTGTGGATGGTATCATATTTATTGAAAAAGGTCAAAGATATGAGATTTATGAAATCAATGACGAAAAGGCGATGAAGATGCTTAAATCTATGTATCCGCATAATGTATGGGAAAAAATATATGTTGTTGCTGGTAAGCTTCTTAAAATGAGTAAAACATATAAGTTGTTTAACAATCTTATTGATTTCGATATAAATGATTTTGAAAAGGTACTAAATGGGTAATGTATGATTATATTATTGTAGGTGCAGGAGTCGCAGGAGCGGTCTGCGCTTATGAACTATCTAAAAGTGGAAATAAGTGTCTGGTATTGGAAAAGCGTCCTATAAATTATGAGAAGGTGTGCGGTGGAGGCGTTTCATACAAGGCATTGCGCTTGCTGACAAATATAGGAATTGATTGCAATGAGTTGATGAGCTTGAATTCAAAACAGGTGAATGGGCATATTATTTATAAAGATAACGATATATATATCAACAATTATAAGAAGGAAAATATATCTATAGGAATTCAAAGGAATATATTTGATCGATTTTTAATGCGGCAAGCTGTTGCTATAGGTGCACAAGTTAGATATGATGAGACAGTAAAGACTATTAATAAGCTTGAATATGGATACTGTATAAACAACTACATAGCAAAATATATTATTATGGCATCGGGTGCTAGACCATTTGCAGGGGGAGAAATTTCAAGAAAACAAAGCATAGGTTATTCTGCACAAGTAAAAGCTGATATGCTATTAGACGATCATAAATTCTACTATTGGTATTACTCAGAGAATGATGAAAGTAAATATTTTTGGGCTTTTCCAATAGGCGATGGATTGTGGAATATCGGTGTATGGAGCAGATATTGGTATCAAGATATAAGACATGATTATAACATGTGTGTTAGAAATATCTTGAATCAGTATATGCCGAATGGATTTGAATATTATAGGAAACCAAGGGCAGAATTCCTTGGCCATGTAGATCAAAGAAAATGTTCGGAAATGTATTCAAACGGAATAGGAGATTTTGCGGGAAATTGTAATCCTTTAAATGGCGGAGGGATAATTGGTGCTATAGAATCGGCAATTATGTTTGCTAAATGTGAAGTAAAAAAATAGTTTTGAATTACTCAGAAGCAACGGAACCGACTTCGAAACAATAGTTAAGTAGTTACTGCATCTGTGGCAGGAATGCTACAGGTGCAAAACTTGGTCAGAAGTGACCTAGTTTTCAATGAGCGGTTGACCGATTTTTCGGTTGACATATACAGAGTGTTCACATTACAGAGTGTGTGAAACTTTTTCTGTAAATTAAGATATATACGGTCTTCTATGATAAAATCTAAAATCATAGAAGGACTTTTATTATGGCAAGACAAAAGAAACCTGTACACAAAGTACAAATGACTGAAGGAAAAAGAAATATCATTCATTGTGTTTATTGTCAAGTAAAATTGACCCACTTTTTTCACTTAAATCTGACCCACACCCATACCTGTTTTTGATGGGTCAGATTTTTTGCAATTCCTGTTTTTTAGTAAGCACTTAGTATTTCGACGGTTTGTGCCAGCCTAAATTCTCATCCATTAGCGTTCGCTACTTGACATGCATAAAATCCTGTCGTATATATAAAACAAGAGCTGTAAGCACGTTTTAGCGCTTGCCAGTTCCATAATTATCATGGAAGATTTGTATTTACAGACTTTTCTTCATGGTCTTCACTTGGAGAAGTTCATTACAAAAATTACTCTCATATTTTCTGAGTGGAATATGAATGATTGGTATCGAAACCTAATCTCGGATGAATGGTCTGATATTGTGGTTCCATGGTATTGTATACTTTTGCAACAATATGTACCCAATTGCAGTGGTTTAGTAGATTGGCTACAGAATAGCGGTGGGGAACATTTTATTCATGGAGATTTTACGTTGTCCAATATCTATTTAGACAGAGAAGGTAATGTGAAGGTACTTGATTACGAAAATGCAACACTCGGGCCATTGCTCTGGGATGAAACAACATTGGTATACAGTTTCATTGAGGAAAAACAATTTCCAGCAGCTAGAAGGATATATGACTATTTCTCTTGCAATAAAGAAATGCTCCAGATTATAAGCAACATAAGGCTTGCACAGAGCATTCGAAAAAATCAAAATATATCACAGCGTCGTGAAACACATGAGTATGTTTTGCAGAACTATTGAATAATAACGGAATATAAAGGAAGGTAAACGCAGAAATGAAGACAGAGTATTATTCGGAATGATGTCGAATATAGATTATTTAAGAGTTCAAAAGACCTTGGAGAGGGTATTTAAAAACTACTACTATATACATAGAGGAAATGAATAGATGGAATTCCTTTCTGAATTTTAGTAAATTGTTAATAAAAAAGGAATTAAATCTTTTCAGAAGATATAGATTTTGATGATGGAAACTACCAAACACTCCAAAATCTCCCGCACCCTGGACATGTACGTCCGCTTATGTGAGGGAAAAGTAATCAACAAAACTGAAGAAGCCCACCGATTTGGTGTGGACGAGCGCTCCATCCAGCGGGACATTGATGACATTCGCGCCTTTCTCGACGACCGGAGCGTCACCAATACTTCGGACACCAGAGCCATCGTCTACGACCGCTCAAGGAAAGGCTTCGTTATGCAAGGCAGCGTAGGCTCTGCTATGACCAATAGCGAAATCCTTGCCGTTACCAAAATCCTTCTGGAGAGCCGTGCCTTTACCAAGAAGGAGTTAAGCAGCATCCTGAACAAACTGGTTGAGGGCTGTGTTCCCCTGAAAAACATGAAGCTGGTCAGCGACCTGATTGCCAACGAGAAATACCATTATGTGGAATTGCACCATAAGCCTGTTACCCAGGACATGTTGTGGAATCTTGGCGAGAATATTAAGGAGCACAATCTTCTGGAAATTAAATACACCAAGGCAGATGCGCCGAAGGAATCCATTAAGCGGATTATTGAACCGGTTGCCATCCTTTTTTCGGAGTATTATTTCTACCTGAATGCGTACATTGACGTTCTTGATGATAATGGCAAATATGTACATAAATATGATTATCCGGCCATTTTCCGTCTGGATCGAATTCAGGATTACAAGATACTTGGAGAGAAATTTCAGATTCCATATGCCAACAGGTTTGAAGAAGGCGAGTTCCGGAAACGGGTTCAGTTTATGTATGCCGGTAAGCTCATGAAAATCCGGCTGAAATATTATGGCAATAATCCGGAACCGATTTTGGACCGGCTCCCGACTGCTAGAATTATTGAGCAAAAGGAGTCGGAAGCCATTATTGAAGCAGAGGTGTATGGAACGGGGATTGTCATGTGGCTGCTGAGTCAGGGAAGCCGTATTGAAGTACTCAAGCCGGATTCCCTTCGTCAGCAGATGAAGCAGACATTACTGGAGATGCTGGACAGGTATTAGGAGAATCTAAATCGCTTCCTTCACGCAGCACCTCATAAGATAATCTTCAATCGTTTCATCTTTGTCCATCGCAGGCAGGCCGGTTCCGATTTTGTTGATGATATCCTCGATTTCAGAAACATACGACTGGTATGCAGAGAACGCAGCACCATAGAAAGTGCTGGCCTGTCCATTCAGGTCATTTTCCATCTCCCGGATTGCGGAGTAGAGATCTGGCAGGGTGTATTCGATACTGTCTTTGGAAAGCAGTGTCTCCAGCGTGCGGGAGAAGAAATCGTCATAGATTCTGTGGTCATGTTCTTCAATTTCCACCTGGTCAATAAAATAATCGAAATCATACATGTTGTAGTAGTCCCGGTTGTCGTCCAACTCACTTTCGAATTCCCTAAGGAGCGATTTGTAGCTGGTATCCACTTTTCCAATTAACTTATCATACAAGTCCTTGGTACCCGTCATAGAGCATAAGGTTTCCAGGGGGTTTCTGGTGTCTTCAAATACTGAGCTGATTTCATTACTGTAAAATTCGGCAGCCTCTTTTACCAGAGATTTGGAATTCCCGGTGGTAATGTACTTCTCGGCTTCGTCATAAGCTTTCCGGATGATCTGCTCTCTTGCCTTTTTACATTCGGACTTGGAAGTATAAAATTTCCCCGAAGCAGAAGAATTATAGGAAAGATGATGTGGGGTAATCAGCTTTCTGGATTTCAGCCGTTTATGGAATGCTGTGGCAAGTGGTGTGTGAGTCTCCTGAAAATCATCATATCCATTGGAAATGGCTGCAGCTTTGGCAAATTCTGCGGTGGTCGGATCCTCCTCAGCCGGAAGGACAAAATCGGACATTTTGATGCCTGCCTTTTCGTACTGCGCTTTGGTATAGGGATTTTCAATGGTTGCATTTCCCAGATTGGTATATTCTACCCCGGATACCCGCAGCGGGATGGAGAAACTGTTGTTACACAGATAGATTTTCTTTTCCTGTTTGTCTAACAGCTTTGCCAGATCTTCCTGGTTCAGGGCAATCAGCTGCATACTCGGCAAATGGTCCGGATCTTTGGCACATTCGCAGACAATACGCCGTTTCTCATTCCATTTATTTCGTTCTTCAGCGGTCATCTTTTGATAAAGAAGATATTCTACGTCCAGGGCAAGACAAATTTTCTGGAGACAGTCCGCCTGCGTGCAATCAATTTTGGCAATGGCATCTGCTTCCTTTTCATAATAGTGTTGCCTGAGCCAGTCCAGTAATTGCCCTTTCATAAAATAGGTCATGATTTCTTCCGGGTCGAAATATTGACGGAGTTCGGCCAGGGAATGAATGGTGGTGTCGTTTAGCACCAATTCCACTTTGGGTTGTGATGTTGTTTCCTGTTGGGAATCGGGAACATGAAATGTAATTGGTTTCTGTTTCATAGGTATAATCTCCTTTCGATTTTGTAAAAAAATTAGATGATTTCGAAACTCCAGAAAAACAATTGTTTTATGTTATTTGGATGATTCGCAGGAGTGCATCGTGTTTTGTGAAAGTCCAAGAATCGACAGTACCATGGTTCCATTGAACAACGATAATAGCGTAAAAGATACAAATAATAAGTATCTACGTGAAATCGTTCATGGTACAATCTCGATTCTTGACTTGAGCAAAATATGATGTGCTTCGGTGAATATTGTAAGTCGAGGAGACAATTGCTTTTCTGGAGTTTCGAAATCGTCAATTGTAAAAAATAAAATGTGTTTATCAACTTTCTATATGCATCATATCTCTATGGAATGACACGGAATGTCATGATATAAAAGTATATGCGATTATTGCAAGTGACAAATCGTGTCATAAGGTTGCGGTAGATTTATCATATATTGAAGCAGTATAACTGCTGGAAAGGTATGGTGAAATTTATGTCGATGAAACCAATGTATAAAATGTGCCCAAAGTGCAAACGCATGTATTCATGGAATCCGGATGTGGGAAAGATGTATTGTCCGAGATGTGGGTCTCTGGTTGCTCAGGGAATAGGATTTATGTTTGATATTTTGAAAAAGAGAAAGAAATAAGGCATGCAAAACATCACTAAATGGTATATAATTTAAGAAAATAAAATCGTTATAAATATACAAAAGCACGGAAGGTATAAACAATTGATCAGAGTAACAGTTTGGAATGAATTTAAACATGAGAGGGAGTTTGAATCGGTTCGGGCAATTTATCCGAAAGGGATACATGGCTGCATTGCAGATTTTCTGGGAAAAGAGGAAGATATCACGGTGCAGACGGCAACCTTTGACATGCCGGAACATGGACTTACGGAAGAAGTGCTCAGGCAGACGGACGTGCTTATAATATGGAGCCATGCTCTGCAGGAGAAGTTCTCCGATGAGGTGGCAGAGCGGGTGCAGAGGCACGTATTGTCCGGGATGGGGCTGATTGCATTGCATTCGGCGCATTTTAGCAAAATCATGAAAAGGCTGATGGGAACTACAATGACGTTGAAGTGGAAACACGGCGAACAGGAAAAGCTTTGGTGTATTTCTCCCAATCATCCGATTGCAGAGGGTATTCCGGAAAAAATTGAAATCCCCCAGGAGGAAATGTACGGCGAGTATTTTGATATTCCAAAACCGGATGAGGTTATTTTTGCAGGCTGGTTTTCCGGTGGACAGGTTTTTCGCAGTGGCTGTACATTTACCAGAGGTCTGGGCAAAATTTTCTATTTTCAACCGGGACATGAAGAGTATCCGATATATGATATCCCGGAGATTCAGCGGATTATTGTGAATGCTGTGCATTTTTGTGCACCGCAGCGGATGAACCGGAAATATCCGGAATGTGAGGAGATTAAAGAATGAAGATATCAGTATTTTATGATCATATTCTGCAGGCAGCAGAACAGACCGGGAAACCTTTAACAGAGCTGTTAAGCAACGTAAAAAATGCGGGAATTGAAGCAGTAGAAATCAATATGTCCTACCTCAGTCAGCAGGAACAAACCTATGCGTTGCTTGAGGAAGCCGGATTAAAGGTAAGTTGTGTCTAGGAATTCTATGAGATGGATAAACAGGATGAGCGCACAAAGGCAAAGAAACATATCGATATTGCCCAAAAGGCAGGCGCAGAGAAAGTCTTAGTGATACCAGGATTTTTCTCCGAACAGGAAGCAAAGCAGCTGGCCCCGTGTGTTGGCAGTTATGAAAAAACGGCGGATTTTTTGAATGGAAATGAGAAGGCGCTTGGATGGCAGAGGGCCTGAATCAGATTGCCGAATATGGCAAACAGATGGGAATTGCAGTGACGGTGGAGGATTTTGATGACAGAAAATCTCCACTATCCTGCGTTGGGGGAATTCTGTGGTTTTTAAAGCAGGTTCCTCTGTTGAAGGTTACCTTTGATACCGGGAATTTTATTATCCATGGAGAGGATATTATGTCCGCATGGGATATCCTTCAGGAAAAGATTATACATATGCACTGCAAAGACCGGGGCGAAGAGCCTGTTGCAGTGGGGGATGGATATATCCCAATGCATGAATTGATGGAAAAAATCCGGGCATCTCATTATGAGGGGTATCTGGCAATTGAGCATTTTGATGCCCAGAATCAGGAACAATGTATGGAAAAGTCAGCTGCATTCTTACAAAAAGAGTGGAGGGCATAGAGGACTTTATTTCATATAGAACACCTTCCCCTTCGGCACAAAGGGCAGCCGGTTTCCTTTTGGAATCAGAAAGGCATGTTCCCGTTTTACTTTTAAGTTCGGTTCAATGTATCCATCTGTAATAATAAGGATTGGTCCGTTGACAGGAAAATCCTTTGCCTTTTCCAGAGCATCTACCCCAGGCTGTAAGATGGTGCCGCCCCGTCCGGTGACTTCCACTCTGCCGGCAATCTCTTCCAGCGGAAGATAACCGGCATCGGTGGCGGCTGCATCGCAGAAAATAAGCCGGACATAGGGCACATCCTTGGAAACAGCGTAGCTTGCAATAGCTCCAAGCGCTAGTCCAATCTGTTGTGTGGACATGGAACCGGAGGTGTCAATGACCACACCGAAGGTTCTGCTAGTCAGATCTCTTTCCTGTAATGCGTAGCTTGGTCTTGGAATATCCGGTGTGGCTCCCTGGCGGCGGCTTGGTCTTGCATAGGTCCGGTGTTTTTCCAGTGGTGGAAATTGCGCGTCAAACCATTCGGCAAGTTCTACTTCCCATGGAATTGGCGGCATGGACAGGGCGCGGATTTCTTCCACCAGTCCCGCGGGAATCAATCCCCTGCCCTTTGTGATTTGGAAATCCAGTCCTTCACGAAGGGCGTTCCGGAAGAAATCATCCAAAGAAATTCCTTCCCCAAGTCCTTCAAAATGCGGATTGTTGTTTCCAAAAATATCCCCTTTTCCATAACCACGGAAGGTTTTCAGCTTCTTGTATTTCCGAAGCTCCCGGACGATGCGGTCATAGATAGCCTCTGCGGACATGCCGTGCAGGGTTTCATCATAGAGCAGTCCTTCACGTGGCATGACTCCAATCTGCATTTCCTGAAGCCAGTCATTAATCACATAATCGCATGCTACATTCCACAGGTAAGTGTCGCGACCCTGACAGCGTTTGTGATGGCAGAGTCCAGCATGGAGATATTCGTGTGCCAGTACGAATTTCCACTCCTCCTCAGTGAATCCACAGGTGGGATTGGCATAGATTTCCCCGTGGACAGCATCCACAGCAGCAATCTGGATTTCATAACGGTGGCAGACATTTACATCTTCAATAATTTTGAAAGAGGCAGCCAGCCCGCCCAGCAGAGGAAAATGGGACAGAAACCACTCGGCTGCTTTGGTTATAACCGTCTCCTTTTTCTCGTTCCAACCATGCCCACCGGCATTGCTGACCGCATCCTTGACCGAATGGGTAATTGCATAGGAAAATTTTGCGGCAAATGGGTTGGATTCATGGTTCTTATAAATAATTGGATGATTCAGTCCAATCATATCGCAGTCGGCGTCAGAGTTTAGTCCATAATTCTGCTGGGGTTCGGTTCCTTCCACTGTCAGCAGATACTCATAAATACGGGCTTCGTCATTCATCCTGAGTTTCGGATAGCGGTCAGCCGGATCCGTAACCAGTGGGCTTCCAAAGCCGATATCCATAAGAAATCTTGTTATATAAATATCGCAGGCTTTATTCCAGACCGCAGGAAAATATTCCGGTGTCTGGGGAATTTTGTCGGAATCAAAATGTCCGAATGCCGGATGAAGCAGACAATGTGCCAGTGCATATGCCCATTCCTCCGCGGTCAGTCGGGCGTTGTAGTTGGTATAAATCTGTCCAGTTGCAGTGACACAGGCGATGCTTCCCCGTTCCTTCAGGTGTGAGGGCTTAGGATAAATATGGCCGTCCAGCTGGCAGAACAGCGGATGATCTTGCAGAATGCGGACACCCTGTTGAAGAATGGTATATCCAACAGGCGTTTGTTGACTCGGATAATAATATTTGTCATGAAAAGTAAGCATGTTGATTACCTCTTTTTTATTTATTCACCAGACGAGGAAGATCACGGATCACTTCTACCATGAACCAGTCCGGAAGTGCGTGTTCTTCATCTGCGGCAACCGTCATCTGTGCAATTTCAAAATTAATGAGGGACAGTTCTTTAATCATTCCCTTGGCGCGATACACAAAAGAAAGCATATTTCCGGAAATGTCCTTTTTGTTCTGCGGCAGTTCGGTAAGAAGCTTTGCACGGAAGGACTGTGCAAGAAAGTAGAGCACATCCCGGTCCTCTGGTTTTGCCGGCCACTTGGCATTCTGCGCAATAATTTCATCCAGCAGATGGCTGTTTTTCAGACTTTTGGTATAGGCAAAAAACATTCCAGCATGGGAAGGACTAAGGCATCCGTAGGCAAGCATTTTCAAAGTGTTTGCGGGAATTTCTCTTTTTTCGGCACCATATTCCGTCAGGGCATCGCTTAACATATGCCAGGAGCGGGGCGTGGAAAATGGCTCTTCCGTCTTTGGCGGCTCTGAGAAGAGATGATCCGGTCGCTGGATAATATAATCAATGACCCACGGATGGAGTCCGGCGCTTTGCGCCCACTTAATCCATTGTTTTGCATCGGCCTTCAGCTGCACATGAAACATACGGTTAATCAGAGCAGAGGACATGGTCTTTACAATGGCACTGTCCTGTGCCCGATTTCCGGCACCCACCACAATACTTCCTTCCGGAAGATGATATTCCCCAATTCTTCTTTCATGGATGAGGGAGTAGAAAGCCTTCTGGACTTCCTGTGAGCAGGCATTCAGCTCATCCAGAAAAAGGACATAAGGCTCTTTTCTTGCAATCATCTTTGGTGGAAGAAATTCAGAAGTTTCCCCTTTGATCTGCGGGATTCCAATGATATCCTCCGGTGCCAGCTGGCTTCCGAGAAGAGAGACGCAGGGGAGTCCCATTTCTGAAGCAAACTGCTCCACCAGAGCAGATTTCCCAATTCCCGGAGCACCCCAGATGAATACCGGTCTTGTGGGTGCAACATTCAATAATATTTCTAAGAGGTCACTCTGGGTGACCGCAATTGGTAAATTCATATTGCGATTCCTTTCATTTTTTCGTTATATTGTTTCTTCTTGTTGATATGGCGAACCTTCGTCCGCGGGCAATATTTGTTGCAGTGCTGGCAGTAACCTTTGTAGTCGGCATTGCGCCCTTTGGCACAGTCGCCATATGCGTTATAATATTTGCATGGTGTTTCTCTAAATTTACTCATAGTGTATAATTCCTTTCGTATTTGCTAAAATCCAATTGCCAAAGACAAATTTAAATAGAATTTGACAAAACAATAATAAAAATACTAATAATTATATGTGAACTTAATTACTTGCTTTATAGTTATAAATAGGGCGAAGAATCTTATCTATGTATACAGTGTCCCCTATGGCATCCTGTATATCCTCCGAGCTTCGATAGGCAAATGGTGCTTCATCCAATGTCTCCCGGCTGATGCAGGAGGAATAGATTCCCTTCATGGAAGTTTTGAAAGAGGAAAGGGTATAATGGTTCCTGACATCTTCCCGCTTCATAATTCTTCCGGATCCGTGGGGCGCAGAGCAGTTCCATTCGGGATTTCCAAGTCCTGTGCCAAGAAGGATACCATCGCGCATGTTGATAGGGATGATTACCTTTTCACCGGCCAAAGCTGAGATTGCTCCCTTCCGCAGCATAGGTGCGCCAAACTGTTCAAGGATTGCTTGGGATGTATCAATATAATTGTGAATGCATGAATAAGTGTCTTGCACTTTCCATTTCATTCCCTTGCAGATTTCGGCGATCATAATGTCACGGCTGATATTTGCGTATTCCTGGACAATTATTAAATCGTGAATATAGGAATCCATCAGTGCTCCTTCCAGGTAGGTCAGTTCGTAAGGAATCTGAATATTTCTGGCTTGCAGAAGTTTCTGCCCTTCATTTAAATAGTAATCGGTCACTTCTTTTCCCAGATGGCGACTACCGGAGTGAATGACAAGATAGGTGTTATTGTCTGCATCCTGGTCCACCTCAATAAAATGATTTCCTGCCCCGAGACTTCCGGCGGAAAGCAGAGCTTTATTGACATTGATATGTCTATGGCAGTGCAGACTGCTGAAATCAAAATCAGCAATATATTGATGTGCGTGGGTTCGGATTCCAAAGCCGGAGGGCACACGTTCCCGGATGACGGTATCCAGTTTTTGAAATTCTTTTGTTTTGCCTTTGACCTGAGCAAGGGTCATGCCGCATCCAATGTCAATTCCAACCACGTTGGGCATGATTTTATCAGAAATTGTCATGGTAAGTCCGATGGTGCACACTTTTCCCGGATGCACATCAGGCATTACACGGATACATGCTCCTTTGGCGGTTTCATTGTCGCAGAGCATCTGAAGCTGTGCCAGGGCATAGTTCTCTATAGGATGATTGTTTGTAGTGAAAATCGTAGCGGAAGTGTATGTTCCGTTTATTGTTGTTGTTGTTCCCATATCTTCGTATTCCTTTCATGGCAACTGTGCATGCATTGAATAATTTCATTTATGGAAAATGTGAATGCATGGAACAGTTCCCTTTTATGAAGGTATAGGATTTGATTTCTTACGGAAGAACAGCTACGGATAGAAAATGAAAAGAAATACTTACGAAATAAAAGTTTCGTTTACTGTTCGAATCCGCAAGAGGTCCTACACCTGCTATTAAGTTGTAATGTTAATAAGTTGTTGTTTACTGATTTCATGTTTGTCATAGTAGACCTCCTTTCATTCGGGCACGATCATGTGCCAGTTAACAGTTACTGCGGTTATATCGGAAGAGGTTGGAATATTTTTAACCCTCCGCTTAAACTATCTTGATTATAAATAAGAGGAATGACAAAATATGTCATTTCCAACTATGTTCCTACTATTCGTTGTATGTTTGATATTTAGTAGGGAAAAATGCTCGTGTGCGAGGCGTCAGTTGCCTAATTTTTCATGGTCTAAAAAATGAGGAGAATCCGAATGAAAACAATATGCGTGGTTGCAGCCATCATTAAAGTAACAAATTAAGATGGAAAAATGATAATTTTTGCAACACAGCGAGGATAAGGTGAGGGCAAAGGTGGTTGGGAATCTTCCGGCGGATGTTCAATTGACGGAGAAAATAATGCAATTTACTTCTGTTATCTAATTGGAATCTCCGTTATTTAATACTAAAATAATGGATAGATAATTGCGAAACGCGTTCGCAATCTTGATTCGAAATCCGGACAGAAAGTGACTAATACGTTCAGAACCTTTGCTGACAAGGAAGAGGTAGATTATTCTGGGTAGGAGAAGAAATTTTCCAAGACAGAGATAATGAAAAAGTCATGGAAATGGCAGAAGAAGGTATATGAATCCATGGTACTTCGTCTGGATGGAACCATTAATAAAGTGGAGGATTTGGCAAGGGATGTAGAGATTAACCGCATGAAAGATAAGCAGGTTGATACAGAGAAACATACCGAAGAGGTTATGGAAGATGTATCTTTAATATCTGCTGTTGCGGAACCTTCTGAGTATCAGTATGGTGCGGAAGCATTTGAGGCTGCCTGTGCAAAGGGAGAGCAGGAAAAGATGCCGGAAGTAAAGGTTCCTGATGTTCCTAAGCATGGGAAGAGCAGGTGATCCTATGACGGATAAAGAGAAGTTGTGAGTTTTCAGCAAGATAGATAGACTAAGGTGTGTCACTGTATCTGTAAAGGTATGGTGGCACGCTTTTTTTAGTTTGAAATGTGTTGTTATTCAAATTCTACAATGATAAAATCAAGTTGAAAGGGAGGGATAAATTCTTATGGAAGTGATTAATACATTAGGTAGTTTGATAGTTATACTATTTCTGATTTCAATGCCTGTATATTGGGTATGGGCAGGATATCATTCTATTAGATGTCAAAAGAAAAGTAATTGTACTAATCGAAAATGTACCTATTGGGGAATGTGTGAACATAACGCATTGGAAAAGCAAAGAGAACAGTTATTGTGGAGAATGGAAATGGCAGAAGCCTATTCGGGAGAGGATTTGTCTGAACTGAAAGAAATATTTAATAAGCAAGATTAAAACTATTTTATAAGAGTCCTGTTTATTGGACAACTAATGATTTAGAATTGGAATCAAGATAAAGGAAATGACTTTATTCTTGATTCCATTTTTTTATCAGTTGAAAGAGGTGAGCTTATGAATAACAGAGATTTTTGGACTGGATATATGATGGGAAGCAGTGAATGCGGAAACCAAAGTTCCGGTGGTGGAGATGGAAGCACTATTATTGCAATATTATCTGTAATTTGTGGTTTAGTGTTAGAAGCAGCATTTTTTACTCTGTTTGGAATTGAAGTGGAAAATGTACCTGCATTCTTTCTTGTGATTGGCTGGGCTGTAGGAAGCGTCATAGCAAATGTGGTGCTTGAATGTTTGAATCACAAACCGTAGATACAAGAGGGGATGATGATGTCAATGGTATAACAGGAGGCATTATGGAGAAGTTTTAATACTAGCAAAAAAGACGGTGAAATATAATCGGAATCATTATAGTAATTAAGGGAGGAAGGCACGATGAATAATGGTATTTTTGGCAATTTATTTGATTTTAACCACGACGGTGAGTTAGATTCTTTTGAAAAAGTCATGGAATTTGAAATGTTTGATAACATGATGAAGGACGATGTTTCAGATGACTGTGATGATGGAGCAGAAGATATCGAAATGGTAGGTCTTGATTATGATGAGCTTTCGTGTATGGATGAGGATGAGAGGCGTGAAGTGTTGGAAGATGCAGGTTTAGACCCTGATGATTATGAGTTTTAAATTTGTAAAGGTAGGGGGGAAACTTCTACCTTTTTCTTGATTTTGAGTATTTATGCTTACATCTTGAAAAACAAATGCAATATTTGAAAAAACAGATAATATGTTTGAAAAATTGAGGGTATGGTGGTATGATAATAGTGGCGTTTTTTAATGAGAAGTGAGGTAAACGATATGGCTATTTCATACAATAATTTATGGAAACTTTTAATTGACAAAGGTCTTAATAAAGGTGATCTTCGCAAAATGACAGGTATTAGTAGCAGCACTGTGGCTAAGATGACTAATGGAGAGGCAGTTACATTAACTGTAATTGAAAAAATTTGCGACAAACTTGATTGTAAAGTAGAGGATGTAGTCGAAATCAAAAGTACAACGATTGAAAAGAATAGGAATGAGGAAACAAAATGATAGAAAAGATATGTCCGGTACATAATGTTCCTGTCTATGGAGAAAAGTGTACTAAAGAGGGATGTACTGCAAGACCGATAGTGTCAACTACATTATATTGGTGCGATACATGTAAGGTGCCGGTGTTTGGAGATGAACAAACATATGATAAGAAAAATAAGAGTGTAAAGTGTCCGGTCTGTGAAAGTGAGTGTAAATATATTGCAACAGATATGAGACCTGTATTTCCGGAAGAAAAATTGTTGTTAGAAATTCTTTTGGGAGAAGAAGTTCATGCATTAGATAATGTTTCGGTCTGGAATAGTAATAGTGGCTATTTTTTCGATGGAAATAAAAGGGAGTTGTCAATCAAAGAGATTAATCAATTACCATTAGCGGATATTAAAAAAATAAAAGCAAGATATGATGAATCTGTATCAGAAATCAATAGAGAAGGATTTGAGAGTATGATAGAAAGGTTTGTAAAAGCAAACTCAGACCGATATTTTGATATTACAGATGAGGCAATTAAATATATTCAGGATTATGGAGAAAACAATACCCTTGATGATATGTTTGTATCATTTAGTGGTGGTAAGGACTCTACGGTAACATCAGATTTGGTTACAAGAGCTTTTGCCACAAATAAGGTGAAACATATTTTCGGAGATACTACATTGGAATTTCCGTTGACATATGAGTATAGAGCTCGATTTGCAAAAACACATACCGTATTAAGAGCTAAAAATTATGAAAAAAATTTTGAACAGTTGTGTGAAGAGATTGGACCACCAAGCCGTGTGATGAGATGGTGTTGCACTGTATTTAAAACGGGTGCAATTACTAAAACACTTACACAGGTATTCAAAGACAAGACGAATGTATTAACTTTTTATGGAATACGAAAAAGTGAATCAGCATCAAGAAGTAAATATGATCGAGAAAGCGAAAGCCCGAAAATAACAAAGCAAACAGTTGTTTCACCAATTATTGATTGGATAGATTTTGATGTATGGTTATATATATTGACAACAGGAATTGATTTTAATGACGCATATAAATTGGGTTATTCAAGAGTAGGGTGTTGGTGTTGCCCTAATAATGGTGCATGGTCTGAGTTTTTATCTAAGGTACATATGTATGACAAATATGTTCATTGGAGAAAAATCTTGGTTTCTTTTGCTGAGAAGATTGGTAAACCAGATGCAGAAGAATATGTTGACTCTGGAAACTGGAAAGCTCGACAAGGTGGACAGGGGCTTGAGATTGCAAACACTTCAATAATAAAGTTTGAACCTTGTGCAACAGAAGACAATGCTTTCAATTATGAATTACAAAATCTCATAACAGAAGATTTATATGAATTATTTAAGCCATTTGGCTATATCAATAAGGAACTAGGCAATAAACGTCTGGGTGAGGTTTATGTTCTAGACCGAAATGGGAATGTGGTGCTTGTTTTGCAAGGACGTATAGGAACAAATAGATTAAAGGTAACAATAAAGAAAACTAATATTGCAGGAGCACAGAGCCTCGCCGCAGCTGAGGGTAAAATTAAATGTCAGTTAACTAAGTATCAGATGTGTTTGGGATGTAAAGCATGTGCAAGTGTGTGTAAGCATAACGCTATTAGTGTGCATACGATAGAAAGAGATGACGATGATGAGGCACTAATTTATCGAATTGATGACGATAAATGTGTCCGATGCACAGAGTGTGTAGATCATTTTAATGCAGGGTGTTATATGCGAAAAGTATTGACAATAAAGAGGAGCTGATTAGCTATGAAATTAAAAGGACATGAAAAATTTTCATTGCGAGAAGGATGGATAACGAAAGGAATTAGAGGTGTACAGAATAATCCTAAGGTTTTTACTGGAAACGAAGGACCAGATATTTTAGGTGTTGGTAGTAATATGGTTAAGTCAATTCGCTATTGGATGCAAAGTTTTGGGTTAATCGAAGAAAATCCCAAAGAAGGTGCAAAACTGTCTGACATAGGGAAACTTATCTGCCGTTATGACTTATATTTGGAAGACTATTTCTCACTATGGATTATGCACTCGCAGATTGCTAAGAATGATGATAGAGCAACTGCTTGGTATTTGTTTTTCAACAAGTGTGCAGCAGAAGAGTTCGTCAAGGAAGAATTATTTGATGTGCTAAAGAAGGAATTAATTGTGTATGCGGGAACTGATTCTTTCCCTGATGGTTCACTAAAAGATGATATCGATGTATTGCTTAATATGTATAGCAAAAATAATGCTGATGACGATCCTGAAGACAAGAATCGGTCTCCTCTAGCAACACTTGGTCTGATAAAGAAAGAAAAGGATATGTATTATAAACAGCAGCCAGACATGAGAAAATTTAGTGATAAAGTTGTTCTTTATGAATTGTCAATTTTGCTTTATGGACATGACTCTATAAGTATTGACACGATATATGATGTTACACGAAAGTTGTATCATTTGAGCAGGGTTACACTAAATAGCATTTTAGATAAGCTCGATAATATGAATTATATTAAGGTTGATAGAACTGCTGGGTTGGATGTAATCTATCCGGTTAACATCGGATTACCTAGTGAAGTTTTGGAAGAATATTATAACAATAGGTAGGTGCTATCATGGCAAATTTAAGAGACTATATCAGTTTTAATAGTGATTTTAGGGATTCGGTTAATCTCTATTTGGATTTGAATAAAACTGAAAAGATAAAAAGCTATATTCCAACAAAATCATCTGTAGATATTATGAAGCAGTATATGAATGCAGTGTTGGAAAATAATAATCAATCTACATTATTGATTGGTCCGTATGGTAAGGGGAAATCACATTTATTACTTTTATTATTAGCAGTATTATCACTTGAGAGAACAGAGAAAAATTCAGAGTTAATTGGTGAATTGTCCAATAGAGTGTCTGTGATAAGTGAAGAGGCAGGAGAAGACATTAATCGCATTTGGAATAATAAAGGAAGATTTTTACCTGTACTTATTATGAGTACGCAGGGAGATTTAAACCAAGCATTTATGGTTGGTTTAAATGAAGCACTAAAAAGAGAAGGATTATCTGACCTAACGCCAGAGACATACTATACATTTGCTTTGGAAATTATTTATAAATGGAAAGCAGAATATCCAGAAACTTATCAAAAATATATAGCTTTACTTGCTGATAAGAGAATATCAGAAAGAGCGATGGAAACTGGATTAAACAATTGTGAGATTGATTATTTAGAAGTGTTTAAGAAAATATATCCTGAGTTGACATCTGGAAGTATTTTTAATCCATTGGTTAATTCAGAGATGTTGCCAATGTATAAGAATATTGCTGATAAGTTAGTAGAAGACTATGGATATTCCGGTATATATATTGTGTTTGATGAATTTAGTAAATACATTGAAGGACAGGACAAGCAAGCGGCGGGAAGTAATATGAAATTATTACAGGACATATGTGAGCTGGCAAATAGTTCTAAACAATCGCAAGTTTTCATTACGATGGTTGCACATAAAGGAATTAAGGAATATGGCAAATATTTATCTGCTGAGACGATTAATTCTTTTACTGGGATCGAGGGAAGAATAAGGGAAATTCTGTTTGTTACTTCGTCTAAGAATAATTATGAGTTGATTCAGAATGCCATATATAAAAAGGATGGATACGAACAAGAAAATAATATAAAAAAGTGCATTTCTGATGAAAAAGCAGATGAGTACTATAGTTTAGTGGCATTTTCATCTACATTTACGCGGGAAGATTTTGAAGAAATTGTGCTTAAAGGATGTTACCCATTGAGTCCAACAAGTGCATATTTATTGCTTAATGTGAGTGAAAAAGTAGCACAAAATGAAAGAACACTGTTTACCTTTATCTCAAAAGAGGAACAGTATAGTATGGCTAAGTATGTAAGTACATTTTCTAATGTACCTGGTAGACCCTGGATTATTGGTGCGGATTTAATTTATGACTATTTTAAAGGGCTATTTAAAAAGGATGTTAATAATGAGTATGTTCATAATGAATGGTTGAATGCAGAATACGCTTTGAGTAGGACTACTGTGCATGATCAGATTAAGATGATTAAGACGCTTGCAATTATCAATATTGTGAACAAACCGGATGAAATGCCGGCAGATAGGATGTGTTTGCGTTTGGCTGCTAATGTTACAGATCCAGACGAGACAATCAGACAATTGATTGAAAAAGATCTCATTTATAAAAAAGGTGCAAATAATTGCTATGTATTTAAAACTAGAGCGACTTCTGAACTCAAGACGGAGATAAAAAAGAGGAAAGCCATTAGGGCGGGGCGAGTAAATATTAATAATGTATTGTTACAGATATCAGAAGAAAGATATATTTTGCCTCGAAGATATAACGATAATTTTACAATGACTAGATATTTTAGGTATGAATATATGTCTGTACAAGATTTCTTAAGCATTTCAGATTTAAAAGTATTACTTAATAATTGTGTGTTTTGTGATGGAAAGGTACTTGCTCTATATTCAGAAGATAAGGACAACCATTCTTCAGAAATTGAAGAGAAACTTAAGGTCGCTGATTGTCCGAAGCTGATTGTTTTATACAATTATGGAAGCCTAGATATTATAAATCAGATCCAAGAGTATGATATTTTGCAAGAGATTAAGGCGGATATGTCTTTTTTTGCAATAGAAGAAAATAAGGTTCTTGAAAAAGAGATTCCAATAATAGAGGAAGATTTAGCAGGTGAAATAGGTGCGTATCTTGAGTTAACGTATGGTGATGAAAGTGGTAAAAAGGTGTTCTATATTGATAATGGAAGATTGAGAACATCTAACAAAAAGAAATTAGCGGATATAGTAGACTTAGTGTGTGGGCAGATTTATAGTGCTACAATCTCTATCAATAATGAATTAATCAATAAAGAAAATGTTACTTCTTCACCAATTAAAAAAGCAAGAAAAGCAATTATGGAAACATTGTTGAATGAAGAACAAACTGATGTATATATGTCAGGAACAAGTGCGGAATCAACAATTTATAGAGCAGTTTTTGTAGGAACTGGCATTAGAAATAAAGAGTATAAAAACAATGTAGAAAATGTCATGTCATTGATCAATGATTTCATTATAGATGCATGTGATACTAAGAAATCTGTCAGTGAAATCATAAATAAGTTGGTTCAAGCTCCAATTGGTATGAGAAAAGGAGTTATTCCTTTATACCTTGCATACGCCATAAGTCAAAGAAATGAAGATGTTGTCATTTACTTTGGCAAAAAGGAGCAACAGTTATCTGCAGAAATAATTCTTAATATGTGCGATGAACCGGACGATTATTTTTTGTTTGTTTCATCAGAAGATGTTAAAAAGGAAAAATACATTTCGGAATTGTCAGCATTATTTGATGCAAAAGAAACTATTGGTAAAACTGAGTCAAGACTTAATAATGTATTAAAAGGTATGCAGCGTTGGTTTAGGGCTTTGCCCCAAGTTACCAAGAATATTAGAAAGGGGAGTGAATATTGGGAAAATGACATAATAGCAAAGGCATTTCCTAAAATAAAAACACTACTGCAAAATGTCGAAGCTAATCCATACGAGGTATTATTTATTGATATTCCAAAAGTATTTGAGAATAAAGAATATGAGGAAATATTGGTATTAATTAAAGAGTTAAAAGTGAAGGCTAATGCTTACTTGCAATGGATTACACAAAAAGCTATCTCGGAGACGATTGAAGTATTTGATAAAAAATCAAAGCAAGATTTACATCATACTCTTTTAGATTGGTACGAGCGACAGAGCGATATGGCAAAGCATGGATTACATTCTACTCAAGTAACAGGTCTTATGACATGTATTGCCGAGAATAGTTCATATGACGATATGGAAATTGTTAAAAAGGTAGTGAGAGCAGTAACTGAAATTCATCTCGATACATGGAATGAAAATTCGTTAGAGAGCTATATTGATGAGCTTAAACATGTCAAAGAAGAAATCGAAAATATGGATAAATCTATAGTAAGTAGTGATAAAAATGAACTATCATTTATCGGCAAAAATGGTGAAAAAATTGTACGATATTATGAATGTGTAGATGAAGGAACGGGTACGATACTTAGAAATATTTTATCAGATACACTGGAAGATTTTGCTGATTTATCTGTGAACGACAAAATTGCTATATTGTTGGAAATGATAGAAAAAGAATTGGGCTAGGAGGCGAATATATGATTTACTTGGACAATGCTGCTACAACATATCCAAAATCAGAAAATGTATATAGAGCATTAGACGAGGCAAATCGTGAAAATGCTTTTAATTCTGGTAGAGGATCATATAAAGCAGCACGTGAAGCGACAGCTATAATAGATGATGCAAAAAATAAGTTAAGAAAATTGGCAAATGCTAGTGATAATTCGGATGTGATATTGACACCATCTATAACTGTTGCAATGAATCAAATCTTGCAAGGACTGGATTTCCATAGAGGTGATATAGTCTATATGTCACCATATGAGCACAATGCGGTGGCAAGGGTTTTACATCTGCTTGAAAAAAGAATTGGGATTATTGTAAAAGAATTGCCATTGTTACCGGATACTTTAGAAATAGATTTAGAAACAACGAAGTATTTATTTGCAAAAGATAAACCAATATGTGTGTGCTGTACACATGTTAGTAATGTTACTGGATATATTTTACCAATCAAAGAAATATTTGAGAGTGCAAAGAGATATAATTCATATACTGTCTTAGATACAGCACAGTCTTTTGGGTTGATTGAAATTGAGAAAGATTGGAAAATAGATTTCCTAGCATTCGCAGGGCACAAGACCTTATATGGACCATTAGGTGTAGGTGGATTTATTAATTATCATAACCATATGCTGCAGGAAGTGATAGTTGGAGGAACTGGAAGTGATTCGCTTAATCTAGACATGCCTATTATAGGAACTAGCAGATATGAGGCATCTAGTGCCAATGTAGTTGCAGTTAAGGGATTGAGTGTTGCTTTGGAAGAAGCATTGCTGAAAGAATCATATGAAACAGAAAAAGAACTTTTAAAATATTTGGTTGATAAATTGCAAGAAATAGATAACATCAGGATGTTTTTACCACCTGAAGACAAGCATATTGGAATGGTATCATTCGTGGTAGAAGGATACAAATCGGAAGATGTTGGCATGATATTGGATGAAGACTATGATATCGCAGTTAGGACAGGATATCATTGTGCACCAAATATTCATAAATGGTTAAAAGATGAGGAATATTTAGGAACAGTCAGGGTTGGACTTAGTAAGTTTAATAGCAGAAAGGATATTGACTTATTATGTGATGCGCTTGAAATGTTGTGTAGCTGATAATAGAAATACTTTACAAAGGAGATTTAGTATGTATAACGAAGAGTATATTTCATATATTAATTCATTACATAATTACAATGCACAAAATCCCAACTCTTACGGTGAAAAGAATGTGCATAATCAATTCTTTAAGGATGTAATGGTTGAGGTTGGGTTGAGCAAATTCATTTTGAATAGTTTACAAAGTGAAGAACCTCATGTAATTGTGTTAACTGGTCATGCAGGTGATGGAAAAACAAGTATTATGTATCAGGTATTGTCTGAATTAGGAATAGCATTCGAGCCAGATGTAAAAATATGTGATTATGCATTGCCTAGCGGAAGATTATGCCGGTGTATAAAAGACTTTAGCGAAATATCTGATGAAGAGAAAGTAAGTGTGCTTTCAGAAGCTATGAAAATGCCAATGAATGGTAATTATGTCTTTATGGTAGCAAATACTGGACCATTAATAAATACATTTGGTAATTTGTTTGACGAAGGGGATGAAAGAGAAAGAGCGAAAATTGAATTAATAGATTCTATGGATAGTAATACGGGTAGTATTACAGAAATTAATGATTATAAAATCTGCGTGATAAATGTAGCAACGGTAGATAATACATATTTTGCTAATCAATTTGTTGATAAATTAATTCAAGATAAACTCTGGGAAAAATGTGACGGATGTCCCAAAAAGGAATACTGTCATATTAATGCTAATAGAGAGATAATCAAAGCGAATAGGCAGCGGGTAAATGAATTCCTTAATATGCATTATATATGGCTTACTGAGCATGGAAAGAGACTTACAATCCGTAGCATGACAGAGCAATTAGCATATATGATTACAGGCGGATTTAACTGTGATGAGGTATCAATGGTTGAAAAGTATAAATATTTGTTTTCAAATCTATTTTTTGGCTATGTAGGCACTGTGGTAAACACTAAAGCGTTTACTATTGTAGCAGTAAAAGAGGCAAATAATTGTGGATATGATAGTAAAAGACTGCGTTCTGACGAAAGGATACTAGTAAATCGCGAATATGACAAGGTATTTGGAAAACAAATGTCTCAAATAATAACAGATGCAGAGCAAAAAAATGCGTATATTTCTGGATGGACTGAGTTTTTAAGAAGAGCGTATTTGTTTACTAATATTGAAACTGATGAAATGGTGTTAGCACATAATTATGAAGATATTTTTTCTAAGCAATATAGGAGATATTTGCAGTTGAGAAATGGTGAGTCGTCACCATCAAGAGCGGACGCTAATTTGGTGTGTGATGCATTATCAATGATTTATGTTGGAACAACTAGCAATGATTCGATGATTCCTCTTACTTTAAGCAGAGAAGCAGGAATAGCTCAGAATGTTCAGTTGATTACGGGTACTTTGATGACCAAAAGTATTAAAATTGTTCTTAGACCTACAAAAGACAGTTTATTTAATAGCGATAAAAAAAGATATTCGCTGAAGTTAGAGGTAAATAAAGAAGAATTAGAGAGTGAAATCACATTGCCTTTACTAAATTACTTTGAGGAATTAAAGAATGGAATTATTTCAACGAATGTGGATCCACAACTATCTCATGGTATAGAAAGTTTAAAGGCAGAACTGTCAGAATTAAATGATGATTCTGATGAAACATTTGAAATGATAATATTGAGAAATAGTGGCGTAAAGGCAGTTAGTTTGGAAATTGCTGATGATGGCATAATCAGAGAGTTGTAGGAGGCGATGATATGAGTACATTTCCTAAAGGTATGGATAGTGATTACGACAGAATTGAGAAGGGAAAGATTATTTCCTCATTGCTCTTTGGTAATCGTTTTAAATCAGATCAAACATTATATGAGTATATGATAGAGTTCCTTTTGGTCTTTTCTTCTGCGAAGGATGCCAATCTAAAAGATGGAAAAATGTCATTTCATGATATGACTATTGAGAAAAAACTTAGCTATTGGGTTGAACCAAGAATGGCATTGAGACGTTTTATTTTTTATGATAAGGCTCGAAAAAAAGGAACGATCAAAGCGGATGAACAGGCATATCAGGAAATGATAAAAATAATAAAATCAAAGATGGAAGGTATGTCTGATGATGAAAAAAATGAATACATTGAAAGTATACAGGACTTATTTCATGGATATGCAGTTGTTATTAAAAATAGATTCTGGGGAGCACAGGAATTACTGCCAATTTGTCCAGAATTTATGATGTGTGGATGTGATCCTAGTGAAAGGAAAAGAAAGGCTTCTGTAAAATGGGATGAAGATCCAATTACTGTTGATACAAAGTTTAGTTTTGACAGAAGAAACTTTTTGGCTCGTGGGGGTGAAGTATACTATTTGCATATCCTTCAGGGATTAGAAGGAAAAGATGATAAAAAGAAAATCCTAGAATATTTGCTTAATGATTTAGTGAAAGTTCAATGTGAAAAGATTTCTAATATGGCTGGTTTTATACAAGAATCTTGGGAAAGCGAAATGGGTTTTGATAAGGAAGATTTAGTTCAACAGCTTAATCTATCATTCATTCCGGAAGATGCGTATAAAGAGTGTGAAGAGTATAGTGTTGATGAATTAATTAATTATTTGTCATGTAAAATGCATCCGATTAACAGAATGGAAATTCTTGCGAAAGGGATTATGTTCCAGATAATGCGTATGATGTCATGGAGAGTGTCGGCTTATCTGGGTAATAATAAAAGAAAATGGATAGTTGACATGAAGGGGGCATCAAAAGATTCTGTTAAAAAAATTGCGGCTGAATCTTATAGTGCATTAGAAGCTGATTTTATGACTGCACTTAATATGATTGCTAGAGGGTTGGACATTCCCGAAGATGATATGATGACATATGTGCAAAAAGCCAAACAGGATTCATTAGATATTTTTAGGGCAAAGGGAAAAGAAATGCAGTGCATTATTCCAAATAAGGGTGCCTTTGAAAGGTTTAGTTTATCGGAGGATGTAATAAGATTTCTTGTTTTAGCATTAATAGCACCGGGAGAAAAGATGACCTTAAATATGTTTTTGGAAAAACTATATAAACATTATGGTATCGTAATTGGCCCAAACGAATATCGCAAATCGCTTGAAAATGATGCAACGATAGATACAGCTTTAGCTAGTTGTTTTGCTGAAAATGAAGTGGCATTTCAGAATTTTTTGAAAGAAACGGGATTCCTTAAAGAGTTGTCTGATGCAACATCAATTGTCAGTAACCCTTATACAAATATATTGAAGGAGGCAGAATAGACATGAAATATATTGTTGATAGTATAGTGCAGCTTATTGTGGCAAATGCTCCTGCAAAAGATGGCGAAATGATGATTAGAATCGATAACTTTGAAGATATAAAAATTTACGAAAATGTTTCAAGAGAAGCCTCTGATTTGTTAAAAAATATGGGACTATCTGTGAAAATTAAGTTGGCAAAGAATAAATGGAGACATTTTAAGAATAATACAGAGAATTCAGTCTACATTCAGAAGATGGAACAAAATGATTGGATTGCTGATGAGGAAAGTATTACTCATTATAGAAATTCACACGATACAAATGTCCTTATTCTTTTAGGAACAGAAGATGAAGAAGATAAAGGAGGTTTGTTGAATTGTTATACTATTACGCCGGATATTTTGGTGAGCGAATTATCAGGTGATTATTTTGCAGTATTTGCTGGCACAATTGATTTAGGTAAGACAGAGATTGATGCGGTCAATAAGTTATATAAAGATTTGTTTGATTTTGTGGCAGTAGATATTTGTAAGTTGAGCAATCTTTTTGATACGTGGGTAAACAAGATTTCAACAGTTGATGACTTTATTGAACTATTTTACTCTACACTTCCTTTATGGGGACTTCCTTTTAAAAAGATGGATTTGCCAAATCTTAAAGCGTTAAGGTCTAAGAGTAATATTTTGAGAGTGGAGCAGAACTTTATTAGTCGTCAGATGTTTAAGAAGTTGTCTAAGACACAATATAATAAGTACAAAAAGCAAATTGAGACATACGAACAAGAGGGTCATGAGTATTCTTCTGCATGGAGTGGGTGGCCTATGCAGGGAATTAAATCATATGATGAATTGGCGACAGTTATTTTAGGCTATATTAGAGGTGAGAGGGTTGAAGAATATCGCGAAAAATTAGTACAAACAGATTTTAGTATCATTGAATCTATATTAGATATCAAAATTACTAAAGAGAAAAAAGAAAAAATTACTATTCCTATTGTTGCAGGTGATCCTTTAGAGGCTTTTTCATCAGCGTTGCTTCAAGTTTTATGTTCAATTAAGGAATTGAAATTAGCTGTAGCTTCTATCGAATTTGATATTAGTCAAGCTGAAGTTGTAAGTATGTATTCTGATATTGAGAATGAGGAAGAAAAACAACAGTTGCAGAATACATGGCTTACTATTTGCAGGCATACTAATGGGGTATTTGATTACCTAAACAGAAATATGTGGTATGTAAATGATGAGGAAGTAGATATTACCTGTACTCCGTCAAATATATTTTCACCAAATAGCACATTTGTAAATATTGATAGTGGTTATGTAAAAGCAGCTAGTGCAAGTAAAACAATTAGCAAAATTGATTTTTCAATTAAATGTAGAGATGAGGATGGTGAAATAGTAAAAATTGGAAATAAAAAAATGATTCAGCCATTTCAGTGGAGATTTAGTAGTACAGATGCTTGGCTTCACAATTTTTCGGATATCTGCATGCTTAGTGAGTTTAACAACTCAGAGAATATTTTTATCCCGGTGGCTACAATTAAGAAAATAACATCTTTATTATTTGCTAAGAGTGAAGAAGAGTTTTTTGATTTGTATGACGAGAGTGATATTAGATTTGATTTTGATTTGGCAAAATATGTGGATGAGAATACGTCAGAGGATACAAAGCTTATATCTGCAAAATTTGATAAATTGGGGAAATGTTTTGTAAAGTTTATATATGCTGTTGCAAATGATGGTTTCTATTCATGTATTTGTAAAGAACAATCTGAATTAGTAACGCTTGTAGATGAATATACAAAGCTCGGAAATGAATTGGCAAGGAAGAGTTTGCCTGAAAATCAGAAATGGATATTGGATGCATATATACATGCGTTTAATATCGAAGAAACAACAAAGGTTTTATCCGATGATACCTGTTTTAGATGTTGTGTAGTTCCAGCATGGCATCCGGCAGCTTTGGAAAAATTGAATGACCAAAAGATTTTCTTTTTAGATGGATGTGCAGAATGGTGGGAAGAAAAGAGTCATGCTGATAAGATAAAGAGAAAAGAAATTGATGATACTATTGATAATCTTATGCAAATGAGTATGATTCAGAGTTCATTAGATATATTCCCTTCATATGGACAAACATATTTTGGTGCAGTTAATTCTTTTGGAACATTTTCGGTATATGGAAGAAGTGATATTGAAAATAACAGTAGACTGAAGGATATGATTCATAAAGATGCAATTTATGATGATGATTTTGATGGTAAAGATAATGTTAGGATGAATGACAATGCTAAAATGATATATGGAGTTTTGGCTGATTATACTAAAGCCTTTCCTAATTCATACAGGAATTTAAGCATTGTATTTATTGATCCTTCAGAGTTGCAGCCAATAATTGCATCAATTTATAAATATATAGAAATTGAAAAGAAGAAACATTCAGATGATAAAATTAATATTAACATCAAAATTTTGGTTAAACCAGAAAATAAAGGAGGTAGAAATTATCTTGCATATTGGATGGATGAGTGTTTTTCACAAGACGCAAATGTAAGTATTAAGACGTATTTGAATGAATGGAGAACAAAGGCAGATATTGAGAAGTTACTTAATGGAAATAACGATATTGTATTTGTTATGGATTTGCTAAAAGTTAATAATCTGCAGTTTGTAAATGAAAGTGGAGCAGTGCGTTTAGATCTTAGTCAATGTAGATTTCCAATTGTGTTTAAACCATCTCCGGTTTCTGATACCTCAAGCAATATTAAGAGAAGAATAGAACTATCACAGCCACAGTTTGGGAGTGCATATGCACATACTCAGGTTGTTAGATATAGAAATAATTCAGAAACTATACCGAATGGAAATTATATTGCGGTTAAAGAAGTTTGCATTGATAACGAGGCGCAGGGAATTGTTCATGCACTCCATGAAAAAGCATATTGGGTTGTTTGTGTAGATAGTGGAATGGATGGGGCATTACTTAGAAATGATGAACAGCATCCTAATGAGTATTCAATTATCGGATTCAGTACAGGTAAAGGGGCATATGGACAATATAATTTAACGGTTACTGCAAGAAAAAGCATTTTGGATACTATTAAGAAAAAACTTGAGAGCAGATTATACCAACTGTTCCATTGGGAAAAAACCAAGATTGATAAGGCGGCTGAATTGTGTATAAAAGAAGCTGGTGGATTAGATGGAATTAGTTTATTATCGGCAATTAATCAGAAGGACCATAATATAAATGAGTTTATGGCGTATGTGTTAACATCATTAAGGGAAAAGGAAGAAGATTCTAATTGTGCTCTTAAGATTGTAATTCATTTGGATTCATATAAGCATTGGTTTAGTGGAGAAATTGAAAAGGATGATGACGAGTCACAGTCACGTCCGGATTTCTTGGTGCTTGAGGCAAATGTATCGGATGATGATAAACTGAAATTAACAGCAAAAGTTACAGAATGTAAAATGTCAAGTGTAATGAATGCTCCGCAACATAAGGAACATGCGATCGCTCAGGTTAAACATGGAATAAAGAGACTTTCCACAATTTTTGATCCTAATTCAAAGTCAATAAAGAGAAGATATTGGTATGCACAGTTATATCGTGCACTTGCTTTTGCACAGGTAACATTTAGCGATAATTCTACTGAATTTGCAAAGTTGTCCTCAAAGCTTCGTTCTGTATTAGATGGTAATTTCGATATTGAGTGGAGCGGTAGAGTTTTAGGATATTGGCTTGATATGGATGGGGATACAGATGTAATGATTGATACAGATGTATCAACTATTAAGCTTTATGATATTCCACAGAAGAGAATTCAGAATTTGCTATTAAATGAAACAGTTGATGATATGGAGTTTGTCGATATTAACGCAGGTGTATTAATTGATGCAGAGAATGAAGAACAGCAGATTGAGGAGCGTGAGAGGGAATTAAAGGAAGAACTTAAGCTCTTAAATTCTCACAAGAATAAGACCAGTGTTAATAATACTTCCTTTGATATTCATGATGTAGCGATGGCTGATCCGGATATGGAATCAAATACTACGACCCCACAGAAAGGAGCGGAGGATTCTATTGCAGTGTCAGTTAAAGAAAAAGACAATGATATTATGAATGTTGTGAGTGATGTTCAGGATACAAAAGAAAAATTGGTTGAAAATGATGAAATAGTGCAACAGAGACCAGAAGTTGATTTAGATGCTACTAGAGTTCTTATTGGAACAGATAAAATCTCTGAACAGGTATACTGGGAGTTTGGTCATAAGCAGTTGGCGAATAGACATCTTTTAATTACTGGTACATCAGGCCAAGGAAAAACATATAGTATTCAAACAATGCTATATGAATTATCAAAGAGTAATGTTTCATCTGTTATATTTGATTATACGGAGGGCTTTAGATTAGACCAATTAGAACCTGAATTTGTAAGTAAAATGGGAAATCATATTAATCAAAGAGTGGTTAAGTTTGAAAATGTTCCTATTAATCCGTTCAAGAGACAGTTTATTGAATTTGCTGGTCAGAAATTTCCTGAAAAGGATTCAGATATTGCAGCACGATTTGCAAATATTATGACACATGTATATAAATTTGGAGACCAGCAATCAGCAGCTATTTTTGATGCTGTAAGAATTGGCTTATCTAAATATAAAGATGGAATGAATATGCAACATTTCCAAGAGGAATTGGAATATGAGAAACAGGTAAATAAGGCGGCTCAGACTGTAATTTCAAAAATGCAACCATTTTTTTACAGTATTGAATTTGAAGATGATAATAGCTTTGATTGGGGAGATGTGTTATATCCTAAAGAATCAACTGCAACAATATTTCAGTTGACCGCAATTGATAGAGATATGCAGGTTATTATCACAGAATTGATGCTATGGGATTTATGGTATTACTCAACTAAAAATGGAAGTAAAGAAAAACCATTTGTGGTAGTACTTGATGAGGCACAAAACTTGTCTCACAAAGAAAAATCACCTAGTTGCAAGATTCTTACAGAAGGACGAAAGTTTGGATGGTCTGCATGGTATGCTACTCAATCATTGCAAGTCTTAGATGACGATGAAGTAACAAGACTGTTGCAGTCTGCATTTAAATTGTATTTTAAGCCAACAGATGCAGAGATTGTTAAGATGGCTAAGCAATTAGATCCAACAGACGGAAGTACATGGCTTAATGCTTTAAAAGGATTAAAGAAAGGTCAGTGCATTGTTGTGGGAGAACGTGTCAAAGGTGATGGCAAGTTCGGCTTAGTAAAACCTACAATTACTAGTGTTACTGCATTTAATGGAAGGAGTTAATATAATGGCAAGTCAAGGAAACATTAATTTTCATCAGACTTTTAAGCCGGAGAGACAGTATATTGGCAGCATCTTAGATGTTGCCAGTATAGCTAAACCATTGGGTGTACAGGAAATATCAGCATATACAGGTATACCAAACGGGAAAAGTAGTGGAAAGGTAGAGCCACATATATATTATGCTAAATATATGGGATTGATTGATGCTGACAAGAAGGACGGGGCATATGTAATAAGTAGAACAGGACTTGGAAATGTAGTTTACTTGGAAGACCCAGGATTGCAGGAAGATTTAACCATTTTGCTTTGCCATGCAATGATGTTGAGAAATTGCAATGGGGCTGATATGTGGAATGCTGTGTTTACACAGATTCTTCCAAAGTATCGTGGCGAAATAAAAAAAGAATTGTTACTTAAAGAGTTAGAAAAAATATTTGATGGAAAAGCCAATAAAAAGAATTTTGCTCCTTTTATTGGTTCTTATGAGGAAATGTTTGCATCAACAAACATATTAAATATGGATGCAGAAAATGTATCGTTAAATGCCACTATGTATAACAAAGAATTCATTTTTCTTTATGCCTACATATTATTTGAACTATGGAATGAATTTTTTGCTAATCAGGAGGAAATATCCTCTGTTCAGTTAAGTACCCTTAATTTTGGTAAAATATTTGGATGGGATGAACAAAGGGAGTATGAGGTTTTAGAACATTTGTCTGATAAGGGAATTGTTAGATTAAATAGACAGTTGGTTCCATATACTATTTTGCGATTAACGGATAAGGATATGGTAATGGAGAAATTGTACTGTGAACTTTGTTAGTTAGGAGGTACCAATATGGAGTTAGGAAGCATTCTAGAATTCCGAAAAGACCTTTATTTTGAAGGTGCTGTACAAGCGGATTGGTTTTATGCACCAGACAGAGCCGCTAAAGTAGCTGAGAACTTTGTTTTTCATGGTAGTCAATACTTTGGAATTGAAGAACAGGGAGTTGGTAGTAAAAAAAGAATAGATACTATTAGCTTGGTCGAGGAACTTATTACAAAGCTAAATGATGAAAGATCGAATGCTTTGTCTCTTGCAATAGCTGATTATGGTACTGGTAAGTCTCATCTTGCTGTGACATTGGCACAGTTGTTTTCGGGCGCTGAATATATGCCAGACACCTATGAAAAAATATTAAACAATATTCAGGAAATTGATTCAGAGGCTGCACAGAGAATTCGCAGTATATCTAAGGGTAGAAATTTTGTTATGGTTGTCAATGGCATGAGAGATTTTAATTTACATGCGGAGATATTGAAAGCTGCACAAAAAAGCCTAAAATTATATGGCTTACCTGATGATAGTTTGAAAAAATTGAATAGAGCAATTGAGACTGCACAAATATTTTTTGAAAGAAATGCTACTAATTCATTGGCACTTTTTGAAAAAGCTGCACTGAAAAGGGGGTGGATTGCGTCCGGAGAAAAACTGCTTAATCAAATCAGAGAAAATCTGATGACAGATGATGATGCATTTGAAATCGTTAATGAAGTTTACACAGAGATTAATGGTCAGGAAATTCGATGGGATGAAGGTCTTTCCGCATCAAGTATTCTGGAAATGTTGGTTTCTGAGTACTGTGGTATGAATGGAATGTTTGACCATATTATCCTTTTGTTTGATGAGTTTGGAAGATATTTGGAGTATACTGCAGGCGTAAATGCTGCGAAATCTGGTGAATCTGGATTACAACAGATTTTTGAATTAACGCAGAAGACTCAAAATGTAGAGGGTTATTTACATGTTATAAATTTCATTCAGAGAGATATAAAAGCATATTTAGAGACCGTTGATCAAACTAAAAATATTAGCAGATATATTGGGCGTTTTGATCAATCGGAGAAGTATTATATATCTTCAAATCTTGAAACCGTATTTGCTAATTTGATTCAACGCAAGGATAAGTCAGCATTCAACGATATAGTTGTTACTTGGCAGAATTCGAAAGAAGCGGAATGGAATGATATTTTTAAATTACTGAATAAGTGGGTGGTTACTAAGGGAATATGGAAAGATTATAGATTGTTTAGAAAAGTGGTTGTAGAGGGAATCTATCCTATGCATCCGATATCAACATTCATGCTGACTAATCTTTCTGATTATCTGCAAAATCGGTCTTCTTTGACACTGATTAGCAATTATATAGAAGAATATAAAAATATTGACATAGATACTAATCCGGTACTTATTATGCCAGAACAATTGATTGCTGGTGATTTGTATACGGAGATGCTTTCGGCAGAGCAAGAAGGTAGACAGAAAACACAGCAATGTATTAAGTATGATAATGTTTTGAGAAAGTATGAAGACAAGCTTTCAGAAAATTCATTGAAAGTATTGCGAGCTAATTTAATTCTTCGTGTTTTACGTTTTAGAACGACTGATTATGATGATGTTATTTGTGCGTTATCCATTTGTTCCGGATTAACTCAGGAAGAAATAAAATCAGAGCTGAAATGGCTTGAAGATGAGTACGCAGTATTGGAATATGATGATCATGCTGCGGTATTTGATTTTGCAGAAGAATCTAATGGAGCACATGATTTTAAAATAATCAAGAAAAGGATGATGGCAAGTGCGAATATAGATAAATCCATTCTTTCATCCATAAAAATTCAGGAATTAGCTGGTATTCTTGAACCGCAGATGACGAATTTTGGAGTTCAACACAAGATAACGACAAGTGAATGGCAGTTTGTTCAGGAATTGTATCCTATAGAGGATTTTTCGTTATCAAAAGTAAATAATTATGTAAAAGAATGGGAACAAGCGGTAGGTTCGACGACCGCTAAGGGAAGGCTCATATGGTTGTATATTAATAAAGATACAAATCCAGATTTTGTCCAGAATGTTCATAAATTGATAACTGCATTTGAAGGAAAGCCAATAGTTGTTATGTTATTGAATGATGCAGATAATCGTATGTTTGATAGCCTGGTGGAATATTCAGTTCTTGATAATATGGATGATTCAATTAGAAAGAAATATGAACGACATTTTGAAGAAGATTTTTCCAGAGCAGAAAACAACCTTAAGGATGAGATAGATTCTTTAAAAAAACAGAGATGCCATTTTAACAATGGTGAGATAGAAACAGTGTCTTCCAGAATGCCTATGTTTCTTACCAGTGTATTTGAGAAAATATATCCGTATGCAGTTCCATTTTTCTTTGATGGATTTGTAACCAAGGGAAATAATATTGGAAATAAGGCAGCGGGATTTTATTGTTCGTTTTTAAAAATGCTTTTATCAAATTCTGTTAGTGAAGCCACCATACACAACTTTGTTGTTGAAATGAGAAATAGAGTAGAAGCATTGTTTTCAACTACCTCATTGACATCCTGGAAATGTATTAATGATAAATGCAAATTGATTCCGCCAGAGGAGAAGAATGCGAAGCGAGTATATGATTTGATTGTTGATGAAATTAACAATAAACAACAGCTGCCATGTAAAGAAATATATGACAAATTTTGCAAACCTCCATATGGTATGAGTGAAGATATAGTTACATTGATGATAGCAGTAGTTTGTTCTAATCTCAGTTATTGCTTGCGTGTTAAGTATCAGAACTTAAAAAATATAAATATATGGAAAGATGATGTTGTTACAAATAATGATAAAAAGGTCGATTTAAAGGTAGTTAAGGAATCTGTGATTGTATTTGTTGATGCAGGTGCTGTAACAGGAAAGTACATGAGATTCTTTGACAAGATAAAAAATAATACCAGTATTCAAGAAGTAAATCATTTATCTGCAAAACTAAAAGAAATGACAGAAGTTGATGAAGTGCCCGAAGAACTTGAACAGGCATATTTATTGGCACAAAAGACATTAGATTCCGGTAAAAAAGCCAGAAACGAATGGGATGCAGCCATTAGTGCTATTGATGAGAAATTTGAAGCGGCACAGGATAGTAATAATCCATATAATGCTTTAGTTGCATTAGAAATGTTGCGGGATTTACCAATTAATCGAATCTTTAATGATAATGGTTATGAATATGATGATGATTCGAAAGAATATGTAAATGGAAGCATTAAGGAAATATCAGATTTTGTGTCTGAGGTTATGGAATCCTACATAGCTAATATGTATTGTAAATCTGTTGAGGGAATCAATACATTCAGAAACCATAATACCAAGGTAGAAAATAAATTAAGAGATTTAGGTTTTTCGGCTTTTGCAGAAGCTGTTAGGATAAAGAAAGAAGCAGAGTTAGGTAATATTGAAGAAATTCGCTCTCGACAGGAATTACGTTCTGATTATGAAAAATATATCCAAGATAGTAAGATGGATAAGTTTACTTCATATGTAAGTATTTGTTCATTGCTAAAGGATGGTATCGAACTTCAAGAGAGGGTAACTAAATATCAGAGCACTTTAGGAAGAGATTCAGCAATAATTGTCAGCACGCTTGATAATAGAGTTACAGAGCTAACAAAAGCAAAAGAGAGAATAAATCAAGATATGACTGACATTTGGGATGATCTATATGAAGTCAAATGTTCAGAGGATGTCGAAGATTTGTTGGAACGTATCAATATAGTCCTTCAGAAGGGAATATCATCTGCTGATCAAGTTGATTTTGTGGAACTACAAGGAAATCTTGAAGAATTATTGGGCGATATTAATCAGGTAAAAGACTCTACTACATCTAGAAAGACATTTGAACAAGTTGCAAAACAAATGAAAGAAAAATATGAAGAGTCTGAGTTTGACTTCGAAGTACTTCCTATTATTGAGGAGGTGGTTGGAGAAATTCAAAAAGCTTTAGATGAGAAAGAAGAGAATTGGAAAAAGCAAAATCTTTCGTTGGGAGATAAGACTAGAGAGACTGTTCATAGGTGGAAAGAAAAAACACAGTTTTTGCCGGAGTATTTATCGGATGAAACTGTGAATGCTGTTGCAGAATTAAGCAAAGAAGCGGATGGAATTATCAGCGATGGAAAAATCGAGGACGTAATATTTTATTTTGAAAAGCTTAATTCTGATGAAAAACAGGAATGTTTAGAAAAATTAAAGACTATTGTAAAATAGTGTTATTAGGAGCAGGCTGTCTTTACGAGGCAGCTTGCTCTAAGACAAATAGTGAAATTATTAATGCAGAGAAAATATCAATGTTGGTTTGAATGGTGGTGTAAATTTGGGGCTGTTTGATATTGATGATGATAAATTGCAAGCTTTATATCATAGAGCATGGTTGGAGGAAAACTGTGGATTTGTTGACTTTAGGAAGTATCCGTATCTTGAACACGCTTTATACCAGTATGCAAGAATATATGATTGCACATTGGATGAGGCTTTAATCGTTGCAAAGACAGGGAAAAAACTATTTTAAGAATAAAATGATAAAAACTGTGAGACATAATATAAATTACTGGTGTACAACTGAAAGTAATTGTAGTCAATGTCGATTTGTTAGGTGGTGGAGAGACTGATAGTAGGATTCGTCAAGTAGCATATTTGGAATTGGTAGTTGTAACATTAGCACTTGAAGAAAGGAAAGAATGCGAATGAATTTGTATGAACGCGATTATACAACGATACTTTCAGAAGAAGAAAAAAACGCATTAATACAGGAAACGGAATATGCAAACCGACCTGGAATAAAAAATAATAGAGGTTTCCCACGTTTTTCACATCCAGATAAGAGTATTAGAGATTTTTTGTGGCACAAGAGATCAATGTTTCCAAATAATTATTTATATTTTGGAGAATATAGAGAGCTAGATTTTGAAGAAGAGGCTGCTATGTTTTCACGTGCACTTTCAAAATCCAGAAGCGAACAGGATTTTCAAAGATATATTAAGGAAAATAGGAAATGGTTTATACCGGGCTCGATTTTTCTGGATTACAATTTTGGGCATCATGATGCATATTTGTTTCCAGAGCAAAAGATTGGTACAGATTATATAGCAGATTATATGCTAATAGGGAAAAATTCAGACGGATATAGTATCGTATTAGTCGAATTTGAAGATGCGAATACAGATTTTATATTGAAATCGTCCAACTCAGAAGCAGAAAGTGTTAGAAAAGGAATCACACAAATAAGAGATTGGAAAAGGTGGATGGATGGTAATAAAGATTTCTTTATGAAAGATTGTGGTCTGCATAAATTTGGAATAGACATACCAACAAGTAGGATATATTACTATTTGGTAGTTAGCAGAAGAGAATACATGGATGAAAGAGCGACTGAGTTAAGAAGTCAAATAGCTTACGAAATGAATAATTTGAAAATAGTATCATTTGACCGATTAGTTGATAATACTTGCAGGCTCAGTGGGCATAATTCGTGGTAAGTATCCTGACAAAGGAGGGGAAGGTGGAAATATGCAGATTCTTGTAGATGCGGATGCCTGTCCGGTTGTTGGTATCGTGGAATATATAGCAGAAAAATATGGTATTTCCGTAACACTGCTTTGTGATACCAATCATGTTCTTTCTTCCGACTACAGTGAAGTGATTGTTGTAGGAGCCGGAGCAGATGCGGTAGATTACAAGTTAATCAACATTTGTCATAAGGGTGATATTGTCGTTTCACAAGATTATGGAGTGGCAGCTATGTCACTTGGTAAAGGTGCTTATGCAATTCATCAGTCTGGAAAATGGTATACCAATGAGAATATCGACCAAATGCTTATGGAAAGGCATTTAAGCAAGAAGGCAAGGCGAGGTTCTCATAAGAATCATATGAAAGGACCGAGGAAACGAACAGATGAGGATGACGAAAGATTTGCACAATCTTTTGAAAAGCTTGTATTGATAGCAATGAGAAGTTGAGGTGTTGCTAATGGGATTATTTAAGAAGAAAGTGGCAGTACAGCACTATGACAAGGAAAATAAGAAACCTGTTATTAAGTCAAGTATTTGCAATGGTGAACAGGTGGCAGGTTTTAAGGATATTCATACAGGTAAGATAGAAGAGGTTATGCTGATTAAAAATTCGGCTGATCTTGAGAAATTCAAGGTGATGTACGGAATAGAAGAAGAAATCGCAAAGGAATATTAAGCAATGGAAAAGAGTAAAGAGGCTAAAGTACATAAGAAAATAGAAGAATCCTATGTGAGTTTCTATAAGAGCATTGTGGATCAGGATCGAGCTGCGATTGTGATATGTAATTTGAAACACGAGATCATTTATATGAATCCAGCAGCAGTACAAAGCTATGAGAAACGGGGAGGAGATAAGCTGATAGGAAAAAGCTTGTTGGATTGCCATAATGCAGAATCAAATGAGAAGATACAGCGTGTGGTTGCCTGGTTTGCAGAAGATGAGAGCCACAATATCGTTTATACTTTTCACAATGAGAAACAGAATAAAGATGTTTATATGGTTGCACTCAGAGATAGCGGGAAACTGATAGGGTATTATGAAAAACATGAATACAGAGATGCAGAAATAATGCAATTATACGATTTATGGTAGAAGGTGATTGGAATGAACATACAGATATTTGGAACCAAGAAATGCAATGATACCAAGAAAGCGGAGCGGTTTTTCAAAGAACGAGGCATTAAGTACCAGTTCATTGATATGAAGGAAAAAGGTATGTCTAAGGGCGAATTTACTTCGGTGGCTCAGGTTAATGGTGGTATTGAAAATATGATTAACTGGGATGGCAAGGATAAAGATACACTTGTACTGATAAAGTATATCGCTGATGAAGACAAGCTGGAAAAGATACTGGAAAATCCACAGGTAATCAAAACCCCGGTAGTCAGAAATGGAAAGCAATCGACACTCGGGTATCAGCCTGATGTGTGGAAAGGATGGAACTAATGGTAAAGAAAATAACGCGTGATCCATTGTTTCTTGCACAGAAATCTGTGGATGCAACAGAGGAAGATAAACAAGTGGTAACAGATTTACTAGATACACTTAGAGCAAATTTGGAACGCTGCGTTGGTATGGCTGCCAATATGATAGGTGTGAGAAAGAATATTATTGTTGTGACAGCAGGACCATTTCAATTTGCAATGATAAATCCGGTGATTACAAAGAAATCCGGAGCATATCAGACAGAGGAAGGGTGTCTTTCTTTGGATGGGGTAAGACCCTGTACCAGATATCAGGAGATAGAAGTGGACTATCTGGATCAAAATTTTAAGAAACAACATGGAAAGTATTCCGGGTGGACTGCACAGATTATTCAGCATGAAATTGACCATTGCAACGGAATTGTAATATAAGGCAGGTGTTAGTATGTATCTAATCAAAACCGTAAGAGGAGATATAACAAAAATTCAAGATGTTCAGGGAATCGTAAATGCTGCTAATTCATCCTTGCTTGGTGGCGGTGGTGTGGATGGAGCCATTCATCGTGCTGCAGGTCCGGAACTATTATTTGAGTGTCGTTTGCTGGGTGGCTGCAAAACCGGACAAGTTAAAATAACAAAAGGTTATAATCTGCCATGTGATTATGTTATTCATACTGTTGGACCAGTATGGAATGGTGGAAAGAAAAACGAAGAAGAGCTACTTGCAAGCTGCTATTATAATTCTATGCAGGTGGCTATGGATAATGGGATAAGAACAATTGCGTTTCCATCTATTTCAACAGGTATATATCGCTTCCCGGTGGAACTGGCTGCCAAGATTGCAGTACATACAGTTGCAAGGTTCCTCGATGAAAATGAGGGAAAGTTTGATTTGGTGGAATGGGTACTGTTTGATAAAAATACGGAAAAGGTTTATGAAGCAGAAGTAGACAGATTATATAATGAATGTTCTTTGTTATAAGTATGATGGTAATGAAAGAACTGCTGACACAAATTAGTTGGACTAATTGCATTTTATTTATATCAAAATCAAAAACAATGGAGAAAAGGTATTATGAAAAACAAATTATTTGTTATAGGAAATGGATTTGATTTAGCTCATAATCTTCCAACTAGATTTGATCCAGACTTTAAGAATATTGCCATAAAACATGAACCGGATAATTTTTGGGATTTATATCAATCTTGTGAAAATGATATTTGGTCTGATTTTGAAAATTTGCTTGGATGTCCAGACTTTAACGCTCTTGAGGAAATCTTTTATGGGTATGAGCCAGATTATTTCTCAGATAGAGAAAGTGACCGTGATAGCATTATCTGTCAGGTGGAATTAAATGGAAATTTACAAGATGCCTTATATGAATTTGCGGATAATGCGGAAGATTCTTTGAGTAATATACAAGTTAATAATTTTATAGAACAAATTCTTGATTCAGATGGGTATTATATTACTTTCAATTACACGCATACGTTGGAGGATATTTATGATATTCCATGGGAACAGATTCTACATATTCATGGTGAAGTAGGAGAAAACAATCTAGAATTAGGATATCCAAAAGAAAATTTTAGACCTGAAAAATATAGTTATGATGCAAGGGGAAAAGGAAGAGGGCCTTATATTGAAATTGAAATAGAAGATTATATTAGCGGCATTGAAGATTATTATGTCAGAACAGCATACGCAGAGTTAATTGATAAGTGCAAATCATTTTACAAAGAAATCAGAATTGACTCATTAAAAGACTTTCTGGATAGAAATCAATGTAAAATTGAAGAGATTATTGTTTATGGACATTCCTGTGCAATTGATTTTGACTATTTTAGTTATATAAATACAAGATATTCAAATGCTTATTGGAAGTTTTATGTAAAAGGAGCAGAACAGGAAAGTAATGTGGGGCATCTTATAAAGGAATATGATATTAGAAATGCTGTTATCATTAAAGTATAGAAATACTTATTCTGTTAATGATATTTACAACTCCCAGTTTTGAAGCGTATTTTTATCATCCAACGGCGAATAATACAGAATATTGCTTCTGACAATGTAACTATTGTTTGGGGGATTCAATAAAGACGTAAAAACTGCCAGCCTCATTCATCTGGGGCTGGCAACCAGTGATAGATTATTTTTCTTCCTCCAGAACAAATAGCTCTTCAACAGCTACATCAAGATATTTGGAGAGGCGGAGAGCCAATTCCAGCGAAGCATTCCGTTCACCTCGTTCGATTCGTCCGATGGTGCGACCGCAGGAGCCGATAGCAATAGCTAAATCTTCCTGACAGATGTTTCTTTCGGTTCTGACTTGTCTCAGAGTATTAGATACAGCCATTATTATCCCTTCTTTCCTGTGAATTTGCCCGGTTCTCAAATGAGAAACCTGCCGATGATAAAATTCTATACTTTATAGTGTCCGAAAAACTGGACTTACCCCACAACCTTGCCAAATACTTTGAACGAGTTGTTATCTGTAACTGGAATAGGGTTGTATTTGCTATTCAGCGAGATAAGGAACAGCCCCTCTTTATCATCTTTTATTTTCTTACAGTAAGCATTTCCGTCAAGATAAAAGATACCGATTTCTCCATTCAGCAGAGTTTCCTGCTGTTTTACCCATACGATCTGACCATTGATAAATCTTGGCTCCATACTGTCACCGCTGATACGGATGCCAAAGTCTGCATCTGTGGGAACTTCTTCACCTACTTCTATTTCAGTGAAATCATCACTATCAAGGAAGCTACCTGTTCCGGCAGAAGCTGGGATATCAAAAAGCTTTATCACTCTGGTAAATGGAATAATCGTTGCCTTTTCCGGTGCATATTTACCGGAATCTACAAGTAAGGAGATATATTCCAATGCCTTTTCTTTTCCTTCTTCATTTAATTCGGATAGAGGGTTGTCCGGATTCACTCCATAATATTCCCCATATAAGTCTGTAATACCAAGAACCTTGCAAATTGCCATCAGCATGGAAGATGTAGGTTCGGAGAAGTTCTTTTCCCAGTTTGATACAGAAGTGTTGCTGATGCTGTGTCCGATATTTCCAAGCATATTGGAAAGTTCTTTCTGTGACAATTTATTCTTTTTTCTGTATTTCGCAATAATCTCACCTAATGAATGCATAAAAACGCCTCTTTTCTATATGGTTTCGGTATATACAGTATAACCGACCTGTATATTAAAATCAAGTAGAAATTCAAGCAAATGCAAAAACACAACCAACTTGTCACTTGAAATACAAAGAAATTGGAATTATAATTTGCCTTGTGAGTAAGGAATACATACTCAAAAATCTGACAGAAAAGGAGGTATGGATAGTGGGAGACAGAGTTGTGCTGCACAGTGACTGTAACTGCTTCTACGCAAGCGTGGAGCTGCTACATCATCCGGAACTTAGGGACAAACCTGTGGCTGTTGGCGGTGACCCGGAGAGTAGACATGGTATTATTCTTACAGCCGATTATACAGCCAAGAAATACGGTGTGAAGACAGGGATGGCTTTATGGCAGGCAAAGCAGCTTTGCCCAGACATTACATTTTTGCCTCCGAGAATGGATTTGTATTTAAGATTCTCCCATATGGCACAGGAGATATATGCAGAGTACACGGATTTGAGAGAACCTTTTGGTTGTGATGAAAGCTGGCTGGATGTGACAGCAAGTGCAACTTTGAAAGGAGACGGAGAACTGATTGCAAAGGAAATCAGCAACCGTATGAAGTCCGAGCTTGGCATAACAGTAAGTATTGGTGTGTCTTACAATAAGATATTTGCAAAGCTTGGTTCGGATTACAAAAAGCCGGATGCCATTACAACCATGTATCGGAATGAATTTAAGGAGAAGGTCTGGAAGCTTCCTGCATCAGATTTATTATATGTAGGAAAAAGCACTGCAAAAAAATTAAATTCCATTGGAGTGAAGACCATTGGGGAACTGGCAACGATGGATGAGAAGCTGTTGGTATCGTTGCTTGGAAAGATGGGAAGTGTCCTATGGGGCTTTGCTAATGGTTATGATAATTCTCCGGTCAGGAAAGAGAATACCCACGCAGCCATAAAGTCAGTAGGCAATAGTACCACCACACCGAGGGACTTAACCACAGACGAGGATGTGAAGATTATTATTTATGTCTTGTCTGAAAGTGTGGCTGCCAGACTTCGTGAGAATGGATTCCGATGCAGGACAGTTGAGATCAGTATCAGGGACAATGAACTGTATTCCTTTACCCGTCAGCGCAAGGTGAATAACGCCACCAACATTACAGAGGAAATAGCAAGAGAGGCTTACCGGTTATTCAAAGAAAACTATAACTGGCACAAGCCGATTCGCAGTGTTGGAGTAAGAGGTGCTGACCTTGTGACAGATTACTACTTTGAACAGCTTGATATGTTTATCGATGCTGCCATGAGAGAGAAGCAGATGAAGGTAGATGCGGCTGTTGATGACATTCGCAGAAGATTTGGATTTTATAGTGTGCAACGGGGACTGATGTATCAGGACCGGGACTTATCGGCAGTTAATGCGAAAGAGGACCATACCGTACATCCGGTTGCATACTTTGGTTAAGGAGGATATGAATGGACAATAAAGTTTATGTTGATGTTACTGCCGAGTTCTCCAAAGATGGGGACTTGGTTCCAAAATCTTTCCGCTGGGAAGATGGGCAGGTTTATGAGATAGAACGAGTAAAAGATGTGAGAAGAGCAGCCAGCTTAAAGGCAGGTGGAGTCGGTATGAGATACACCTGTGTGATAGGAGGTCAGGAAAAACATCTATTCTATGAAGATAACAATATGTGGTTTATGGAGAGAGCCGGAGCGTAACTGATAGTCATTGTGACAATCAGTTGCTTCCAAAGTGATCAGCAGTGTGGTATAGGCGGCTTAGACAGTGCCGCATCGGAACTCTATACCCGGAAGACTTGCAAAGGTGATTTCCCTTCCTTGGCGAGTACAAAGTTGTAACATTGATTTTGTATAGCAAAGGAGCGAACTGAGATGACAGAGAATAAAGTAATAGAAATACATTGTAAACAGTGCAAAAAGCATTTTTTTGATTATATGATAGAGTTTGAGGAAAATAGTGATAAAGAAATAGTAATGCATGGTATTTGTATGAAATGTGACCGATGTAAGCGAGTTATCACTTTAAAGAAATATACACAGGGCTATTTGATTAGTCATAGTAAGAAAGGAATTTTTAAAGTATAAATTGAATTATGGCTCACCTGATAAGGGCAGCATATTTCGTAAACAGCTACACAGGGTGTAGTGAAATATAGTTAAGCACCAGAGACGCAGGGAAAGTTAGGTAACAGTGATTACCTGATTTCCTTTGCGTCTCTTTTATTATTTGTTATGTAAGATGTTATTATAAATATTACATTGTAAGAAATATGTCGAAATCTGGTTGACAACAACTGGAAAATAATGTTAATATTTAAAATACAATTGAATATTGTGTCGTCTAAAATCAAATGAATGAATATTAAACTTAGAAAAATGTAGAAAAAAAGTTAAGAAAAAATATTTTGAATGTTTAAATTGTGAAGATAACATATGCCGGAAAATAATTTGAAAAACGATTGAGAAAAAAGATGATTAGGCAAAGATGATGAGATAAGATTTATAAACATATTTGATTAGATTATAATTTTAAGACTTACATAGCAAAATTTGAAAAACGATTGGAAAAGTAGAAATTTAGACTTGAAGAGAGATTTTTGTGTTTTGTTGTGGAGGTCTTTTTTATTTGCCTCCGCAGATAATTTGACAGAGAGGAGGTGAAGCAGAACATGGGAATTCAAGATGAAGTCTTTGATGCAGAAGTGATGGGCGAACAGTTGAAAAAACTGCGAAAGTCACTAAATCTGAGTCAGGAGAAATTTGCAGAACGAATGGGCATGAGTAAGGATACTATTTATAATTATGAAAAAGGCAAAACTGCCATTCCTCATGATTTAATAAAAAGACTTTGTCAAGAGTTCAATGTTTCTGCTGATTATTTCTATTTTGAAAAAGACAAACCTTTGGTTGAGGTTACAAATATAAATACAAAAGATGCATTTTCAAAAGAATTGGAAGAATGTACGGAATTTGAAAAGCAACAGCTTATGGAAATGCTTAAGATTTTACGAATGAAACCAGTTGCAGTATAAAAATCGTAAAATCTTACGAATTAATTTGGAATTTTCGGAAGAACGCTCCGTTTTTGGATGAGTTCTTTTTTTGTACAATTTATACATGGTCAACAACGACAGAACACAAAAAGTCTTGGCTATGTATTCCATAGCAGACAAGCTGTTAGCTTTGCTACAGAAAAGTGGGATGTGTTGCTGATTTGCAGATTGACAACTGAATAGGACACGCATATCCCGCGATTTTCTATTTCGCCTTTCTTAATGTAAGAGGGGTGGCAGAATCCCATTTCGTGCGACGATGTACCTGATATCCTGCTGATTATGAGAAACAGATGATATTCGCCTGTGAAGGTACGGAGCAGAGGGTTGTGCCTACCGGTTTAGCACCCGGAGATAATGAGTAGATGGTGCACCTGCCTTTTAGCAAAATGCATTGGCAGAGAGTGGCTACTTTCGCAAGTCCTTGATGGGCATGGATACTACGAAGTGAATGCAGCTAGCATAGGATATGTTACCCGGCTGGGGGAAGCGCCGAGAGGCAGGTCGAAAGACCAGGGAAGATTTCTTGTCTTCCCACACAAGTGGATTTATTGCAGAGTCTGTAATCATCAAAAAGAAATTAATAATGAAAACCGTACAGTAACATCTGGGTAAGTCCACTTATGTGAGAAGATAAGGCGCGCAAATCTAATCAAAAAATATAATTCAAAGGAGATTTTGATAATGAATAGACAGAATGTATTAATTTACTTAAATAGCACTGGAAATGAGGCTTTGGACTGCAAAGCATTGGCAATTATGGAAGAGTATTGCAACAGAAAAGGATATAAAATTGTAAATTCTCTTGGAGAATTTACAGATTTACAGGGAATGAGTCCATGTATCCATTATATGACTGTGGGAATGGCTGCGAAAAAGGAAATTGACTATGTAGTAACAATTTCAAGTTCTATGCTTGGAAACACAGATAATGCATTAGATATCCTTGCTGATTTAGAAGATTTAGGTACTTTTGTGGAATCTGTAGCAGACGATATGGATGACTTGTACGAGCTCCTTTATGACTCAAGTTGTGAGGAGACTGAAAAAGATGACGAATTAAGTGGGTTTTTGGCTTATATGAAGAATCTTTTTGAAGCAGGTAATCAGTAAATTGATATTGCCTGCCGGAGAAATCCGGTAGGCAGGAAGGACATAAGAATATGAAAAATAAATTCAAAGATGTAAGTTGCTTGGTTGTTGCAACAGGATACAATGCTGAAGCTGTTGCAAATAGAATTGAGAAAGTCGCATTTTCCTATGAAATGAAAGTGCAGGAAACACTTATCAATGATCCGATGATGGTGGAAAAAATAAAGCATTATATTGATACGGGAAAAGTATCGGCTATTCTTGTCAGAGATTTAGAAGAGATATTTACAAATGAAGATGCAATAAAAGAACTGTTACAGTTTGCCAAAGATCATGATGTGAGTATTAATGAAGAGAAAAAAGGGTATCAGGCAGCAATTATTTGGGATGATTCAGATGGTTGTTAGTGGCTATACAATAAAAGTTGTTTCTTTTGGAACATTATTAATCAATAACAGAACACAAAAAATCCAGAGTTTTCCGACGGAAGCCGAAGCTCTGGATTTTTTACTGGAATTGGAGGATGAATCAAATGAAAGTAAAGCGTGGAGATATCATAATGGCTAATCTGGAGTCGGTTAGCGTTGGAAGCATTCAGAAATACAGAAGACCATATTTGGTTATCTCAAATAATGTGGCTAACAAGTATTCTCCGGTAATTACAGCGGTGGCATTATCAAGTAAGACATCTAAGAAGAGATACCAGCCGACACACTGTTATATTCGCAAAGAGGATATAACAAAATATAAAGAGGACTTTGGATGTCGCAATAGTATAGCTCTTTGTGAGCAAATCGTTTCTATTGATATAACCCAAATTGAAGAAGTGGTTGCAAAGATTTCTGATAAAAACATCATGAAAAAAATCAATCAGTGTTTAAGAATCCAGGTTGGGATGGATAACAAATATAACTAGAATAATCAGCCGGCTATTAAAGTCGGCATTTACATAGCCTGTGGATTTCTACAGGCTTTTTCTTTCTCATATTTTTGGAGATTATGGGAAAACTAACCATGTATGGAGGTGCATATATGACTGGAAATGAAATGGATATTCGCACAGTCAAAAGAGAAGCTTTACCTCAACTCAGTTCCATTGCGATAGATGAATCCCAGTCACCGGATGACCGTGCAGCAAGTTTTTTTAGGCAGCTTGGTGGACGGTTATGTTATGCGGATGATGAGATGGTCATTAGCTTTGGATATGCTGATACAGATGTGAAGTTGACGAACAAGCTTGCAATGTATGCAAGTAGCTTAGGATAGGAAGATTTAGGTAAATTTGTTTTTAGGGTTGACTTTGCCGCAAATTGATTCAATAATAGAAGAGTCAATGAAGCGGTTTGGTCACCGCTAGGAATAGAACATCGAAACTTCCTTGTGCAGATAAGGAGGCATACGATGAACTATTTATCAAATGAATTTCAAAATAATCAAATCTATGAGGCAATAGCCTATTACAGACTTTCCAAAGAAGACAGGAACAAAAGTAATCTTTCGGTTTCAGACAGTATTGATAACCAGCGCAAGCTTGTAGAAGAATATGCGAAAACTGAAGGCATTACCATAGTTGATGAAGCAATAGACGATGGATATACCGGGACGAATTATGATCGCCCTGGTTTTAAGTATGTCTTGGAGTGCTTAAAAGCAGGCAAGGCAAATACTGTAATTGTGAAGGATTTAAGTCGTCTGGGGCGTGAATATATTGAGACTGGGCGTTACATTGAAATGATGTTCCCGGAGATGCAGGTCCGATTTATTGCAATCAATGACTCTGTAGATTCTAATCATAGGAATGCAAGTGATGACTTATTGATTCCTATGAAGAACCTTATGAATGAAAATTATTGTAGGGAACTCAGCAAGAAACTTCGCAGACAGTTTAAAATACAGCGGGAAAATGGCGAGTTTATCAATAATTTTGCACCATACGGATATAAAAGAGATCCGGAGGATAAGCATCATCTTATTATTGATGAGAACACTTCGGAAGTAGTTGTCGGTATTTTTGAGTTATGTCTGCATGGATACAGTCCGGAGAGAATTGCTAATTACTTAAACGAGCATGATATTATTTCTCCCTATGAATATAAAAAGGCTAATTCTAATTATAAATCTGGTTTTAAAGGTGCCGGTGAAGGTGTCTGGAACCATACCACGGTAAGAAGAATATTGAAAAATTCTGTTTATACCGGTGAACTATGTCAGGGAAAGACAACTACAGTTTCATATAAAGTAAAGAAAGTGAAAGAACTGGACCGGGAAGATTGGGCAATCGTAGATGAAGCACATGATGCAATCATCCCAAAATGTATTTTTGAGGTTGTCGGGAAAGTATTGTCCAGAGATATTAGAATGTCAGATTCAGAAAAAGAGGTTCAGGCTTTGGCAGGATTTATATTCTGTGGTGATTGTGGTAAGGCAATGTCCCGTAGAACTGTTAAGCGTGGAAATAAGGTATTTCATTATTACCTGTGTGGTACTTATAAGCGTGGAAAAGGTTGTACACTTCATAATATTAAGCAGGAACTATTGGAGAGTGCTGTGTTGAAAGCAATCCAGACACAAATGCAGGTTCTTGTTGATATGGATAATCTTTTATCGGAAATTGACAATCAGCAGATCGCAAATTCCAAAGTAAAAAAGATTGAAAAACAGATTATACAGAAAGAGCAGGAACTTGAAAAGTGTCAGAATTCTTCCATGCGTTTATATGATTCCTATGTGGAGGAACTTATAAGTCGTGAAGATTATAAAATGATGAAAGAAAAGTATGTGATACGCATTAAGGAGATAGAAAAAGCTATCAAAAATCTTGAGTCGGAAAAGATTGATATAGAGACAAATGCAAACGAGGCGACTTCATGGCTTGGTCGTTTCCTTAAATATAAGGAAATTGATGCATTATCCCATGAAGCAGTAGCAACTTTAATAGATAGAATTGATGTATATGAGGATAAACGAATTCATATTACATTCAATTTTAAGAATCAGTTAGAGGAATTATCAAATTATATTGATGAACTAAGGAAGGAGGCAATGTAATGGCTCGTAAAAGTAGAACAGAAATACAGGAAGAGAATGTGGTATCCGTTTACAAGCAGCATATGTATGAAGCTGGAGTGTATAGAAGACTTTCAGTGGAAGCGGATGGAGATGATGAAGAATTACATTCCATCGGAAATCAACAGAAGATAGCAGAAGATTATGTGATTCAGCAGCCGCATGTTCATATCAAGAAGATATACACTGATAATGGCGTATCTGGTATGACTTTTCAGAGAGATGGTTTTTTGGAAATGATGAATGACCTATATGCAGGAGTGATTAACTGTATCATTGTAAAAGATATCAGCAGACTTGGCAGACATTTTATCTTAACCAGTGAACTTGTAGAAAAAACATTGCCATCCATGAATGCCAGATTGATTTGCATACTTGACAATTACGACAGTATTGACCCATGCTCCGATTCAGAAGCATTGCTGATGCAGATTAAGATGGTTATGAATGATAACTACTGTAAAGATTTTTCAAAGAAAATTCGTTCCAGTATCAATGCAAAGATGGGAGCAGGAGAGTTTTTACCGTCTTCAGGCAGTATTCCTTACGGATACATTAGAAATCCAGAGGAAAATACCTTTGATATTGATACGGAAACTGCTCCGGTTGTGAAGAAAATTTTTGAACTGAGAAGTCAGGGGCTGTGCTTTAACGCCATTGCAAGTGAGCTAAACGAAGAAGGGTATCCGTCTCCTGGACGAATCAGATTTGAAAGAGGTCTTACAAAAAGTGAGAAGTTTGCAAACGCTGTCTGGTTGCGAGGAGCTGTTAGAAAAATCTGTTCAGATCCGGTATATACAGGATGCAGGATACATGGAAAGGTAAAGAGAGACCGTCTTGGAGAGAATAAGACCAGAAGAGAGCAGGACGAATGGCAAATCATTGAGAATGCACATCAGCCTATCGTGAGCAAAGAGTTGTTTGATTCTGTCCAAAAGGTCAATGAAGAGGCGTTGGAAACTAGGGAAAAATTTCAAAAGAGACCGGATGTTTCGGACGATAAGAGAGAAGTTTTGCAGGACAAAGTTGTATGTGGGGACTGCGGAAGCAAAATGAGTGCAAGAAAGGGATGTAGCCGTTCTAGAAAGACTGGTGAATACAGTTCTTATGTATTTTTTGACTGTAATCACTATCATAAAACCGGTAAAAAAGAGTGTAAGTGCCATTATATACGCCAAGATGCTATAATGGGCAGTTTGCAGAGGTGTTTGAATACTCACTTGAAAATAGCTTTAGACTATGAAGAGTTTTTAGAACAGGTACGAAAAATGCCCAAAGTTGTTGCGTATCAAGCCTCAGCTGAGGAATCTGTTGCCAGTATCAGAGCAAAGATTACAAATGTTGAGGGGAAAAAGGAAAAACTTATCGAAGATATGATATCGGGGCTACTTGACAGAAGTGAATATGATTTTATGAATAGCCGGCTGGAATTGCAGCTGACACAGCTCCAACATGATTATTATGCAGCAAAGCAGTCTTCCGAAGAATTAGAACAATTGAATGCCACTACAAAGTCATGGATAAATGCTTTGAAGGAATATAAGTCGATTAAGAATATTGACAGAGGGCTTGTAGAAGCATTAGTGGATAAGATTGTAGTATATGATAGTACGCATATCCAGATAAAAATGGCATTTGCGAATCCATTTACGGCAATCAATGGCTATGTAGATAAAATTGAGGAGGCGATGAAGGATGCTGGTTGATAAAATAGATGCTTCATACCTCAGATTATCATTGGAAGATGAAGAAGTGACGAAAGGGGAGCAGGAAGAAAGCAACAGTATTATTTCTCAGCGAATGTGTATTGAGGAATATGTTCGTTCCCATTCTAATGTGCCAAAAGAATTAACGGAATTTGTTGATGATGGCTATTCAGGAACAAGTATGGACAGACCAGCAATGCAGAGACTCCTTCAGCTTGTAACAATGGGGCGGATTAGAACAATCATTGTTCGTGACTTGTCCCGATTTGCAAGAAATTATCTGGAAGCAGGGCATTATCTGGAGTTTATATTTCCGTCTTACGATGTGAGGATAATCTCCATTAATGACAATTTTGATAGCGCTAACTATGCAGAAGGAGATTCTAAAGGATTTGAAATCGCAGTGAGAAACCTCCTAAATGAGTGGTATTCTAAGGATATTTCAAGGAAAATCAAGTCTGCGGTGGATTTGAAGAAGATGCGTGGAGAATATGTATATGGAACGGCTCCATTTGGATACAAGAAAGGTGAGAAGAAAAATACAATAGTTGTCGATCCGGTGGCAGCGGAAGTAGTTCATAGAATATTTTCCCTGGCTGTTTCTGGTAGGACTATTTCAGAAATTGCAAAGTTGTTTAATGATGAGAAAGTGACAACACCGTCCGTATATCTTGCAGATGTGAGAGGTAAGTATAAAACTTATGAATATTGGACATTTGAGTCTGTCAAGAACATCTTGATTAACCGTATTTATACGGGAGATACAGTTCCGTTTAAGTCTCATGTGGTTAAAGTAGGTAGTAATCGGGTAAAGATGATACCGGAAGAAGAACAGATTGTAATTCCTGATACCCACGAAGCAATCATTTCCAGAGAGATGTTTTATCAGGCACGTTTGGTTATTAAGTCTAACAAGAAAACTAAATCAGGAAAAACAAAGAATCCTCTTTCCGGATATTTGGTTTGCGGCTGTTGTGGTCACAAATTGACTAAGGGCAGAACAACTAACAAAAACTGGTTATGTGCGACTGCCAGATACACGGATGATACAGAATGTGGTTGCATTCGTCTAAATGAAGCCGCTATGAAAGAAAAACTCTTATCTGCAATTAGGTTGCAATGCAAAGTTGCAGATGCTTCGCTGGAAAGTGCAAGAAGTCAGCAGAATAAAGAAGTTGCTATATTGGATACTCTGAAATGGGATTTGCGTAAGCAGGAGAGAACCCTGGACGAGGGGAAAGATGAGCTTATGTCCATTATGGATGCTTATTATGATGGTAAAATTACGAAAGAGATTTTTATGGAGCAGAAACTTCTTATAAAAAATAAGGAAGAAGAACTGAACAAAAAGATAAATGAGACAAAAGCACAGATGGCAGCAGTTAAGAAAAAGATTTCAGATCAGCTGGCAAGCGAGAGTGATGCCGGAAGGATAGTCAAGCATCAGGATGTTACGGAGCTGGATGAAGGTATTATGAATGAACTTGTAAACCGGATTGTTGTATATCCGAATAATGCAGTTCATATTGAATGGAATTTTGTTTTATAAATTTTTCATTTTTTTGTTGTTCCCTACTTGACACGAGCGTGAGTGGTTCACCAATCATTCAAAATGGGAAAATCATTGGTGCGGTAACACATGTCTTTGTGAATGATCCGACGAAGGGATATGGGATTTTTATTGAGAATATGTTAGAATGATACTCCAAAGCCAGAACATAGACTTTATATTTTTTTCAGATTATGCTATGATGGTAAGCGGATGAAACACAAGGAAAGAGAGAAAGAAAATGAGAAAGACATTATGGTCAAAACTTTGCCATAATTGGTTGATAAAGTGTATTGGAGCAGGGGTAGTGGCATTGGGTGTGCTATCCCTGTTTTCTATGTTCTACTATAATCCGCCGATTCATGTTTCCTGTGGAAACGGAGCAACGGATTACACGAGAGAGAGCAATAAATTCTGGTCGAGAGGGACAGAAGGGTTCGCCCATGGAACGACAGATGTAAATGGATACAACAATGTAGACGGAACAACGCAGGATAATGTGGGCATTCTTTTGATGGGGTCTTCCCAGACGGAAGGTCTTTATGTGGATGTGAAAAAAAATATGGGATATGTGCTAAATGACCTTTTGCAGGAAAACGGATATGATATGCCGGTATATAATATCGGGATGTCCTCGCACGGTTTTTTGCGGACGGTGACAAATCTAGAGGCTGCGTTAGATACATATCATCCAAGTGATTACGTGGTATTAGAAACAGATTTGGTTGATTTTACGTCAGAAGAGTTAGATGCGGCATTAAATGACAGTTTAGAGCCGCTTGCAACGTACAACGATGGTTTCTTATATCAGATGCAGCGGATTCCGTATGTGAAGCTTGTATATCAACAGTATCAGAACTATAAAGGGAATCAGGTTGATTCACAGGCATTTGTAGAATCTGCATTGGATGATGGTGTTTATGATGTACAAAGGGTGTCGGAACTTTTAGAACAGATTGAAACAGAAGCATCGGAACATGATGTAACGCCAATTATCTATTATTTTCCTCATTTTTATCTTGAGGAGGATGGCACACTAAAAACTTCGAATGTGGATGGAAAAATTTCAACATTTGCGTCGCTTTGTGAAGAACATCATATTATCTTTTTGAATATGACAGATGATTTTTTGACAGAGTATGAACAGAATCATCATATTGTCAGCGGATTTTCTAACACAAAAGAGTGTTATGGACATTTGAACCAATACGGACATCGCCTGATTGCGCAGGCACTCTATGATGCAGTGACACAAAAAGAATAAGCAGTGTGGAAGGAAAAGTTTCACATGTGTTTGCAGATTAAAGAAAGGCATTGATAGTTGTATGACATTTGCTAGTTTTTCGTTTTTACTTTTTTTCCTTATCGTATTAGGATTTTTAGGACTTTTAGATTTGCTGACAAGAAAAAGGGAGAAGTTATATCAGATAATTTCGCAGTATTTTTTACTTCTTGCCAGCTACTTTTTCTATGGATGGTGGGATAAGAGATTTTGTCTTTTGCTGTTATTTGTGACGGTATCGGCTTACGTCTGTGCCCTTGCAATGGAAAAGTGGAAACGGTTCCAACGTTTGTTTTTGGGATGTGGAATCGTGATTCCGTTACTTGTTCTGGCATATTTTAAATATTATAACTTTTTTGTATCGTCGTTTTGTGAGGCGTTTGGAATTGAGAACGCCTATGCGCTTACCATTATTTTACCGGTTGGAATTTCTTTTTATACGTTTCAGGCAATCAGCTACATGATAGACGTCTCAAGAAAAGAGATTCCGGTCATGAAGAATTTTGTGAAGTTTGCACTTTATATCGCATTCTTCCCACAGCTTGTGGCAGGACCGATTGTAAAAGCAAAAGAATTTCTGCCGCAGTTAGAGCAGACCAGAAAAATAACACTGCGCCGTTTAAATGACGGTGTTCAGATTTTCTTATTTGGATTGTTTAAAAAGGTTGTGCTTGCAGATAACCTGTCCGTTTTTGTGGATGATGTTTTTCGTGTGCCAACAGCGTATAGCACTGTATCCGTCTGGCTTGCGGTGATATCCTATTCGATTCAGATTTACTGTGACTTTTCGGGATATTCGGATATGGCAGTCGGATGTGCGAAGTGCATTGGATATGACCTGCCACGTAACTTTAATGTTCCATATCTTTCAAAGAATGTGAGTGAATTTTGGAAAAGATGGCACATTAGTTTATCCAGCTGGCTGCAGCAGTACCTGTATATTCCACTTGGTGGAAACCGGAAAGGAACATTCCGTACCTATCTGAACCTGTTACTGACGATGGTATTAGGCGGACTCTGGCATGGTGCAAGCTGGACATTTGTGGCATGGGGAACGCTTCACGGCCTGGCACTTTGCGTACATAAATGCTTCAAAAAAATGGTTCCGGGGAAACAAAAATCGATTCCGGTTACCGTTCTTTCCATAGCAGGAACCTATCTTTTTGTAGCAATCTGTTGGATTTTCTTCCGCGCAGAAAGCTTTACAAAGGCGATGCTGGTGTTACAGCAGATGATTCCGGGGCATGTGGGAATTACCAAATACTTCTCCTTTAGCATTTTTGCAATTATCGTTGTTGTGTTAGCGAGTGCTATCGCAATTTTTTCAAGTAAAAGAAAAAAAATACGTCTTGACGGTTTTTACCCAATTTTAGACCTTTCCAAATTCTGGTCACTGGTTATTATCTGGATTGTGGCAGGTCTGATTATTGGATTAGGATATGTGGAGGGCAGTCCATTTATCTATTTTGCATTTTAGAAGTTGGGTGATAAATTTGTTAACGACTTCCTTCGACATTTGTTTTTGAAAAGATTTTGTATCATCAAAGTACGAATAAAGTCGTTTTGCGATTTTAGGAGTTTTGGCAGATTTTACAGAAGAAAATCGGTCAAGGAAGAAAGAAGGCAGGAGGGTAAGAATGGAGAAACTGAATGTTGCAATTGCGGACGATAATGAGAGAATGCTTCGTTTATTAGGAGATATTATCGAAAGCGATGAGGAATTGAACGTAGTAGGTACTGCAAAAGATGGAGAAGAAGCGTACAATGTGATAAAAACAAAAGAACCGGATGTGGTCTTGTTAGATATTGTCATGCCGAAATTAGACGGACTCGGCGTGCTTGACAAGGTAAATCGCGATAAAACATTAAAAAAACACCCGACATTTATTATGATTAGTGCGATTGGACAGGAGAAAATCACAGAGGATGCGTTCCATCTTGGCGCGGATTATTATATTATGAAACCCTTTGACAATGATATGGTGATTGACCGCATTAAATATGTCAAAAACCATGTGAATGTAAAAAATATGGAGAACCGTAAGGTAAACGCATACGAAAAGGCACTGGAGGCAGAGGAACATAATCTGGAGGCGGATGTCACAGAGATTATACATGAGATTGGAGTGCCGGCACATATCAAAGGATACCAGTATTTAAGAGATGCGATTATCATGTCGGTAAATGACATGGAAATGTTAAATTCCATCACCAAGATTTTATATCCGACTATCGCAAAAAAATACCAGACAACGCCAAGCCGTGTGGAGCGTGCAATCCGCCATGCAATTGAGGTGGCATGGAGCAGAGGCAAGATGGATACCATTGATGAGATGTTCGGTTATACCATCCACAATGGAAAAGGAAAGCCGACGAACTCTGAGTTTATTGCACTGATTACGGACCGGATCAGACTGGAATATAAAATGTATGATTAAAAAGAAAAGAATCTTTACTTTACAAAGTAAAGGTTCTTTTCATATATTCCAAAGTGTATTATAATGATATTAGTAGTTAGATGCAGAAAAGAAGATTTGAAAGAATGGGGACTTTGAAATCTTAGGAGGGTTTACGTAATGAGAAGAGTATTGTTTGCGGCATCAGAGGCAATTCCTTATATGAAGACAGGAGGCCTTGCTGATGTAACCGGTTCTTTACCGGGATATTTTGACAAAGAGGAATTCGATGTTCGTGTGATTATGCCAAAATACGTCTGCATGAACGAAGAATTTCGAAAACAGATGCGTTTTCTCTGCCATTTCTATGTGAATCTTGGTTGGAGAAAGCAGTATGCAGGAATATTTGAAGCAAAATATAAAGGAATCACGTATTATTTTGTGGACAACGAATACTACTTTGCAGGAGAGCAGCCATACAACCACATTCATGAGGACGTGGAGAAGTTTGCTTATTTTTCCAAGGCGGTATTAGAAGCATTGCCATATCTGGATTTTTGTCCGGATATTATTCACTGTCATGACTGGCAGACCGGACTGATTCCAGTCTTTTTGCACACGATTTATGGTGACCAGAACTATTATGCAGGAATGAAGACGGTTTATACCATTCATAATATGAAGTTCCAAGGAAGATGGAATTTGCAGGCAATTATGGACGTGACAGGGCTTCCGGAACAGATTTTTGTGCCGGACAAGTTAGAATCCTACGGGGAAGCCAATTACTTAAAGGGTGGTATTGTCTATTCCGATTATGTGACCACGGTCAGTAAGACATACGCGTATGAGATTACAACCCAACAGGGCGGAGAAGGACTAGATGGTTTGATGAATGCCAGAAAGGACGATCTGTTTGGCATTACGAACGGAATCGATTATGAGGTTTATAATCCGAAAAAGGACGTTTATCTGTTACAGCATTTTGACGAACAGAATGTGGTAGAAGGAAAGGCTGCCAATAAAGAGCAGCTGCAAAAAGAGCTTGGCCTGCCACTTAAAAAGAAGACACCATTACTTGGGATCGTTTCCCGGATGACAAACCAGAAGGGATTTGATTTAGTTGCGTATGTGATGGACCAGCTGATGTCGATTGAGGACATTCAGATGGTGGTACTCGGGACCGGGGAGGAACAGTATGAGAATATGTTCCGTTATTTTGAAGAAAAATATCCGGATAAGATAAAGGCAAACATCGGGTATTCGGAGGAGATGGCGCATAAGATTTATGCATCCGCAGATTTGTTTTTAATGCCATCGTTATTTGAGCCATGTGGCTTAAGCCAGATGATGAGCATGCGCTATGGGACGCTTCCTATCGTGCGTGAGACGGGCGGATTAAAGGATACGGTGACAGCCTACAATGAATATGAGCAGACCGGAAATGGTTTCTCCTTTGCAAATTACAATGCACATGAGATGTTAGATACCATCTTATATGCACTTGAGGTTTACAGACACCACAAAAAGGAATGGGTTGGATTAGTAAAACGTGCGATGAGAGAAGACAATTCCTGGGAGGCATCCGCAAGAAAATACGAAGCGCTTTATCGTGAGTTGGTAGACGATAATGTGAAAGATTGAGTTTTTATGTAATAGGAAAATTCATTCCTATTACATAAAAACGCTTTGCAAGAATCGTACTGCGGCGGAGTAGAACAATGTCGCAAATGCGACCCGCCGCAGGCGGAGAATCCTGCAAGCAGGATTCTTATTTATGCAAAAATAGGTAAATATGTGAGAGTGATAAAGTTTTTTTCGTTAGGAAATACTTAAGAGTTTTGTTTTTCTGGAAAAGAAATAGACATGGTCGGATAGAATTTCATCGGCACAGAGCTGGGTGGAGTTGACCTCCTGTACCATTGCATTTAGCTCATCGGCTGAGAAATGGGAAAATGCCGGAATTAAGAGCACTTCATGGATGCTGCTGGGCAGAATAAAAAGGTCTGCGTCAAGCTTTGTGGCAAACTGATACAGAAGGTTTTCATAGAGCAGGCAGGTAGAGCCGTGGAGTTTGTGGGTGTTGGTAAGAACATACATAGGGTAGGGACAATCTGTATTCAAGGAGAGAGCGTCCATATCATCAGGAGCACCTAACAGTTCTTTTACAACATCCGTCATGTTGCGTAAATCGTAAGGCAAAAGGCGTGGTGTGTTCTGAATTGCCAGGTCGTACAGGTCATCTCTTGTAACGCTCCAATAGGAAAGATGGTGTGTATAGATTAGAATTGTAGCACTTCCATTCTCCGTTGAATCAATCAGACAGTGAAAGACGATAGCGAGATCTAAGTATCGGAAATGAGGCACCTTTTCTAGCAGGGTCTTATTTTTTTCGAAATTGATTAGCTTAAAAACGATGCGGTGCTTTATTTTGTTATAGTCTGTAAAAAAGGAGATGTCGATGCTTCTTTTGGGCTGGTTCTTCCGGTAGACTGATAAAATATCATCACAGATATCGTCTAACGATACGCCGTTTTGATAATTGGAAAAGTAATCGTTTAAGTAGATGGTCGGGGAAATGTTGAGGTTTTCCTGGGTAATGGTAAGACCGTCAAAGTGGGTGTTATTGTTTTTGGTGATTTCCTGAATGGAAAGAGTGGTGTGTTCACCAAGACGCAGTTCTAGTGTCTGCTTGATTGTCTGTTTAAATTCGTCGTAATTCATATTGCCTCCATAGGAATGGAACAATAGAAACTGGCTTGTTGGGAAAATCGGGATATCCGTAAGAAAAAACCACACAGTAAGAATCTGTGTGGTTTAAATGTAGCATGAAAAATCAAAAATAGCAAGAGGTTATTCTGATTTTAATTTTTTCCAAAGGTAACTATAACGGGAGGTTGTCTCATCATCAAACTGTTCGTAGACGACACAGTTTGAAAGTATTTCGCTCGGCGGAAAAATCGTGGTGTCGGATAGGGTTTCCTCGTCCAGATTTTCAACGACAGCTGTATTTGGAGTTGCATAATAAACATAGTCAAAGTTTAACATTCCGATGTCCTCCCGGCAAAGGAAGTCTAGGAATTTTTCTGCATTTTCCTGATTGGTGCAGCTTTTTGGAATAAACCAGGAGTCAATCCAAAGATTAGAACCTTCCTTTGGTACGCTGTAAGCAAGGTCCTCATTTAACTCCATAGCGTACGCAGCTTCACCGGAATAAACGAGCGCCATGGCGGCGTTTCCGGCAGCCATTTCGTCACCGGTTTCATCGACATAATAAGCGTAGACGAGAGGCTTTTGTTTGATGAGAAGGTCAAGCGCATTTTCCAGTTCCTGCTCGTTTGTGGTATTGATAGAATAGTCAAGGAGCCGCAGCGCAGGAACAAAGGAGTCACGGACTGAATTTTGCATAATGATGCGGTCTTTGTAAGTATCATCCCACAGTACATTCCAGGTGTCGACTTCATCCTCATTTACCATGGTTGTGTTGTAGAGGATTCCAAGTGTTCCATAAAAGTAAGGCATCGAATAGGAGTTGTCCGGGTCAAAGGTTTTGGATGCTTCAATGATTTCCGGGTCCAGGTTGTCATAGTATGTGAAGCGATTAAAGTTTATTTTGTTGACTTCCCCTTCGTTAATTAGTTTTTCAACCATATAATCGGAAGTACAGATGACATCGTAAGCAATCGAGCCGGCTTTGTATTTGGTATACATTTCCTCCGGACTTTCATATTCTTCCAATTTTACCTTGATTCCGGTTTCTTCCCGGAATTTGTCAAGTACAGCTTCATCGATGTATTTTCCATAATTTAAAACTACAAGTGTATTTGAATCTTGTCCCTTTGAGGCATTGCCGCAGGAAGAAAGAAAAGTGGCTGCAAGCACACAAGGGAGTAAAAACAGAATTCTTTTTTTCATTCGAAAACATCTCCTTTTTATTTGGTTCCAGCAGTCCGTTTAAAGCTTCCAGAACGGTAATTCATACACAAAAGCAAAAGAAATGCGAACAGGAACAAAAGTGTGGAAAGTGCATACAATTCCGGGCGGATTCCTTTTCGAAGTTCTGTGTATAGCATGGTTGACAGTGTATTGACACCGGCGCCTTTTGTGAAAAATGTGATGCTAAAATCATCGAGGGACATTGTGACTGCCATCAAAAAACCGGAGAATACCCCGGATTTGATTTCCGGCCAGGTAATTTTGGCAAATGCGTAAAGCTTCGTGGCACCAAGGTCACGTGCAGCTTCATAGGTGTATTTGTTTGCCTGGTTCATTTTTGGCAGCACATTTAAAATGACATACGGAATGTCAAAGGTAATGTGCGCAAGAAGCACGGTGGTAAATCCAAGGTTCATAAATTTTACAAATAAAAGCATCATGGAGATACCGGTTACAATATCTGCATTTAAAAGGGGAATGTTCGTTGCCCCTAGCATGATGGATTTGTTCCTTTTTTTCATCGCACTGATACCGATTGCGGCAAGTGTTCCGATGATGGTAGATAAAATCGCAGCCGAAAGTGTGATTTTCAGTGTCATTCCGAGTGCGTTCATGATGGTTTCATCCTGAAAGCAGGAGAGGTACCATTTTAACGTGAAACCGCCCCATTTGACACGTGACTTGGAATTGTTAAAGGACAAAACCACAAGTACAAGAATCGGGAGGTATAAGAATAAGAAAATAAGTCCCATATAAAGTTTCGAAATCGTTTTCTTTACCATACGGCATTTCCACCTCCATCTTTATCAAAAATATTCATAATCGCCATGCTTGCGATGACAAAAATCATAAGGACGACCGAAAGGCCGGAGCCAAGATACCAGTTGGTACCCTGCATGAACTCCTGTTCGATGACGTTTCCAATCAATAAGACTTTTCCGCCACCTAAAAGATCGGAAATGACAAAAGAGGTAAGCGCCGGTACAAATACCATAATGATACCACTGATGATTCCGGATAATGTAAGCGGAAGGATAATCTTAATGAAAATAATAAAATTGTTTGCGCCAAGATCCTTTGCAGCGTCTAGAATGTCCTGCTTGATTCTTGCCATGGAATTATAAATCGGAAGAATCATAAAAGGTAAAAAGTCGTAGACCATACCAAATACGACGGCTGTCGGAGTGTTTAAAATCTTGATGGAATTAAGTCCGACTGCGCCTAAAACCAGGTTGACAATTCCGTTGTTGGAAAGCAGCAGTCTCCATGCCAGGATTCGAAGCATGAAATTCATCCACATTGGAAGAATGAAGATAAATACAACAAAGCTTTGATGCTTAAAATGAAAGGTATTTAAAATCATTGCAAGCGGATAGGAGAGTACCAGACAGACCACAGTGCTGATTAGTCCAAGCTTTAAGGAGAGCAGCAAGGACTTCACGTGAACAGGGTCAGCGATGGCTGCCAGGTTACTTAAGGTAAAAGCACCGCTAGCATCGGTCACGGCATAATACAAAATCATGAGGAGCGGCAGGAAGGTAAAGCCGATAATCCAGAGAAGATAAGGACCGGCTAAAAGCTGTTTGCCTAATGTTTTCAAAGATTTTTTATACATCCAATTCCACCGCCTTTTCATCTGAGGATTCTGGTTTATGCATAATCTGGATATTAAATGGGATGACATTGATTCCGACATGAGAACCAACTTCATACAATTTTGTCGTATGAACGAGCCATTCATATCCGTTTGCCATAATCTCTAATTCATAGTGGACACCTTTGAAGATGCTTGAGGTAATATCACCTTCCATAAAGCCGTCTTCTGGTGCAACAATTTCAATATCTTCTGGACGAATTACAACATCGACCGGTTTGTTCTGACCAAATCCTTCGTCAACACATGGGATTTTGACACCGAGAATCTCTACCACTTTGTCCTGAATCATCGTTCCGTTGATGATGTTGCTATCCCCGATAAAGTCGGCAACAAAGGCATTGACCGGTTCGTTGTAAATCATTTCAGGAGAACCAATCTGCTGGATATAACCCTGGTTCATAACCACGATATCGTCTGACATGGTAAGTGCTTCCTCCTGATCATGTGTGACATAGACAAAGGTGATTCCAAGCTCGTTTTTTAAACGGATTAATTCATATTGCATATCCTGTCTAAGCTTCAAATCAAGGGCGCCAAGCGGCTCATCCAGCAAAAGGACCTTTGGTTCGTTTACAATGGCGCGGGCAATGGCAATTCGTTGCTGCTGACCACCACTTAATGAATCGATGGAACGGTTTTCAAAACCGTCCAGGTTTACCAGTTTTAAGGCATATTTGATTTTATCCTGGATATAAGCTTTGCTCTTTTTCTTGATTTTTAAACCGAATGCAATGTTTTCTGCAATTGACATATGAGGAAACAAGGCATATTTTTGGAAAACAGTGTTTAGATTCCGCTCATTTGGTGGGAGAGCAGTAATATCTTTTCCATCGAAAAGAACTTTTCCGCTGTCCGGTGTCTCGAATCCGCCAAGGATACGAAGCGTTGTGGTTTTTCCGCATCCGGATGGACCAAGAAGCGTGATAAATTCGTTTTCCTTAATATATAGATTTAACTGATCCAATACAACATGATCCCCATAAGATTTTGTGATATCTACAAAATTAATTAATTTTTTGTTCATAATCGTAAATTCTCCATTCTGTGTATCTGATGTTTAAAAACTAGGAGGGGTCGTAACCCAGATTAAGACGGCTTCCCTCGTACCGGTATTTTCAATAAAATGTTTTTTCCCGGCTTTAAAATAAAAAGATTCTCCGGCACGTACCGTGTGGGAACGGCCACCATAGTGAACTTTGACAGAACCCTTTAAGACATAACCAAAATCCTCTCCCTCGTGTGGAAGATAAACCTCAGAGCGTCCTCCTGAAGCCAGGGTAAGGCGGACAGGTTCCATGGCATCTTTTTGCGCATTGGGGACAATCCATTCAATCGTACGTTTATTCTCTTCATCCTTTTTTTCAAAATAATCTTCTTCCCGGAATACAATCTGTTCCGGCTCCTCGTCTGTAAAAAATTCGGCAGGTGTCGTACCAAGGCACTGGATGATATCAAGCAGTGTCCCGACGGAGGGGGAGTTTTGATTTCGTTCCAGCTGTGAGATAAATCCCTTCGTCAGTTCTGAACGGTCTGCAAGTTCCTGCTGCGTCAGACCATACTGAATGCGAAGTTCTTTCATTCTTTTTCCAATATCCATGATATGGCATTCCTCCCTTTGTAAAAGAATATAATTAGCTACGCTTATAAATAAGTAGAAACTAATTCAAATCACTTCTAAAATAAACAAACATAATCGTAATAATATATATTTAGTTTACTAATAATAAACAAAACCATGGAATATTTTATCTCATAGCAGAAAAAAGTCAATAGATTTTTTGCGTAAAAATGCACGATTTATAAGTTAGGAACACTTTATTTATATGTGACACTTATAGAACTGAAAAATTTTATGAAAAAATAAAAATTTCCTAAAAAAACATTTGCATTTTGAAAAAAATTCGTTATAATAACTTAGTGTGATGTCACCCATTACATGGAGTGATGATAAGAATGACAATAGGGCATGCCGATATGGCTCAGTTGGTAGAGCGGCGCATTCGTAATGCGTAGGTCAGGGGTTCGAGTCCCCTTATCGGCTTTATAGCGGGACTTGAGGACAACGGTGTCATTAGGGACCGCTATATTCATTACAAGGAGGAAAAATAATATGAAAAAGAAATTATTGAGCTTACTTTTAGTAGCTGCTATGTCCGCTACTATGGTAGCAGGTTGTGGTTCTTCTGATTCATCTAATGCATCAGATAACACAGACACAAACAATACTGTTGCAGATACAGAATCTGCTTCTGTCACAACCAAAACAGAGGATGGAAATGCTGAGTTAGCATTGGTTATCGATGTAGGAACAATCGATGACAAATCTTTCAACCAGGGTTCTTGGGAAGGTGTTGAGAAATACGGTGAAGAGAATGGTATTTCTTACAACTATTACAAATCAGCAGAAGCAACAACAGATTCTTTCCAGAATACAATCGAATTAGCAATCGAAGGTGGCGCTAAAGTTATCGTTTGCCCGGGTTACTTATTCGAAGAGCCAATTTACAACTTACAGGATCAGTATCCAGATGTAAAATTCATCTTAATCGATGGTGAACCTCATGATGCAGATTACAACTACGCTACAGCAGACAACACAATGGCTGTTCTTTATCAGGAAGATCAGGCTGGTTTCTTAGCTGGTTACGCTGCAGTAAAAGATGGTTACACAAACCTTGGTTTCATGGGTGGTATGGCACTTCCAGCAGTTATCCGTTACGGATATGGATACCTTGCAGGAGCTGATTACGCTGCAAAAGAAATGGATGAAACTGTAAACGTTACTTACACATACACAGGATCTTTCGAAGCAACTCCAGAAGCTCAGTCTATGGCTACTAGCTGGTACAAAGCCGGAACAGAAGTAATCTTCGGTTGTGGTGGTTCTGTTGGTAACTCTGTAATGTCAGCTGCAGAAGCTTCTAACGGAAAAGTAATCGGTGTTGACGTAGATCAGTCTTCCGAATCTGATACAGTTATCACATCAGCTATGAAGATGTTATCCAACTCTGTATACGATGCAATCACATCTGCTTATGATGGATCTTTCCCAGGTGGAAAAACAACTACATTTGACATCACAAACGATGGTGTAGGTATTGCAATGGATACAGCTAAGTTCAACAACTTCACACAGGAAGATTATCAGGCAATCTACGACAAACTTGTTGCTGGCGATATCACAATTGATAACGATACAGAAAAAGACGTAAAAGATCTTTCATTTACAAATCTTAACGTTAACGTAGTAGAATAATCAAAAGTAATTGATTGAAATAGCTCGAAAGGGGTGCTTGTATGAGCATCCCTTTCGTTTTGGAATGGACTATACATGGATTTCATGATAAAATAGAAAAGAACAGTATAGAAAATTTGCAGCCGCAAGAGAATACTGGCGCGGAACATGCAGAAACGGAGACATTTATGGATTATATTATTGAAATGTTAGACATTACAAAGGAATTTCCTGGCATTAAGGCAAATGACCATATTACCCTTCAGATTAAAAAGGGGGAGATTCACGCGCTTTTAGGAGAAAATGGTGCAGGTAAGTCTACTCTGATGAGCGTTTTGTTTGGTTTATACCAGCCAGACGGCGGATGCATTAAGGTTAGAGGAAAAGAAGTACAGATTAACAACCCTCTTGATGCAAATGCATTGGGAATTGGTATGGTGCACCAGCACTTTAAACTGGTACATAATTTTACCGTATTACAGAACATTGTACTTGGAAACGAAGATGTAAAAAACGGTTTCCTTGAAATGAAAAAAGCAAGAAAGAAAGTCATGGAGCTGAGTGAAAAATATCACTTGGCGGTTGACCCGGATGCACTGATTGAAAATATCACAGTCGGAATGCAGCAGCGAGTTGAAATTTTAAAAATGTTATATCGTGACAACGATATTCTGATTTTTGATGAGCCAACTGCAGTGTTGACTCCACAGGAGATTGACGAACTTATGACAATCATGAAAGAGCTTGTCAAAGAAGGAAAGTCAATCGTATTTATCACACATAAATTGAATGAAATCAAGGCGGTTGCAGACAGATGTTCTGTATTACGCCGTGGAAAATATATTGGAACGGTATCCGTGGCAGATACCGATAAGGAAGCACTCTCTGAGATGATGGTTGGACACAAGGTTCAGCTTACCGTTCAAAAAGACGAGGCAAAACCTACCGATGTTGTCCTTGATGTCAAGAACATGACAGTCCGCGATAAAAAGCAGGGACACTTAAAGGAAGTCATTAAGAATGTGTCCTTACAGGTCAGAAAAGGTGAGATTGTCTGTATCGCAGGTATCGACGGAAACGGCCAGAGCGAGCTTGTAGAAGCAATCACCGGAATGAGCAAAGTAGATGAGGGAACCATTCTTTTGAATGGAGAAGACATCACAAAGAAGTCAATCCGCTACCGCAACACACATGGAATGTCCCATATTCCGGAGGACAGACACAAACATGGTCTTGTACTTGATTATTCGCTTGAGAATAACCTGGTGTTACAGGAATACTTTGATAAGAGATTCCAGAATCACGGATTTATCCGAAAAGACCGCATTACAGAGTATGCAACAGAACTGATTGAAAAATACGATATCAGAAGTGGACAGGGTGTAGATACCATTACAAGAAGTATGTCCGGTGGTAACCAGCAGAAGGCAATCATTGCCAGAGAGCTTACCAAAGAGCATGAACTTTTAGTAGCAGTGCAGCCAACACGAGGACTTGATGTCGGCGCAATCGAGTTTATCCATAAACAGATTGTAAAAGAAAGAGATGAAGGAGCTGCGGTTCTTTTGATTTCTTTGGAACTTGAGGAAGTTATGAATCTGAGTGATCGAATCCTTGTTATTTATGAGGGAGAGATTGTTGGAGAATTAAATCCAAAAGAGACAACAATTCAGGAACTTGGTCTTTATATGGCAGGTTCTAAGAAGGGAGAGAATAAATAATCATGAAAAAGAAAAGAGACAATCTTGGATTTTTATCCTCTTTGTTTGCAATTATTGTAGGACTTCTGGTTGGATTTATCATTCTTTTAATCAGTAATCCATCTCAGGCAGTTCAGGGATTTGGAACCATTTTGACAGGCCCGATTACACATGGTGCAAAAGGAATCGGACAGGTATTTTATTATGCGACACCAATTATTTTAACCGGTCTTTCCGTTGGATTTGCCTTTAAGACAGGTCTGTTTAATATCGGAGCTTCCGGTCAGTTGATTGTCGGAGCTTTTGCGGCAGTATATGTCGGAATCAAAGGAGAGGCACTTGGAAGCGCACAGTGGGTTGTTGCAGTGATTGCAGCAATCGTTGCTGGTTTAATCTGGGGCGCTGTTCCTGGAATCTTCAAAGCATATTTTAATGTGAACGAAGTAATTTCCTGTATCATGATGAACTATATTGGAATGTATCTGGTAAACTATTTAGTTTCTACCAACACAGACCTTTATGATAAAATCCGTAACTACTCCAAGGATGTAGCAAAGACAGCAAACATTCCTGGAATGGGACTTGATAAACTCTTTGAGGGTTCTAGTATCAATGGTGGATTCTTCATTGCACTTGTTGCAGTTGTTATTATTTATATTGTTTTGGAGAAGACAACCTTTGGTTATGAATTAAAAGCGGCAGGATTTAATAAAGATGCCAGCAAATATGCAGGTATGAATGAAAAGAGAAATATCATCCTTTCCATGGCAATTGCAGGTTCTCTTTCTGCATTGGCAGGTGCGCTGCTTTACCTCGCAGGTTCCGGAAAACATATTGTAATCCAGGATTCACTTGCGGCAGAAGGATTTAACGGTATTTCGGTTGCATTGCTTGGTCTTTCACATCCAATCGGAGTTCTGTTAGCGGGACTTTTTGTCGCATACATTACAGCGGCAGGTTTCTACTTACAGTTATTGAACTTCCCGACAGAGATTATCGATATTATTATTTCTGTTATTATTTACTTTGCAGCATTCTCTTTATTCATTCGTGGATTTATCTTAGCAAGAAGAAAGAAGAGAGAAGAGAAGGCGCAGGAAGCTAAAGTGACCGAGAAGGAGGGTGAAAAATAATGGATATTTTATATATGGTTTTTCAGCAGGCAATGTTTTTTACCATTCCGTTGTTGCTCGTAGCATTAGGCGGTATGTTCTCAGAACGTTCCGGTATTATTAATATCGCGTTAGAGGGTATCATGATTATGGGTGCTTTCACCAGTATTTTGTTTATCAGTTTGACAAATGGTGTGTTAAGCGGACAGTTACAGCTGATTCTTGCAATTTTAGTTGCGGTTGTAACGGGTATCGTATTCTCTTTGTTGCATGCGTTTGCATCCATTAACATGAAAGCGGATCAGACTATTAGTGGTACAGCCCTTAACATGTTTGCACCAGCATTTGCAATTTTCGTCGCAAGACGTATTACAGGAACACAGCAGATTCAGTTTATGAATACGTTCCGTATTGAATCGGTACCGGTATTAGGTGATATCCCATTTATTGGACCATTGTTTTTCCAGAACTGCTATATCACAACCTACCTTGGATTTTTGATTTTATTTATTTCTGTTGTTGTACTTTATAAGACAAGATTTGGTCTTCGTTTAAGAGCATGTGGTGAGCATCCACAGGCAGCGGATTCCGTTGGAATTAACGTTTATAAAATGCAGTATGCAGGTGTTATCATTTCCGGTGCACTTGGTGGTTTAGGAGGACTTGTTTTTGTAGTTCCTACTTCTACCAACTTCAATGCATCCGTAGCAGGATATGGTTTCCTTGCATTAGCAGTATTGATTTTTGGACAGTGGCATCCGGTAAAGATTTTTGGAGCATCCATTTTCTTTGGTCTGATGAAGACAATTGCAGCAACGTATTCTTCCATTCCGGTACTTAGTACCAGTGGAATTCCAAGTTACGTTTACAAGATGATTCCTTACATTGCAACCTTGATTGTTTTGGTATTTACATCCAAACATTCACAGGCTCCTAAGGCAGAGGGAATTCCTTACGATAAGGGTGCACGATAAGAATCGTGACAAAATCAAACCAGTAAAAAGTCAGATTTGCGGCGTATGATGTTCATGCGTCGCTAATCTTGTATTATGGCAATTTATAAGAAATATAAGAATAAAAACAATTGCTTATAAGAAAAACTTATAATTACTTGCAAGAAATCTTGTAAGCGATTCACATCATGTAGGAGGGGTAAAACATGGATTTTTCCGAATTGAGAAGAGAAGCATTGCGCATGAGGTCATTTTCTTATGTACCATATTCTAACTTTTGCGTTGGTGCGGCACTGATGACAAAAGACGGCAGGATTTATACCGGCTGTAACATCGAAAATGCAAGTTACACACCGACAAACTGTGCAGAAAGAACTGCCTTTTTTAAGGCTGTCAGTGAAGGTGAAATGGACTTTTGTGCCATTGCAATCGCGGGTGGTCCAAAAGGTGCAGAAGAATTAGATTATTGCCCACCATGCGGTGTATGTCGTCAGGTTATGATGGAATTTTGTGATCCGAAAACATTTCAGGTAATCCTGGTAAAATCGGAGGACGAATATAAGACCTACACATTAGAGGAAGTAATGCCATTAGGATTTGGTCCGATTGATATGGGCATTGAAAAATAAAAAAGAAGCTGTAACAGAAAAAGAAGGAAAAAGGAGAGAAGAATATGTTAAACACAAAATTATTTGATCACACAATTTTAAAGGCAGATGCAACAGAGGCACAGGTTGCAAAAATTTGTAAGGAAGCACTCGAAAACGATTTCGCATCTGTATGTGTGAACCAGTATTACACAAAATTTGTAGCAGAGCAGTTAAAAGGTTCTGATGTAAAGGTTTGTACCGTAGTTGGTTTCCCTCTTGGAATGTCCGACACACGTGTGAAAGCCTTCGAGACAAAGGCTGCAATCGAAGATGGTGCAACAGAAGTGGATATGGTAATCAATGTCGGTGCATTAAAAGACAAGAAATACGATTACGTTTTAAATGATATCAAAACATTAAAAGAAGTATGCGGAAAAGATATCGTATTAAAAGTTATCATCGAGACATGTCTTTTGACAGATGAAGAAAAAGTAAAAGCCTGCGAACTTTCCAAAGAAGCCGGAGCAGATTTTGTAAAGACATCAACAGGATTCTCCACAGCCGGAGCAAAAGCTTCTGATGTAGCGCTTATGAGAAAAACAGTTGGCGAGGGAATGGGAGTTAAAGCATCCGGCGGAATCCACACTTCAGAGGAAGCCTTAGAGATGGTAGAAGCCGGAGCAAACCGTCTTGGAACAAGTGCAACACTTGCAATCATTGGCAAATAAGTAAGACAGGGTAGTAGCGTGAAAATAAATTTTTCATGCTAGAATGGAGATTATTATGAATACAATCGTAATCGGAATTGCAGGAGGAACCGGAAGCGGTAAGACGACACTTGCGGATAAGCTTGTGGACAGTTTTGGCCGTGATGAAGTGAGTATCCTGCGTCATGACAATTATTATAAAAGACATGACGAAATGTGTTACGAGGAGAGAACAAAATTAAATTACGACCATCCGGATGCATTTGACACAGATTTATTGTTTGAACATTTGCAAGCTTTAAAAGCGGGAAAACCAATTGAGATGCCAGTGTATGATTATACGATTCACAATCGTTCCGATGAGACGATTGTGGTAAATCCGGCACCGGTTATCGTATTAGAGGGCATTCTGATTTTTGCGGAGAAATGTCTCTGCGACTTGATGGACATTAAAGTGTTTGTGGACACGGATGCGGATGTGCGTATTTTGCGTAGAATTGCAAGAGATGTAAAAGACAGGGGACGTTCCCTTGACAGTGTCATCAATCAGTATCTGACAACGGTAAAGCCGATGCATGAGCAGTTTGTAGAACCAAGTAAACGCCGTGCAGACATTATCATTCCGGAAGGTGGAGAAAACCTTGTTGCACTTGAGATGTTAATCCAGCGTGTGAGAAATCACCTTTCCAAATAGGCGTGTATCAAAGAAAAGATAAGTGTATCAAAATGTCAGGAATGATGTTTAATGTATTAGAAAAACCTGTGAGAATTTCCGGAAAACCGGCATTCGTCACAGGTTTTTTTGCTATTTATTTTGGTAAAGCTTCTCGTAGGCACATTCTGCCATCTTTTGATAAGCAATGCTGCTTGGATGCAAATGGTCGCCACTGTCATATTCTTTGCGGAAAGCTTCTTTATGCTGTGGGTCTTTTAACACAGCTTCAAAATCGATAGAACCATCAATCTCATCGGTTGATTTAATCCAGTCATTGAACTTATTTTTTAAATCTTCCCGGAAAGGTGCATAGGTGCGCCAGCCAAAGATTGGCAACAGGGTTCCGACATATACTTTACAATTGTAGTTACGTGCACGTTCGATGTACCAGCGCATACCCGCAATCAAATCATCGACCGTTGGAAGGTCACTCATAGGACGGAACTGATTCTTTTCGACGCCGACAGGGTGGATGATATCGTTGATTCCTTGCTGGATAATAATGGTATCAACACCGTTGGTCGGAATTTCATGGTCGAACCGGTTGGTTCCTTTTAAGCCATAAGAATCATAGGTGATGCAATCGTACTGACGCAGGATTCTGGAACCGCTTGTGGCTCTGCGAATGACAGCGGTGTCTAAGATGTGATGCTCGCCTAAAGTGAGTGAGAGATAATCCGGCCAGTCCTGGGCAGTAATGGAGTCACCGTAGCAGAGAATGGTATGAGAATCCTCACTTGTCAAGATATCGATGTTGCTCAAAAAATAAAACCAGGAAATGGATTTTGTATCATTCACCGGAAGCTGCACGGCATTGGTCTGGTCGCTGAGGGAATAAAAAGCCTTTGACAAAGGTCCGGTAATTAAGACCGCAGACTGCATCTGTGTAAAATCCGCAAGGTAAAAGCTTACCAAAAGCGAAGTCCCTCTTTTGACAGAAAAAGGAATGGCATCGCTGACGACGGATTCGCCAGGTGCAATGACAACATCCTCCATGCCGGAAAAGGTGATGGGAGCGAATGTGTCGCGCACAGCACTGCAGCTCAAAGGGGTTGGATTTTGTTCGGATGCCAGCGCAACTGTGGCGCGTGTGATGTGGATTGGTTCTGTACCACAATAGTTATCAAACGTAAATTTTAAGGAAGAACCATCAAACGGTGTGTAGATGGGATAACGCAGTGTAATATTTTTCGCATAACTTTCGGGTCTATGTGTGGCGATAGACATCGCATTTCCCCACATAGACACCCATTTTGTGTGATTTTTCATAAGTATAACCTCACTATTTTCTATTTGTAATCTATTTTTTATAGGATAAACTGACATAAACCGACGCTATTATACCTTAAATGGAGGAGGAATGCTACCAAATTTTGAAAAGATGAAAATCGGGTTGTCCTTTTTTTTGAAAATTGATATAATATTTTATGTAGTCAAAGTATGGGAGGATTGCATTATGAAGGAAAATCAAAAACAGCTTATCATGTCGGTGATTGCGCTGGCAGCGTGTGCTGCGATGATAGTAATCAGCATGTTTGTTTTGAAGATTCCGGTTGTTGCAGTGTGTGTGATTTTACTGTTGAATGTAGGGATTGCATGTTGTCTGCATCATGAACCGGTCTGGTTACACGGGGTATTATTGATTGCAGAGCTGGTAGCCGGAATTTTATGTAAAAAGATTGTATTTATTCTTTTGTGTATCGTGATTTATGTCGTTGCGATTTTGGTCTTAAAATATAAGAAAGAAGCGTAGGAAAAGTAAGAAAAGGGGCTTTTGACAAAAGGAATCACTTTTGCAAGAGCTTCTTTTGTATAACAGGACTTTACCAATAAGATTCGGGTGTCAAAAGGTTGTTCACAGTTCTTTTGACACCCGAATCCCAATAAGTGAATCCTGTAAATCTTTTTGTCAATGGATTACACAAAAATAAGTTTTATACGTATTAAAAAGATTAAACTGGTGAAAACGGGAGGAAATAATGCGAAAATGGGAAAGCGGATTTTGATTTTTAGCTCAAGGGAAATTTGTTATTTCTCCAGCAATTTTTTCGCAAATGAGATGGCAACTGCATTTGAAGAACTTGGAAACGAGGTCTTTGTGTGCGAGCTTGCGATGGAGGATGATTTGGATCAAAAACTGACGCCCTATGTGGATCAGGAGTACGATTTGATTCTGGATTTTAATTCCTTACTCCCGAGAATGGAGCTGGATGATCACAGCTTGCTTGTGAATCATTTTAAGGGGCCTTTTGTGGACTGGCTTGTGGATCATCCACTGTTTCATCATGTGGCGTTGTCTGCGGATATTAAAGATTCTTATGCACTCTGCCTGGATGAAACACAGAAAACATACGTCGAGACGTACTATCCGAATATAAAAAAGACGCTGATGCTGCCGCTTAGTGCATCAGAATCCTTTGTGCCGGTTGAAAAGTCCAAGGAGGCAAGAGTCCTTTTTACGGGAACGTTTGAGATACCTGAAAATGTGGCAAAACTAATCAATCAGGAAGAACCGGAAAGAAGAAACTGTATGTGGAAGCTGATTGAAATGCGCCTTGCAGATCCGAATCTTCCGATGGAAGATGCTTTTCGCATTTATCTGAAAGAAAAAGGGATGGAACTTTCCAAAAAAGAATTTCGGGAAGAGATGAACCGGATGTATGCCGTTGATGTGTATGTCAGAAATTATTTCAGAAATCAGGTGATTGAGGAGCTGTTAAACAACCGGATTCCGATGCGTGCGATTGGTCATGGATGGGAGAAATTAAAGCATCCGAACAAGGATTGCATCATTTGTGAGGAGCCAGTATTTTTCAATCTGTCTTTTGAAAAAATTGCAAAGGAGCACATTCTTTTAAATGTTGCACCAATTTTTCACCATGGGGTTCACGACCGTGTATTTGCGGGAATGGCAAACCATACTGTGGTTTTGACGGAGGAGAATCCATATATAACGGAGCATTTTGATTGTGGCAGGGAACTTTGTACCTACAATCTGATGGAGAGACAAAATGTGGCCGACCTTGCGGAAGAGTTGTTGTTAAATCCTGCAAAAAGAAGAGAAATTGAGGAGACAGCGTATGCTTCCTATCAGAAAAAGCATACCTGGAAGGAACGTGCTCGTTTTATAAGTATGCAAATATAAAAGAATAATATGCATAAATATACATTATATACTTGAAGTTTTAAGAAAAGTCATGTAGAATAGGTGGAGTATGAATCAGAATTATCAAAAGATATTAGAGCAGACAATTCAAAAGAACGAGGAAGAAGGAAAAGTTCCAACACTTTTGTTACATAGTTGCTGTGCGCCGTGCAGTTCGTATTGCCTTGAATATTTATCCAATTATTTCCGGATAATGGTGTATTATTATAACCCGAATATTTATCCGGAGGAAGAATATGCAAAACGAACCGTAGAACAGCAGGAATTTATTCGGAAGCTTCCGGCAAAATATCCGATTTCATTCCTTGAGGGTGCCTATGAAAAAGAAAAATTCTATGAGATGGCACGGGGGCTTGAGGATGTAAAAGAGGGCGGTGAAAGGTGCTTCCGTTGTTATGAACTTCGGCTGCGGGAGGCTGCAAAGGTGGCGAAGGAACACAAAATGGATTATTTTACGACCACACTTTCCATCAGCCCTTTGAAAAATGCAACGAAATTAAATGAGATTGGCGCGGCATTGGAAAAAGAATATGGAATTGCGTATCTTTATTCTGATTTTAAAAAGAAAAATGGTTACAAACGTTCTGTCGAACTGTCCAAAGAATATGGGATGTATCGTCAATATTATTGCGGATGTGTCTATTCGAAGAACCAGCGTGATAAAGAGATTGCGGAGCAGAAAGAGAGGAATGAAACATGGCACAGTTGTGGGGTGGAAGATTCACCAAAGAAACAGACCAGTTAGTCTATAATTTTAATGCATCGATTGGATTTGACCAGAAGTTTTACAAACAGGATATTGAGGGCAGTATTGCACATGTATCGATGCTTGGAAAACAGGGAATTTTAACCAAGGAAGAAATGCAGCAAATTATTGACTGCTTAAATGAAATCAAAAAAGAGGTCGAGGAAGGCCGTTTAGAGATCACCAGTGAATACGAAGACATTCACAGTTTTGTGGAGGCGAATCTGATTGACCGCTTAGGTGATACCGGAAAGAAATTACATACCGGACGAAGCAGAAATGACCAGGTTGCACTTGATATGCGTTTGTATACAAGAGCAGAAGTCTTGCATACGGATGAACTTTTAAAAGAATTATTAGAGACCATCCTTTCTATTATGGAAGAGAATACAGAGACTATTATGCCGGGATTTACACATTTGCAAAAGGCACAGCCAATCACACTGGCACATCACATGGGAGCTTATTTTGAGATGTTTAAGCGCGACAGACTGCGTTTGCATGATATTTATGAGCGAATGAATTATTGCCCGCTTGGCTCTGGTGCGTTAGCAGGAACAACCTATCCGTTAGACCGTGAATACACGGCAGAACTGTTAGGATTTTATGGCCCTACCTTAAACAGCATGGACGGTGTCTCAGACCGTGATTATTTGATTGAATATTTATCTGCCTGTGCCACAATTATGATGCATTTAAGCCGTTTCTCAGAAGAAATTATCATCTGGAACTCAAATGAATATCAGTTTGTGGAGATTGATGACGCATACAGCACAGGAAGCAGTATTATGCCACAGAAAAAGAACCCGGATATTGCAGAATTAGTACGAGGCAAGACAGGACGTGTCTATGGTGCCTTAATGTCACTTCTTACCACAATGAAGGGAATCCCACTTGCCTATAATAAGGATATGCAGGAGGATAAGGAACTTTCCTTTGATGCGATGGATACCGTAAAAGGCTGTATCGCACTTTTCAATGGAATGCTTGCAACGTTAAAGTTCAATAAAGATGTCATGAGAAAATCAGCAAACAAAGGATTTACCAATGCAACAGACGCCGCTGATTATCTGGTAAATCATGGTGTGCCATTCCGTGATGCACATGGAATTGTGGGACAGATTGTGCTTTATTGTATCGATAAAGGCATAGCAATCGATGATATGTCATTAGAGGAGTTAAAGAAAATCAGCCCTGTTTTTGAGGAGGATATTTATGATGCGATTTCCATGGAGACCTGCGTCAACAAACGTCTGACCATTGGTGCGCCAGGCAAAGAAGCGATGGAGAAAGTAATCGCTCTCGAAAAAGAATATTTGAATGGGGAAGGCGACTGGCAGAACTAAAAAGTGCAAAAGTATGCATTTCCAGCATGGGATTATGCATAATGCACAAGAAAAGTAAAAATATAATGGGATTTTTTACGAATATATGCTTGCATTTTAATGCAAAATCACATAATATATTTACTATAGCGACAAATGTTCGCCACACACGGACATGGCGAATGTTTCATACGGAGACTATAACAGAATTTGGAACGAAAAAGAGGAGATTAGAAGAAATGAGTGAAAAACTGAAAGTTGGTATTTTGGGCGGAACTGGAATGGTAGGACAGAGATTTATTTCTCTGTTAGAGAATCATCCTTGGTTTGAGGTAACTACAATTGCGGCAAGTCCAAGAAGTGCTGGCAAGACTTATGAAGAGGCTGTTGGTGGAAGATGGAAAATGGATACACCAATGCCGGAAGCTGTAAAAAATATTGTTGTTATGAATGTTAACGAGGTTGAAAAGGTTGCATCTGAAGTTGATTTTGTTTTCTCCGCAGTTGATATGACAAAAGAAGAAATCAAAAAAATCGAAGAGGATTATGCAAAGACAGAGACACCGGTTGTCTCAAATAACAGTGCCCACAGATGGACACCGGATGTTCCTATGGTTGTACCGGAAATCAATCCAGAACATATGGAAGTCATCAAATATCAGAGAGAAAGACTTGGTACAAAACGTGGTTTTGTAGCTGTAAAGCCAAACTGTTCCATTCAGTCTTATGCGCCGGTTCTTACTGCATGGAAAGAATTTGAGCCATATGAAGTTGTAGCAACAACTTATCAGGCAATTTCCGGAGCTGGTAAGACATTTAAGGACTGGCCGGAAATGGTTGGAAATATCATTCCTTACATTGGTGGAGAAGAAGAAAAATCAGAAAAAGAGCCACTTCGTATCTGGGGACATATTGATGATGAGAAAAAGGAAATTGTTCCTGCAACATCACCGGTGATTACCTGTCAGTGTATCCGTGTGCCAGTATTAAACGGTCACACAGCAGCTGTATTTGTGAAGTTTAAAAAGAAACCAACCAAAGAACAGTTAGTAGAAGCATTAAGAAATTACCGTGGAGTTCCACAGGAATTAGAACTTCCAAGTGCTCCAAAACAGTTCATCCAGTACTTAGAAGAAGACAATCGTCCACAGGTATCATTGGATGTAAACTTTGAGCATGGTATGGGTGTTTCCGTCGGACGTTTAAGAGAAGATACAGTTTACGACTGGAAATTTGTAGGCTTATCCCACAATACAGTTCGTGGAGCTGCAGGTGGTGCAGTGCTTTGTGCAGAGTTATTAAAGGCTCAGGGATATATTACAAAGAAATAAGTTAGATTCTAGGGGAAAAGAGTCCTATCTTTACCGGATGCATTGCCTGGTGAGAAAGCAGAATCTTTTGACTTAGAAAGTTAAAATGTTAAGAAAAAAGCTTCCTATGTAACTACGAATGTAGAACATAGGAAGCTTTTTGAGTTATAAAGTATTTTCTACTGTCTAATCCTTCATATATTTATCTAATTCATGAGAAACATTTAAAATCGCTTCTAATTGTTTCTGCGCATCTTTTGCATTCTCAAGGTTCTTGTAAGAAGAGGTTGCAGCCTGGCTTGAGGAGGAGGTTACTTCCTCTGTTGTAGCAGACAAGGTTGTGATGTTATCTACAATCTGGTTGTTTGCATCGGATAAGTTCTGTAACATTGCATCAATGTTGGAAATCTCATCGGTCAAGTGTGCGACGTTCTGATTCATATCCTCGAAACGTTTCAACGCATCTGCAATCATGCCTTCCTGCTCATTTGTAGCGACCAGAGAGCGTTCTACGGCTTCCGATGCGGTATCGGCATTCAAGGATAATTCCTCAAGGATAGAGGCAATGTTTTCCGTTTCTAAACGTGTTCGCTCTGCCAACTGACGAATCTCATCTGCAACAACTGCAAATCCACGTCCGGCTTCTCCGGCTCTGGCACTTTCAATGGAAGCATTTAGTGCGAGCAGGTTGGTCTGGCTTGAAATTGCAAAAATAGTATCTGCGATCGATTTTACAGCATCGGTGCGCTCTTTTAAGGATTTCATTGCCGCAGCTACGTTAGAGTTGGTATCGGTAATCACATGGGATTGCTGCTTTAATTCGTTCATGACGGCCATACTCTTGTCTGTCAGTTCATTGGACTGTCTGGCAACCTCAACCATGGTTTTGGAGCTCTCAAGTGTATGCTCAATGGATTCCTGGATATGAGCGGTCATATCGGTCTGAGTCTGGATGTTTTCTGCAGTGGAAAGTGTACTGTCTGAAATATCCTTCATGGCACCGTTTACAAATTCGGTAGAAGAATTCAAGGTGTTGACAATGTCCATCGCAGATTCGGTGCCTTTTCTTACTTCACCGGCTACCTGGACAACATCATCCATCATACGTTCCACATTTGCCTTCTCAGCTTCAATCTGACCAAGCGTGTGTGCGATAAATTCGCCTGCAACACAGGTAATGCGGTAGATGACAATGATAAGGAAGAACACACTGCAAACATTAAAAAGCTGGGAAATGGTGGAACCATTTTCGAAGTTTTCATGTGTGGCAAATTTCATAAGTGTAATTAAAATTTCATTTGCGGCAAGAAATCCGCCGGTAATGAGCGTATATTTTTTGTCGAAAAACAAAATACCGCAGGCAAGTGGTATCACAGCAATCAGCTGCACGAATCCCTCGCTGAAAGCAAATCCCATAAACATGGTAATGAAAATCTGAAATGGCAGGGATACATAGCGGTATTTTTTGGAATCCTTCATTCTTGTCCGTAACAAGAGAAGAAGAAGGATTGCAACAACAATAACACAGGAAAACATGGTAGAAAATCCTGTGGAGCGCAGTCCGATGGCTGCTGAGAACCAGATCAGTGCGAGCAAAATAACATAGTATGCAATGTAGCCGGATAAGAGAAAACTGTTTGCACGCTGGAATTGTTCTTTTTGATCGGAATACTTAAAATTTTTCTGTTCCATTTTCGTATCTTGGATGCGTAAGGCATCTTTTTTCTTTCTGAATTATAACTAAAATTATATATCATTATAACATTTGCGCATGGGAAAAACTACCTATTTTCCAGGAAAAGGGCAAAAACAGGAGAAAAAAGAGAGAAAATAATCAAAATATTGTATGAGTGTCGAAAAGCGGTATGGGTTGCTGGTTATATTAAAAAATGATATAATTTCTCTATGCGTCCATAGACGAATGAAAAAGATACCGGAGGGGGAAATATGGTTGTAAAAACAGCAGTATTAAAACAACTAGAAGCGCTTTTTAAAGAGCAAGGAAATTCCGTTCTTATTTTATATGGAAGAAAGGAATGTGAAAAAGAACAGCTCCTGAACGTATATTGCCAGAATAAAAAGTATTTTTATTATAGAGCCAGAGAGACCGAAGCGAGGCAGCAGCTTATCTATATGGAAAAGGAGATACAATCCCGTTTCCAGGTTGCGGTTTCGAAACAAAATTACGAGGAGTATTTTAAACGTGTAAAAAGCGGTGGACCGGAAAAGCTTGTCCTTGTAATCGATGAATTCGACCGCATTGTGAAAAAGGATGATTCGTTTTGGAAGGCGGTCGTTCTTTTAAAGGAGAAAAAGCTATATCCGGGACCGGTTCAGATTATTTTAAGTACCTCAAACGAAAACTGGGTAGAACATGAGATGGAGGCGGAGAAAAAATCAGACTATGACCGCTTTGTGGATAAGAAGATAAAAGTGGGCGATTTAGACTTCCTGGAGGTCGTGCGTGCTTTCCCGGAGTACCCGGTAAGCGAATGTATTAAGGTATATGGCATACTTGGCGGTACGCCGCTTTATATCAACCGTTTTCATGCCAAGAGGAGCATAAAGGAAAATATATGCCGTACCATTCTTTCGGAAAACGGAGCACTCCATCATGCGGTGGATGATCTGCTTGCAGGACAATTGCGGGAGAGGTCAGTTTATCATACCATTTTAAGCTGCTTTACCTCTGGAACGCAGAAACTGAATGATATTTATCTAAGGACAGGCATCTCCAGAGCAAAAATTAGTGTCTATATGAAAAAATTAAGCGAGGTTGGAATCCTTGAAAAAGTCCATTCTTTTGAGACGGGTGGATGGGAAAATGCGAAAAAGGGCGTTTACCGGATTCACAATCCATTTGTGCATTTTTGGTTTTACTTTGTGTATCCGAACCTGTCCGATTTTCATTTTTTAGGAGCGGAAGAGTTCTATGAGAAACACATTGCACCTGATTTGGACGGTTATTTAAACCAGTACTTTTCAAAAGTATGTGAAGAATACCTGTCGCTGCTTGGAAAAGTGGGAAGGCTGCCTATGAAGGTAACAAAAATAGGAACCTGGGTTGGAAAAGAAGGCACCATCGATGTCGTGATGCAAAATGAGATACGCGAGATGATGGTCGGTGTCTGTAACTGGTCGGAGCCGGAATTTGACAAAAAAATGTGTCAGAAGATGTTTGAAAGTTTGGAGCAGGCAAAAATTAAACCAAGATTTATTTTCTTGTTTTCTGCCACAACTTTTGCGGAAGAAGTAAAGAAAATGGCAAAGGAGGATGAGCGGTTCATCCTTGTTGACATGAATGAATTGTAAAGATACGGGAGGATTAGAGTTTGCCAAAATCGTTGATTATTACGGAGAAACCGAGTGTGGCACAGGAGTTTGCAAGAATACTGCGGGTCTCCGGTAGAAATGATGGATATATTGAAAACAGTGAGTATGTCATCACCTGGTGTGTGGGTCATCTGGTTGAGATGGTGTATCCGGAAGAATATGATGAAAAATATAAGCGCTGGAAGCTGGAGGATCTTCCTTTTTTGCCGCGCGATTATAAATATCATGTCATTCCTGCTGTGAGCAAGCAGTATGAGATTGTACATAGACAGCTTTGGAGGGAGGATATTGATACCGTCTACTGGGCAGGTGATGCGGGAAAAGAAGGTCAGACGATTGAGGAAAATATCAGACGCTTTGGCGGTGTGAGAGAGGGCATGAAAGAGCTTCGTGTCTGGATTGACTCACAGACAGAAGAAGAGATTACGAGAGGAATCCGTGAGGCAAAGCCGATGGAGGAGTATGACAATCTTGGTAATTCCGGGATTATGAGAACCATTGAAGATTATGCAATGGGAATCAATTTTTCACGTGTTATGTCAGTCAAGTATGGAAGACTGTTAAATGACGCCGCCGGAACCAATTCCTACACAGCAATTGCGGTTGGACGTGTTATGACCTGTGTGCTTGGAATGGTTGTCATCAGAGAGCGTGAGATACGAAACTTTGTGGAGACACCTTTTTACAGAATTGTCGGCTCTTTCACAGAGGCAGATGTAGAGGGCGAATGGAAGGCAATCGATGGTTCACAATATTTTGAGTCGCCTCTTTTGTATAAAGAAAATGGATTTAAGGAAAGAGAGAGCGCACAAAACCTGATAGATTCTTTGCAGGATGAAAAGGCGATTGTAAAATCCATTGAACTTGGAACTTCAAGAAAAAAGGCTCCGCTTCTTTTTAACCTGGCGGAGCTTCAGGCGGAGTGTGCAAAGCGTTTTAAGATAAGCCCGGATGAGACACTTCAGGTCGCACAGGATTTGTACGAAAAGAAGCTGACAACTTATCCAAGAACCGATGCGAGAGTGCTTTCTACTGCGGTTGCCAAGGAAATCGGAAGAAATATCAGCCGTCTTAAGGTATATCAGCCGGTGGCAGACTATGTCGATAAAATTATGAAGGAACGCCTTTATGCGAATGTGGCGAGAACACAATATACGGACGATTCCAAAATCACCGACCACTATGCGATTATTCCAACCGGTCAGCTCACGGAATTGGATTCCCTAACATCCTTACAAAGAAGCGTATTTGATTTGATTGTAAGACGTTTCCTTAGCATTTTTTACCCGGCAGCGACCTATCAGAATGTAAAATTGCAGGTTGGAATGGGCAAAGAATGTTTCTTTGCGTCTGCAAAAGAGTTAAAAGACCCTGGATTTTTAGAAATTATGGGAAAACAGCAGGACGAGGACAAAGAAGAGGATGAAAAATCAGGGCGAGGTCTTCTTGCCATTGCTGCAAACTTAAAAAATGGAGATGAGATTTTGGTGGATGGTCTTTCCATCAAAGAAGGTAAGACATCTCCGCCAAAGCGCTATACCTCCGGTTCCATGATTCTTGCGATGGAAAATGCGGGACAGCTTATTGAAGATGAAGAACTTCGTGCGCAGATTAAGGGTTCTGGAATCGGAACCTCTGCAACGAGAGCGGAAATCATACGAAAATTGGTACGAATTCATTATCTTGCATTAAATAAAAGAACGCAGGTCTTAACACCGGAGACACTTGGTGAGATGGTGTTTGAGGTTGTCAGCATGACAGTTCCGGCTCTTTTGAATCCGAAGATGACAGCGTCCTGGGAAAAGGGGCTAGATGGCATTACAGCCGGTACGGTTGCAATGGAGGAGTATCGCACCAAGTTAGAGGACTTCATTCGCCGTGAGACGGAATCCATGATCGAACGAAATCTGATGGAACCGTTGACCGAGCGGATCAGACCACTGGTAGGAAAAGGTGGGAGAGGAATTGCAGCAAAGAAAAAATTAGGCGTGCCATGCCCACTCTGTGGTGGCGAAGTCGAGACAACGCCATTTGGTTATGGATGCAGCAATTATCAAAAAGATGGCTCCGGCTGCAAGTTTGCAATCGGAACGATTGCCGGCCGGGATTTGGAAGAAAAAGAGTTAAAACAACTTTTAACAAATGGGAAAACGGGTGTATTGAATGGCTTTGTATCGAAAAGCAAGAAGAAGTTCAGTGCATGTTTGGTTTTGAAAAAAGAGGAAGATGGAAAGAGTTCCATTCAGTTTGATTTTTCCGAGAACCAGCCTGCTTATGTCGAGGGAGTTACCTGCCCGGTCTGTGGTGGAAGAGTGGAAGTAACGCCTTATGGCTATTGCTGTGAAAATCACCGCAGCGAAGGGGATGGCTGCTACTTTTCAATGGGAAAGATTGCCGGTCGTGCAATCAGACAGGAAGAGTTAAAACAACTTTTAATAAATGGAAGAACAGACGTATTAAAAGGATTTGTATCGAAAAACAAAAAGAAATTCAACGCGAGCCTGGTATTAGAGACTGCCGAAGATGGAAGAAAATCCGTGAATTTTGATTTTTCACAGAACGAGGCAGAGATTGTAGAAGGCGTCACCTGTCCGATGTGTGGCGGTGAGATTGTCGTAAAATCTTTCGGCTATGGATGTGCCAATTATGACCCACAAAACGAGGCAAGCTGTAAATTTGCAATCGGTCAGATTGCGGGAAAAGATTTGACGGTGGCACAGGTGAAGGAACTTTTGACAGCGGGAAGAACATCAACCATAAGAAGGTTTAAGTCAAAATCCGGGAAACGGTTTGATGCCTGCATTATGTTAGATACCGATGAAAATGGAAAAAAGAGCTTAAAGTTCGACTTTGACCATGTGGAAGCCAAAAAGGTAAAGGATGTGGTCTGCCCGCTTTGCGGAGGCGAGATTGTGCAGACGCCGTTTGGGTTTGGATGTGCAAATTATGTGAAAGACGATGAAAATTCCTGCCGCTTTTCCATTGGAAAGATGGCGGAAAAATCACTGACGGAAGCACAGGTAAAAGAACTTTTGACAGAGGGCAGAACCTCGACGATAAGAGGATTTAAGTCAAAAACCGGAAAAAAATTTGATGCACGTATTGCGTTAAACAAAGATGAAACCGGAAAGGTGACAGGATTAAAATTTGATTTTGAGGATTTGGAACAGCCGTCGGTTAAAGATGTGGTTTGTCCGCTCTGTGGCGGTAAGATTGTAAAGACGCCGTTTGGCTATGGATGCGCCAATTATTCGAAGGACGATGAAAATTCCTGCCGTTTTTCCATCGGAAAGATTGCGGGTGTTACCTTAAAAGAAGCACAGGTGAAAGAATTACTGCTGCGCAAAAAGACGGATGTGATATCCGGTTTTATTGCAAAGACAGGAATGATGTTTGACGCTCCGCTAAAATTAACAGAGGATGGAAGGGTAACGTTTGATTTCCCGGAAAAACCAAAGCCGGTGGAGACGACACTCATTTGTCCAAAGTGCAAGAAGCAGTTAAAGAAATCACAGTGGTACTATGAGTGCGAATGTGGCTTTAAGCTGTATCATACGATAGCAAAGGTAGAACTTCCGGAAGAAACGGTAAAAGAATTGCTAGAAACCGGCAAAACAAAGACAAAAGTAGTTGGATTCACCGCAAAATCTGGAAATCAGTTTGATGCATGTTTAAAACTCGAAGATGACCAGATAAAGTTTGATTTCGATAATCCGGGCGAAGATACCGCAAAACAGCAGGATGATGCTCCTTTTTATGAAGAATTAGAAGAAAATCCAATTGAAATTCCGACAGAACAGACAAAGATGTCGGAAGTGTCAGAAGATGCGTCAGGAAAAGATGAGAATTAGGTTAGTATTTCACAACAAATTATGATATGATAGCATCTGTAATTGCAAGATAAATGAAATGAGGATAGAAAAATGGAACAGGCAAAGATAAAGAATTTATATGATTTAAATGAGACAATCGCAAAGGAGTTACTCGAGGGGCTTACCTATCCTTGGGAAGCGCTGCCAAAGATTGGAGCATTTATTGTCGAGTTAGGAGAAAAATTAGACCCGTCGAAATACGAAAAACGCGGAGAGAACATCTGGGTGGCAAAGAGCGCAACCGTTGCGCCAACCGCTTTTTTGAATGGACCTTTGATTATTGATGAGGAGGCTGAAATCCGTCATTGCGCATTTATCCGTGGTAACGCAATTGTAGGAAAAGGCTCCGTTGTCGGAAATTCAACCGAACTGAAAAACGTTGTGATATTTAACAGTGTTCAGGTTCCACATTATAATTACGTCGGGGATTCTATTTTAGGATACAAATCACACATGGGAGCCGGCTCTATCACATCCAATGTAAAATCCGACAAGACACTGGTTGTGGTAAAAGAGGAAAAAGAACAGATTGAGACAGGACTGAAAAAATTCGGCGCAATGTTAGGAGACCACGTGGAGGTTGGATGTAACTCCGTTTTGAATCCAGGTACCGTAATCGGGCGAAACACCAACGTGTATCCGTTATCCATGGTGCGTGGTGTTGTCCCTGCAAACTCTATTTATAAGAATAAAAATGAAATTGTAGAAAAGAGCGAATAGACGACTGACAGAGAGGAAAGTGAAACTGGCAGACTGCATTTGCCAGATGTATGAAAGTATGAAAAAGAAATTTTTGGTTTTAACAATACTGATGTGTACGTTTACAACTACATTATTAAATGGATGTGGAAAGAAACAGAATGCAACGCCTGATAATGAGACGCTACAAGACACAGAGACGGTAACAGATCAGACGGTGTTGGAAGAACAGGCGGATACCGGGGAAGAAGGAATCTCCTACACATGGCAGGATATTACGGTAACACTGCCACAGGAGTGGGAGGACGGCTATGAAATCGTAGAAGAGGACGATGGTTTTTCAATTTACCAGAAAAGTTCTTACGACGAAAATCAGGGACTCGGTTTCTTGTGTGGGTTCACCCATATCGGGGAATTCAGAAATGGCGCGCTAGGTGAGACACTGATTGCGTATGCAGATGACGGAAGCTGTTATTACTGGATAGAGCCAACAGACCTTGCCTATGATGAAAATGATGCATCCAGCCAGAAAGAATATGAAGAGATGGCAGAAATGGTACCTCAGATTGTGGCAACAGTAAAAATCAGTGGCGACGGGGTACATACCAATGCAGACGAGTATGTGCTTCCACTCAGTGATAAAAAACCACTGACGAGTGAAATGTTAGACAACTTAAATGACAATGAGCTGATGATTGCCCGCAATGAGATTTACGCCAGACATGGAAGAACGTTCCAGAATGAGTATTTGCAAAGTTATTTCAATAAATGCAGCTGGTATCAGGGCACCACAATGCCGGAAGAATTCGATGAATCTGTTTTTTCTGCCATGGAAAAAGATAACCTGTCCATGCTGGAAGCAAAAGAAGAGGCATACGAGAGCGGACATCCATATCCGAAAAAATACGAATATGGAACGGTGATAGAAGAAGATTTAAACGCAGACGGCAATGTCGAGCAGATTTTTTGCAGCCTGATGGAACAAAAAGATGGCAGTTATGTGCCGATTGTGACCATCAATGGAAGAGCATTTGATATCAGCAAGGACTGTCAGCTGGTTTCTCCGGTTACAGACTGCTTTTATGTGACCGATATTACCGCCGCAGACGGAGAATTAGAACTTGCATTTTTGGACTACGGCCCAAGCTGTGACCCGGAAACATACTTTTTCCGTTTTGATGGTGACATGGAGTTTGTTGGAAGTGTGGATGGTTTTCCGTTCAAAGACCAGAATGATGGAATCAATGGTTTCGTAAATGATGGCCAGGTTATTGGAAGAATCCGTACCGATTTATTAGAAACAGCATATTTAAACGGTTACTGGCTGTTAAATGAAGAGACGCATGCGTTAGAATATCAGGAACAGGAAGAGTATGATTACATCTCAACAACCGCACATCAGCTCTATGAGAAATTGCCGGTTCGTGTGACGATGGATGAAAATGCACCTGAGGTTGTCATGCAAAAACAGGCAGAAGTATATTTCTTAAAATCTGATTTAAAGGAATGGATTCTTGTAAAAGGAAAAGATGGCACAAAAGGCTATATGCAGGTCAAGAATGGAAAAGTGGTAGAGCTTGGAAAATCAGCCAATAATGTTTTCTCAGACTTGAATTATTTTGATTAACGACGAAAAAGTAGAAAAGGAAACTGAAAAAATCGTCGAATTGGGGGTTTACTAATCCCAAAAAATATGCGAAAATGGTTGCAGTATGTTAAATGAATAACAAAGTTTAACAGATACATACATATTTATTTATGTGAAAGGAGTCTTATAATGATTTACACTAAGGAAGTCGAAAACATGTGTCCTGTAGCAAAGGGCGCAAAACATGAACCAGCTCCAATTCCAGAAGAAGGAAAATGGGTTCATTCTAAAAAAATTGAAGATATCTCAGGTTTTACACACGGTGTTGGCTGGTGTGCACCACAGCAGGGTGCCTGCAAGCTTTCATTAAACGTGAAAAACGGTGTGATTGAAGAAGCTTTAGTTGAGACAATCGGATGTTCCGGTATGACTCATTCTGCAGCTATGGCAGCAGAAATTTTACAGGGTAAAACAATCCTGGAAGCTTTAAATACAGACTTAGTTTGTGATGCTATCAACACAGCTATGAGAGAATTATTCTTACAGATCGTTTACGGTCGTACACAGAGTGCATTCTCTGATGACGGATTAGCAGTAGGTGCTGGTCTTGAAGATTTAGGTAAGGGACTTCGTTCTCAGGTTGGTACAATGTACGCAACAAAAGAAAAAGGTGTTCGTTACTTAGAGATGGCTGAAGGATACGTAACAGGTATTGCTCTTGATGAGAACAACGAAGTTATCGGATATCAGTTCGTTTCTCTTGGAAAAATGACTGACTTCATCAAAAAGGGTGATGATGCTAACACAGCTTGGGAGAAGGCTGCAGGATCTTATGGTCGTGTAACTCCAGAGCAGGGTGCTGTTAAGATCATCGATCCAAGACAGGAATAGGAAAGGAGAACGAAAATGGCTTTATTTGAATCATATGAAAGAAGAATTGACCAGATTAACGCTGTATTAAACAGCTATGGTATCAGCTCTATCGAAGAAGCTGAAAAAATTACAAAAGATGCTGGACTTGACGTTTACAATCAGGTAAAGAAAATCCAGCCTATCTGTTTCGAGAACGCTTGCTGGGCTTACACAGTAGGTGCTGCAATCGCAATCAAAAAAGGATGTACAAGAGCTGCTGATGCTGCCGCAGCAATCGGTGAAGGTCTTCAGGCATTCTGTATCCCAGGTTCTGTTGCTGACCACAGAAAAGTAGGTTTAGGACATGGTAACCTTGGTAAAATGTTATTAGAGGAAGAGACAGAATGTTTCTGTTTCTTAGCTGGACATGAGTCTTTCGCAGCTGCTGAAGGTGCTATCGGTATCGCTGAAAAAGCTAACAAAGTACGTCAGAAACCATTAAGAGTTATCTTAAACGGTTTAGGAAAAGATGCTGCACAGATTATCTCCCGTATCAATGGATTTACATTTGTAGAGACAAAATACGACTACAAAGAAGCTAAATTAAACGTAGTATACGAGAAAGCATACTCTGATGGACTTCGTGCAACTGTAAAATGTTACGGTGCTGATGATGTTCAGGAAGGTGTTGCAATCATGCATCATGAGAATGTAGGTGTATCTATCACAGGTAACTCTACAAACCCAACACGTTTCCAGCATCCAGTTGCAGGTACATACAAGAAAGAATGTATCGAGCAGGGTAAGAAATACTTCTCCGTAGCATCCGGTGGTGGTACAGGACGTACACTTCACCCAGATAACATGGCTGCAGGTCCTGCTTCCTATGGTATGACAGATACTATGGGACGTATGCACTCTGACGCGCAGTTTGCAGGTTCTTCTTCTGTACCAGCTCACGTAGAAATGATGGGACTTATCGGAATGGGTAATAACCCTATGGTAGGTGCTACTGTTGCCGTAGCTGTAAGCATCGAAGAGGCTCACAAAGCTGGTAAATTCTAAGATAAAACCTTGATTTTATAAGGGTTTAAGGACTTCTGGAAGTGTTCCGGAAGTCCTTTTTTCATATACAAAATCATTAAATTGTATAAGTATAAAATCGCCCAAAATATTGCTGAAATTGCCTTTTTATGGTAGTATATAAGTACTAGAAAAAGTTGCGGCAGCAACAGAGGGGAGACTGCCTATGCGAAACATAAAAAAGAAAATAAGTTTAAGCCTTGTGGCACTGCTTACGGTGACAAATCTTGGTACAGTAGTGGCATTTGCAAAGGAAAGCAATGAAAATCAGACGTCGGACGAGATTGTCTATACCGAAGATGTTATGACGGATTTTGATTTGGATGCTTCAATTAAGGAGCAGCCGGACGGCAACTATGAAGTTGTGACCGAGGATACATCGGCAGAAGAATTGGAAACCGGAAATATTATCGTAGTACCGGCACAGGAGGATGGCGTAGAACGAGCCACTGAAGTGACAAATGTGACAAAGACAGAAGAGGGCTACGTGATTGAAGGGGAAGAACCGGACAGCATTTTTGATGTGGTAGAGAGCGTTGATACGCAAGGAACAGCAGAAGTGGATACAGATGCAGTGATTCCGGCAGATGGAGTGAGCGTGACAAGTGCAGCAGATGCAATGGATACGGCAAGGTCTGGAAGCTGGAGAGAATGGTTTACTTTTACATCAAATGGGACGACAACCATGACAGGTTTAAATTTCCATCTTGACAAACAGCTTGGCACAAATGCAAGTCTGACAGGTGATTTTGTAATTGATCCATCTTTGGAGTATCATCTGGTATTTGATTTGACAGGAGTAAAAGAGATGACAGCAGCAATCAACACCAGAATGAAAGTAACGGATGTTTCTGTTACCGGTGGTAAAGCCGGAAGTATTCCAATTGCAACACTTCCATATACATTTGCAGATGGAATGTTTAGCGCATTTATTACACTGAATCTGGTATATTCTGCGCAGGGAGAAGTCTTTTTATCCTATGAGATGAGCGGTATATGTGGTGTTACCTACGATGGAACAGATACCAGCCGGAAGTCCTTGATTATGGCGCATCCGCAGATGGAAAAGTCGGAGCGGAGTTTGAGATTACATTGTTAGCGTATGGAACATACAATGTGATGAATGCAGATGTGAACAGCGGCTTTATCGCAAGTGCGCAAAAAGAATCCGGACAAAATGGTATTGCGGAAGTATATTTTTATTTAGACGGAAATTATGGTTACGGAAGTATTTTGGAACCATATGGAATCTGTGGTTCAAAAGTAATTTATGGAAAAGATAACAGTCCGTTCCATTATGTGCTTGCACAGTAGAATAGGATTAGAGAAGGCTTTCTATGTAACTACAAATGTAGAACATAGAAAGCCTTTTTCTTATTGTTTTGGAGAAAATAATATACAACAAGCGGAATCTGTATGTTTTCATTTGAAAAAAAATGTTGTAAAATAGTGAAGTGCGTAGTAAAAAAGAAAATCTAACTACAAATATAAAAAAGGTAAGACAAGAAGGATTTGTCAGAAAAGAAATAGTAGGAGAAATGGACATGAATAATATTTGGAAAATTTTTATAACAGACCTCAAAGGACTGATAAAGAATCCGCTTGCATTTATCATTGCAGTGGGGCTTTGCGTGCTACCATCTTTGTATGCGTGGTTTAATGTTTACTCGAACTGGAATCCGTATGGAAATACTTCAAATATTCAGATTGCGATTATTTCGGAGGATGAAGGATATACGGAAGATGATGGAACCTACGTTAACATGGGTGATGAAGTCGTGGAGGAGATGGAAGCTAAGACAACAATAACATGGACTGTCGTAGATACAGCCGAAGAAGCAACGGACGGTGTTTACAGTGGAAAGTATTATGCTGCGGTTGTAATCAGTAAAGATTTTACAAAGAGTATGTATCATGCACTTGAAACAGACTTTGATGCAAATCCGACTATCACATATTATGAAAATGAGAAGAAAAATGCGATTGCAACCAAAATTACGGACTCCGCAGTTTCTTCCCTGACACAAAGTACCAATGAAAAATTTATTGAAGTTGTTACAAGTGCCATCTTTGAAAAGACAAATATTCTGGCTGAGGATATCAAACAGGATGACAGTATGGCAACATTAGAGGCAAAGCTTCAGCAGTTAAATACAAATCTGACTTCTTATAGCAACCTGGTTACAACTTTTATGGAAAGCAATGAATCCCTAACTAAGGCAGTTGATGATGCGAGTGACGAGATGCCAGCAATCAGTTCTTCCATTAAGAATGGTGCAAACAGCATTTCAAAGGCAAATACGGATTTACAGAATACACAGGCATCTTTGGAAAACTTTAAACAGAATATTACGAATACATTATCAACCATTAACAATTCATTGAATGCAGTTGCAACAGATATTGAAAATGCCGGAATTGCAGAGGATGCTGCAGCAACAGCAAAGAGTGCGCAGCAGGCAGCCAGTGATACGGCAGAATTAATCAAACAGTTGAACGATTTGAAACAGACATTACAGGATACTGCAAATGGAAGCCAGGATCAGCAGGAAGCCGAAGATGCAATCCAGTCTGTTATTGATACCATTGATTCCCTTTTGAACGGAGCAGATGATATTCAAGGACAATTGGATAATTTACTGGGAAACAGTGGAATTGAGCTTCCGGATGTCAATGTAGACGTTGACAAAGACCAGATTCAGTCTGAGGTCGAAAAACTTGTTGGTGACAGTGTAAATACAGCGACTGACAGCATTAAAAATTCATTAAACAATTGCAGCAAATCAATTGAAAATATGAAGAGCCTTTACACAAACAGCCTTGTGCCAGAGATGAACACGATGGTGGACAGCATGTCAAAAGTGTTAAATAATGTGACGAATGTTTTGAATGGTCTGAGCACAACAGTTGGAGATATGACCAATATTTTTGATGGAATTGAGACAACAATATCTGGTACAAATGACAGCCTAGAACAGATTAAAGAAGTAATTGATAATGTAAATGCAAAAATTGAAGAACTGTTGAATAAATTGCAGAATGCCGAGGAGGATGAGAAGGTTCAGGTTATCCTAGATGTAATGGAAGGTGACCCGGAAAGTTATGGAGAATACTTCTCAGCGCCGGTTACAATGACCACAGAGCCAGTCTATCCGATTGCCAATTATGGCTCCGCAATGACACCATTCTATTCGGTTCTGGCAATCTGGGTGGGAATGACGATTCTGGTTTCTATTTTGAAAGTAAAGGCAGAGCCAAAGGGACTTACAAATGTGAAGTCTTACCAGCTTTTCTTTGGAAGATATTTATTATTTTTGCTGTTGAATGAGGTACAGGCAGTCATAATTGTGTTAGGTGATATTTATATCCTGCATTGTCAGGTGATGTATCCGGGACTGTTTTTCTTAGCAGCTGCACTGACAAGTCTGACCTTTAGTTTGTTGATTTATGCATTGACGTTATCCTTTGGTGATATCGGAAAAGCATTAGCAGTTGTTGTCATGGTAATTCAGATTGCAGGTTCAAGCGGAACCTTCCCAATCGAGTTGCTTCCAACGGTATATCAGAAAATTTATATTTTCTTCCCATTCCCGTATGCAATCAATGCGATTCGTGAGACAATCGGAGGAATGTATGCAGATACCTATGTGAAATCATTGTCAGAGTTGTTGATTTTTGCAGTGGGAGCGTTAATTGTTGGTTTGGTAATCCGTATTCCGTTCGTGGGCATTAACCACTATATGGAAGAACGTATGGAAGACACAAAGATGATGTAGAAAGGATATGGAAAAATGGAAAAAGATTACGAGAGAATGTATGATATCCTTGCACAATATGAAAATGAGATGCATGAGAAAAATCAGAGACGCATTCGTATTGGATTAAGATGTATCTGGCTGATTCCTTTGGTATTTTTGTGCCTTTTATTCTGGACAGACAGTTCAAAGGTGGTATTTCTTATTTTGTGGATTGCCTCTTTATTTGGAATTGCAATATATTTAATTCTTGTAGAGTATTCAGATTATAAATTACAGAAAAAATTAGGTGAAATCAGCGGCCAAAAGGACAAAGAAGTGGAGACCCTTCTTGCACCGGATTTAAGTGGGATGGAAGGAAAACTGCGTACCGTTATGGAACGAATCGATGCAGGATTGAATGCGCCGGAGGAGTTAGAGCCTAAGAGAGAAAAAGTGGAACTTATCGAAGAAAAACCTGAGAAAGAAGAACAGGAGGGAAAAGAACTTGAAGAACATATTTAAAATATTCCTTTCAGATTTCAAACGGTTAAGCCGCAATGTAGTAGCGGTTGTAGTGATTATGGGATTAACGATTATTCCATGCCTTTATGCCTGGTTTAATATTTTTTCAAACTGGGATCCGTATGGGGAATCTTCAACTTCGAATCTAAAGATTGCAGTTGCATCTGAGGATGAGGGATATTCTTTGGAAGGATTGTCAATCAATGTAGGTGACAGCGTTATATCTGCGCTTGAAACCAATACAACGATTGGATGGGTGTTTGTAGATACTGCAAAGGAGGCAACAGATGGTGTATATTCTGGAGAATATTATGCTGCACTTGTGATTCCGTCAGATTTTACAAGCACATTGATGAGCTTTTTGGATGGCGAGTTAAAGCATCCTGAGATTATTTATTATGAGAATGAAAAGAAGAATGCAATTGCACCAAAGATTACAAGTAAAGCGCAAAAGACGGTTGGAGAACAGGTTAATGCGACTTTCATCAGTACAATCGCAGAAACCTTAATGAAAGTAAGTGGTTCTGTTTCCGGAGTAGAAGTGGATGGCAGTTCGCTTACAGATGTAGTTATATCCAATCTAAATGATTTGAGTGGTGATTTGCAGACCTATGTAAACATCTTGAATTCGTTTGTCAGTATCACATCTTCTGCGAACAGTCTGGTTGAGACAACACAGACCGTATTACCGAATGTGGAAGGAGTTGTGAAAAATGGGCAGGGAACTGTCAATTCCATGGAGAGTGCGTTACTTGCAGCATCGGGCAGCGCAGACAGCATTGCAGATATGGTTTCTTACAGTTTTGATTTGCTGAATGCAAGCTTGAACGATTTGGATAGTCTGGTTAACTCCGGTACATCCAATATTGAAGACTGGCAGAATGGTGCAAACAATGGAATTACGGGTGCCCAGGCGATTATGCCATATTTAAAACAGATTTTTGATGGTGCCGTAAATGAGTGGACAGATGATTCAAATTCTGCGCAGGTGGAAGAAATCAGAGCGCAGTTAGATACGATTTCAGCGGATTTAGATCAGTTAAAAGATACATCCGGTCAGGGAGTGGAACATTTAAAGGAACTTCAACAGAAAATCTCCGGTGAGATTACAACATGTAAGAACCAGATTGAGGGATTGCGTTCCACATTTAATTATAATGTGAAACCACAGCTGGATTCGACAGTAAGAAGTGTACAAAGTTCCCTTGTCTCAGCACAGGCAATTTTAAATGGTGTCGATACAGACTTCTCAGATGTCTCAGAGGCATTGGATGGGTACGCTGCAACCATCAGCCAGGGCAATGAATCTATCGCAAGTTCTGCAGAAATGGCGCAGGAACTTTTGACTGGGTTAAAAGGCATTATTACAGAAATTACAGAGTTACAAAATAGTGAGCAGTATCAAAAGATTCTTGAAATGGTAAAGAGTGACCCGGCACTTATGGGTGAATTCATCTCATCTCCGGTCAACCTAGACACCGTTGAGGCATACCACATCGATAACTATGGTTCTGCAATGGCACCATTCTATACCATTTTAGCATTGTGGGTAGGAGCCTTGATTCTGGTTGCCTTAATTCACGTAAAAGTAGAGCCGGAAGAGGGCATTACGAATGTGAAACAGTATCAGCGTTATTTTGGAAGATACATTACTTTCTTCTTGGTAGGGCAGGCGCAGGCTTTGATTACTGTTCTGGGAGACTTGTTCTATGCGAGAATTCAGTGTAAAGAGCCGGTATTATTCTGGCTTGCCGCTGCGATAAGCAGTTTTGCATTTACATTGTTTATTTATTCCTTAACCGTTGCATTTGGAAATGTAGGTGAGGCCATTGCGGTTATCGTCATGGTAATCCAGGTGGCGGGTGCCGGCTGTACGTTCCCGATTGAAGTGCTTCCTGGCGTCTTTAAAAGCATCTATAAGTACCTTCCGTTCCAGTTTGGTATGAATGCAATGAAAGAGACGATTGGTGGACTTTATGCGGCGGATTACTGGAAGTATATCAGTTCCTATATCTTCGTGATTGTGTTATCACTTGTGATTGGTCTTGGATTGGAAATCCCATTCCGTAAGTTAAACCACATGATTGAGCGCAGTAAAGAAAAATCAGATGTTATGCTTTAGGATAAATGGTGCGCTAGGGTAACGTATGGTTTAGAGGAAAGATACTTTGATTATCAAAAAAATATGGATTTTCTATTTATTCTGCCATACATGTATGCTATAATAGCCTTTGACGATAAGAACCGATTAGGAGGATTTAGTTATGTATTGTAGAAATTGTGGTCAGCAGTATGCAACCGATGAAGCTGTGATGTGTGTAAAATGTGGCGTACAGAAAGGTACAGGAAATAATTTCTGTCCACAGTGTGGTCAGCCAACACCTCCAAACAGCGTAGTATGCTTAAACTGTGGTGTTTCTTTACAGAATTATGGCATGCAGCCACAGAAGTCAAAGATGGCAGCCGGATTGCTTGGTATCTTTTTAGGAGGATGGGGAATTCATAACTTCTATCTTGGAAATACAACAAGAGGTATTATCCAGATTATTGTAACAATTGTTACATGTGGAATTGGCGCAATCTGGGGATTAGTAGAAGGTATTATGATTTTAACAGGTGCAATCAACACCGATGCCAAAGGAAATCCATTAAAAGATTAATCTGATTTTAGGTAAAATGGAATCTTAAAAGGAAAGACATTCTTTTCCATGAATTCATTGGGAAGAATGTCTTTTTTTAATTTCAGCTATTGACAAAAAAAAAAAATATGCTAATATGATTTTAGCGTGAGTGAGCTTTAAAGTGTTGAATTGTGAAAGAGTAATTTGACACAGGAAGGTTTTTGAAATGAGAAGACAGGTTTTATCATTATTAGTTGAGAATAATCCGGGAGTGACAAGTCATATCTCAGGTCTGTTTAGCCGCAGAGGCTATAACATTGACAGTTTTTCATCCGGAGTGACAGCGGATCCAAGATACACAAGAATCACGATTGTTGCCAGCGGTGATGAACAGATTTTAGAGCAGATTGAGAAGCAGCTTGCAAAGCTTGAGGATGTATTAGATATTAAGAAGTTAGAATCCGGTTCTTCTGTGACAAGAGAACTGATTTTAGTTAAAATCCGGGCAAAGGACACGGAACGTCAGCCGATTATGAATGTAACTGAGATTTTTCATGGCAAAGTTGTAGACGTGACGCGCGATTCCATGGTGATTGAACTTACCGGACATCAGGATAAGTTAGAGGCTTTTCTTGATTTGTTGCAGGGATATGAGATACTGGAATTGGCCCGTACAGGAATTACAGGACTGACAAGAGGTTCAGCCGATGTTAAAATTTTAGATTAAATTATTTTGGAGGAAATAGATATGGCAGCAAAAATTTATTATCAGGAAGATTGTAACCTTTCACTTTTAGACGGAAAGACAATCGCAGTTATCGGTTATGGTAGCCAGGGACATGCACATGCATTAAACTTAAAGGAATCCGGATGTAATGTCATCATTGGACTTTATGAAGGAAGCAAATCCTGGAAGAGAGCAGAAGAACAGGGATTTAAAGTTTATACAGCAGCAGAAGCAGCAAAACAGGCTGATATCATCATGATCTTAATCAACGATGAACTTCAGGCAGATATGTACAAGAAAGACATTGAGCCAAACCTTGAGCCAGGTAACATGTTAATGTTTGCACATGGTTTCAACATTCATTACGGATGTATCAAACCACCAAAGGATGTCGATGTAACAATGATTGCACCAAAAGCTCCAGGTCATACAGTTCGTTCTGAATATCAGGCAGGAAAAGGAACACCTTGTCTTGTAGCAGTAGAGCAGGATGCAACAGGAAAAGCACTTGATTTAGCACTTGCTTATGGTCTTGGAATCGGTGGAGCAAGAGCTGGTCTTCTTGAGACAACATTCCGTACAGAGACAGAGACAGACCTCTTCGGTGAGCAGGCAGTACTTTGTGGTGGTGTTTGTGCATTGATGCAGGCAGGTTTCGAAACACTTTGCGAAGCTGGATATGATCCAAGAAACGCATACTTCGAATGTATCCATGAGATGAAATTAATCGTAGACTTAATCTACCAGTCAGGTTTTGCAGGAATGAGATATTCTATCTCTAACACAGCTGAATATGGTGATTACATCACAGGACCTAAGATTGTGACAGAAGATACCAAGAAAGCAATGAAACAGATTCTGACAGATATCCAGGATGGTACATTTGCAAAAGACTTCTTACTTGATATGTCACCAGCAGGTCGCCAGGTTCACTTCAAAGCTATGAGAAAGCTTGCATCTGAGCATCCATCAGAGAAGGTTGGTGCAGAGATTCGTAAACTTTACAGCTGGAACAACGAGAACGACAAACTCATCAACAACTAATTCGAACAGAATTTACATACGAAAAAAGATGGACGGAGCAATCTGTTCCATCTTTTTTTCAAATCTAAGGTTGACAAAAAGAAACGTTATGTTAAAATAAATCATATCATTTGAATAAAAAAAGACAAGGATAAGGAGTATTAAGAACGGAGATAGCAAAGAGAGTCATCGGTTGGTGTAAGATGATGTATGGAAGTTCCCAACTCGCCTTTGAGTCCCTTGAGTGAAGTACAGATGTAGTTACAATAGTAGGTCAGGGCGTTTCATTCGCGTTAAGAATGTCTGAGTGCGTATTCTTTCGAATACGAATGAGAGTGGTACCACGGAGCAATTTCCTTCGTCTCTTTATGAGACGGAGGATTTTTTTGTAATAGGAGATTTTGTTTCTGTTACATAAAAATGTTTCGCGAGAATCGCACTGCGGCGGAGTGGAACAATGTCGCAACAATTTAGGAAACACGCCAAGTGTGTTTTTCATAGGACAGGAAAGAGAGGAAAAGAAAATGGCAGAACTTTATAATCATAAAGTGGTCGAAAAAAAATGGCAGAAAGTCTGGGATGATGAGAAGGCTTTCGCAGCAACAGACGATTATTCCAAACCAAAATATTATGCATTGGTAGAATTCCCATATCCATCCGGACAGGGATTACATGTAGGTCACCCAAGACCTTATACAGCACTTGATATTGTGGCAAGAAAGAGAAGAATGCAAGGATACAATGTCCTTTATCCAATGGGCTGGGATGCATTTGGTCTTCCAACCGAGAACTATGCAATCAAGAATAAGGTTCATCCTAAGATTGTAACAGAAAAGAACGTTGCTCATTTTAAAGAACAGCTTCATTCTCTTGGTTATTCTTTCGACTGGGATAGAGAAATCAATACCACAGATCCAGAATACTACAAATGGACACAGTGGATTTTCTTAAAACTTTTCAAAGCAGGTTTGGCTTACAAGAAAGAAATGCCAATCAACTGGTGTACCTCCTGTAAAGTCGGTCTTGCAAATGAAGAGGTTGTAAATGGTGTCTGCGAGCGTTGTGGCGCACCGGTCGTTCAGAAAGTAAAGAGCGAGTGGATGTTGAAGATTACAGAATACGCAGATAAATTGATTGAGGGATTGGATGACGTTGATTACATCGAGCGTGTCAAAGTATCCCAGAAGAACTGGATTGGACGTTCCAACGGTGCAGAAGTTGATTTTGCAATCAAAGGAAAAGAAGATAAACTCCGTATTTATACCACACGTTGTGATACCTTATTCGGTGTTACTTACATGGTTGTTTCCCCGGAACATCCATACCTTGATAAATATCAGAGCGACATCAAGAACTGGGATGAAATCATAGCATACCGTGAAGCTGCTGCAAGAAAATCAGACTTTGAGAGAGCTGAGCTTGCAAAAGAAAAGACAGGTGTTGCAATTGATGGTCTTACTGCAATCAACCCTGTTTCTGGAAAAGAGATTCCAATCTGGGTATCGGATTATGTATTGATGACATACGGAACAGGTGCTATCATGGCGGTACCTGCACACGACGAAAGAGACTGGGAATTTGCTAAGAAATTCAATCTTCCAATGGTACAGGTTGTCGCAAAAGACGGCGAGGAAGTTGATATTTCAAAAGAAGCATTTACAGATGTTGCAACAGGTGTATTAATCAACTCTGATTTCTTAAATGGCTTAGAAGTAAAAGCTGCAAAAGAGAAGATGATTTCATATTTAGAGGAAAATAAAATCGGAAAGGCTAAGACAAATTATAAATTAAGAGACTGGGTATTCTCACGTCAGAGATATTGGGGAGAGCCAATTCCGATTGTTCATTGTGACAAGTGTGGCTTTGTTCCGGTTGACGAGAGCGAACTTCCATTGCTTCTTCCAGAAGTTGACAGCTACATGCCAACAGACAATGGAGAATCACCACTTGCAGCCATGACAGACTGGGTAAATACGACCTGTCCATGCTGCGGTGGCCCGGCTAAGAGAGAGACTGACACAATGCCTCAGTGGGCAGGTTCTTCCTGGTATTTCTTAAGATATACAGATCCACACAACAAAGAAGCATTGGCAAGTCCGGAGGCTTTAAAATACTGGCTTCCAGTTGACTGGTACAATGGTGGTATGGAACATACAACCTTACATCTTCTTTATTCCAGATTCTGGCATAAATTCCTTTATGACCAGCATATTGTTCCAACCAAAGAGCCTTACCAGAAGAGAACTTCCCATGGTATGATTCTTGGAGAGAACGGCGAGAAGATGTCAAAATCCAGAGGAAACGTTGTAAATCCAGATGATATCGTAAGAGAATACGGTGCAGATACCCTTAGAACTTACGAAATGTTTATCGGAGCCTTTGATTTGGCTGCTTCCTGGTCCGAGGATGGTGTAAAAGGATGCCGTCGTTTCTTAGACCGTGTATGGAAGTTACAGGATATCATGACACAGGAGGAAGGATATTCTGCTGACCTTGAGACAAAGATGCACCAGACCATCAAGAAGGTTTCAAACGATTTTGAGAACCTCAAATACAATACAGCAATTGCAGCAATGATGGCATTAATCAATGACTTCTATAAAAAGAATTCCATCACAAAAGGGGAATTCAAGACCTTAATCACACTGTTAAATCCGGTTGCGCCTCATATCACAGAGGAATTATGGCAGACAATCGGAGAAGAGGGAAGATTATACCAGCAGTCATGGCCGGAATTTGATGAGGCAAAAACAGTAGAAAGTACTGTTGAGATTGCCGTTCAGATTAACGGAAAGACAAAAGGAACTCTTGCAATTGGAAAAGATGATCCAAAAGATGAGGTCATTGCAAAAGCAAAAGAAGTAATTGCAGATAAATTAACCGGTAACATCGTAAAAGAAATCTATGTTCCTGGAAGAATTGTAAACATTGTAATGAAATAGGAATAAAAACAGGCAAGCAGCTCAAAAGAGTTACCTGCCTGTTTTTTGATGTGGTGATAAATGTGAAACGTGTCGCTTAGATACACCGGAGTTATTTGTTGTAATTCTGATAAAATTCGATAAAATCCGAAAGTGATTTTGAAGGGTGAATGTTTGTCTTGTAGGCAAAGCCGACTTCACGTTTGTGGATTGGAATTCCAAGCGGGATTTCGATTAAGGCGCCGCTTTCTAAATCTTCTTTTACAAAATTTTTGATGACACAGGCAACGCCGACGCTGATTCTTGCAAAATCAATCAAAAGGTCCATGTTGGAGATATCGATGGAATCACGGACCTGAATCTGGTTTTCCTGAAGATAGTCATCGATGTATTGGCGTGTCATGTTGTTTTTATCAAGAAGCATCAGGGTAGAACTCTGTAAAATCTGATTTTTTGTAACACCACGTGCTTTTAGGTTGCGAAGATAATCCTTGGTTGCAACGAAGATATCCTCGATTTCTTCTAGAAAGTCGAAGTGAATATTTTTCAGGCTGCCCGGCTTTCCAATCAGTCCGATGTCAATTTTGTTATCCTCAAGAAGTTTTAAGGTATCATTTGTGGACTGACAGGTGATGGAGATGGAAATATGCGGGTTTTGACGGATAAATTCTTTCAGATAGGGAAGCAGTAAATATTTACAAAGGGTAGAACTGACTCCGATTTTCAAATGTCCCACACCAAGCTCGATGGAGCGGCGCAGCTTCTCTTCTCCAAGCGTTAAGGTCTCAAAGGCATCGCTGACGTGCTCATAAAGCAGTTTTCCCTCTTCGGTTAACACAACCCCCCTTGAGCTTCTGGAAAAAAGTTTGCATCCGACACTTTCTTCTAATTTCTGAATGGATTTACTGATGGCAGGCTGGCTGATGTAAAGTTCTTTTGCAGCCTTTGAAATATTGCCTGCGTTCGCAACCGTATAAAAGATACGGTATGAGGATAGATTCTGATTCATTGTGCTACACGTCCTTTCCAATTTATTGTGAAGTTGATACTTTTACACTGTTATTGATTAAAGTATAACATAACTTCTTATTATGGTAAATATGTTTATTATGTATTTGTTTTATAATATTTGCTATGATAGAATGAGTTCAAGATAAGTGGAACGGATGTAAAGCCGTAAAACTTATATACACTCACTCACACGACGCAGCACACAGCTGCAAAAAAGAAATCGCATAACTAGGAGGATATACGCATGGGAATGACTATGACACAAAAGATCCTTGCAGCACATGCAGGGCTCCCAGAAGTAAGTGCAGGTCAGCTGATTGAAGCTGATTTAGATTTAGTACTTGGTAATGATATTACATCTCCGGTGGCCATTCATGAAATGGAAAAAATGAAGGTGGATGGAGTTTTTCATAAGGATAAAATCGCACTTGTACTAGATCATTTCGTACCAAATAAAGATATTAAGTCTGCCCAGCATTGTAAATGTGTAAGAGAATTTGCATGTAAGCATGACATTACAAATTATTTCGATGTTGGAGAAATGGGAATTGAACATGCATTGCTACCGGAGAAGGGTCTTACAGTGGCTGGAGATGTCATTATCGGTGCGGATTCACACACCTGTACATACGGGGCACTTGGAGCATTCTCAACGGGAGTCGGAAGCACCGATATGGCTGCTGGCATGGCAGCCGGAAAAGCATGGTTTAAGGTTCCTTCCGCAATCAAATTTAACCTGGTTGGAAAACCGGCAAAATGGATTAGCGGAAAAGATATTATTTTGCACATTATTGGAATGATTGGTGTTGATGGAGCATTGTATCAGTCGATGGAGTTTGTCGGGGATGGCATTCAGTACTTATCCATGGACGATCGTTTTACAATCGCCAATATGGCAATCGAAGCTGGTGGAAAAAATGGTATTTTCCCAGTGGATGAGAAGGCAATCGCCTACATGAAAGAACATTCAAAACGTCCATATACCGTTTATGAGGCGGACGAGGATGCAGTTTATGAAAAAGAATACACCATAGATCTTAGCACCTTAAGACCGACGGTAGCATTTCCGCATTTACCGGAGAATACAAAGACAATCGATGAGGTCGGTGATATCGCAATCGATCAGGTTGTCATTGGTTCCTGTACGAATGGCCGTATGGACGACTTGAGGGTTGCCGCTTCCATTTTAAAAGGAAGAAAGGTAAAAAAAGGTCTCCGTGTCATTGTGATTCCGGCAACACAGCAGATTTACTTAGATGCCATGGAGGAAGGACTGCTTAAGATTTTTGTGGAAGCAGGAGCAGTGGTAAGTACTCCGACCTGTGGGCCATGTCTTGGTGGTTATATGGGTATTCTTGCAGAAAATGAAAGATGCGTTTCTACGACAAACCGTAACTTCGTAGGTCGTATGGGTCATGTCGATTCTGAGATTTACCTTGCAAGCCCGGCAGTAGCAGCAGCAAGTGCCATTACCGGAAAAATCTCAGGACCGGAAGAATTAGATTAAGACAGAAAGGTGATAATAGTATGAAAGCAGCAAGTGGTCAAGTATTTAAATTTGGTGACAATGTCGATACTGATGTCATCATTCCTGCAAGATATCTGAATTCTTCAGATCCAAAAGAACTTGCAGCACATTGTATGGAAGATATTGATGCCGATTTTGTGAAAAAAGTGAACGAAGGCGACATCATTGTTGCAACGAAAAACTTTGGTTGTGGTTCTTCCAGGGAACATGCACCGATTGCAATTAAGGCAGCCGGAGTCAGTTGTGTCATTGCGGAAACATTCGCAAGAATCTTTTACCGTAATGCCATTAACATTGGTCTTCCGATTATTGAGTGCCCAAAAGCCGCAAAGGACATCGAGGCAGGAGATGAAGTGGAAGTGGACTTTGATACAGGTGTGATTACCGATAAGACAAAAGGTACTTCATACCAGGGTCAGGCGTTCCCACCATTCATGCAAAAGATTATTGATTGCGAAGGTTTGGTGAATTATATCAACCAGAAATAGAAACATAACTCCCGAAAAACTGACGAGATGACGCACAGTTTTCCGGGAGAATTTTTTAAGAAAGAGAACACGAGTCCTGATATTGCTTTAGGTAAGTTAAATATTTTGCAGAAATTTTAATCTTGGTATATAAATCCGCATACTGTTTTGCAGTAAGTTCATCGACATAGTTTTCCGGAAAGTTTTTCGTGATGCCAAAAGATTTTGCAAGGTCAACGGCTTTGTTATAGGCGACCGCAGCTTTTGCTTCGGAGGTGTAGATGCCGACTTTGTAATTCCCATTGATATGAATGTAGGTTTTGTATTTGGTCAGTCCGTTTTTTTCTATTTTCATGACACCATGAAACGGATTGTGAATCTTGATGTTGGCATAGCGGAAATCACTTGAATCACCATTGACGAAATCATAATCACGGCCGACAACGGCATAATTACGGATTCCGTAGCGGGAAGGTACCGATACCTGCATCCCGTAATCGTTGACAAAAAGATGTCCCTGCCGCCGGATAATTTTATGGCTGGAATAGTAAAACAAATCGTCGATATCGAATTTTAGTTCCTCGGATTCGCTTAGGTAATATGAAAAATATCCGTTGCGAAGATAGATTGGGTTACGCACATAGATATTATGATCCCTAAAATTAAAAAGTGTGACCCATTTTTCAAACGGAAATAAATGGGTGTAGGCATGATAATCTGTGAACAAAAGATTGGAATCGGTTAAAATGCGGTTCGCAATTTCATAGATATTGCCAGCTTTTTCTTCGGAATCATAGCTTCCGAGGCTGATATGTTTTCCACGAAACGTGATGTTGGAACGATAGTAGAGTGTTCCGTCTTTCTTCGTAGCCAAGTAAACGCCAGGTAACATAAAGTTTCTCCTTAGAATGGTGATTTTGCATGCTTGTGTTAGATTTAGTGTATCATATTCGTCTGACACAGACAACAAATCGTCGAATTCGGGGGAAAAGAGGAGAAAAAAAGAACTACAACTGTAAAATTATGCAAAAATAAGGCAAGGCGCATTGACATAAGGAAGTCTTTTCTTATATAATGGGGAAAAGTGTTTTCTGCGGTAGCACAGCAGAGTGTAATACTTCGGGTATTAAGAAGGCCAAGGTAGTTTTACTTGGCAGATACTACGGAAGTAGATACTACGGTTGTAGTAGGATGAATAAAAGAGATAAGAGGTTAAAGACATGGAATTAATGTATGCAAGCACAAGAGATGCGAATGAGAAAGTAACAGCTTCACAGGCTATTTTAAAGGGATTGGCAAATGATGGAGGATTATTTGTACCGACAGAGCTTCCAAAGTTAGATGTCAGTGTAGAAGAATTAGCAAAAATGAGCTATCAGGAGACCGCTTATGTGGTGATGAAACAGTTTTTAACAGATTTCACAGAAGAGGAATTGAAAAACTGTATCAATGCTGCATACGACAGCAAGTTTGATACTGAGGAGATTGCCCCTTTGGTAAGCGCAGATGGTGCTTATTATCTTGAATTATTCCATGGCTCAACCATTGCATTTAAAGATATGGCATTATCTATTTTGCCACACCTTTTGATTACAGCAGCAAGAAAGAATCAGGTGAAAAATGATATCGTGATTTTAACAGCAACATCAGGAGATACCGGAAAAGCTGCTTTGGCAGGATTCGCTGATGTAAAAGGAACCAAAATTATTGTCTTTTATCCAAAGAACGGTGTCAGCCCGATTCAGGAAAAACAGATGGTAACCCAGAAGGGAGATAATACATTTGTAGTTGGAATCAATGGAAACTTTGACCAGGCACAGACCGGTGTAAAACAGATGTTCTCAGATGCTGATTTAGCAGAAACGATGAATGCGGCCGGCTATCAGTTTTCTTCTGCAAACTCCATCAATATCGGACGCCTTGTACCTCAGATTGTTTATTATGTATATGCTTATGCAAAGTTATATGCAAATGGTGTGATTGCAAAAGATGAGAAGATTAATGTTGTAGTTCCAACCGGTAATTTCGGTAATATTTTAGCAGCATTTTACGCAAAAAATATGGGAATCCCGATTGCAAAATTAATCTGCGCATCCAACGAAAACAAGGTTCTTTATGATTTCTTTACAACTGGAACATATGACAGAAACCGTGAATTTATCCTGACTAATTCTCCTTCTATGGATATTTTAATTTCCAGTAACTTAGAGCGTCTGATTTATCGTATTGCCGGAAATGATGCGAAGAAAAACGCAGACTTTATGAAAGAATTAACCACCACTGGAAAATACGAAATCACAGCAGAGATGAAAGAGAAGCTTGCAGATTTCTACGGTAATTACACCAGTGAAGAAGAGACTGCCAAGGTGATTAAGGACTTATACGATAAGACCGGATATGTGATTGACACACACACAGCAGTGGCATCCGGTGTATATGCAAAATACAAAAAGGATACAAATGACACGAAGACTAAGACGGTCATTGCATCTACCGCAAGCCCATTTAAGTTTACAAGAAGCGTGATGGATGCCATCGACGAAAAGTATGACAGCATGTCAGACTTTGAACTGGTGGATGAATTAAGCAAAATTGCAAATGTAAAAGTTCCAAAAGCAATCGAAGAAATCCGCACAGCACCGGTATTACACGATACAGTTTGCGAAGTAAATGAAATGCAGGATGTTGTGAAAAAGTTTTTAAATATCAAATAGAAACGGAATAGAAAAGAAAAAGGCTGCCGCAAATGAATGCGGCAGCCTTTTGGAGTTATAGATTACATTGCAACGTGTTATCTGACCTGATGTGTTAAAGTGATTCAAAAGATACCAAAAAGTGCATCATTCCAAATGGATAAACAATTGGAATTAAGAACGTATTTTTTTCGAAAAACAGAATATCTTCTTCTTCCATAACAGGAGGGTCTAAGGTCAACTCAATGGATTTGCTGTTAGACTGGTTTACATTGAACAGTCCATTGTGCAGATTGACAAAATCACCGAGGGAAGACTCCACAAATTCATTATATTCGGTATAGGAATCGTTTCCGTAGCGGGAGGCAAATCCGGTTGCGGTCTCTTCGTCTAAGTCGAGATACATTGTAATCGAGTAGGCACCGCTGATGTGCTGGGAAACACAGTGAAGAATCGGATATTCCGTTATCGGAATCGGTTCTAACATCGTAAAGTCATCACCGATGAAACGAATCAGGTTGTTAAAAAACAAAGACATGTATTCGACAGCAACAGAGGAGGCGATATAGGCATCCGATGAAAAATACCGATGAAGAAACTGACTGATTTCTTCTTTCTGCTCATCCGAAACATCTGAGGTTTCAAGTTCCATTACTTCATGGTTGGATTGATAATCAAGAAGCAAATCCTGTAATTCCTGATTTGAAAGAATGCCATCATCGACTAGAATCTGCCCCAAAAGCAAAAAGTCAGGATGCGGTGTCCTTAAAAGATGTAAGACATCGGTTTCAGACAGGTAGCCATGTTCTACTGCAAGTTCGCCAAAACGACTTTCACTATTTTCCTGAAAGGATAAGATAGTCTGGATATCATCTAAGGTTAAAAGTCCGTAGTAGAGTGCAAGGGTACTCAGCTTCATGTGGGCGGAAGGCAGACGTCTGATAGCAGAAACCAATTGTTCGTTGGTAACAATATTATGGGATAAAAGATAGCTTCCGAAAAATTGTGAGAACATAGATTATCTCCCTTCGAATCTTGTTTTTAATATTTTCTTGACCTGTTCACGGTCGAGTGGTTTTTGAATAAAATCCTTAGCACCAGATTCTAAGGCAGTTTTCAACTGGGACTGTGTTCCAATCGAGGAAACGATAATCAATTCTGCAGAAGAATCCTCCCGGATAATTTCCTGGATGGCTTCGTTTCCGTCCTTGACCGGCATTACAATGTCAAGAAAAACGAGGTCTGGTTTCTCAGTTTTGTATATATCAATGGTTTCCTGACCATTTGAAGCTTCCAGAAAGTCAGGAGCACCGAAACATGAAATCATATCCATTAGTTGTTTTCTAGCGAGAATGGAGTCGTCGCTAATTAAAATTTTCGCATCGTCTAATCTCATAATGTTGTCTCCTTCATGTGAAAAATATCTCTTTTGATAAAGAATATTGTACAATATACAAATCAATTGTTCAATAATTATTCCAAAAAATGCTCAATATTACACGAAATTGTGCGAAAGAAACCATTTCTTGCATGATTGCGCTGTAACGTATATAATTTAGGATAAAAAGAAGCATTTGCTGCGTTATGGCAGTGTGGAAATGGAGGATAGAGAAAATGAGCGTTATGGTGGTATTTGATGTGGTGATTACCTTATTTGGGCTATATATGGTAATCTCATCTTTTAAAATGAAAAAGACAGGGGTAATCAGTTCAACAGTTGTATCAAAACAAGAGATTATGAATTGTAAAAAGCCAGAAGAGTTTATCCAGTTTATGTACTGGAAAGAAGCAATTTTTGGTACGGTTATCATGATTGTGGGTGTGCTAAGTTTACTCGATGAACTTGTTGTGACACTTGGAATTGCAAATCTGATGGAGATGCTTGTTTTCCTTGGTACGTTTATCTGGTTCACCAGAGAGCTTCGCAAGGCAAGAGAGAAATTCTTCTAAATATCAGAAGGCATTCACATACCTGTCACATTCATTTTTTATCCTAGAATCCGAAGAAAGAGAACAGGAGAAGATGAGTTATGGAGAGAATTTTAGTTGTAGATGATGAAGAAAAAATCTGCGCAATTATCCGTAAATATGCAGAATTTGAAGGATATGAGGTCAAGGAGGCACACGATGGCATGGAAGCGGTCGAAATCTGTAAAAAAGAGGATTTCGATGTCATCATTTTAGATGTCATGATGCCGGAACTGGATGGATTTTCCACCTGCAAAGAGATTCGTAAATACAAGAAAATCCCGGTCATTATGTTATCGGCAAGAGGTGAGGAATATGACAAGATTCATGGTTTTGAACTTGGAATTGACGATTATGTGGTAAAGCCTTTTTCTCCAAGAGAACTGATGATGCGCGTGAAAGTAGTTATCAGCAGAAACAAACGGGAAGAGGACACAAAGCAGCATGAGGTGTTCCAGAAAGAAGGACTGCAGGTTGATTTTACCGGACGTACCGTGACCGTAGACGGAAAACGGGTGGATATGTCACCAAAGGAGTACGACTTGCTGTTTTATCTGGTCAGAAACCGTAACATTGCCTTACAGCGTGAAAAATTAATCACAGAGGTCTGGGGATATGATTATTACGGAGACGACAGAACGCTAGATACCCATATCAAATTACTGCGCAGCAGTCTGGGAGAATACCGTAAATTTTTAGTGACACTTCGAGGAGTAGGATACCGTTTTGAAGCATGAAAAGATAAGTATTAAGTGGAAGATTTTTTTATATTTGTTAGGGTTTACCGCAATTTTACTGCTGGTGATGTGGTTACTTCAGATTTGTTATCTGGACTTTTTTTATAAGATGATTAAGACTGGAGAGGCAGAGCAGGTAATCTCAGAGACGATTGCACTGTTACAGTCGGACGAGGAAGATGTCCAGTCACAGATTGATATGCTTGCCGCAGAAAATAACATGGCAATTTATGTCACGGATACCCAGGGAAATGAAGTTTATTCTGCGGAATATATTTCAACTACAAGATTAGGTACAATGCCGTCGGAAGATTTCTGGAATTATTACGAGAATGCAAAAGAGAATCAGGGCTCGGCAAAGATTGAGTTCAAGGGCGATAAAAACATGGCAGATATGGAAAAGATGCAAAAGCCAGCTGTGTCGCCAGATAATCCGCAGTTCATGCAAAATCACGGTCAGGATATGATGGAGAGCGTGATTTATGTGAACATTATTAACGACGGCACAAGAGACCTTGTTGTATTTGTCAATACACAGCTGACACCTGTGGATGCGACTGTACATACGCTTCGTGTAGAACTTGTCTGCATTACGGTGATTATGATTGTTTTATCGCTTCTGATTGCATTGCTGATTTCAAGAAAAATATCAAAATCGATGATTCGCATCAATGATACAGCAAAGGAGATGGCAAAAGGAAAGTTTGATGTTGTCTTTGATGAGAAAGATTACAAAGAGATTGCGGAGCTTTCCACTACACTGACGCAGACTGCAAAAGAACTTGACAAAAATGAAAACCTTCGAAGAGAACTGATTGCAAATGTCTCACACGATTTGCGGACACCGCTTACCATGATTATCGCTTACGCGGAGGTGATGCGGGATTTGCCGGGTGAGAACACACCGGAAAATGTCCAGGTCGTTATTGATGAGTCAAAACGGCTTACCAATTTAGTCAATGATATGCTCGATATTTCTAAATTGCAGGCCGGAGTCATGGAGAAAAATGCAACGGAGTATAATCTGACCGAGAGTATTCATGCCGTGTTAGAGCGCTACAACAAATTAAAAGAACAGGATGGATACGTAATCGATTTCGAGTACCAGGAAGAGGTGTTTGTCGAGGCGGATGAATTCAAGATTTTCCAGGTAATTTATAACCTCGTAAACAATGCAATCAACTATACCGGTGCAGATAAGACAGTGCGGGTGATTCAAAAGGTCTCGGATGGAAAGGTAAGAATCGAAGTATCAGACAGCGGAGAGGGAATCGCAAAAGATGCCCTGCCATATGTGTGGGATCGTTATTATAAGGTTGATAAGACACACAAACGTTCCGTGATGGGAACCGGACTTGGATTGTCCATTGTAAAAAACATATTGGAGCTGCATCAGGCGGAATACGGAGTGGAGAGTGAAGTTGGAGAGGGCTCTACGTTCTGGTTTTCCCTTCCTGTAACAGAAAAAAAGATTTGTCCGTAATGTGACAAATCTTTTTTTCGTGCAATAATCATTTTTTGTTCAATTTTTAACGATCCTGCATTGGAATGTATGTCTTGTGCTCGCCAACATTCTTGTAGGCAGGACGCATAATTTTGCCATTATGGGCAACTTCTTCCAGACGATGGGCACTCCAGCCGGAGATACGTGCAATTGCAAAGATTGGAGTGTATAATTCCACCGGAAGACCTAACATGCTGTAAGCAAATCCGCTGTAAAAATCGACGTTTGGACTAACACCCTTATAGATTTTACGTTCTTTTGCAATAATTTCCGGAGCAAGGCGTTCCACACAGGAATAAAGTGCAAATTCTTTTTCATAGCCTTTTTCAGCGGAAAGTTTCTGCACAAAGGAACGGAAGATTTCTGCTCGTGGATCTGACAGGGAATAAACAGCATGCCCCATACCATAGATAAGACCGGCATGGTCAAATGCTTCCTTGTGCAAAAGAGCAGTCAGGTAACGTGCAATTTCGTCCTCGTCCGACCAGTCACTGATGTTGGCTTTCATGTCTTCAAACATTTTTACGACTTTGATATTGGCACCACCGTGTTTTGGACCTTTCAGGGAACCTAAGGATGCTGCGATTGCAGAATAAGTATCGGTTCCGGAAGAGGAGACTAAGTGTGTGGTGAAAGTCGAGTTGTTACCACCACCGTGTTCCATATGTAGAATCAGTGCGATGTCTAATAATTTCGCCTCCAAAGGACTAAACTGGCTGTCAGCACGCAGAATATGCAAAATGTTTTCTGCGGTCGAATATTCCGGCTTTGGAGAATGGATAAAAAGACTTGCACCGTCATGATAATGCTTGTAAGCCTGATAGCCATAGACCGAAAGAAGTGGGAACAGACTGATAAGCTGTAAACACTGTCTTAATACATTTGGAACAGAAATATCGTCCGCTTTGTCATCGTAAGAATAAAGTGTTAACACACTTCTTGCGAGTGTATTCATCATATCTTTGCTTGGAGCCTTCATAATAATATCCCGAACAAAACTTGTTGGAAGGGTACGATATTGGCTAAGCATTTTTGTGAATTCCGATAACTCTTCCTGGGTAGGGAGTTTCCCAAATAATAATAAATAGGTACATTCTTCAAAACCAAAATGATTATCCTCTGAAATTCCGTTGATGATATCTTTTACGTTATACCCTCTGTAATACAGTTCACCATGCATTGGAACCGTCTTACCATCTACAACCTTGGATGCACAGACGTCTGAAATCTCAGTCAGACCGACAAGAACACCCTTTCCGTTTAAGTCACGAAGCCCGCGCTTTACGTCATATTTTGTGTAGAGGTCAGGATCAATCACGGCACAGCTTTTGCAGAATTCAGATAGATGTAGTAACTCAGGTGTCACCTCTGAAAATGGATTTGTAGTCACTCATAACCCTCCTTTTACTCAACGTTTTTATATCATATCATAATTTTACACTTTAGCACAAGAAAATTGTAGAGAATGAAAGGAAAAATTCATAATTTTTAGATTTAATTTATAAAATGTATGACAAAAGTACTAGATATAAGTAAGAAAAAAGATTGAGAATGTGTCAGTGTCCTTACTTTTCCAAAATTAGGGTGAAAATAGGAGAAATAAGGCTGAATATGTCTGAAAAACAGGTGCCCATCGATTGAGAAGAAAAAATGGACTTGGTATAATAGAGGTATCAAGCAAACATAGGAGAAGAGAGCATTGCAAATGTTTTTTTCGAAGGAGGGTATATGAAACGAAACATCAATTTCCAAAGCATCAGGGCAAAAATGCTGCTTGCATTGTTACTCCCGGTATGTCTGATGATTGTGCTAGGAGTCATTGCGTATGATATGGCATATTCGAGCATTGTGAAAACATTCACAGAGTCGGCAGAGCAGTCGGTGAGTATGACGTCAGATTATATGAATTTTGGATTAGATAAGGTAACCGATACTGCTGTTGATTATCTGGTAAATGAGGATATCGAAAAGTATTTTACTAATAAGATGGGTAACTCAGAAGCGACAACCTATCAGTCGGATTTACAAAACGATTTTGTGTCAAAGACCGATACGGATTCCTTTATCAGTGGAATCTATATTTTAGGAGACGACGGCTACTCAATTTCAACCTCACAGAAGTCCAGCAAGGGACTTTATGGGGAGTTCGCGAAGACCACACAGGGAAAAGAAGCGGTAGAAGGCGGATATAGCTGGTGCGGAAACAGCAGCGAGTTAGACGATATGTTAGAGGTATCATCCGATTCCTACATTCTTAGAATGGCAAAAAAATACTACAAAAACGATATCATGCTGGTTATGGATATTGACAAAACCGCAATTGTCGATATTTTACAAGGACTTGATTTAGGGGACGGAAGCCTTGTTTCCTTTGTGACAAAGGATGACAGGGAAATTGGAAAAGATGGCTCGGAGGACGCTGTTTTTACCGGAACAAAGTTTTATCAGATGGCAAAGGAAAGCGATTTGGACAGTGGATACATTGAAAACGTTTCCTATAACGGTTCAGACTATATGTTCCTCTATGCAAAAGTGCAGCAGGCGGATGCCCTACTTTGTGTGCTTGTGCCAAATAAAGTAATCTTTTCAAGAGTGGCATCCATCCGTTATCTGATTGCCGGATTTGTTGTGATTGCAGCAGTATTATCGGCACTGATTGGCTGGATTATTGTAAATGGCGTAAACAAATCCATCCGCAAGCTGGTAGGCACGTTTGAAAAACTTTCAACCGGTGACTTTACCGCCCAGATTGAGAAAATGTCAAACGACGAGCTAGGCACCTTAAACCGTCATGTTGGAAATATGATTGAAAGTGTCCGTAAACTGATTGGCAATGTGGATGTTGTGGAGGATAAGGTCGTAGAATCGATGGATCACATCAACAGTGCAACGACAAATATGGCAGATACCTCATTGGAAATCAGAGATTCCGTGAATGAAATGGGAGAACGGTTTAACAAACAGGTTGCCGGTACAGAACGCTGCTCCGGCGTCATGAGTAATCTTTCTGAGGAGATTCAGATGGTGAAAGACTACACGGATGTCATCAACCAGGTGGCAGAACAGACACAGAATTCCATCGGTGAGAGCCAGGAACAGCTTAGGGCATTACAGCATCGTTCAACGGAAAGTATCAACATGAATATGGAAGTTGTAAGAATCATCAATGACTTAAATAAGAGCATTACCGATATTGAAAATATCATCGGCGTTGTCAATGAGATTGCAGGACAGACCAAACTGCTGGCATTAAATGCATCCATTGAAGCTGCAAGAGCAGGAGAGATGGGAAAAGGTTTCGCAGTTGTTGCAGAAGAGGTTGGAACATTAGCGGAACAGTCTACCAAATCAACAGCGGATATCAACGAGATTGTAGCGCAGATTAAAGGTAAAATTTTAGATGCAGTGAATCAGTCTGCAAAGACCAAAGATGTGATTGCTTTGCAGGAAGAAGCGTTGGCAAATACCGCAGAAGGATTTAATTCCATGAAGCAGGATATGGAAGTGCTGATGGAGAAGTTTACGACCATTTCAGAAAAAGTAAACGACATGGAAAATGAGAAAAATGCATCCGTAGAGAGCATAGAAGAGATTGCTCTTATGGTAAATGATAACGTTGATTCGATGAAAGAAATGATAGAAAGAATCAACAAACAGACCGATATGGCGGTCGACATGAGTAAGCTCTCCCAGGAAGTAAAAGAGGACATGGATCAGATGGATCAGTCCATTAACCAGTTTAAGATATAAGGCTTAGGAGGGACAGAAAATGAGAAGGAAAACAATCAGCAGAATAACAGGAATCGCGTTAACAGCTATGATGATGGTGTCAGCAGCGGGATGTGCGAAAAGCAGTAGTTATGAGATAAAAACAACCAGAAATGAGGCAGAAGAAAGTGTGGAGGATGATACGCAGAATACCGGGACTACACTTACTGTCTGGTGCTGGGACCCGGCATTTAATATCTCCGCAATGAATACAGCAGGAGAAATCTATGCAAAAGACCACCCGGATGTTTCGTTGAATGTCGTACAGGTGGAGGCATCTGACATTATCCAGAAGATGTCTACCGCAATTAAATCTGGAAAAGAAGAGGATTTGCCGGATATTCTTTTGATGAAAGACAGTAATTTAAGTGAAAATTTAGATTATTACGACGGTGTATTTGCGGATTTGACGGATAGTGGAATTGATTATTCCCAGTTTGCTTCTTATAAGGCAAATATGGGTATCTATCAGGGAAAGCATTATACCGTTCCGTTTGACAGCGGTGCTGCAATTCTTTGCTTAAGACAGGATATTATAGAAAAAGCCGGATATACCGTAGACGATTTTACCGATATTACATGGTCCCGTTTTATTGAGATTGGAATGGATGTAAAGGCAAAGACCGGATATCCGATGTTAAGCTGTCAGAGTGGTTCATCTGATTTCTTAATGTTGATGGTACAGAGTGCAGGCTCCTGGCTTTCTAAGGACGGAAGAGCCTATATCTACGACAATCAGGCGCTCCGTGAGGCAATGGTGACCTATAAACAGTTGTTGGATTCCGGTGTTTTGGTAGAGGAAAATAACTGGGATGCATACACAGGTTCTATCAATGACGGAGAAGTTGCAGGTGCCATGAATGGCTGCTGGATTACCTCCACCATTATGGCAGCGGAAGATCAGTCAGGCTTATGGAGAATGACGAATATTCCAAGACTCGACCAGGTTGAAAATGCAGTGAATTACAGTAACAGCGGCGGCTCAAGCTGGCTGATTATTGATTCTTCCAAAAACAAAGATGTTGCGATTGATTTTATGAAATCAACATTTGGAAGCAATGTAGATTTTTACAGTGAGATTTTACCAACTTCCGGTGCGCTTGCAACCTATCTGCCGGCAAGTCAGAGCGATGCATATCAGCAGCCACAGGAATTTTTTGGAAATGAACCAATTTATGCCAAAATCTCAGAATTTACCGGGCATGTTCCATCGATTGAGGTAGATAATAAAAATGCAACGGTTTATGACAGAGCGAGTATTTATCTGATTGACTATGTGGGAGGTGCAGACCTTGATACGGTCTTAAGCCAGTACCAGCAGGAAATGGATGAACTGTATGCGCAGTAAGAAAAAATCCTGTTTGCAGTAAAAAAGTTTCACAAAAATCTGGAAATGTCAAGATAGCAAAATGATAGAAAAATAAGCAGAAATTCCCACGATTTTTTCATTGTAAATCTGCACATATTAAAGTATAATAATTTTAAAGAAAAAGCCTGGGATGTGCGATACCCCTACAATTTTGAACCTACATTTACTTTTATGGGATTCCTATTATGAGCAATTGGATGTCAGGCCACCAGTACCTCGGCGTACGCGAGCAGTGGAAGGCAGAAGGTTGACTGCGGACACCCACCTAGCATTCGCTAGGAGTCAAAATCGTAGGAAACGGCATTTTGGGTCCATACGAAAGAACAATAAGATACCGAAAGAGTAGAAGCAATGCAGATTGCTTTGAGGTACCAAAGAGTTCAAAGCGACGTATGATAAAAGAAGAAAGATACGAATGAGTAGAAGCTGCTTTCGAAGAAAGCAGCTTCTTTTTCAAATTGAAAAAGAAGTGCATCAAAACCAAAAGAAATGAGACATAATGAATGAAGAAGAGAATTTATATAATTGTAGTGGGAATATTTCTGGTATGTAGTGTGATTTTACTTATGTTACATTTGCAAAAAAAGACCTATCACCTAGCATCTTATGATGATACGATCGTTTCTATAAAAGAAGTGTCAAACGAACTGACGTTTGCAATGTATACCGGGGAAGAATGGGATACTTTTTTTCAAGCGGAGAAAAAGGACGTCCTGACATACGATACACTTGCAAGATTGCTCGAACATCTGGGAGTGTCTTCTTATATTGATATAAAGCATGAAAATTCCAAAAAGGCAGTGGAAAGAGCGGAATGGAATGAGGTTTACCGGCAGATTCTGGATTTTTTAGATACTGATAAAACGGTTTTGGAACAAAATTTTTTCCTGCTTGAGACGATGGACAGTAAGGATGGATGCATCCTAATGACCAATGAAGGGGATTATGAATTTGCACAGAAAAAAGATTTTTTAAATTGCTGGAATGCTTACACAGGTTTCTTTCTGGATGGAAAATGCATTGGAATTGCCTCAAAATCTGATGAGGCATCTTACATAAAAAATGTATATGTAAAAAGCTATAAAAATCAGAAACTTTCTTTTTTGTATGGTGGTTCTGACTATGAGGTCACGGTGCCAAAGATGGAAGAAGAAACGCCAGGAGTCTGTGATTTGGAGTGGAAGGGAGGAACCCTGTCAAAGATTTCGAAAAAGGAAGATACCATCGAGGGAGAACTTTTATCTTATGATGAGAACGAGATTGAAATCAAAGATTATGGCAGGATTTCACACGATGGAAAGCTTCCGGTCTATAAGGTGTATGGAGAGGTGGAAGAAAAATCACTTTCCGATATTATTCTTGGCAATATGAAGGCAGAGTATGTGGTGTCGGGGGATGAAATCTGTGCGGTACTTTTAAGTGCGCCGGCCCAGATTGAAAAGATTCGAGTCCTGTTGTTGGCGGAGGATAGTACGCCAAACCGCCCTTCGGTTTTCTTAAAAGCATCTTCGGATTGCAGCGTTACCTGCCAGAGTACAAAGGAAAATCTTGCTGCCGGAACAGTTGTATCGGCAGAGGACTGGAAGTTAAGGGAGAGTGGTGCAACACTTTGCATAGAACCACTGGACCAAAATACAACGATTTCACTTTGCGATGCAAATGGGAACGAGATTTCCAACCCATATCAGGGCAGAATTGAGGTTCGTGGTACCGAGAATGGATTTACAATTGTAAATGAATTGCCGTTAGAGCAGTATCTATATGCAGTTGTTCCAAGTGAAATGCCATCCAGCTTTGAAAAACAGGCACTTTGCGCCCAGGCAGTCTGTGCAAGAAGCTATGCCTATATGCAGCTTATGAGAGCTGATTATGCGTCTTATGGTGCCCATATAGATGACAGTACGTCCTATCAGGTTTACAACAAATCACCGAAAACCGAACAATCGGTGGAGGCGGTAGATGCAACCACAGGACAGGTGATTCTGTATCAGGGAAATGTGGCGGAGGCATACTATTTTTCAACCTCGTGCGGTTATACCGATGATATTCTGGTATGGAATCGCGAGGATGATGGAACTTATGGGTATCTTAGAAAAAATTGTTTGAATAAGACGAATGATGTGGGAGATTTATCGGAGGAAGAAACATTCCGCAACTACATTCGTAGTTCTGCTACCGGATATGACAGTGAGATAAAATTTTTCCGTTGGAGGGCGGAAGCCTCTTTTTCAGGAAAAGAGGCAGAGCTTTTTTCTGTGCTAAAAACAAGAAAAAGTGTTGCACCTGAGAATATTCTCTATTATAATTCGGATGGTGTGACGGAACGGGAAAACCTGGATGAAATCGGTTCCCTGCAATCCGTTGTCACAACGCAAAGAAGCAGTTCCGGTTCCATTCTATGCTTGCGTCTTACGTTTGAACATGGTATTGTGGATGTTAAAACAGAGTATAACATTCGAAGAATTCTTGGAGTCGGTCTTAACAAAATTGCATTTGCGGATGAAAGTGAAAGTCAGATGACGATTCTGCCAAGTGCATTTTGCGCTGTGATTCCGGTGGAAGACGGAAGTTATGTCATTTACGGGGGAGGCTATGGACACGGTCTTGGCATGAGCCAGAACGGTGCGAATGGTCTTGCAAAAGAGGGAAAAACGTATCAGGAGATTTTGAACTTTTTCTATCAAAATATAGAACTGGCGAATATTTACGATACGGAATAAGATAAAGTAGGAAACGTTTATGATTTGGAAAATTATAGGAAATGTTGTGTCCTTTTTGGATAAATGTAAGAGAGATAAAATAAATGCATATTCTGCGCAGTCTGCATTTTTCATTTTGTTGTCGGCAATTCCGTTTTTGATGGTGTTTTCATCTTTATTGCGTTATACGTCGATATCAGAGTCGTATATTTTAGAGATGGTCAACCGTCTGATGCCAGAATATGTGGCACCGTTTGTGGTATCCATCTTGGATGAGGTGTACAACAGGTCGTTTGGTATCATTTCTGTGACGGCAATCATCGCCATCTGGTCGGCGGCAAAGGGCGTTCAGTATATGACGGATGGACTGAATTCCTGCAATGATTTAGATGAGACGAGAAACTGGGTCATTTTGCGTTTGTGGGCAGTTGTATACACGGTTATCTTTTTGATTGCCATTATTTTCATTCTGGTTGTCTTAGTCTTTGGTAATTCATTAAAACAGCTTGCAACGGAATATCTGCCAATTTTAACGCATCTTGCGAAGCTGATTTCCACATTTCGAGGACTTATCATGCTTGCAATCTTAATCCTGTTTTTCGATGTGATTTTCACCAAACTTCCGAACAAGAAACTGACTTTTAAAAGCCAGCTTCCGGGGGCTGTTATCTGTGCAGTGGCATGGTATGTTTTTTCCTTTGGAGTATCTATTTACGTCGATTATTTCAATGGATTTTCCATGTATGGAAGTTTAACGACAATCGCACTTATTATGTTATGGCTTTATTTTTGTATGTATATCATGATGATGTGCGCAGAGGTGAATGTGGTATTTAATGACAGTTTTTCCAAATGGTTAAAGCGTGATAAGAGCAAAAAAAAGGCTTGATGTTTTAAAAAGCTTGTGCTAGAATACATTTAGTTTAAAATTAACGCAATAAAGTAAAGGCTGTGAATGTGTTAAGTAGTGCACTATACTTTTTTCAGAGAGAGCGAGTCACCGGCTGAAAGCTTGCTTAAGGTAAGGTAGGAATCGAATTTCGCACAGGAGCTTCTTAGAGGAACAGGAAGAGAATTTATATTCTTGGAATCAGTATTTTAAGACGGAATACACGTTACGTATAATGAAGTGTTTTTGCCAGAGTAGTTAGGATGGCAGAAGAATCAGGGTGGTACCGCGGAATAGTTCGTCCCTATGGAGGAATTATTGCCGCGATTTTTTTATGTCAATATTGCTATATTTTTAAAGGAGATATCTTATGAAAGAGAAATTGCAGAAAATTAAAGAAGAAGCAATTCGTCAGATTGAACAGTCAAAAGACCTGTCAAAGCTTAACGATGTGCGTGTTGCTGTTCTTGGAAAAAAAGGTGAGTTAACCGCAGTTTTAAAGGGAATGAAAGATGTAAGCCCGGAGGAGCGTCCATTGGTGGGACAGCTTGTAAATGAGACAAGAGAAAGCATCGAGAAAATTTTAGAAGAGACAAAAGCAAAATTAGAGGCAGCAGAGTTAGAGGCAAGATTAAAACATGAAGTGATTGATGTTACTTTACCAGCGAAAAAGAACTTGGTAGGTCATCGCCATCCAAATACCATCGTTCTGGATGAAGTAGAACGAATCTTTACTGGAATGGGCTATGAAGTCGTAGAAGGACCTGAAGTAGAATATGATTACTACAACTTTGAGGCACTTAATATTCCGGCGAACCATCCTGCAAAAGACGAACAGGATACCTTCTATATCAACGACAAGATTGTGCTTCGTACCCAGACATCACCGGTACAGGTTCGTACCATGGAAAAAGGAAAACTTCCAATCAGAATGCTTGCACCAGGTAGAGTATTCCGTTCTGATGAGGTAGATGCAACACATTCTCCTTCTTTCCATCAGATTGAAGGTATGGTTATCGACAAACATATCACATTTGCAGATTTAAAGGGAACTTTAGCAGAATTTGCAAAACAGTTATTTGGAAAAGATACCAAAGTTAAATTCAGACCACATCATTTCCCATTTACAGAACCAAGTGCTGAGATGGACGTTACCTGCTTTAAATGTGGTGGAAAAGGATGCCGTTTCTGTAAAGGAGAGGGCTGGATTGAAATCTTAGGATGTGGAATGGTTCATCCAAAAGTACTTCGTATGAGTGGAATTGATCCGGAAGAATATTCAGGATTTGCATTCGGTATCGGATTAGAGCGTATTACATTGTTGAAATATGAAATTGATGATATGCGTTTGTTATACGAAAATGACGACAGATTTTTGAAACAGTTCTAATAAAGGAGAATATTATGAATACATCATTAAATTGGATAAAAGATTTAGTGCCTGGGCTTACATGTACGCCACAGGAATATATGGATGCCATGACATTGTCAGGTTCCAAAGTAGAAGGCTATGAATGCCTGGATGCTGATTTGGAGAAGATTGTAATCGGTCAGGTAGAAAAGATTGAGAAACATCCGGATGCAGATAAACTTGTCATTTGTCAGGTAAACGTTGGAAATGAGACCATTCAGATTGTAACAGGTGCTCCAAATGTGACAGAAGGTGCAAAAGTTCCGGTTGTTTTAGATGGCGGAAGAGTTGCCGGTGGTCATGATGGAGAAAAAGTTGCCGGTGGCATTAAAATCAAAAAAGGAAAATTGCGTGGAATTGAGTCAAACGGAATGATGTGCTCCATCGAAGAGCTTGGTTCAACAAGAGACATGTTCCCACTTGCACCGGAAAATGGTCTTTATATTTTGCCGGAAGATGCTCCGGTAGGAGAAAGCGCAATTACTTATCTTGGTCTGGATGATGCGGTTGTAGAATATGAAATCACATCAAACCGTGTAGACTGTTTCGCAGTACTTGGAATTGCAAGAGAAGCTGCAGCAACTTTTGGAAAAGAATTTGTTCCGCCAGTTGTAACCGAGACAGGAAATAACGAGGATGTCAATGATTACATCAAAGTAAGCGTAAAAGCTGCAGATTTATGCTCCCGCTATACAGCAAGAGTTGTAAAAAATATTAAAATTGCACCATCACCGGAATGGATGCAGAAAAGACTCCGTTCCCAGGGAATCCGTCCAATCAACAATATCGTTGATATCACAAACTATGTGATGGAAGAGTATGGCCAGCCAATGCATGCTTATGATCTTGACACCATTGAGGGAAGAGAGATTGTTGTAAGAAGAGCGAAAAAAGACGAAAAATTCGTGACATTAGATGGTCAGGAAAGAGTGATGGATGACTCTGTACTTATGATTTGTGATGGCGCAAAAGCAGTTGGTATTGCAGGTATCATGGGTGGTGAAAATTCCATGATTACAGACGATGTTACCACAATGCTTTTTGAAGCAGCATGCTTTGATGGAACCAACATTCGTCTTTCCAGCAAAAAGATTGGTCTTCGTACAGATGCGTCTTCTAAATTTGAAAAAGGCTTAGATCCAAACAATGCCATTGAAGCGATGAACCGTGCCTGCCAGTTAGTCGAAGAACTTGGTGCCGGTGAGGTAGTTGGTGGTGTTGTAGATATTTATCCAGTGAAAAAAGAAGGAACAAGAATTCCATTTGAGCCAGATAAGTATAACCACTTACTTGGAACCGATATCGACGATGCAACTATGTTAGAGTACTTTAAGAAAATTGACCTTGGTTATGATGAAGAGAACAACGAGATTGTAGTTCCATCCTGGAGACAGGACTTAGAGTGTGATGCAGATATCGCAGAAGAAGTTGCAAGATTCTACGGATATGATAAGATTCCAACTTCTCTTCCAAGTGGAGAAGCAACAACAGGATTCATTCCATTTAAAATGAGAGTGGAAGGAATTGCAAGAGATATTGCTGAGTTCTGTGGATTCTCCCAGGGTATGACTTATTCTTTTGAAAGTCCAAAGGTATATGACAAGTTGTTAATTCCTGCAGATTCAAAATTAAGAGAGGCAGTTGTCATCAGCAACCCATTGGGTGAAGATTTCTCTATCATGAGAACGACATCTTTAAACGGAATGCTGACATCCCTTTCTACTAACTTTAACCGTAGAAATAAAGATGTTCGTCTGTATGAATTAGGAAATATTTATCTTCCAAAACAGCTTCCGGTCACAGAACTTCCAGAAGAAAGAATGCAGTTTACACTTGGTATGTACGGTGAGGGCGATTTCTATACCATGAAAGGTGTGGTAGAAGAATTCTTATACAAAGTAGGAATGAGAGCAAAACCAGAGTATGATCCAAATGCAGGAAAATCCTTCCTTCATCCGGGACGTCAGGCAAATATCATTTACGATGGAACGGTAATCGGATATTTAGGTGAGGTTCATCCGGTTGTTGCTGCAAATTATGCAATCAAAGAACGTGTTTATATCGCTGTCATTGATATGCCGGAAATCGTTGCAAGAGCAAGCTTTGACCGCAAATACGAAGGAATTGCAAAATTCCCTGCTGCAACGAGAGATATTTCCATGGTGGTTCCAAAGAATATTCTTGCCGGAGATATTGAAAAAGTATTCGAGGAAAAAGGCGGAAAGCTTTTAGAGAGCTATACGTTGTTCGATATCTATGAAGGAGCTCAGATTAAGTTAGGATATAAATCAATTGCTTATTCCCTTTCTTTCCGTGCAAAAGACCGTAACTTAGAGGAAGCCGATATTACAGGCGCAATGAATAAGATTGTAAAAGCATTAGAAGAAATGGGAGCAGAACTCCGTAAATAAATTTTCTTGCGAAAACAAATTTTCTTGCGAAACTAAATTTTCTTGCGAAAATTGACAGAATGCCCTATACTATCAGAGGTGTCTGAAAGTATAGGGCATTTTTAGCTTAGTTGCAGTTTGGTGTGCGCCGGGTGCACACTTTTTATATGGAGGAAACACAAATGGATGTAAAAGATTTTGATTATGATTTGCCACAGGAACTGATTGCGCAGGACCCTTTAGAGGATCGTTCCAGTTCCAGATTAATGGTATTAGATAAAACAACCGGAGAGGTTGAACACAAGGTTTTTAAGGATATTGTAGAATATTTGCAGCCGGGTGACTGTCTTGTTATCAATAACACAAAAGTAATTCCGGCAAGATTATATGGTACCAGAGAAGGAAAAACCGGTAAGATAGAGATTCTCCTTTTGAAAAGAAGGGAAAACGATATCTGGGAGACTTTGGTAAAACCTGGAAAGAAATGTAAAATCGGAACCAAACTGGTGTTTGGAGATGGACTTTTGACGGGTGAAATCATTGATATTGTAGAGGAAGGAAATCGTCTGATTCAGTTCCATTATGAAGGAATTTTTGAAGAAATTTTAGATCAGCTTGGACAGATGCCGCTTCCACCTTATATTACACATCAGCTTCAGGATAAGAACCGTTATCAGACTGTTTATGCAAAATATGATGGCTCTGCCGCTGCGCCGACAGCAGGACTTCACTTCACACCGGAACTGTTACAGCAGGTACGTGATATGGGAGTTGAAATCGCTGAGGTTACCCTTCATGTTGGACTTGGAACTTTCCGCCCGGTTAAGGAGACAGATGTGTTAAAACATCATATGCACTCAGAATTTTACCGGATTGAGCAATCCGAGGCAGATAAGATTAACAAGGCAAAAGCAGAGGGACATCGTGTTATTGCGGTTGGTACGACAAGTACAAGAACGCTAGAGTCCGCTGCAAGAGAGGATGGATTCCTAGAGGAAAAGAGTGGCTGGACCGAGATTTTTATTTACCCAGGTTATCAGTTTAAGGTGATTGATGCGTTGATTACAAATTTTCATTTGCCAGAATCCACGCTTGTCATGCTGGTATCAGCACTTGCAGGAAGAGAGCATGTGTTACATGCATACGAAATTGCGGTACAAGAACGTTATCGTTTCTTTAGTTTCGGGGATGCGATGCTGATTATCGATAAGTAATGCTTGTTTTTCACTTTCGCTTGGTATAGAATGATTTCATATTACAAAACGAGAAAATGGATTCCATTTGCAAAAGATGGAAAAAGGAGAGGGCATGGAAGAAAAGAGAAGGCACAAACGATTAGAGCTTGATGTGAACATCCAGCTGGAGAAGTTAAATGAAGATGGTGTCACAACCTTAAAGTATATTCATGTGGATGTGACGGACATTTCAAGAAGTGGTTTGGGATTTTCTGCAAAAAAGGAACTTGAGATTGGAAGTTATTACGATACCAAGATTCAGATTTGGACAAAAGAAGTCGTGGACGCTGTGATTGAGATTGTTCGCAGCGAGAAAAGAGAAGATGGGTATCATTACGGAGCGACTTTCATTGGAATGACGGATACAGATGCATTAAAGATTGATATTTACCAGATTTTTAATGATTTATAAAAAGAAAAGAAGTGGGTATGTTATAAAAGAACATATCTGCTTCTTTTTTTGACACCCGAATCTTGATAATAAAAAAATACTTATCTACCACATGGTAAATAAGCATCTCTTTGGGTTGGGCTGTTAAATTAACAGTAGCAGCTCGTAGGGGAATCGAACCCCTGTTTTCGCCGTGAGAGGGCGACGTCTTAACCGCTTGACCAACGAGCCGTAACACATGACTTAGTATAGCACAGCAAAAATAAAATTGCAAGTACTTTTTGCAAAAAAATAAATTTTTTTATAAAAAAGAAAAATATGCCAAAATACCACGTTACCACAATGATGCGTTGAAATGGAACGAAGAGTATGCTACAATAATAAAAAATTCTAGAAAAGGCGGATTACTATGATAGGACAATGGAGTATTCTTTTGAATGCACAACAAGATATGTTTACAAGTGAGGCAGGACGTTTGTTGGTGATACTCGTAATCTGCCTGATTGCAATAGTTGTTCATATTCAAAGAAAAACAAAAAGATAAAAGCATGGAACAGGTATCGACGAGATTCGACCTATCCCATTATGGTAGTAGATTAAAATGATAAATTGATTATAAAAAGCAGGAAAATATAAACGCAAAGGTTAAGAAATGGAGTTAGATGAGATTGCAGATCAGATGCGCCTGTTGTCACAAGTGATGGAAGAATCAGACTACGATATGAGACAAATGCGCAGGCAGACCGGATTGTTAAGAGAAAGAGCGGGAGTAAATCAAAGGATGCAGGAATTGATTGACAGAAGAGATTCTATTTTATCATCTTTCCAACGGGAAAAGGAATCCTGGCATGATGAAATCAAAGTGCATCTTGGTAATAGGTAATTGCGAAACAAGTTCGCAATCTTGATTGAAAACAAGGATAGAATCCTGCAATGCAGGATTCTTGGAATGGAAGGTGGCAGTCATTCATTTAGGGCATGACAAAAAGGCTTCATAGTTAGTATGAAGCAGAAAAATTTATAAAATCTCAATTTTAAGCAATCAAAGGCTTAAGACTTCGGATGTATTGATGTTGATGAATTTTATCAGCAACGATTACTGTAACAAGTTGAGCTATGCCAGCCAAAAGTAAATCGGCATGAAGCGTTTTTTCGTTCTGGGTTTTACGATTAGCTACGCAAAAGCTGTCTTTAAAGTGGTTAATAGATTTTTCAACGTTTACACGGATTTTATATGTTTCTTCCCATTCGTCTGACCCCCGTTCCACTCCGGGATAGGCACGAAGATTCTTTTCGGGATAAACGTAAATCATTCTTCCACAGGAAGATGTTGTGCAGGGATTATCACAATGGCATACACGGCGTTTTGTTTTATCTGCTTTATTGTATTCCCATTTCATTTTCGGGCAGACAAATTTCATCGTGGGAATTTTGCTTTTTAAGTGTGATTTACTACCTTCTCTTTTCATAGGAAGCGAAGGATCATGAGGACAACAGGGAACACCATTTTCGTTGATGGTATAACCGTTATCTTCCATAGAAAGTTTAACGCGGAGAGGAATAAATGCTTTTTCAAATCCAATTTCACCGAAAAGAGATTTGTAGATTTCAATCGTGTCAAAAGCAGCATCACCAAGAAAAGTCTTAGGGGCGATAAGCGGATGCTTCTGAAAGAAATCAACCAGGACAGGAAGCAGGGCTTTTGAATCGGCAAGAGATTTATCCTCATCAGGAGAGTCAGATTTCTTTTCCACAACGATATCCGGATGAGCCTTTAGGAACTCTTTGTTATAGAAAGTGATATCACGGACAATACCAAGTCCGTTGGTTACAATGCCAAACTTATAGGCGTAACAGAAATGTCCATTAATGTACATCTGCTGGATTGCCTGATTGGAAGCAGCATGCGTAGGCATGGAACCATAAGCAGCCTTATAAGGATCATAGGAATCATCAAGGTTATGGGATTTCTTGAAAGCCTTTAACTGCTTGATAATACGGTTTGCGTATTTTGGATTATTTTCAGTCACCCAGGCTTCAATGCCAGAGGTATCGAAGATGGTCATAGCCGCCAGATGAGGATCAAGTTTTTGGCATATCGGTTCGGTCATATCAACCATGTGAACGAACATAGATTGTAAGTCCATCAGGAAATCCTGTTTAAAACGGGTAAATTTTGAGGCATCAGGAACAACATCAAAGCCACAGAAATCACGTAATTCCTGAGAGTATTTCAAGAAAACGATTAGGAGCATATCAGTCGGGATTGAGAATATACGCTGAATCAGAAAAGCTTTAAGCATTGGATAAAGCTGGTGCTTACGAGGTCTTCCGGTTGAAGCATGAAAATGAGTAACAAAAGAAACAGGAACAATTTCATCAAGGTTAATGGCTTCATCAAGAAGAGAAAGGAACTGGTATTTGTCGTTGTCGAATTTATTTTGGCAATCTTCAAAAACTTCTGCCAAAGAGAGCTGTTTATGTGTTATCATGTAGGTATATCTCCTTTAGGTGGATTGGTTGATAGTTTCTCACAACTCTATTTTACCATAAACCTTGAGGAGATATTTTATTTTAACAACAAAAAAAGCCGTATTTATGCGGCTTTTGGCGTTTCGCAAGCGCCTAATCTTGGTAAAGAAAAAAGGAGACAAGAGGAAAAGGAAGAGCAGAAAAAGCAAGAGGAGACTGAAAATGGCACAGATACAAGTGAATATGGAGGCAGTGGAGCAGAACGCAGAACAGAGCTTTACAATAGCGAGAGATCTTGAACCGAGATACTTATCACATTCTGATACGGAAAGCACGATTCAAGGCGCAGGATATTCAAAAACAGCGTTTGATGTATCGCAAAATCTGATTGATTTACTAGGAGATGCAGTGGAGGCGGAGGATAGAACAATTAAAAATCTGGGGTTACGCTTCAAGGAGCTGGATGAAATGCAGGCTGAACTGTTGGAGGAGAACATGGACAGCAGACCAACATTACGTCCTCTCAACAATTAAAAGGAGCGTGACATGAATTATAATTCAGTAATAAAACCGGATGCAATGATAAGCCAGTGTAATGAAATGCTGCTGATGTTTGAACAGGATAATGACAGTATCCAAACAGTCTGGAATGCATTTCATCAGTTTATCGAGGATTCCGAAATAGAAAGCGAAGCATTCCATGCACTAAAACAGCGTGTGAGCGATTACCTTACCGTTTTACAATCCATGAAAATTGCAAATGAGATGGATATGGAGGACTGCAGGAACTTTTCAAGGCTGATGGAAGCCGTAGGCGGAAATATCATAGGAAGTGATGTTCTGGATGGAAAAGAGGCTGCAAAGCAGGATATGCTAGACCATGATGCATTAGCAGATAAGAATGCGTCATGGTCTAGCATACCAGCAAACCTTTAAAATGGTATTACGAATGTCAGAAAAAATATTATGAAATGCTTGCCGAAAATGATGAAGACATTTACAATGAGTGGAGGCGTATGGAAGAAACTTATGATGAAATAGATGCGGCATCAGCAAATTATTTCATCAGAGGCAATCAGGTTCGTACAATGGCAGAATCGGCATTGCAGGAACTGAAACAACTGTCCATTGATAACAGCAGCACACCGATGAGCAGTGTATGCAGAAATACCTTACAAGGTATCTGTACCATATATGAGGATACTTTTGACAAGGGAAACATATCAGAAAAGGAAAAATACCAGATTAAGAGCTGGATTGAGACAGATTATAAACTGTCGGACGAAGAGCTTGAAGTTGCAAAAGAATACATAGATAAGTATTTTAAAGAAAATAAACAGGCAAATCAACTTTTGAACAGTAAAACAGCGACAGCAGCGGCAACCATAAGAAATCAGATGTCCGTGGAAGAATTCAAGGAATACCAGATGATGGCAGCCTTGTATAATAAGACAAGCAAGTGGAATGGATTCTGGCTTGGCGCAACAGATGCAATTCCGTTTCTGACAGACGTGATAGACTGGAGTGACAGCATGGCCTGTGAGATGGAAGAAAAACAGACTGTGAAGAATGCAACATTAAGCGGTATCATGGAAAATGCAAGATGTCAGAATCCGGTTGCATATGGAAGTGGGTATGCGGCATCGTTAGCAGCACAGACAGCAGCAATCAATGGATTGTTTGAATCTGGAGAAGGGGCAGAGATAGCTAAGTCAGCTGAAGGGCTAGAAAGAGCCGAAACAGCTGAAACGGTAAAAGGGTTAGAAGAAGGTCTGGCTGCAGGGGGCGGCAGTAATTCTGCAAAAGGTTTAATAGGACACGATTTTGAGGATTATCTAACAAACGAAATTGGTGGAAATGGTTCGTTCACTGTTTGTGGACGTGACTTTGATGGTGGTATTGGTAATCGATGGTGGGAGGCTAAATCAGGACAATATTGGGATATGTTAGAGAATAATCCCAATAAGTTAGCTAAATTTAAGTCTGATATGGGAGATAGATTGCGAATTGCCACCCAAAATGAGGCATCATACGAAATATTTTCTAATACACCTATTCCAGATTCAATAAAAACGTGGCTTACAAAAAAGGGAATTCCTTTTACTGAAATTTTAGATTAGGAGAGACGACTTATGGCGAGAGAAGCAATGATAGAACTAAATTGTATATGTGAACAAAGAGACATTACTCTTTTAGTAGATTTGTTGTGTAATGGGGGGTGGACTGTACACAATGAGAAGGGTAATATAGAATATTTACCTATTGGAGATGATGAGGATTTTTGCTGGCAGGAAGATAATATTTCTTATGAGGAACTTAAAAAAATATTAGTGGTGAAACAACAAAAGGGTGAATTAGTTGGAATTCATTTGTTTTATGAGGGTACGTCTCATGGTGTATCACTTTTGGCAAGAAATGTGCAAAAAGTGGTTATTTCAATTGATATTAATCGAAATACAATAGGGGAAGAGAAAAATTCATTGACTAATTTTGAATGGTATTTTTCTAAATTGATTATGATGCTAAATAAAGAGAAATCGCTTTTGTTTTCCTATAAATTTGAAGATTATATTGATTAAGTAGTCGAAGAGAACTATAAAGTGATATCTGCCATTTCATTAACAAGAAAAAGAAACAACGGTCAAGAAAATACAGAATAAATTTGCATTGCCAAATACACCTAAATATATTTGTGATGTAAATCTAGAGGCTGGGACATGATTAAGAACTGGTGAAGCTAATCCATTATTTGGGTTTGACCAATAGGAGATTGATTATGGGTAGAAAAAATGAAATTAATTGTTACACATGCAAAATGTTCTAAATGCAAAATGTCCATATTGCCTTGAAAAAATGGTTGAAGACAATGATTTTGGAGAACATTTAGAGGAAATAGAGATGTTTGACGTAAAACACAGTTCATGGGTAAAATTAGGACATAATGAAAAGAAAGAAAAAATTCTACAGGAGTTGGTTAGACAAGGGTATTTAAAGTAAAAAAGAAATATTACGAAATGCTTAACGAAAATGATGAAGGCATTTATAATGAGTGGAGACATATGGAGGAAACATATCAGAGAAGGAAAAATACCAGATTAAGAGTTGGATTGAGATAGATTATAAACTGTCGGACGAAGCGCTTTGTTTTTTTTAAGATAAAATAACAGAAACACTTGCATTTTAAACAAAGACGTGATATCCTATTATGTGATAACACGGTGATTAGATTGAGAGAGGGCAAAGGTCCTCTCTCAATTCACGTTTAAAGGCGAAAAGCCAAAGAAAATTGAATATAGGAAAGAGGTGTAAAAATGTCGAAGAGAGAAGAATATGAAGCAACGACAGAAAAATGGATTACTCCAATCTTAGAGAAAAGAAATTTTGAACTTGTGGATGTGGAGTATGTAAAAGAAGGAAGCACCTGGTATTTGCGTGTCTATATTGATAAAGAAGGTGGTATCACATCAAATGATTGTGCAGATGTGTCACGTGAAATGAATGAGATATTAGACCGTGAGGATTATGTGGAAGGTTCCTACACGTTTGAGGTCAGCTCTCCGGGTCTTGGAAGGCCGTTAAAGAAAGAGAAGGACTACAAGCGCAGTGTTGGAAAAGAATTGGAAATCAGAACATACCGTGCCATTAATCATGAGAAAGAGTTTTATGGAATTCTAAAATCGTATGACGATGCAACGGTAACCATTGAAACAGAAGATGGAGAAGAACTTACATTTCAAAAGTCAGAGATTGCAATCATTCGTCTAGCATTTGATTTTTAATAAGAAGATATTTTGGTGTCGTAGGATAGAATAGGAGGATAAAAAAATGAGTGGTAACCACGAATTGTTAGAAGCGTTAAATATTTTAGAGCAGGAGAAAAATATCAGCAAAGACACTTTGCTTGAGGCAATTGAGAATTCCCTTGTCACAGCCTGCAAAAACCATTTTGGAAAATCTGAGAATGTTAAGGTCTATATTGATCCGGAGACATGCGAGTTCAATGTGTACCAGGAGAAAACAGTTGTTGAGACCGTAGAAGATCCAATCATGGAAATCAGTCTTGCAAATGCAAAAATGATTGATTCCAAATTTGATTTAGGAGATATCGTAAAAGTAGAAGTAAAATCCAAAGAGTTTGGTCGTATTGCAACACAGAATGCAAAGAACGTGATTTTACAGAAAATCAGAGAAGAAGAGCGTAAAGTTCTTTATGATCAGTATTACAGCATGGAAAAAGATGTTGTAACAGGTATTGTTCAGCGTTACGTTGGAAAAAATGTTAGCATCAACCTTGGTAAAGTAGATGCCATTTTAACAGAGAATGAGCAGGTAAAAGGTGAAGTATTCAAACCAACAGAAAGAATCAAAGTTTACATTTTAGAAGTAAAAGCTACTTCAAAAGGACCAAAGATTCTTGTTTCCAGAACACATCCAGAATTAGTAAAACGTTTGTTCGAATCTGAGGTGACAGAGGTACGTGATGGTATCGTTGAAATCAAAGCAATTGCAAGAGAAGCAGGAAGCAGAACAAAGATTGCAGTATGGTCAAATGATCCGGATGTAGATCCAGTAGGAGCATGTGTTGGTATGAACGGTGCCAGAGTAAATGCAATCGTAAACGAACTTCGCGGAGAAAAAATTGACATCATTACCTGGAATGAAAACCCAGCTATGATGATTGAAAATGCATTAAGTCCTGCAAAAGTTATTTCCGTTATTGCAGATGCAGAAGAAAAAACTGCAAAAGTGGTTGTTCCAGATTACCAGTTATCGCTTGCAATCGGTAAAGAAGGACAGAATGCGCGTCTCGCAGCACGTCTGACCGGATTTAAGATTGACATCAAGAGCGAGACTCAGGCAAGAGAATCCGGTGACTTCATGGATTATGAGAATGATTATGAAGACGATGAATATTATGAAGATGGTGAATACGAAGAAAAAGAATACACAGAGGAAGAGTTTTCAGAGGACGGCGAAGAATAAAAGATGACAAATAAGAAAATCCCGATGCGCCAGTGCATCGGCTGTGGTGAAATGAAAGCCAAAAAAGATTTGATTCGTGTTTTAAAAACTTCATCATCGGAAACTTCAGAAGAAATCGTCTTAGATGCAACCGGAAGAAAAAATGGCAGAGGAGCTTATCTTTGTCCATCCATGGAATGTCTGCAAAAGGCAATCAAGGGAAAAGGGTTAGAGCGCTCGTTTAAGATGCCGATTCCAAAAGAAGTGTATGAGATGCTGACAAAGGAGATGGAAGAGCTTGAAACCAGATAAAGTATTATCCATGCTGGGGATTGCAGCAAAATCCGGCAGTGTCGTAAGTGGCGAATTTTCTACAGAGAAAGCAGTCAAAGACGGCAAAGCTTATCTTGTGATTGTTGCGGGGGATTCCTCTGAGAATACAAAAAAGATGTTTCGAAATATGACAGATTTTTATGAGGTCCCAATGTACGAGTATGCGGACAAAGAAACATTAGGTCATTGTATTGGAAGAGAATTCCGGGCATCACTTGCAGTGATAAACGAAGGTCTTGCAAAATCGGTAGAAGATAAATTGAAACTGACAACAACAACTGAATAACGGAGGAGTTAAGATATATGGCAAAAATGAGAGTTCATGAGCTAGCAAAAGAATTAGATATCAATTCAAAAGAGATTATAGATGCGTTAAGCACAACAGAATATGCAGTAAAGTCACACAGCAGTAGTGTAGATGATGCTGCACAGGAGATTATCCGTAAGAAATTTCATAAGGGTGGTTCCAAGAAAGAAGAAGTAAAAGCTGCGCCTGTGGCAGAAAAGAAGGAAGAAAAAGCTGTTGAGGAAAAAAATGGTGACAGACCAAAGAAAAAATCCAGTATAACAGCAGTCTTTAATCCACAGAACAGTAAGAATGGTACAACCAGAAGACCAGGACAGCAGAGAAATTCAGATCGTACACAGGGGGCAAGACCTCAAAATGACGGAAACAGACAAAAGAGTGATGCAACTGGTGCTGCAAAAGAAGGTACCCGCCTACAGAATCAGGGAACAAGACCTCAGACAGACAGACGTCCACAGGGGGATCGTCCACAGACAGATCGTAACAATGGAGACCGCCCACAGTACAACCGTAACAACGGAGACCGTCCACAGGGAGACCGCCCACAGTACAACCGTAACAATGGGGACCGCCCACAGTACAACCGCAATAACGGAGACCGTCCACAGTACAATCGTAACAACGGAGACCGTCCACAGGGGGATCGCCCACAGTACAACCGTAACAATGGAAACCGTCCACAGGGAGACCGTCCATACGCAGACCGTAATGGAAGACCATCCGGAAATGGACAGAGAGGAAACTACCAGGGTCAGAGACCAAACGGTGGTGGATATGGCCAGGGTGGCAGAGGCGGTGATAACCGCAATGGCAATTACCGTGGAAATAATGGCGGTGGAAGACTGGATCGCGAAATTGATCGTTTCAAGAAAGATGCAGCACCTGCTGAAGAATTAAGAGGAAAAGAATCCAGAGATCGTATGAACGATAAAAACCGTAATAATAAGCGTAACGATCATGATGCATTAGGTAAGAAACAGGAACGTTATGTAAACCTTGAGAAAAACGGTGGAAAGAAGAAACCTCAGCAGCCACAGCCAAAACAGGAAGAAGATGTAATCAAGACATTAACACTTCCAGAGAAACTTACCATCCGTGAACTTGCAGACAAGATGAAAGTTCAGCCATCTGTCATTGTGAAAAAGTTATTCTTAAAGGGAACCATGGTAACCGTAAACCAGGAAGTAGATTACGATACAGCAGAAGAAATCGCATTGGAATTCAACTGTATCTGTGAGCCGGAAGAGAAGATTGATGTTATTGCAGAGTTATTAAAAGAGGATGAGGAAGCAGAAGAAACATTAGTTCCACGTCCACCGGTAGTTTGTGTTATGGGTCACGTTGACCACGGTAAAACATCCTTATTGGATGCAATCCGTTCTACAAGAGTAACAGACCGCGAGGCTGGTGGTATCACACAGCACATCGGTGCATCCGTTGTATCTATTAACAACCAGAATATTACATTCTTAGATACACCAGGTCATGAAGCATTTACTGCAATGCGTATGCGTGGTGCAAATTCTACCGATATCGCAATCCTTGTTGTCGCTGCAGATGATGGTGTTATGCCTCAGACAATCGAAGCAATCAACCATGCAAAAGCAGCTGGTGTTGAAATCATTGTTGCTGTCAACAAGATTGATAAGCCAAGTGCAAACATTGAGCGTGTAAAACAGGAATTATCCGAATACGAGTTAATTCCGGAAGACTGGGGCGGAAGCACAATCTTTTGTCCGGTATCTGCCCGTACACACGAAGGTATCGAGAACCTGCTTGAAATGATTCTTTTAACAGCAGAAGTTTTAGAGTTAAAAGCAAATCCAAAACGTAATGCACGTGGTCTTGTTATTGAAGCACAGCTTGATAAAGGTCGTGGTGCTGTTGCAACTGTTTTGGTACAGAAAGGTACCCTTCACGTTGGAGATCCAATCGCATGCGGAAGCAGCTTTGGTAAAGTGCGTGCTATGATTGATGATAAGGGATGCAGAGTAAAAGAAGCAGGACCATCTACACCAGTAGAGATTCTTGGTCTTTCCAATGTACCGGATGCAGGGGAAACATTTGTTTGCTGTGATTCTGAGAAAGAGGCAAGAGCATTTGCCGAGACTTATATTTCAGAAGGCAAGAATAAGCTGATTGAGGATACAAAAGCGAAGATGTCCTTAGATGACTTGTTCTCACAGATTCAGTCTGGAAATGTAAAAGAGCTTAATATCATTGTAAAAGCAGATGTTCAGGGTTCTGTGGAAGCAGTGAAACAGTCACTTGTAAAATTATCAAACGAAGAAGTTGTGGTAAAAGTTATTCACGGCGGTGTTGGTGCCATCAACGAATCTGATGTTATCTTAGCATCCGCATCCAATGCCATCATCATTGGATTTAATGTTCGTCCGGACCCAACTGCAAAAGTGACAGCAGAGCGTGAAAACGTGGATGTGAGATTGTACAAAGTTATTTATAGCGCAATCGAAGATGTCGCTGCAGCCATGAAGGGAATGTTAGACCCTGTTTATGAAGAAAAAGTCATTGGACACGCAGAAATCCGCCAGATCTTTAAGGCATCCGGAATCGGTAATATTGCAGGTTCTTATGTGCTTGACGGAGCATTCCAGAGAGGATGTAAAGTCCGTATTACACGTGAAGGCGAGCAGATTTTTGAAGGAGATCTTGCATCCTTAAAGAGATTTAAAGATGATGTGAAAGAAGTAAAAGCAGGATACGAATGTGGTCTTGTATTTGACGGATTCAATGACATTCAGGAACTTGATCAGGTTGAATCATATATTATGGTAGAGGTTCCTCGCTAAAACGTAGAATTGTGTGAAGTTTTTTGATGTATTGCCCCTTATGTGGCAATACATCTTTGAATGGAGAAATCAATGAGAAAAAATAGTATCAAAAACACCAGAATTAATGGGGAAGTATTACGTGAGTTAAGCAATATTATTCGTGGAGAAATCAAAGATCCACGCATCAATCCAATGACAAGCGTAGTTACGGTTGAAGTGGCTCCAGATTTAAAAACCTGTAAGGCATATATCAGTGTTCTCGGGGATGAAGAGTCACAGCAGGCTACACTTGCCGGCTTAAAGAGTGCAGAAGGATTTATTCGAAGCAAACTTGCAAAAACCATCAATTTAAGAAAAACACCGGAGATTAAATTTATCTTAGACCAGTCGATTGAGTACGGTGTAAAGATGTCAAAAATGATTGATGATGTGACAAAGGATATCGAAGAATAATCCTTGTGTCCGGAAAGGCAGGAATGTTGGATGAAAGATTTAGATTCTTTATTAACAGGAGCAAAAACAGTTGCAATTGCAGGTCATGTCAGACCGGATGGCGACTGCGTAGGCTCCTGCCTTGCTACATATAACTATATTAAGACATATCACAAAGAGATAGAAGTCTGTGTCTATTTAGAGCCAATCCCAAACATTTTTAAATTTATGGCGGGAGCAGAGCAAATCAAATTACCGCAGAAAGAGCAAAAAGTTTACGATTTGTTTATTGCACAGGACTGCGGAGATGTTGGAAGATTAGGCGATGCGGCGCATTACTTTGAATGTGCAAAAAGAACAGCCTGCATTGATCATCATGTCAGCAACCAAAGTTTTGCGGATGACAATTACATCTTTCCGCTGGCAAGCTCTACATCGGAATTGATTTTTGAATTGCTTCCAAAGGAACGTCTCACCAAAGAGATTGCAGAATGCATCTATACCGGAATCATTCATGATACGGGTGTGTTCCAGTATTCCTGTACATCGGCAAAAACCATGCAGGCAGCCGGTGTTCTGATGGAATGTGGCATCAACTTTTCAAAGATTGTGGATGAAACCTTTTTTACAAAAACCTATAATCAAAACCGTATTATGGGACAGGCTTTGGTGAAAAGTGAACTTTATCTCGATGGAAAATGCATTGTTTCTGTGATTACACAGGAAGAAATGAAGCGTTTTGACGTGCTTCCGAAACATTTAGAAGGAATTGTGGCACAGTTACGTGTGACAAAAGATGTGGAGGCGGCTATCTTTTTGTATGAAAATGAAGGTGGAAGCTTCAAGGTAAGCACCAGGTCAAGCGGCAATGTGGATGTGTCAAAAATTGCTGTTAAATACGGTGGCGGTGGTCATGCAAGAGCAGCCGGAATCACAATGAACGGCAGTGCAGATGAGATTATAAAGACGATTGTAGCGGACGTGGCAAAACAGTTAGAACAGTAAAAAGGAATCATATGGTTAACGGAATCATTAACGTTTATAAAGAAAAAGGATATACCTCGTTTGATGTTGTTGCAAAGTTAAGAGGAATCCTGAAACAAAAAAAGATTGGACACACCGGTACACTTGACCCGGATGCACAGGGGGTGCTTCCGGTGTGCCTTGGAAAAGCGACAAAAGTCTGTGACCTTTTGACGGATAAGAACAAAGAGTACAAAGCGGTGATGCTTCTTGGAAAAGTGACGGATACCCAGGATATGTCCGGCACCGTGTTACAGGAGCGGGAAGTCTGTGTGAGTGAGCAGGAAGTTCGCGATGCAGTACTGTCTTTTGTGGGCGATTATGAGCAGGTTCCGCCGATGTATTCCGCGTTAAAAGTGAATGGGAAAAAGCTTTGTGATCTCGCAAGGGAAGGAAAGACGGTAGAGCGTAAGGCGAGACCGGTTCGGATTCTTTCGATTGAGATTGAAAAAATAGAACTCCCAAGGGTCACAATGAAAGTGGAGTGTTCCAAAGGAACCTATATCAGAACGCTTTGTCAGGATATCGGAGAAAAATTAGGTTGTGGAGCCTGCATGGAGAGTCTGCTCCGCACAAAAGTTTCGAAATTTTTCGTAGAAGATGCACTGACATTAGGACAGATTGAAGAACTTGTTGCAAAAGAGGGAGCGGGAATGGAGCCGGCAGAGTGGAGCGCCAAAACGTTTTCTTTTATACAACCGGTAGATTCTGTTTTTGTGCAGTATCCTAAGGCAGTGGTTTTGCAGAACTATGACAAAGTGTTATACAATGGAAATCGTCTGGAAAAAGAATTTTTCCAGAATTATCAAAGCGAATGGGAAGAGACACCGATTCGTATTTATGATGAAAAGGATTGCTTTATCGGCTTATATGAATACAAACCAGTTCAAAAGAATTACAAGCCGGCAAAGATGTTTATAGAGACATGAAATATATCAAAGATACGGTAGATTTTAATATTGAAGAAAACACGGTGCTTTCACTTGGAAAATTTGATGGTGTTCACCGTGGACATGACCTTCTTTTGGAAAATTTGTTTCAAAAAAAGAAGGAAGGATTAAGTGCGGCAATTTTTACGTTTAACATTCCGCCGCGTCAGAATGTAGAACATGCCATGCAGCATGTTTTGACGACAAATGAAGAAAAAATGCATCTTCTAGAACAGCTTGGTGTGGATTATCTGATTGAGTGTCCGTTTACCAGGGAAATTATGTGCATGGAGGCGCAGGACTTTGTGCGAAAAATTGTAAAGGAACTGCATGTGAAATGTTTTGTTGTGGGGGATGATTTTCACTTCGGACATAACAGGTGCGGAGACTATCACATGCTTCGTGATATGGCAGAAGAACTCGGCTATGAGGTCATTGTCGTCAAGAAAATTAAAGAAGACGAAAGAGACATCAGCAGCACATTTGTAAGAGAAGAAGTGGAACTTGGACATATCGAGAAGGCAAATCATCTTTTGGGTTATCCATATTTTGTATGTGGAAAAGTAGAACATGGAAAAGAAATCGGACGAACGATTGGAATTCCAACCATCAATTTACTTCCACCAAAAGAAAAACTGCTGCCACCGTTTGGGGTCTATGTTTCCAAGGTGCTGATAGACGGAAAAGAATACCATGGTGTGACGAATGTCGGAAGAAAGCCTACAATTGCAGGTGAGAATCCGGTTGGCGTCGAGACCCATATTCTGGATGTAGCGCAAGACCTCTATGGAAAAGAAGTGAAAGTGGAATTCTTAAAGTTTGTCCGCCCGGAACAAAAGTTTGATTCGGTGGAGAGTTTAAAGAATCAGATGCAACAGGACGTCGCGACGGCAGAAAGATTTTTTCAAAAATAAAAGGAATATGTTCCGAGATTTGCCAGAAAGTGGGAAATCAAATATTACGGAATTGTTACAAATATATGTTGACATTGTCATAAGTGATTGTTATAATGAAATGAAATTATAATTTTAGTGATTACGCTGAAAAATCTGAGGAATGGAGATCAGGAATGAAATCGAATTATTCAAAAGCAATAAGTGCCGTGGTAATTGGAGCGCTTGTTGTTTCAGCAGCATGTATCAGCAATCAGGAGAAAGACAGAAATAAAAATCAGGATGCATCCGTAACAGCAGGTGTTTCATCCGAGTTTGCAAACGTTTCTTTGAATCAGAACGTTGCATCAGGAGTTGCCCTTAGCCTTGCATCCAATATAGAGAATCTTCCACTGACCGCAACAGTATCCGAGACTGATACTGTGGTAACAGCAGCCGGACAGGAAGAGAATGCAGAAAGTGCAGAAAATACGGAGAACACACAGGATACGACTATTTGTGGATATACCAATCTTGGAATAGCCAGCGTGGAAGGCAATTTAAATGTAAGAGAACAGGCAACCACAGATTCTGACATCGTGGGTAAGATGCAGGGAGATGCAGCTTGTGAGATCTTAGAGGTAGACGGTGAATGGACGAAGATTTCATCCGGAAATGTAACCGGTTATGTGTCATCGGAATTTTTACTGACTGGAGATGCAGCAAGAGCAAGGGCAGCTGAGATTGAGACAACAGTTGCAAAAGTAAATACGACAACCCTTTACGTGCGTGAAGCAACCAATACCGATTGCAGAATTGTCGCATTGGTGGGTACCGGTGAGGAATTGGAAGTATTAGAAGCATTAGACGGCTGGTATAAAGTATCTGTGGATGATGAGGAAGGCTATATTTCAGCAGATTATGTTGAAGTATCCGAACAGCTTCCAAAGGCACAGACGATAACAGAGTTAAAATATGGTCAGGGAATCTCAGATGTGAGGGTATCGGTTGTTTCCTATGCGACACAGTTTGTTGGAAACCCATATGTCTGGGGTGGTACAAGCTTGACAAAAGGAGCCGACTGTTCTGGATTTACCATGAGTGTCATGGCAAACTATGGCGTTTACCTGCCACATTCTTCAAAAGCGCAGGCAAATTGCGGAACCAGAGTCTCCGCATCGGAAGCACAGCCGGGTGATTTGTTCTTCTACGGAAGTGGCAAGAGTATTAACCATGTTGCAATTTATATCGGAAACGGTCAGATTGTACATGCAAGTAATAAGAAGACCGGTATTAAGATTTCCAATGCATTTTACCGTTCCCCAATCTGTGTGGTAAGAGTGTTAGGCGATTAATGCTTGTGGCTTACACATTTGTGGGTTGCCTTAAATTTGAATTTTCATGTTTACAAGGCAAAATGGATATGATATACTATACAAGTATGATTTAACCCGTATTCGGTTGATGGACACTCCGACCTTCTGCTGAGTATCATACTTAAATGGGCGATGAAAAAATAAAAGGAGGATCAGAACATGATCGCAAAAGAAAAGAAACAGGCAATTATTGCAGAATATGGTAGAACACCTGGAGATACAGGTTCACCAGAAGTACAGATCGCTATCTTAACAGCACGTATCGAAGAGTTAACAGAGCATTTAAAAGTTAACCAGAAAGATCATCATTCCAGAAGAGGACTTCTTAAAATGGTAGGTCAGAGACGTGGTTTATTAGCATACTTAAAGAAAACAGATATCGAAAGATATCGTTCTTTAATTGAGCGTTTAGGTCTTAGAAAATAATTGTGTTATTTGGAATAGAGCGGAGAGATACCGCTCTATTTTCATAACTAATGACAGTGCGTATAAGTACAAAAGTAGTTATATTGATGAAATACAGAAGTTTATACCGAGACCACTGAAAAGTGCATGGTACAAACGTGTATTGTTCAGTAGTTTCGGACTTCTGTTTTTTATAAAATACGAAGAATTCGAAAAAGGAGAGAAAGAATGTATAAAAGTTTTTCAATGGAACTTGCAGGCAGAACGCTTACCGTTGATATCGGAAGAGTATGTGCGCAGGCAAATGGTGCAGCTTTATTAAGATATGGAGATACTACGGTATTATCCACAGCAACTGCATCTGACAAACCAAGAGATGGGATTGATTTCTTCCCATTGAGTGTGGAATATGAAGAGAAAATGTATGCCGTAGGAAAAATCCCAGGTGGATTTAACAAAAGAGAAGGAAAAGCATCCGAAAATGCAGTGCTTACTTCCCGTGTTATTGACCGCCCTATGAGACCATTATTCCCCAAAGATTACAGAAATGATGTAACCTTAAATAATATGGTAATGTCCGTAGATACAGAGTGCAGACCTGAGGTTGTCGCAATGCTTGGTGCAGCACTTGCAACTACAATTTCTGATATTCCATTTGACGGTCCATGTGCAATGACACAGATGGGATTGGTAGATGGAGAGTTTATCGTAAACCCATCCCAGAAAGATTGGGATAACGGTGATTTACAGCTTACCGTTGCATCTACTTCCACAAAAGTAATCATGATTGAAGCTGGAGCAAACGAAGTTCCAGAAGATAAAATGATTGAAGCAATCTACAAATGCCATGAAGTAAACCAGACCATCATTGCATTTATGAACCAGATTGTTGCCGAGGTTGGCAAGAAGAAACACGAATATACAAGCTGTGCCATTCCAGAAGAGATGTTTGCTGCGATGAGAGAAATCGTAACACCGGAACAGATGGAAGAGGCTGTTTTCACAGATGAAAAACAGGTTCGTGAAGAGAATATCCGTAACATTACAGATAAATTTGCAGAGGCATTTGCAGAGAACGAAGAATGGCTTGCAGTATTAGGCGAGGCAGTATATCAGTACCAGAAGAAGACTGTCCGTAAGATGATTTTAAAAGATCACAAACGTCCAGATGGTCGTGCCATCGATCAGATTCGTCCACTTGCAGCTGAGGTTGATTTGATTCCTAGAGTGCATGGTTCCGCAATGTTTACACGTGGACAGACTCAGATTTGTGACGTTGTTACACTTGCTCCATTATCTGAAGTACAGAAAATCGACGGATTAGATGAAAATATTACAACAAAAAGATACATGCATCAGTACAACTTCCCAGCATACTCTGTTGGTGAGACAAAAGTATCCCGTGGACCGGGACGTCGTGAAATTGGACATGGTGCTTTGGCTGAGAAAGCGCTTATGGCAGTCCTTCCATCAGTGGAAGAATTCCCATACACCATCCGTGCAGTATCTGAGACATTTGAGTCCAACGGCTCTACTTCCATGGCATCTACCTGTGCATCCTGTATGTCACTTATGGCTGCCGGTGTTCCAATCAAAGCGATGGTTGCAGGTATTTCCTGTGGTCTTGTAACAGGCGAGACAGACGATGATTACATCGTTTTAACGGATATCCAGGGATTAGAGGATTTCTTTGGAGATATGGACTTTAAGGTAACCGGTACTCATAAAGGTATTACTGCAATCCAGATGGATATCAAGATTCACGGATTAACAAGACCTATCGTAGAGGAAGCAATCCGAAGAACAAGAGAAGCAAGACTTTATATCATGGATGAAGTCATGTCAAAAGCAATCGCAGAGCCAAGAAAAGAAGTTGGAAAATATGCTCCAAAGATTGTTCAGATTCAGATTGACCCTGCTAAGATTGGCGATGTTGTCGGACAGAGAGGAAAGACCATCAACGAGATTATCGACCGTACCGGTGTGAAGATTGATATCACAGATGACGGAGCAGTTTCCGTATGCGGTACAGATGCAGAGAAGATGGATCAGGCAGTTGAGATGATTAAGATTATCACAACTGACTTTGAAGAAGGACAGGTATTCACTGGAAAAGTTGTCAGCATCAAAGAATTCGGTGCCTTCATCGAGTTTGCACCGGGAAAAGAAGGAATGGTTCATATTTCCAAGATTTCCAAAGAAAGAATCAACCATGTAGAAGACGTTCTTACATTAGGTGAGACTGTAAGAGTTGTTTGCCTTGGAAAAGACAAGATGGGACGTATCAGCTTCTCCATGAAAGATGTAAAAGAAGAGGCATAGTTTGCAAAACAGATGTTTTAAACGCGAAATTTGTACAAGTATAAATTGCATAAGAGCGTAAGTATAGAAAGACGATGTATTTGTGGAAGAAAATCTGACAATGCATCGTCTTTTTTTATTGCAAAAATCGTAGGTACTTAAGCCGGCAGGCACATGTTTTCCTTTTTTTCATATAATTTAGAAAGAAAACTCTGCTAAGATGGAACCGTGTGAAGAATTTTTTCATGCAAAAATGGAGACTGCGATGGAACGAGTACGAAGATATATTCATGCTGATTATGCATATAAAATGGGGTTGAGCGGGAAAAATGTTACAATAGCGGTTATGGACACCGGGATTGTGCCACATCCGGATTTGAAGGATCGAATTGTGCTGTTTCGCGATTTCTGCCAGAACCGGATTGGCTTATATGATGATAATGGACATGGCACACACATTGCCGGCATTCTGGCTGGAAATGGCATGCAATCCATTTTAAATAAAAAAGGAAATTATATGGGAATCGCACCAAAGGCAAGGCTGATTTCACTAAAAGTATTAGATGCGAAAGGAAATGGAAGTACACAAAATATGTTAGAGGCAGTCGATTATCTGCTTCGTATCCGGGAACGTTTCCACATTCGAATTTTAAATATTTCCGTTGGCATGCTGCCGGATGCCGGGAAAAAAGAGCAGCTTGCGCTTCTTGAGGCTGTGGAAAGACTGTGGGACGCAGGAATTGTGGTCGTGGCGGCGGCAGGCAATAACGGGCCAAAAGAAAATACGGTTACCGTTCCGGGAATATCCAGGAAAATTGTCACCGTTGGAAGCTGTGATGATACGGAACAGGTCACATTGAAAAATGGTCTTGAGTCAGGATACAGTGGAAGTGGACCGACCGCGTGCTGCATTGTAAAACCGGAGATTTTGGCGCCGGGAACCAATATTATCAGCTGCAATAAGAATATGAAAGGGTATACCGTAAAGAGCGGAACATCGATGGCGGCACCCGTTGTCAGCGGTTCCATTGCACTTTTGACAGAACTGCATCCCGATTTTACACCTCAGGAAATCAAACTACGTTTGTATGAGCGTGCATATCCAAGGGGCAGACAGATTGGAAAAAAATGCTGGGGAATTGTGCATGTAGAAAATTTAATCCGAGAGGGAAAATGGTGAAAAAGGAAGCAAATTTGACTTCCCCTGTAAAAATGAGGTACAATAGGCTAGGAATAGGGGGAATACAGATGAAGAAATTAAGTCACATGCTTTTGGGAAGACTTGTCATTGGGATATTTGCGATGCTGTTACAGTTTGCGTGGATGTTTTTGGTGTTGTATCAGTTTAGCATTAAGTTTACCTATATGAACCTTTTGATTCGTATTATCGCGGTGTTAGTGGTTCTTAGTATGGTATATAAATGGATAAACCCAAGTTACAAGGTGTCGTGGACCTTTTTGCTGCTGTTATCCCCTGTACTTGGTATTTTGACTTACTACGTGTTTGGAAGATCAAAATTGACGAAACGCACCAGGGAACGCTTGCGGCGTGTGAACCAGGAGGTTGTGCCACATCTGGCAATCAATCAGGATGTGCTAGAGGAAGTAAGAAAAAAAGACGAATCCGTATATTGCCAGTCAAAATATATCAATGACTGGGCGAAGTATCCGGTGTATGAGAACACATCGACATCCTATTATCGTTGTGGGGAAGAGATGTTCCCGGAGATGCTGCGTGCGCTAGAGAGTGCAAAACATTTTATTTTTCTGGAATACTTTATTATCCAGCCGGGGGAAATGTTTGACCAGATGGTAGAGATTCTGGCGCGTAAGGTAAAAGAGGGCGTTGAGGTGCGCCTGATTTATGACGACGTAGGCTGTATCAGCACGTTACCACCTCGCTATTATAAGATTTTGCAGGAAAAAGGCATCAAATGTGCGGCATTTAATCCGTTCCGTCCCATCCTTTCGATTATTATGAACAACCGTGATCACAGGAAAATTTTAGTCGTGGATGGCACAGTCGGATTTACCGGCGGAATCAACCTTTCGGATGAATACATTAACAAGGTAGAACGATTCGGTTATTGGAAGGATACCGGAATCCGGATTGAGGGTGAGGCGGTCTGGAGTTTTACGCTCATGTTCTTAGAAATGTGGAATTACATTAACCGTACCACAGAGGATTACGAAAAATACCATCCATCCAAATTCAGAAGGCAGCCATTTGTGCAGGATGGTTTTGTCCAGCCATATGGAGATTCGCCACTCGATCACGAGAATGTCGGAGAGAATGTTTACTTAAATATCATCAGCCATGCAAAACATTATGTCTACATTTTTACACCGTATCTGATTACAGACAACGAGATGTTGACCTGTCTTTGCAATGCGGCGAAAAGTGGTGTGGATGTTCGAATTGTCACACCGGGAATTCCAGACAAAAAACTGGTATTTTTGCTGACCCAGTCTTATTATGAGCCGTTGATTCGAAGTGGTGTGAAAATCTACCAATACACACCAGGATTTATCCATGCAAAATGTTTTGTCTGCGATGATGAGATTGCGACAGTCGGCAGCATCAATCTTGACTTTAGAAGTCTGTATCTGCATTTTGAATGTGGTATATTTTTGTACCAGTCAAGTGCTGTGATGCAGGTAAAAGAGGATGCACTTGACACCTTTGAAAAATCAGAGGAGGTATCGCTGCAGTTTTGCACAGAGCGCAATCTGATTGTGCGTTTCGTGCAAAGTATTTTGCGGTTATTTGCGCCTCTTTTGTAAGGAAAAAAGAGAGGGCAGAGGAAATTTGCAGACACCAGATTTCCTCTGCCGTTTTTATGTTGGAAGATAGAACGATAAGATTTTTAGAAAAGAGTCACGGAAGGTTGCAGCGGGAACCGTTTCATCAAAGAGCAAATTGACGCTGCCGATTTCCTCATTGTTTAAAAGATAGACGGCCTGACCTGCAATGTCCCCTTTTTGAATGGGAGCGGTGACCGTTTCCGGGAGTTTTAATTGTTTTTGGATTCCAGATAAATCACTGCCGGTGGTATCCACATATTGAAAAGGGCATTCGTAGTGGACGCTTACCGTATCAGAAGTTCCTTTTTTTACCAAAAGGGGTGAGAGGGAGTCTTCGTTTTGGTCTGTATAAATGCGGCATACACTAAAACCGTAATTAAGAAGGGATGCGGCATCCGAAAAACGGACCGAATGGTCAGGAGCGCCCATCACAACGGCAATCAGTTCCATGCCATCTTTGACGGCGGTAGCGGAAACACAATATTTTGCGAGGTTTGTAGAACCTGTTTTTAAACCGGTTGCAAATTCATATTGCCGGATGAGTTTGTTTGTGTTGGTTAGTCCAAACTCACTGCTTCCTCTTGCAGTCACGTGTGTGATGGTATCCATCCAGATGGTGGAGTAATCGTGAATCTGTGGGTATTTGGTGGTAAGTTCCCTGGACATCAGGGCGACATCGTAAGCGCTAGTCATGTGCCCCTCGGTGTCTAAACCGCAACAATTGACGAAGGTGGTATCATTCATGCCAAGATTTTTGGCACGTTCATTCATGCGGGCAACAAATGCCTCCTCGGAGCCACAGATATGTTCTGCCATTGCAACGCAGGCATCATTTGCACTTGCGACACTGATACATTTAATCATATCGTTGACCGTCTGGGTTTCGCCTGGCTCTAAAAAGACCTGGGAACCACCCATGCTTGCGGCATATTCGGAAACGGTTACAGTGTCATCAAGTGTAATCTGTCCGCTTTCTAACGCATCAAAAATAAGAAGCAGTGTCATGATTTTCGTGATACTGGCAGGGTGGCGGACTTCGTGTGCATTTTTTTCATATAAAATAGTTCCGGTTGAGGCTTCTAATAAAATAACGCTTGGCGCCGAGACAGCGAGTTCTGTCTGGGCTTCTGTGTGAAGAAATCCCGTAAAGGAAGAAAAAAGTAGGTTCATGCTAAGAAGAATGGATAGAAAGCATTTCAAAATAAGAGTCCTCCTAAAGTTCGGTAAATGGAAGAGAAAGATTCCACTGTGCTATATTACAAGATAGCAGAAAAGGATGTCCGATATGCATAGTACTTGAAATTTTTACCGTTTCCATGTAGAATAAATTCATTGACAAAACCGGAAGGGAAGACAATATCAATGGACATGACGGTCAAATTGCAGGTGTTTGAGGGCCCGCTGGATCTTTTGCTGCATCTGTTAGAGAAGAATAAAGTGAATATTTATGATATTCCGATTGTAGAGATTACCAATCAGTACATGGAATATATTGCGGAGATGAAGCGGCAGGATTTAAACGTCATGAGTGAATTTCTGGTGATGGCGGCAACGCTTCTTGACATCAAATCCAAGATGCTTTTGCCAAAACAGGAGACGGTGGAGGAAGAGGAAGAAGATCCAAGGGCAGAGCTGGTTCAGCAGCTGCTAGAGTACAAGATGTACAAATGTATGGCATACGAATTGCGTGACAGGCAGCTGGACGCCCAGAGGGTCATGTTTAAAGAGCCGACGATTCCAAAGGAAGTGTTAGCGTATGAACAGCCGGTGGATTTGACAGAACTGGTGTCCGATATGACACTTGCAAAGTTAAATGACATTTTTAAGTCGATTATGCGAAAACAGGTAGATAAAGTCGACCCGATTCGTTCGAAGTTTGGCAAGATTGAGAAAGAGGAAGTATCGTTATCGGATAAGATGCTTTATTTAGAGGAATACTGTAAATCACATCAGAGCTTCAGTTTTCGCAATCTGTTGGAAAAACAGGCCGGAAAAATGGAAGTGATTGTAACATTTCTTGCGATATTAGAACTTATGAAGACAGGTAAGATTTTTATTTCACAAGAACATACGTTTGATGATATATGGATTGAGTCAAAGATTGTAGCTTAAGGGAGCAGACATGGAACAAATGAATTATGAGGCGATTGTAGAGGCAATTCTTTTTACGATGGGAGAGTCGGTGCCGCTTGAAAAAATTGCGGCCGCACTTGAATTAAATCAAAAAGAGACAAAGACAATCGTGGAAAATCTGATGAAAAAATATCAGGAAGAAAAACGCGGCATACAGATTATGGAGTTAGAGGGAGCTTACCAGATGTGCACGAATACCGAGATGTACGAGTATCTGATTAAGGTTGCAAAACAGCCAAAACGTCATGTGTTGACGGATGTTTTGCTTGAGACGCTCTCCATCATTGCGTACAAACAGCCGATTACCAAAATTGAGATTGAAAAAATCAGGGGTGTTTCCTGTGATCATGCAGTAAACAAACTCTTAGAATATAATTTAATCTGCGAGCTTGGAAGACTCGATGCACCGGGACGCCCGCTTTTGTTTGGAACGACAGAAGAGTTCCTGCGCAGCTTTGGGGTACAGTCCATAGAGGAACTGCCGGTATTAAACCCGGTACAGGTAGAAGAATTTAAGCAGGAAGCAGAAGAAGAAATGAACGTAAAGCTGGATATTTAATATCCGGCTTTTTTCTATGGAATGATGGGAAAAAGAAAAACATATACATAAAGGAAAACACAGTTAGGTGTGGGTATGTTGAAAAAAATCACAGCAATTGTTTTGATATTGGCACTTTTTTTCTCAAATCCAATGATTGTAAAGGCACAGGAAGAACCAAAGGAGCAGGAATTGTATGCGAAGTCTGCAGTACTCATGGATGCGGATTCCGGGAGAATTTTATATGAAAAAAATGCAGGGGATAAGATGGCGAATGCGAGTACAACCAAGATTTTAACCTGTATTGTCATTTTGGAAAACTGCGACCAGAATGGTGTCGCAATGGCATCGGACTATGCGTGCGCCCAGCCGAAGGTGCGGTTAGGGATGCAGAAGGGACAGCAGTTTTTGGTGAAAGATTTACTGTACGGATTAATGTTGGAATCTTTTAATGACTGCGCCGTTGCTTTAGCGGAGTATGCGGCGGGAAATGTGGAAGGGTTTGCAGAGATGATGAACCACAAAGCACAGGAAATCGGATGCGAAAATTCATACTTCATTACACCGAATGGTCTGGATGCAAAGGACGAAAAGGGGTTCCACCATACGACGGCAAAAGACCTTGCCAAAATTATGCGCTATTGTATCACACAGTCCCCAAAAGCGGAAGATTTTTTAAATATTACACAGACACTGCAGCATACGTTTTGTGACCTTGAAAATCGTGCGAATTACTGCTGCAACAATCACAATGCGTTTTTGACGATGATGGAGGGGGCACTTTCCGGGAAAACTGGTTTTACCGGGAATGCCGGGTATTGTTATGTAGGTGCCCTGCGCCAGGGGGATAAGACTCTGATTGTTGCTTTGCTGGCATGTGGCTGGCCAAACAACAAAGGATACAAGTGGTCTGATACGAAAAAGCTGATGCAGTACGGCCTGGATTCATTTGAAAAGCAATCGATAAAGGAACAGGAGTTAACCGCCGATATGCTAGAGCAGATGGAGGTCACAGACGGGAAGGGCGATAAGATAGGGGAGCGTGTATATGCAGATTTTATGATACAAAAAGGAAACGGTCAGGAATCGTTTTTATTAAAAAAGGGGGAAACAGTTGAGCGGGAAGTCGTGATGGAAAAATCGCTGCAGGCACCCGTTAAAAAAGGAACCGTTGTCGGGACAGTCACCTATCATCTTGGAGATGAAATCCTTCGAAAGGATGAGATTGTAATTGCAAAGGATGTAGGAAAGATGGACTATGCGTGGTATTTCAAACAGGTTTTGAAAGAGGCGGCATTAAAAAATCTGGAAAAATAAGTAAATTGTATAGAACTGACAATGAAATTAAGAATTTTTGTAAAATACGTGAAAAAATTAACAATTATTCTTGAAAAATGTAGCAAAAAGTAATACAATTTAACATAGCGAAATTTATTAATTTTTATAGATGGAGGGCTAAAAAATGAGTACTATGAAAGATAGCTTGGCGATGCAGCGTATTACCAAGTTAGTCGACGAGAACAGCTTTATGGAAATCGGTTCTCTTGTTACGGCAAGAAATACAGATTTCAACCTTGCAAACACACAGACACCGTCAGATGGTGTTATTATCGGTCATGGACTTGTAGATGGAAATCTTGTTTTCCTTTATAGTCAGGATGCATCTGTGTTAAACGGAACCATTGGCGAAATGCATGCCAAGAAAATTGCCTCTGTTTATGATATGGCAATGAAGATGGGGGCACCTGTGATTGGGTTTATTGACTGCGCAGGAATGCGTCTGCAGGAATCCGTCGATGCATTAGACGGATTTGGACAGATTTATGCCAAGGAGATTGCAGCACAAGGGGTTGTGCCACAGATTGCAGCTGTATTTGGCAGCTGTGGCGGTGGACTTGCAGTCGTTCCGGCATTGTGTGATTTTGCATTTATGGAGGAGTCAAAAGCAAAAATGTTTATCAATTCTCCAAATGCAATCGATGGTAATAGAATCGAGACCTGCGATTCATCCGCAGCAGCGTTCCAGAGCGAGAATACCGGATGCCTGGATGGAATCGGTTCCGAGGATGAAATCATTGCACAGATTCGGGAACTGGTAAGTATTCTTCCTGGCAACAACGAAGGAGATGTGTACACAGATGAGTGCGTGGATGATTTGAACCGTGCATGCGAGAGCATGGAGGCGATGAAAGGTGACCCAAGATATCTCCTTAGTGAGATTTCAGATGGACATGCTTTCTTTGAGACAAAAGCAGATTATGCGAAAAACATGGTAACTGGTTTTGTGAAATTAAATGGTATGACCGTTGGAGCCGTTGCAAACTGCACAGAGGTTTACGACGAAGAAGGAAAGAAGACAGAAGAATTCAAAGCAGTTCTTACTGCAAAAGGATGTAACAAAGCGGCTGAGTTTATTCAGTTCTGTGATGCATTTGACATCCCGGTTCTTTCACTTACAAACATAGTTGGATTCAAGGCATGCATGAGCAGTGAAAAAACATTGCCAAAGGCATTGGCAAGAATGACAACTGCATTTTCCGCAGCAACCTGTCCGAAGGTAAATCTGATTATCGGGGATGCATTTGGAAGTGCTTATGTCATGATGAATTCAAAATCAATCGGATCTGACCTGGTTTATGCATGGGCAGACACAAAGGTTGGCATGATGGATGCAAAGCTTGCAGCTAAAATCATGTATGCAGATGCATCTGCGGATGTGATTGACGAGAAAGCAAAAGAATATGAAGAATTACAGTCAAATGTTGTAACAGCAGCCAGAAGAGGTTATGTGGACCTGATAATCGAGCCTGCTGATACCAGAAAATACCTTGTCGCAGCATTTGAGATGCTTTATACAAAATGTGTAAGCGGACCAGACAAGAAACATGGAACAAAATAGAAAGGTGAAGTTTATGAAGAAAAAATTATCGCTCGTGCTGATAATGTGCTTCTTTATGCTAGCACTTTCAGCATGTGGAACGGATCCTACAACTGTGGATTATAATGGATATAGTTATTCTGATTTGGAACAGACATCACAGGGAATGGTTCAGGCGCTGATGCAGCTTTCTGATGAAGAGAAAAATTATTACCGGGAAAACGGTGATGACACGATTGTGGCACTTGTGGATGGCTGGGATACATCGGTAGAGGACGTCGGAGCTTATCAGGGACTTGGTGAGTTTACCGTAACCAAATCAGGCAAGACACTCTCGACAGAGCAGGTTATCAAGTATGAAAACCGCGATGTTGTATTTACAATGGTATTTTCCTACAACGATATGAAAGCGGGGCCAACCAGCTATACGGTCGACAAAGTGTATACAACCGGCGAGAAGATGGCGAAAGCAGGATTGAATACCTTAATGGGAATGGGAACTGTTTTCGTGGTACTGATTTTAATCAGTCTGATTATCTATTGCTTTAATATCATCCCATATCTTCAGAAGAAGAAAACACAGAAGAATGCGGTTGCAGATACAGAGCAGCCAGCCGTAATGCCATCGGCTGCACCGGTCGAAAATCTTACAGACGATTTAGAACTTGTGGCAGTCATTTCTGCAGCAATTGCTGCAAGTACAGGAACTTCTACGGACTCATTTGTAGTACGTTCCATTCATCGTAGATAATCAAAATCAGATTGATACGAGACAGTAAAAGATTAGTTCATAGAAATCAGGAGGAATTAAAATGAAAAGTTATACAATTACCGTAAATGGAAATGTTTATGATGTGACAGTAGAAGAGAACGGAGCTGTAAGCGCACCAGCTGCCACAGCACCAAGAAGAGCCGTTGCAAGCGCACCTGCTGCAGCACCAAAAGCCGCAGCAACAGGAGCAGGTTCTATCAAGATTGAAGCCGGAGCAGCCGGAAAAGTATTTAAAGTAGAAGCACAGCCAGGAACAGCCGTAAAGAAAGGTGATCCGGTTGTTATCTTAGAGATTATGAAAATGGAAACACCAGTTGTTGCACCGGTGGATGGAACCGTGGCAAGTATTGATGTTACAGTTGGAGATCAGGTAGAAGCAGGTGCTTTACTTGCAACATTAAACGAGTAATTTTAGGAGGATAACTATGAGTTATTTTATGGAGACAATGGGAAACCTCCTTCACCAGACAGCCTTTTTCAATCTGACCTGGGGCAATTATGTGATGATTGCAGTTGCATGTGTGTTCCTGTTTCTTGCGATTAAAAAAGGCTATGAACCGTTACTTTTAGTACCAATCGCATTTGGTATGCTTCTTGTAAATATCTATCCGGATATTATTGCAAGCCCGGAGGAGACAAGTAATGGTGTAGGTGGTTTACTCTACTATTTTTATACGTTAGATGAATGGTCAATTTTACCATCCCTTATTTTCCTTGGGGTTGGTGCAATGACAGACTTTGGACCGTTGATTGCAAACCCAATCAGCTTCCTGTTAGGTGCAGCGGCACAGTTTGGTATTTTCTCAGCTTATATCCTTGCAATCCTGATGGGATTCAACGATAAGGCAGCCGCAGCCGTATCCATTATCGGTGGAGCAGATGGACCAACTTCTATTTTCCTTGCCGGAAAATTAGGACAGACTGCCCTGATGGGACCAATCGCCGTGGCAGCATATTCTTATATGTCACTGGTTCCAATTATTCAGCCACCAATTATGAAGTTATTTACCACCAAGAAGGAACGTGCCATTAAGATGCAGAACCTTCGTCCGGTTTCCAAGTTAGAAAAGATTTTATTCCCAATTGTTGTTACGATTGTAGTTTGTACGATTTTACCGACAACAGCACCACTTGTTGGTATGTTGATGCTTGGTAACCTCTTCCGTGAGAGTGGCGTGGTTCGTCAGTTATCTGATACAGCTTCCAATGCATTGATGTACATTGTTGTTATCTTGCTTGGTACCTCTGTTGGTGCATCTACAAGTGCAGAGGCATTCTTAAATGTAAGCACACTTAAAATCGTAGCACTTGGTCTGATTGCATTTATGGTCGGAACCGCTGCGGGTGTTTTATTCGGAAAACTGTTATGCTTCCTTACAAAAGGAAAAATCAATCCACTGATTGGTTCCGCAGGTGTATCTGCAGTGCCAATGGCGGCTCGTGTTTCACAGAAGGTTGGTGCGGAGGAAGATCCTACAAACTTCTTACTTATGCACGCAATGGGACCAAACGTTGCCGGTGTTATCGGAACAGCTGTTGCTGCCGGTGTCTTCATGGCAATCTTTGGTATTTAATTAGGAGGAATAGAAATCATGGCAGAAGTTGTGAAAAAACCATTAAAAATAACAGAAACTGTTTTGCGTGATGCACATCAGTCTTTGATTGCAACACGAATGACAACAGAACAGATGCTTCCAATCGTAGATAAAATGGATCAGGTTGGATATCATGCAGTAGAATGCTGGGGCGGTGCAACCTTCGACGCATCCCTTCGTTTCTTAAAAGAAGATCCATGGGATCGTCTTCGTAAATTAAGAGATGGATTTAAACATACAAAGTTACAGATGTTATTCCGTGGACAGAACATCTTAGGATACCGTCCTTATGCGGATGATGTAGTAGAGTATTTTGTACAGAAATCCATTGCAAACGGTATTGATATCATTCGTATTTTTGACTGCTTAAACGATATCCGCAACCTGCAGACAGCAGTTACGGCATGCAATAAAGAAAAAGGACACGCACAGGTTGCACTGTCTTATACCTTAGGCGATGCCTATACTTTAGATTACTGGATGGATATGGCAAAAAGAGTCGAGGACATGGGAGCAGATTCCTTGTGTATCAAGGATATGGCAGGTCTTTTGGTTCCAACGAAAGCAACGGAATTGGTTCAGGCATTAAAAGATTCTACAAGCCTTCCAATCGAGTTACACACACATTATACATCCGGTGTTGCTTCTATGACTTACATGAAGGCAGTAGAGGCAGGATGCGATATCATTGATACTGCAATGTCACCATTTTCTATGGGAACTTCCCAGCCGGCAACAGAGGTCATGGTGGAAGCGTTCAAGGGAACCGAATTTGATACAGGTTTAGACCAGAATCTTCTTGCAGAGATTGCAGACTACTTCAGACCAATGCGTGAAGAAGCATTAGCAAGCGGCCTGATGAATCCAAAGGTATTGGGAGTTAACATCAATACACTTCGTTACCAGGTTCCGGGTGGTATGCTTTCCAACCTGATTTCCCAGTTGAAAGAGCAGGGAAAAGAAGATAAATATGAGGAAGTACTTGCAGAGGTTCCAAGAGTTCGAAAAGACCTTGGGGAGCCACCACTTGTAACTCCTTCTTCCCAGATTGTCGGTACACAGGCTGTATTTAACGTATTGATGGGAGAGCGTTATAAAGTAGCAACCAAAGAGACAAAAGATATTCTCCTTGGAAAATATGGTCAGACGGTAAAACCGTTTAATCCAGAAGTGGTCGATAAAGTTCTTGGAGATGAGAAAAAGAATGCAATCACCTGCCGTCCAGCAGATTTATTAGAGCCGGAATTGGATAAGATTGAAGCTGAGATGAAACAGTGGAAACAGCAGGATGAAGATGTTTTAAGTTATGCCTTATTCCCACAGGTAGCAACTGAATTTTTCAAATACAGAGAGGCACAGCAGAAAAAAGTAGATGCAACCGTAGCAGATACGAAGAATGGTGCTTATCCAGTATAATCATAAGGTGAAAGAGATGCCAAAAGATGCGAAAACATTTTTGGCATCTCTTTTTTCGGTTCTTGCAAAATGAGGGCATTTTGATATAATAAAATGTATTGGTATTAAAAATACGAACGATATGTAAGGGAGAACCATGAGCAATAAAAATGACCTGAGTAATCGAATTAATGATGCGTATGGAAGATTGAGTAAGGGGCAGAAGTTATTAGCAACCTACATTACAGACAATTATGATAAAGCAGTTTTTCTGACGGCTGCAAAGCTTGGAGAGGTAGTAGGGGTAAGTGAATCGACCGTAGTGCGCTTCGCGACGCATTTAGGTTACAAAGGATACCCGGAATTCCAGAATGCGCTAGAGGAACTGGTGCGCAACAAGTTAAATTCCATTCAGAGAATGGAAGTAACATACGGACGAATCAGTCAGTCTAAAATTTTAGAATCGGTTTTAAAATCGGATGCGGAAAAGATTCAGTCTACTCTGGAAAAGATTGACCAGTCAGCATTTGAGATGGCAGTCGATACCATTTTAAATGCAAAAAATATTTATATCATTGGAATCCGCAGCTGTGCGCCGCTTGCATCTTTTATGGCATTTTATTTTAATCTGATTTTTGACAATGTGCGCCTGCTTTCTACGAGCAGTTCAAGTGAGATTTTTGAACAGATGGCAAGAATCAGCGGGGACGATGTGATTATCGGAATCAGTTTCCCAAGGTATTCCATGAGAACGTTAAAAGCGATGGAATTTGCCAATAACCGCAGTGCGAAAGTAATTACGCTTACAGACAGTATTCACTCCCCGATGAATCTTTATTCTTCGTGCAACCTGATTGCAGACAGTGATATGGCATCCATCGTGGATTCTTTGGTTGCGCCGCTTAGTGTGATTAATGCGTTGATTGTGGCACTTTGCATGAAAAAGCAGAGCGAGGTTGCCAAGACACTTGAGATGTTAGAAGATATCTGGGATGAATATCAGGTTTATGAAAATGATGAAATCAATTATATTGATGATTCCATCAAGATGCGTTATGCAAAAATAGGAGATACAGATTTTAATGAGTAAGGTAATCGTAATTGGCGGTGGCCCGGCTGGAATGTTTGCGGCAATCGCAGCGGCAGAAATCGGGCATGACGTCACCATTTTAGAAAAGAATGAAAAGCTTGGAAAGAAATTGTATATTACAGGAAAAGGACGCTGCAACATTACAAATGCGAGTGATATGGAAGTACTGTTTTCAAACGTGATGACGAATGCCAAGTTTTTATATAGTGCATTTTATGCGTATGACAACCAAAGAGTCATTGATTTTTTTGAGGAAAATGGACTGGCAACGAAGATTGAACGCGGGAATCGTGTGTTCCCGGTATCGGATCACTCTTCGGATGTCATCGCAACACTGACAAAAGTGCTTCGTCAGAAAAAGGTTGAGGTCAAGCTTCATACTGAGGTGAAAGAATTATTATGTAAACCAACGGAAGAACAGGAACAGAAAGTGACAGGCGTTTTGCTTTCGGATGGAACAAAACTTTTCGCAGATGACGTCATTGTTGCAACCGGAGGTTTTTCTTACCAGACGACAGGCTCGACCGGGGATGGCTACCGTTTTGCAAAAGAATGTGGTCATACGGTGACACAGATTACACCGTCGCTGGTTCCGTTTGTGGCAAAAGAAGAGTATGTCAGCAGAATGCAGGGACTTTCTTTAAAAAATGTGCAGGTAAAAATCTATCACCAAAAGAAGCTTTTGTACGATGAATTTGGAGAGATGTTATTTACCCATTTTGGCGTCAGCGGTCCTCTTTTACTGAGTGCAAGTGCGCGGATTAAACCATCTTTAACCAGCCAGGAACTTCGGATGGAGATTGATTTAAAGCCGGCAATTTCCGAGGAACAGTTAGACAAGCGTGTGCTTCGTGAATTTGAGGAGGCAAAGAACAAACAGTTCAAAAATTCAATCGGAAAACTTTTCCCGACCAAAATGATTCCGGTTATGATAGAACTTTGTGGTATTGACCCGGACAAAAAGGTCAATGAGATTACGAAGGAGGAACGTCTTTCTTTTGTCAGGCTAATCAAGGCATTCCCGCTTACATTATGCGGACTTCGCGATTTTAAGGAAGCAATTATTACAAAGGGCGGTGTCTCGGTTAAGGAAGTAAACCCATCGACGATGGAGTCAAAACTTGTCAAAAATCTGTATTTTTGCGGAGAGGTCATGGACTTGGATGCTCTGACAGGAGGATATAACCTTCAGATTGCATGGTCAACCGGATATCTCGCCGGAATCAGTGTTGAATAAAAGAAGCAGAAAGGATGATACTATGAATACAAATACGATAAATATTGCAATTGACGGACCGGCAGGTGCTGGAAAAAGTACGATTGCAAAACGTCTTGCAAAAAAATTAGGATATATTTATGTGGATACAGGTGCGATGTACCGTGCAATGGCATATTATTTTTTACAAAAAGGCATTGAAAGCAGCGATGAGGCAGCAATTGCAAATGCATGCAAAGACGTTGATGTTACAATTGCGTATGAAGGAAATGAACAGCAGGTAATTTTAAACGGAGAGAACATTACCGGTTTTATCCGTACGGAGCAGGTTGGAAATATGGCGTCCGCCACAAGCGTTTACCCGGTTGTGCGTACAAAATTAGTTGAATTGCAAAGACAGCTTGCCAAAAAGGAAAATGTCATCATGGACGGCAGGGATATCGGAACCTGTGTACTTCCGGATGCAAACGTGAAGATTTATTTAACGGCAAGTTCAAGAACCCGTGCATTAAGACGTTATGAAGAATTAAAAGCAAAAGGGGAAGACTGCGAACTTGATGTTATTGAAAAAGACATCATAGACCGTGATTACCGTGACATGCACCGTGAGACATCTCCGTTAAAACAGGCCGAGGATGCTGTCCTTTTGGACAGTTCAGATTTGAATATTGACGAAGTTGTAGATGCAATTATGAAAATTTATGAAGGAAAGATGGAAAAAGAATGAGTGTGACACTTGCGAAAAGTGCAGGATTTTGTTTTGGTGTGAAGCGTGCTGTCGATACGGTATATCAGGAGATTGCAAAAAGTGAACTGCCAATCTATACATTTGGACCGATTATTCACAATGAAGAGGTTGTAAAAGACCTTGAGAACAAAGGCGTCCAGGTGGTGGAAAGCACAAAAGAGCTAAAAGAAAAGGAAAAAGGGATTGTGATTATCCGTTCCCATGGTGTCGGGAAAAGAATTTATGACGAAATCGAAAAGCAGGGACACAAAATTGTGGATGCAACCTGTCCTTTCGTGTTAAAGATTCACAGACTCGTGCAGGAATATGGGAGTAAAGGCTATCACGTTGTAATTATTGGAAACAGCATACATCCTGAGGTGGAAGGCATCAAAGGATGGGCAAGCAACGATGAAATTACCGTGATTGCGGACAAGGAAGAAGCAGAAAAATTTTCCCTTCCTGCCGAAAAAAAAGTCTGTATTGTATCACAAACGACATTTAATTACAATAAATTTCAAGATTTAGTTGAAATTATAAATAAAAAAGGTTATGATATAATTGTTTTAAATACCATCTGCAATGCAACGGAAGAAAGACAGACCGAAGCAAGAAAGATTGCCAAAGAAGTAGACGCCATGATTGTCATTGGCGGAAAGACAAGCTCGAATACGCAGAAGTTATTTGAAATATGTAAAAATGAATGTGAAAATACTTACTATATACAAACCGTAAATGACTTGGATTTGGAACGAATTAAGTCCGTAGATAACGTAGGTATTACCGCAGGGGCATCTACCCCAAACAATATTATTGAGGAGGTTCAAAAGAATGTCAGAAATGAGCTTTGAACAAATGCTGGAAGAATCATTTAAAACAATAAGAAATGGAGAGGTAGTAGAAGGTACCGTTATCGATGTAAAACCAGACGAAATCGTTTTAAATATCGGATACAAGTCAGATGGTATTATCACTCGTAATGAATATACAAACGAGTCTAATGTTGACCTTACAACAATGGTATCTGTAGGCGACACAATGGAAGCCAAAGTTTTGAAAGTAAACGATGGTGAAGGCCAGGTATTATTGACTTACAAACGTCTTGCAGCAGAAAAAGGAAGCAAGAGATTAGAAGAAGCATTCGAGAACAAAGAAGTTTTAACAGCAAAAGTTGCACAGGTATTAGACGGTGGATTATGTGTTATCGTAGATGAGACACGTGTATTTATCCCAGCCAGCCTTGTATCTGACTCTTACGAGAAAGACTTGAGCAAATACAAAGATCAGGATATCGAATTTGTAATCAGCGAGTTCAATCCAAGACGCAGAAGAATCATCGGTGACAGAAAACAGTTATTAGTTGCAAAGAGAGCAGAAATGCAGAAAGAATTATTTGCAAAAATTAAAGTTGGCGATGTTATGGAAGGAACTGTTAAGAATGTAACAGACTTCGGTGCATTCATCGATTTAGGTGGAGCAGACGGATTACTTCACATCTCTGAAATGTCTTGGGGAAGAGTTGAGAATCCTAAGAAAGTATTCAACGTTGGTGATGTTGTAAAAGTATTCATCAAAGACATCAACGAGACAAAGATTGCACTCAGCATGAAATTCCCAGAAGAGAATCCATGGAATGGTGCTGCTGAGAAATATGCAGTAGGTAATGTTGTAAAAGGCGTTGTTGCAAGAATGACAGATTTTGGTGCGTTTGTTGAACTTGCACCAGGTGTTGACGCATTACTTCATGTTTCCCAGATTGCAAAAGAGCATGTAGAAAAACCATCTGACGTATTAAAAGTTGGACAGGAAATCGAAGCTAAGGTTGTTGATTTCAACGAAGAAGAAAAGAAAATCAGCTTATCTATGAAAGCTTTACTTGCTCCAGAAGAAGAGGAAGAAGTAACAGAAGAATAAAACAAGTTCTGTGTGTGAATGCAGACATTGAAAATAGGCTTGCACCACGTGTGAGTCTATTTTCGTATCTCGGGATTTTTTTGCGGGAATCATCCAGGAACATCTTCTCCATGAGGATACAAAAGATACGAAAGCGAGGTAAGAGACCATGTTAGGCGATTACGAAAAGTTTAAAAAGGATGTATTTGCACTGACCAAAATTGACTTGAATGCGTACAAAGAGAAACAGATGCGCAGAAGAATTGACACTTTGATTGGAAAGAATAAAATCACATCCTATACGGATTATGTTGCTCTCATTAAAAAGGATAAAGAAAAGTTCGAACAGTTTGTGAATTTCTTAACAATTAATGTTTCAGAGTTTTATCGAAATCCAGATCAGTGGAAAATTCTTGATACAGAAGTTTTTCCGGCTTTGATAAAGAAATTTGGAAAAAATATTAAAATCTGGAGTGCCGCATGTTCCACAGGGGACGAGCCGTATTCCCTTGTTATGGCACTTTCAAAACATCTGCCATTGTCCAATATTAAAGTAATTGCAACCGACATTGACAAACAGGTGTTAGATACTGCACGTATGGGACTCTATAACGAGAAAAGCATTGCTTCGGTACCGGAGGATTTAAAGAAAAAATATTTTACAAAGGTTGGCGCCTCCTATCAGATTTCCGATGAGATTAAAAAGAGAGTAGAGTTCAAAGAACACAACCTTTTGAAAGACCCATATCCAAGTGGCTGTCATCTGATTGTATGCCGTAATGTGGTAATTTATTTTACCGAGGAAGCAAAAGATAAGATTTACGAGAACTTTTACCAGTCATTGGCACAGGGCGGAGTTCTGTTTATCGGAAGTACAGAGCAGATTATGAATTACAAGGAATTGGGATTTATCAGAAATAAATCATTTTTCTTTGAAAAAGCGTAAAAAGGAATCGACCTTCAAACGTCAGATAAATGATAAGTACCCCTTTTACTGGACAAAATCCGGTAAAAGGGGTTTTTTGTATGAAAAAGAAGATAGCATGCATTATTTTTTCTTCGTGAATTGTAAAAGCAAGTGGCTGATATAACGATGGAGTAATTCGTCGGAGTTGGAAAAATCATCGGTCAGTTCAAAATAAGAAATCTTATCTTTATATTCTTTGCGAAAAGCAGGGTGCATAATATCGGAAAACTGTGGAAGGAAAACGCCGCATTTCCGGTTATAACAGGTTGCAGGCTTAGCTTTTTGCCGGAATTCTTTTTCAACGTAGGAAGCGACACTCTTATGGATGGCACGGTCCTCGTTTGGCAGATAAAAATAATCCTTCGGGTTTGGATAGAAGAATTTCAATTCGCCTTCATAGATTCGGACTGCCAGTTTTAAAACGTTCTGATAAGCGGTCAGATGGATGTCCTGAAAGCGGCAGGACACGCGCTGTGGGACAAAAAAGTCATATTGCAGCGTAAAAATCAAATCCGTTCCATTGCTGCTGCCGTCAAAAGAGGAAAAAGGGACACATTCCAGGGAAAGAATCGAATAGTTCCCGGTAAAAAGCCTTGGGTAAGTCAAAACAGGCAGTAAGTCCACCATGTCGATGACATCCTCGTAATTATGCAATTTCAAAAAAGACAGAGTGTCAGATGATTTCTTTTTTACATAATCACGGTAAATGGGAATCAGCTGGCCGCCGTCAAAGGTATCCTCACGGCGGATTCCGAGAAAGTGTTCGACGGTTTTTTGCTTATAATTTGGAAGCTGAAAAAGAAATTTATATTGTGAAACAATTTTAAAAATGTCCAGATATTCAAAATTTGCAAAAGGGTCGGTAAGCTGATATTGTTCGCATTTTGCTTTTAGATAAGGAAGGTCAAATCCAACACCGTTAAAGCTGATGATGACAGAATAAGAGGAGATGAGCTCTAAAAATGCCAAAAGAACGTCCGCTTCCTCCTTCGGTTCTTCCGCAAAAAATTGATCGATATGTAAGGTATTTCCGATTCTTCTTGCGCATCCAATCAGATAGAGCGAGGTATGGGCAGGAGAAAATCCGGTTGTCTCAATATCGAAAAACAGAGAGGATTCTGTAAATATTTCGTCTGAAATCTGGTTAGAAGGAGAAAAGGGTAATTCGTTATGCCATGTTTTCATCGGGAAGCTCCTTTCGTTTTAAAATGAATGTATATTCGATAAAAGTTATGTGATGTCTGCCTTCTATTATAGCAAATATGCCCTCACAAAAGAAGAGAAAATCACTCATTTACGGACGCAACTTTGTGAAGAAAATGACAATTGGTAAAAATTGTATACTTATAAAAACTATCTAATGAATTTGTATATAATTGTTAAAAAATTGTCAATAAGTTCTAAAAAAAATACAAAAACTTGTTATATTTTTATGTATAAAAAAAACAATTATGTTATAATTATTATGATAGCAATCTATGGTGAAACATAGATCAATGCAATACAAAAAAAGAGAAAGTGGGGCACGTAAAATGGGTACTAAAACATTTAAAGGTGGCATCCATCCTTTTGAAGGAAAGGAACTAGCAAAAGACCAGCCAATCGTGGAAGTTCTACCCAAAGGTGAACTGGTATATCCGTTATCACAGCATATCGGAGCGCCAGCCAGCCCAATTGTAGCTGTAGGAGATACTGTATTAAAAGGACAGAAGATTGCGGAAGCAGGTGGATTTGTATCTTCGCCTATTTATGCATCTGTTTCCGGTACAGTAAAGGCAATTGAAAAACGCCGTGTTACAGTTGGAGATATGGTGAATTCCATCGTGATTGACAATGATGGGGAATTTAAGGAAGTGGAGTACACACCTTGTGAAGATGTGAAATCTCTTTCCAAAGAAGAGATTATTCATAAGGTACAGGAGGCAGGCGTTGTTGGTATGGGAGGCGCAGGTTTCCCGACACATGTCAAGTTGTCTCCAAAGGAACCGGAAAAGATTGAGTACATTATTGCAAACTGTGCAGAATGTGAACCATATCTTACCGCTGATTACCGTCGTATGATGGAGAATCCGGAAGAATTAGTAGAAGGTATGAGAATCATCCTTCAGCTGTTTGACAATGCAAAAGGTATTTTCGGTATCGAGAATAACAAACCAGATTGTATTGAAAAATTACAGGAATTAACAAAAGACGAACCAAGAATGGAAGTTTGTGCTTTAGAGACCAAATATCCACAGGGTGGTGAGCGTCAGTTGATTTTTGCAACGACTGGAAGAAGCATCAATTCCAAGATGCTCCCGGCAGACGCAGGCTGTATCGTAGACAACGTCGAGACCATTATTGCAATCTACAATGCAGTAAAACTTGGCAAACCTGTCATGCAGCGTGTATCAACAATTACCGGTGATGCAATTACAAAACCTGGCAACTTCTTATACAGCATCGGTACCAATTATGCAGAGCTTGTAGAAGCAGCCGGCGGATTTAAGGTAACTCCGGAGAAGATTATTTCCGGTGGTCCTATGATGGGATTTGCAATGTTCTCACTTGACATCCCGACAACAAAGACATCATCCTCACTGCTTTGTTTTGCAACGGATGAAGTTGCGGCAGTAGAGCCATCTGCATGTATCAATTGTGGACGCTGTGTAGAGGCATGTCCGGAACAGCTGATTCCATCCAGACTGGCAAAATTCTCAGATCATGGAGATGCCGAGACTTTTGAAAAATGGAATGGATTAGAGTGTGTAGAATGCGGAAGCTGCAGTTACGCCTGTCCTGCAAAGAGACAGCTCGCACAGTCCATTAAGACCATGAAGAAACAGGTGTTAGCAGCCAAGAGAGCGGCAGCTGCAAAAAAATAATCATAGTTTGAAAAACAAAAAATACAGAGAAAGAGGTGGATTACTGTGAGTGATTTATATCATGTATCATCATCACCACACGTTCGTGCCAAAGATACCACAAGCAGAATTATGCTGTATGTTGTGATTGCATTGCTTCCAACAAGTTTGTTTGGTATTTATAACTTTGGTTACAAAGCTTTAATTTTAATTTTAGTAACAATTGCAAGCTGTCTTGCATCTGAATGGGTGTTTGACAAGATTGTACATAAAAAGAGTTCTATCGGCGACATGAGCGCTGTTGTAACAGGTTTACTTTTAGCATTGAACCTTCCGGCAACACTTCCTTGGTGGGAAGCAGTCATCGGTGGTGTGTTCGCAATTGTAGTGGTAAAAATGTTATTCGGCGGACTTGGTCAGAACTTTATGAACCCGGCACTTGGAGCAAGATGTTTCCTTTTGATTGCATTTGCTGCAGATATGACAAACTTTACAACAGATGCTTATTCAGGAGCAACACCACTTGCTGCACTTCGTAACGGAGAGGCAGTAAACTCCATGGATATGTTAATCGGAAAGACTGCCGGAACCATCGGTGAGACATCCGTAATCGCAATTTTAATCGGTGCAATCTTCCTTATCTTAATGGGAGTCATTGATCTTAGAATCCCTGGAAGTTACATTGTAACATTTGTTGTATTCTTAATTTTATTCAGCGGTCATGGATTTGACTGGAATTACATTGTTGCAGAACTTTGCGGTGGTGGATTAATGCTTGGAGCATTCTTCATGGCAACCGATTATGTAACATCTCCGATTACACCAATGGGTAAAATTATTTTCGGTATCTGCTGCGGTATCTTTACCGGATTGTTCCGAATCTTCGGTGCAAATGCAGAGGGCGTATCTTTTGCAATCATCTTAAGCAACCTTTTGGTTCCTATGATTGAAAAATACACAGTTCCAAGAGCATTTGGACAGGTAAAAGAGGCTAAACCTCAGAAGAAGGAGGCCTAAGATATGAATAAGAAAATTGTACATGACGCATTGATTTTATTTGCATTTACAGTTGTACTTGGATTGATTCTTGGTGTTGTATACGGCATCACAAAGGCTCCAATCGACAAGGTAAATTATGAAAATACACAGGCTGCATACAAGACTGTATTTGAAGATGCAGATCAGTTCGAAGATTATGCTGATTTTGATAAAGATGCAGCAAATGAGCTCGTTGCAGAGAATGGTTACTCGGATGAAATTGACAATGTTGTAACAGCATTGGATGCCAGTGGCAATCCAATCGGATATGTTATGACAGTGACTGCAAAAGATGCCAGCCAGTCAACCATCACATTTTCTGTCGGTATTGCATCAGACGGAACTGTAAACGGATATTCTATCACAGATATTGCTGAGACACCAGGTCTTGGTATGAAAGCAGAGGATGAAGAGTTTTACAGCCAGTTTGAAGGCAAAAATGTTGATTCTTTCACAGTTGTAAAATCAGCTCCAACAGCTGATAACGAGATTGAATCCATTTCCGGTGCAACCATTACTTCAAAGGCAATGGCAAACGGTGTGAATGCATGTCTTGTTTACTTCCAGAATGTTTTAGCAGGAGGTGCAAACTAATGAATAAAAATTTAGAACGTTTGTATAACGGTATTATCAAAGAAAATCCTACCTTCGTTTTGATGTTAGGTATGTGTCCTACTTTAGCGGTAACTTCATCCGCTATCAATGGACTGGGAATGGGATTATCGACAACAGTCGTTTTGATTTTCTCTAACCTTTTAATTTCAGCTTTCCGTAAGGTAATTCCAAATGGAGTTCGTATGCCGGCGTTTATCGTAATTGTTGCATCCTTAGTAACAGTTGTACAGTTCATGATGCAGGCATATACACCAGCACTTTCCAAATCATTGGGTGTTTACATTCCTTTGATTGTTGTAAACTGTATCATTTTAGGCCGTGCAGAAAGTTATGCATCTAAGAATCCGGTTATCCCATCTATCTTCGATGGTATTGGTATGGGACTTGGATTTACAATGGGTCTTACCTTGATTGGTTTGTTCCGTGAACTTTTAGGTGCAGGACAGATTTTTGGATTCCAGGTATTATCTTTAAGCTGGTTTACACCAATCACAATCTTTGTTATGGCTCCTGGAGCATTCTTGGTTTTAGCTTGCTTAGTTGCCATCATGAACATTGTCCGTGCAAAAATGGAAGCAAAAGGCAAACCACTTGCAGAGCCATCCGGATGTATCTCCGGTGATTGCGCAAGCTGTGGAATGAGCGCTTCTTGTACAGGAAAATCAACTACAAATGTAGAAACAGTAACAGAGAAAGCAGAATAGGAGGATAGATACAGATGAAAGAATTACTTTTAGTTGCAATTGGTTCTGCCATTGTAAATAACGTTGTTTTGAGTCAGTTCCTTGGTATCTGTCCATTCTTAGGCGTATCAAAGAAAACAGAAACAGCTGCAGGTATGGGTGGAGCAGTCGTATTCGTTATTACGATTTCTTCTTTCGTAACCGCATTGATTTACAAATTTATCCTTGCAAACAGTTACCTGATGAGCAAGGGAATTGATTTAACATACTTAAAGACAATCGTTTATATTTTAGTTATCGCAGCATTAGTACAGTTCGTAGAAATGTTCTTAAAGAAATCAATACCAGCTCTTTATAAGAGCCTTGGTGTTTACCTTCCTTTGATTACAACAAACTGTGCCGTATTAGGTGTTGCACTTACAAACGTAACAAAAGAGTATTCTATTTTAGAGAGTGTTGTGAATGGTTTTGCAACAGCAGTCGGATTTTTGATTGCAATTGTCATTATGGCTGGTCTTCGTGAGAAGATTGAGTATAACGATATTCCAAAGCCTTTCCAGGGAACTGCAATTGTATTGATTACAGCTTGTCTGATGTCAATCGCGTTCATGGGATTCTCAGGAATGATTTAGGAGGAAAAAGAAGATGAATATTACAGCAATTATCTTTGCAGCCGTTGTTGTCGGCGGTGTTGGTATTTTGATTGGATTTTTCCTTGGAGTATCTGGTGAAAAATTCAAAGTAGAAGTAGATGAGAGAGAGACCGCAATCTTAGACGTTCTTCCAGGAAACAACTGTGGTGGTTGTGGATATGCAGGATGCTCCGGTCTTGCTGCTGCAATCGTAAAAGGCGAAGCACCGGTAAACCAGTGCCCTGTCGGTGGTGCACCTGTTGCTGCAAAAGTCGGCGAAATCATGGGTGTTGCTGCAGAAGAAGGTGAGAAACAGGTTGCCTTTGTAAAATGTGCAGGAACTTGTGAAAAAGCACATCAGGATTACGAGTACACAGGAAATGAAGACTGTGCCGCAATGGCATTTGTGCCAAATGGTGGACCAAAATCCTGTAACTATGGATGTCTTGGTTTTGGAAGCTGTGTGAAAGCATGTCCATTTGATGCCATTCATATTGTAGATGGAATTGCAAAAGTCGACAAAGAAGTTTGTAAGGCTTGTGGAAAATGTGTTGCAGCATGTCCAAAACACTTAATCGAATTAATTCCTTATTCTTCCAAGCACATTGTACAGTGCAGTTCTAAGGATAAAGGTAAAGATGTTATGAAAGCATGTTCAGTTGGATGTATCGCTTGTCACTTGTGTGAGAAGAACTGTCCTGCTGATGCAGTTCATGTTGTAGATAACATTGCATACATTGATCAGAGCAAATGTACCAAATGTGGTCTTTGTGCTGAGAAATGTCCAAAGAAGATTATTCTTTAGGAACCGTCAATTTTATAGAATGTTAAGAAGCAGCCTCTGGTTAATGTCAATCGAATGACATTGACCGGAAGGTTGCTTTTTCTAAATGATTGTTTATTACAAATGAAAGAATGGGGTTCATTATATACCGGTGTATATGGTACCGTTTCTATCATAATTAAGGAAACAAAAGGCATTATAAAAAAAGAAATAACAGGTGATTATAACTTTTCAAACGGAATGGTCTTTCCAATCCCGGAACTTGTATGCAATTCGTAATTGTCTGTGATAAAGATAGCCTCTGTATCAGGGAGGCTTTCAATCAATGCCATTCCGTCCTCTAAGCCAAGGGCAAAACAGGTGGTGCTAAGCCCATCGCCGTCCACTGATTTTTCCGTGATGATGGTGACACCTAATAAGTGATTATCATAAGGATAACCGGTTGAGGTGTCTAAAATGTGGTGATAGAGAACACCATTTTCCTTAAAATATCTTTCATAAACGCCGGATGAGACAACTGTCTGGTCTGTGATGGATACGGACGCAATCGAATTTCCATCTTCATCAAACGGTTTTTGAATGCCGATTCGGTAAGCGTTTCCATCGTCTTTTGGACCAAGAACCAAAACATTTCCACCCAAATTAATGATGCCGCTAGTGACACCATTTTCATTTAGATAATCTTTCATTTTATCTGCGATGTATCCCTTTGCGATACCGCCTAAATCGAGTGTTGCATCGGCATTTGTAAGGGCAACCTCATTGCCATCGATTTTCACATTTTTATAGTTTACGGTTGCAAGCGCATTTTTAATGTCTGTATCAGACGGAACAAGGGAGGTAGAAGAGGTATTCTCTTTTTCCAGTGCTTTGTCCGAAAAATCCCAAAGATTCGATAAAGTTCCGATTGTAATGTCGAATTTCCCGTTGCTAAGGTCGCCATAATAGATTCCCTTTTGCAGCAATTCAATGGTTTCGTCATGAACAGTTACATAATCACCATCGGCATCGTTGATTTTAGAGATGTCGCTGTCTGAAATGGTATTGGAAAAATAGTGCTCGTAAGTGTCTGCCATAGAAAAACAATCTTCTAACAAATCTTCCTTGCTGGAATCATAGAGCGTTACGGTTATCACGGTATTAAAATAAAAGCCTGTTTTTGAAATACTGTCATTTTTTCTTGGAAGAGAGCATCCAACTACGGATGTACTTAATATAATAGAAAGAGCAATACAAAGTGCTCTTTTTCTTTTGCAAAATATATTCAAATGCATCAAATCATCATTCCTCGTCTTTCTTTTAAAGGTATGGGTGGCAGAACATCACTGAGAACAGAAAGGCATACTAAGATTTTCTAATGTTTCCTCAAAGTCACAAAAAAGTCTTGTCTTTGTGTAATTTGCCAGCAACTAAATTGTGAACAACCTTTTGTCACCCAAATCTTTTTAACAATAAAACCTCTATCACTTTAACATAAGAAGGATTAAGAGACAAGAAGAGTTCGGATGTTCGAAAAAAAATTTTGTTATTTTACAAGTTTTATGGTAGAGTATAGATTGGTATGGTTTAACGGAATAAAATTCTATAATGAGGCGAATAACAAATGAAGCAGACAGATTTTGAATTTGGCAAGAAAAAAAGAGTAGTTGTAAAGATAGGTTCTTCCTCTTTGAATCATGAGGAGACAGGAAATCTTAATTTTACAAAGTTGGAACATCTGGTAAGAGAATTGTGTGACTTAAGAAACCGGGGCATGGATGTATGTCTGGTAAGTTCCGGTGCGATTGCGGTGGGACGTCAGTCGATTGGGCTTTCGGAGCGTCCGAAGGACATTTCTACCAAACAGGCATGCGCTGCGGTGGGACAGGCCAGACTTATGATGACTTATCAGAAACTATTTGCAGAATATAATCAGATAGCGGGTCAGGTTCTGATGACCAAAAATACGATGGTGAACCCGGTATCAAGAGAAAATGCGAAAAATACATTTGAGGAACTGTTCCGTCTTGGAGTAATTCCGATTGTCAATGAAAATGATACCGTTTCTACTTATGAAATGCAGTTTGGTGACAATGATACATTATCTGCAATTGTTGCCTCCTTGGTGGGCGCGGATATTTTAATTTTATTATCCGATATTGATGGATTGTTTACGGATGATCCACACAAGAATCCAGATGCAAAACTCATTACTGTCGTTGAGAAGATGGACGCGAAGGTTTATGAGATGGCAAAAGGTTCCACAGGAAGTGATGTTGGAACAGGTGGTATGGCAACGAAACTTACTGCTGCTAAGATTGCAACGCTTTCCGGTGCAGATATGGTCATTGCAAATGGAAAAGATGTCTGTATCATTCATCATATTTTTGATGATTCCTTTACAGGAACTATTTTTAAAGCAAATAAAAGTGAAAGCTTTCACATTGCTGACTTCATTATGGAAACCATCGGATAGAAAGGTAGGAAATCAATGGAACAGGCAAAAATTGACCGGATCAATGTGCTCGCCCGCAAGTCAAGAGCGGAGGGATTGACCGAAGAAGAGAAAAAAGAACAGGATCTTTTACGAAAAGAATTCATTGCAAATGTCAGAGGAAACTTAGTGGCACAGCTTAATAATATTGACATGGTAAATCCCGATGGAAGCATCGAAAATCTGGGAGAAAAATATGGAAAGAAGACAAAACGTTCGTAAAGTTCATTTAGAATTACGCAATCAGATGTCAAAAGACGAGGTGGAGGACAAAAGTTTACAAATTTGTCAAAGCCTGCTGGCATCCGATTGGTACCAAAATGAGACGGTATTCTATTTGTTTTATCCCCTTGGAAATGAGGTGTCATTGGTTCCTTTTTTCAAACAGGCAAAAAAGGATGGGAAGACAATCGGTTTTCCTAGAGTAAAGAAGGATACGATGGATTTTTATAAGGTAGAAGAACTGTCAGAACTAGAAGAAGGTCATTTCCATGTGATGGAGCCAAAGGCACACTGCGAACGGTTAGAGGAACTTTCCCCGGTTGTTTTTGTGCCAGGGCTTGTATTTGATGAAAAAGGCAACCGATATGGATATGGCAAAGGATTTTACGACCGCTATTTTTCGAAATATCCTTCAATAGAAAAAAGATATGCAATTGCGTTTGAACACCAGATAGAACCGGAGCTTAAGGTTCTTGCAACTGACGTGCCGATGGCACGGATTTATACAGAAAAAGCAGTACGAATAGAACTAGAAACAAAGCAGCAAGGTGTGTTTTGATGGAATGAAAAATGCCGCAGCACACAGAAATGAGGGAAAAAGATGGAATTACTTGAAATTTGCCAGAATGCAAAAGAACTGACAGGAAAAATGGGAACATTGGACACAAACACAAAAAATCAGGCATTGTTACAGGTTGCGGACGGACTGGTAAAAGATGCAGAGACAATTTTGGCTGCGAACCAGGAAGATGTTTTGCGTGGAAAGAAAAATGGAATGCCGGAAGGTCTTTTGGATCGTCTGATGTTAAATCAGGCGCGTATTGAGCAGATGGCGGAAGGAATCCGTCAGGTGGCAGCACTCGATGATCTAATCGGAGAAGTCCTGTTTGAAAAGAAAAGACCAAACGGTCTTATGATTGGCAAAAAGAGAGTTCCTCTTGGTGTGGTAGGCATCATTTATGAAGCAAGACCAAATGTGACCGCAGATGCGTTTGCGCTTTGTTTTAAGACGGGAAATGTTGTAATTTTAAAAGGTGGAAGTGATGCAATTTCATCTAATATTGCAATTGTTTCTTCTATTCGAAAATCTTTGAAAATTTGTAATCTTCCAGAACAGGTGGTCAGCCTGATTGAAGATACTTCCAGAGAGACTGCTGCGGCATTTATGAAGATGAATGAGTACGTGGATGTTTTGATTCCAAGAGGTGGTGCAGGACTGATTCGCGCAGTGGTGAACCAGGCAACCATTCCGGTGATTGAAACCGGAACCGGAAACTGCCACGTCTTTGTGGACGAGAGCGCGGATTTTGAGATGGCAATCAAGATTATTTTAAATGCCAAGACACAAAGAATCGGTGTCTGTAACGCCTGTGAGTCCTTAGTGATCCACGAAAAGATTGTAGATGCCTTCATGCCACAGCTTGTAGCGGCCTTACAGGAAAAGAATGTCGAAGTCCGTGCAGATGAAGCTTCTTATGAAGCAACCTTAAGCCAGAAAGAAAATGGCATTAAGAAGGAACTTTTGACAAAGGCAAGCGAGGCAGATTTTGGAACAGAATATCTGGATTACAAATTATCAGTAAAGACAGTGGCATCTGTTGACGAAGCAATTGCGCATATCAATCGTTATAATACAGGTCATTCTGAGACGATTGTGACAAACAATTATCAGAATGCGGAACAGTTTTTGAATGAGGTAGATGCAGCCTGTGTTTATGTGAATGCATCGACCCGTTTTACAGATGGATTTGAGTTTGGATTTGGTGCAGAGATTGGAATCAGCACGCAAAAACTTCATGCAAGAGGCCCAATGGGCTTAGAGGCATTAACCAGCACGAAATATGTGATTCGCGGAAATGGACAGATTCGTGAATAAAAAATATAGAAATAATTGAGGAAACAAATGAAAGAAACAAAGAATTTGAAATTAATTGAACATAAAAACGTTCCACAGGAGGAACCGGCACGCCAGTATTATTTTATGGATATTGCAAAAGATTACGTGGCACAGCTTGCAGCACAAAAAGGAAGTCCAATGACGTTCCACGTGAGCACATTTGGCTGCCAGATGAATGCGAGGGACTCCGAAAAATTAGTTGGAATCTTAGAAAAAATCGGATATGTAGAAGTAGACAGCGAGGAAGCAGATTTTGTTATCTACAATACATGTACCGTTCGTGAAAATGCGAACAACAAGGTATATGGAAGACTTGGCTATCTGAATGGTTTTAAACGTAAGAATCCATTTATGATGATTGGTCTTTGCGGCTGCATGATGCAGGAACCGGAAGTTGTTGAAAAAATCAGAACCAGCTATCGTTTTGTGGATTTGATTTTTGGAACCCATAATATCTACAAATTTGCAGAGCTGATTGTAAATTCCTTGGAGGCAAACTCTATGACCATCGACATCTGGAAGGATACCGATAAGATTGTAGAAGACCTTCCGGTAGAGCGTAAATACTCTTTTAAATCCGGCGTCAACATTATGTTTGGATGCAACAACTTTTGTAGTTACTGTATCGTTCCTTATGTGCGGGGAAGAGAGCGAAGCAGAGAGCCAAAAGAGATTATCCGTGAGATTGAGCGCCTTGTAGCAGACGGTGTAGTAGAGGTTATGCTGTTAGGACAGAACGTCAATTCCTATGGCAAAAACCTGGAAAATCCGATGACATTTGCAGAACTTTTACAGGAAATTGAGAAGATTGAAGGCTTAGAGAGAATCCGTTTCATGACCTCTCATCCAAAGGATTTATCCGATGAATTGATTGAAGTGATGAAACATTCGAAAAAAATCTGTAAACATCTACATTTGCCATTACAGTCTGGAAGCAGCCGTATCTTAAAAGAGATGAACCGTCGTTATGACAAAGAACACTACTTAGAGTTGGTTGATAAAATCCGTGCGGCAGTACCGGACATTGCACTGACAACCGATATTATCGTTGGATTCCCGGGAGAGACGGAAGAAGATTTCGAAGAGACGATGGATGTTGTAAGAAAAGTGCGCTACGACAGTGCATTCACATTCATTTACTCCAAACGTACCGGCACACCGGCGGCAGCGAAGGAAGAACAGGTGCCAGAGGATGTGGTAAAGGAACGCTTTGACCGTTTATTAAAAGAAGTCCAGACGATTGCATCTGAAAAAGCAGGTGCTTACACCGGACAGACACTTCCGGTTCTTGTGGAAGAAAAGAATGAGCAGGATGCATCTTTGGTGACAGGCCGATTAAGCAACAATTCGGTGGTACATTTCCCTGGAACCGAAGATTTGATTGGAAAGATTGTAGATGTAAAATTAGTGGAATGTAGAGGTTTCTACTACATTGGAGAGATGATTTAGCATGCAAAAACGCTTAAAAAAGAATGATATCATTTTTCTTGCGGTTGTAATTGTGATTCTTGCAGTTGTATATGTCCTTTTTTCCTTTGGTGGAACCAAAAAGGGAGAATCGGTAGAGATTTTGATTGACGGAGCGTCATATGGAATCTATTCGCTGCAAGAGGAACAGACGATTCCAATCAAAATTTCAAATAAAACTACAAATGTACTTGAAATCAAAGACGGAAAAGCAGACATGGTGGAGGCAGACTGCCCAGATAAGCTTTGCGTCCACCAGAAAGCGATTTCGAAGGATAAAGAGACCATTGTCTGCCTGCCGAATAAGGTTGTGGTACAGGTGATAGGTGATACAGAAAGTGAGTTTGATTCCGTTGCGAAATAAAAAGATTGCATTTATGGGTGTCTTTTTGGCATTGGCGCTTATCTGCAGCTATGTCGAATCCCTGATTCCATTTTATTTTGGAATCCCAGGTGTAAAATTAGGATTGACGAATATTGTCGTTGTGTTGATGTTATATTCCATTGGTACAAAAGAAGCGTTTGGAATTTCCATGCTTCGGATTGTGTTAGCAGGCTTTTTGTTTGGAAACATGTTTAGCATCTTATATAGCTTGGCAGGGGGACTTCTTAGTTTCCTTGTGATGTATCTGGTAAAAAAGACGAACAAATTAGGAATCATTCCGATTAGCGTCTGTGGTGGAATTACACATAACATCGGGCAGATTTTTGTGGCAGCCCTGATTGTAGAAAACTACCAGATTCTTTACTATATACCGGTTCTTCTCGTGGCAGGAACACTTACCGGATTTTTGATTGGTATCGTTTCGCAGGAGATTTTATTTCGAATCGGAAAGAAAAACTAAGGGAGTGAAAACATGTATTCATATATCAAAGGCCAGCTGGCCGAAATTGAAGAGGATAAGATTGTGGTTGAGACCGGAGGAATCGGCTACAATATCTATACGACAGGACAGACGTTTCAATACCTGCCACCTGTTGGAGAGGATGTAAAAGTATACACCTATCTTCATTTGAGGGAAGATATCATGATGCTATATGGTTTCCTGTCAAAAGATGAGCTAAAGGTGTTCAAGCTTTTACTTGGCGTAAATGGAATTGGCCCGAAAGGAGCACTTGCCATTCTTTCTGTTATGACAACGGATGATTTACGTTTTGCAGTATTAGGGGATGATGCGAAAGCGATTGCAAAGGCACCGGGTGTCGGAGCAAAAACAGCGCAGCGCCTGATTCTGGAATTAAAGGATAAATTGAAATTGGAAGATGCATTTGAACAGAAGTTATCCCATGTACAGGCAGAAACAACTACAAATGTAAATGGCGTTAAAAATGAGGCAGTCCAGGCGCTGGTTGCACTTGGCTATTCCTCCAGTGAGGCGTTAAAGGCGATGAATGGTATCGAACTGACACCTGACATGGAAGTAGAGGATTTGCTTAAGGCAGCACTTAAGAATATGGCATTTTTGTAAAAAGAGAGGCATTGATATAACATGGAAAAACGTGTAATTTCCACGCAGGTGCAGGAGGAAGATTTAAAGATTGAAAAAAGTCTTCGCCCGCAGCTGTTAGATGATTACGTCGGCCAGCAAAAGGCAAAACAGAATTTAAAAATATATATTGAGGCTGCAAAACAGCGAAACGAAGCATTGGATCATGTTCTGTTTTATGGACCGCCTGGACTCGGAAAGACAACACTCGCCGGAATTATTGCAAACGAGATGGGAACGCACATGAAAGTGACGTCTGGTCCTGCAATTGGAAAGCCGGGTGAGATGGCGGCTATTTTAAGCAATCTGCAAGAGGGGGATGTCCTTTTTGTCGATGAGATTCATCGTCTTAACCGCCAGGTAGAAGAGGTTTTATACCCGGCAATGGAGGATTACGTGATTGACATCATGATTGGAAAAGGGGCATCTGCCCGCGCAATCCGTCTGAATTTGCCGAAATTTACGTTGGTGGGAGCCACGACAAGAGCAGGATTGCTCTCTGCACCGCTCCGCGACCGTTTTGGGGTGGTTCATCACCTGGAATTTTATACCGTCGAGGAACTAAAGACGATTATCGAGCACTCGGCAGCAACGCTCGGTGTTGAGATTGAGGAAGAGGGAGCATTTGAGCTTGCGAGAAGATCAAGAGGAACCCCACGACTTGCCAATCGTCTGTTAAAGCGTGTGCGTGATTTTGCAGAAGTAAAATACGATGGAAAAATTACCAAAGAGGTAGCATCGTTTGCACTTGATTTGTTAGAAGTAGACAAGCTTGGATTAGATCAGAATGACCGTAATATCCTGATGATGATTATTGAAAAATTCGCAGGCGGACCAGTCGGACTTGACACTTTAGCGGCAGCAATCGGAGAGGATGCCGGAACGATTGAGGATGTCTACGAACCTTATTTGGTGAAAAACGGCTTTCTTAACCGTACCCCGAAGGGGCGTGTGGTGACTGATTTTGCGTACCAGCATTTTGGAATCACAAAATAGGGAAGTGGTTATTGCTTTTACCACAAAATCTAGTTATAATAGAAAAAGAAAAAAGCGTACACCGGAGATTGGAAGAAACACCAGGGAGGAAACGTTATGTCAGCGAAGACTTGCACCAAAGTATTGATTGGTGAAAAGATATACACACTAAGTGGCTATGAAGGCGAAGAATATCTTCAGAAGGTTGCAAGCTATATCAATGGAAAGCTGGATGAATTCAAGGAGTTAGAGGATTTCAAGCATGCTCCGCTTGATATGAAGGCAACTTTAGTTGAAATTAATATTGCAGATGACTACTTTAAAGCCAAGTCCCAGGTGGAAAAGCTGGAACAGGAGTTAGAGCAGAAAGAAAAAGAAATCTACGAGTTAAAGCATGATTTGGTCTCAAATCAGGTGAAAACCGAGTCGAACGAAAAAGAATTACAAGAGCTTAAGAAACAAAATCAGGAGCTATTACGAAATAAAGCGAAATTAGAGGCATCTTTGGAGGATGCATTGCTTGGAAAAGTTTCCGGGCAGGAGAAAACAGAAGAATAGAAGGCAGAGGGGACGGATGATTTCGTTCCCTTCTTTTACTTTTTCCTGATAGATTTGTTTTGGAATATATAATTTTGGAAAAAGAAATGACAGAAAGGTAAGCGTATGGAGAAAATACAGGGAAAAGAAGAATTGAAAGAATTAGAGCTGCTTGCACCGGCAGGATCGTTTGAGACGTTTCAGGCGGTCATCCATGCAGGAGCAGATGCTGTGTATTTAGGCGGCAGCCAGTTTGGTGCAAGGGCTTATGCAAATAATTTTTCCGAGGATGAGTTATGTCGTGCGATTGATTTTGCGCATTTGCATGACCGCAAGGTCTTTTTGACGGTCAATACCTTGTTTAAGGAGGCAGAATTAGAAAAGGAATTATACGATTATCTGCTGCCATATTACAAACAGGGATTGGATGCCGTAATTGTGCAGGACATCGGTGCATTTTCTTTTATAAGGAAGGCATTCCCGGATCTGGCGATTCATACGAGCACACAGATGACCATCACAAATGCATACGGTGCAAAGAGGATGAAGGAGCTTGGCGCAAACCGCGTGGTGACGGCACGTGAGCTTTCTTTTGCGGAAATTCGCGATATCTATGACAAGGTTGATGTGGAGATTGAAAGCTTTGTGCATGGTGCACTTTGCTATTGTTACTCCGGTCAGTGCCTGCTTAGCAGTATGTTAGGCGGAAGAAGCGGAAACCGCGGAAGATGTGCGCAGCCTTGCAGACTTCCTTACGAGGTTTTGGATGAGAGACATCAAAGACTGACAAAGGGTGAAAGTTATGTGTTAAGCCCGAAGGACTTATGTACGATTGAATTTTTGCCACAGCTAGCACAGAGCGGTGTGTATTCCTATAAGATTGAGGGAAGAATGAAACAGGCAGAGTACGCAGCCGGTGTGGTGTCTGTTTACCGTGAATACATGGATCGTTATCTTTCGGACGGAGCGAAGGGTTATAAGGTAAGCAAGGAGGACATGCAAAAGCTTTACGACTTTGGGAACCGAAGCGGATTTACCAAAGGATATTATGACCAGCACAATGGAAAGAACATGATTACGTTTGAAAAGCCAAATCATGCAAAATCCAATGAAACTTTGCAAAAGCAGATTCACGATACCTATGTAGAATCTGAAATGAAAGAAAAAATCAAGGGAAAATTAAGATTAAAAAAAGAATTTCCTGCTATACTAGAGGTGTCCTTACAGGATGTGACAGTTTCGGTAGAGGGAGATGTGGTTCAGGCAGCGATGAAACAGCCGCTTCGACTGGAAAAGGTGACGGACCAGATGAAAAAAACAGGTGGAACACCGTTTGTGTTTGAAAACTTAGAGGTCGAGATGGAAGACGATGTTTTTATGCCGGTTCAGGCGTTAAACCAGCTGCGCAGAGAGGCGTTAGAGCAGCTTTTAACGAAAAAAGTTTCTTCTCTTCGAAGAGAAGAGTTTAAGCGGCCGGAAGAGACAACCAGGCAAAAGACCAGAGATTTCTTGCAGGAGACTCTAAAAGATGGGAAAGAAACAAATTCAAATACACTTGTAGTTTCAATTGAGAACAGAGCTCAGCTAGATGTATGCTTAGGAAAAGATTATGTCTGGGCAATCTATTTGGACAGCACCTGTTACCAAAAGAAAAACTTTATCTTAGAATTAGTCGAAGATATTGCAAGGATTCATGGAGCCAAAAAGGAAGCGTATCTTATTTTGCCGGCAGTATTTCGAATGAAAACGGCAGCATTTTATGAAACAATCGCAGAAGAGTTAAAAGCATCATCTCTGGATGGTTTTGTGTTAAAGAATATCGATGAAGTTTCGTTTGCCATGGAACAAAACTTTCTTGAAAAACAGATTGTGTTAGACCAGAGTCTTTATACGTTTAACAACCGGACGCAGGCTGCACTTGCACAGATTCCGTATCAGAAGAATACGATTCCATTCGAATTAAACCGCCATGAATTAAAACAGCGGGAGAATGAACACAGTGAAATGGTAATTTATGGTTATCTTCCATTGATGACGAGTGCACAGTGTGTACATGCGAACACACATGGATGCGACAAGAAACCACAGGTTACATATCTGAAAGACCGATATGGAAAAAATTTCCCTGTGAAAAATCAGTGCATAGAATGTTATAATACAATCTATAACAGTACACCACTTGTACTGTTTGGTTACCAAAGTGAATTAGAGGAAAGAGGAATTTGGAAATATAGATTATCCTTCACCATCGAGGATGCCAGACGCATGAAGGAAATTTTTTCTCTTTACGAAAATACGTTTTTACAGAAAAAAGTGGACCTGTCAAAGGTATTTGAAGGCGAATACACCAATGGGCACTACAAACGAGGAGTAGAGTAAAATATGGTAAATCTCATTACAGAGTCAGCAAAATATTTGATGATTTTTATGTTTGCTTATTATACATATGAATGTTTTGCGGTATTTCGAAAAAATGTCAGTGAGAAGAAAAGAAAATGGATTTATAACAGACAAAATACGATGATGTATCTGATTCATTTTGCAGGATTTTTAGTTCTTTATCTTGCGACGAAGGATGTACAAATCATTGGATTTTATTTGATGCAGGTCATTTTAATCTCGGCAATTTTAATCTGTTATAAGATTTTTTACAAAAAAGCGTCCAGGCTTTTGGTAAACAATATGTGTATGCTGCTTAGCATCAGTTTTTTGATTTTGACACGATTGTCGATAAGCAAAGCCATCAAGCAGTACGTGATTTGTGCTGTGGCAACGGTGCTTACAATGTTGATTCCGTTTTTGATGGAGCGGCTGCATTTTTTCCATAGACTGACCTGGGTGTATGCGGCAATTGGCATCCTGGCACTCCTTTTGGTGGCAGTGGTAGGTTCTGTCAGCTATGGGGCTAAGATTTCGATTTCACTTGGTGGAGTTTCCATCCAGCCCTCTGAGTTTGTAAAGATTTTGTTTGTCTTTTTTGTGGCATCCATGCTTAGCATATCAACGGATTTTAAAACAGTTGTAATTACAAGTGTAGTTGCAGGTACACATGTTTTAATTTTGGTAGCATCTAAGGATTTAGGAGGAGCCCTAATTTATTTCATGGCTTATTTGTTTATGCTTTATGTGGCAACTAGACAACCGCTTTATCTGGTGAGTGGAATCGGAGCAGGTTCGGTTGCAGCCATGATTGCATATCGCCTGTTTTCTCATGTCAGAACGCGTGTTGTGGCGTGGAAAGACCCGCTTAGTGTTATCGATAAAGAAGGATATCAGGTGAGCCAGTCCTTGTTTGCTATTGGAACCGGCGGCTGGTTTGGTATGGGGATTTGCCAGGGGATGCCAAAAAAAATTCCGGTTGTGGAGCAGGACTTTATTTTTTCAGCCATCTCGGAAGAACTTGGCGGAATCTTTGCACTTTGCCTGATTATGGTTTGCGTGAGCTGCCTTTTGATGTTTTTTAACATTGCAATGCAGATGAAAAATACCTTTTATAAACTGGTTGCACTTGGACTTGGCAGTGTTTACGGAGTGCAGGTGCTTTTAACTATCGGAGGTGTGACAAAGTTTATTCCTTCCACCGGTGTAACCTTGCCACTTGTCAGTTACGGCGGAAGTTCCCTACTTAGCACCATGATTTTGTTTGGAATAATTCAGGGATTATATCTACTGAGACAGAACGAAGGAGAATTAGATGTCAAAGGAAAAAAAGAATCAAAATCATTCAAAAAGAAAAAGACGGGGTTCGATGCCGAAATCGAAGACCTCTCATAAAAACAGGGAGTTTGCAGTAATTACCTACTTGTTTCTTGCAATTTTTGTAGGAATGATGATTTATTTTGCTTACTTCCAGTTCGCATTGAGTGAAGATTTTATCAACAGCCCATATAATACAAGACAGGATTCTTTTGCAAAACGTATCACGCGAGGCGAAATCTTGTCTTCCGAGGGGGATGTACTCGCAAAGACGACAACGGATGCAAACGGAGAGGATACCAGAACGTATCCGTATGGAAATGCATTTGCACATGTAGTTGGATATTCGGTCAATGGGAAATCGGGAATTGAATCACAGATGAACTTTAACCTGCTTCGTTCCCACGCTTTTTTCTTAGAAAAAATTGTGAACGAGTTCCTGGATGTGAAAAGTCCGGGGGATAATGTGGTGACAACTTTAAATACATCCGTACAGCTGGCTGCGTATGAGGCACTTGGAAATTATGATGGTGCTGTGGTGGCAATTGAGCCTTCCACCGGAAAAATTCTTGCCATGGTGTCAAAGCCGGATTTTGACCCGGAGACAGTTGCAGCCAATTGGGATGATTTGATTTCATCGGACGATTCTGTTTTGTTAAATCGTGCAACGCAGGGGCTTTATCCGCCTGGTTCTACGTTTAAGATATTGACAACGTTAGAGTATGTTCATGAGAATCCGGATTATGAAAATTATCAATTTGACTGTGATGGCAGTTTTACATCGGATGGAGCAACCATCCATTGCTATAATTCAAAACGTCATGGAACCGAAGATTTAGAGGATTCTTTTGCACATTCCTGCAATTCGTCTTATGCGTCTTTAGGATTGACATTGGACCCGGAGCAATTTACGAAACTTTGCGATAGTATGCTGTTTAACAAGAATCTGCCGACGACATTTGAATCCTCAAAGAGCCAGTTTTCATTGACAGAAGATGCAAAAGATTCGCTTGTCATGGAGACTTCAATCGGTCAGGGACAGACACTTGTAACACCTTTTCATATGGCGCTTATCACGTCAGCGATTGCAAATGACGGTGTCTTGATGAAACCTTATGTGGTAGACCATACGGAAAATTACAAGGGAATCGCAGTCAAAGAATATAGTCCGAGTGTTTATGGAACACTGATGAGTGAGGATGATGCCTCTTTATTACAGGAATACATGGAAAATGTAGTAAACGAGGGAACCGGAACCAAATTAAGCGGGCAAAGTTACACAGCAGCCGGAAAAACAGGTTCTGCGGAGTTTGCCACAGAAAAAGAAAATGGTACCCATTCCTGGTTTGTTGGCTATGCACATCAGGATGGAAAAGAGGACATTGCGCTTGCAGTTATTGTTGAGGATTCCGGCTCAGGCAGTGAGTATGCAGTGCCGGCAGCAAAGAAAATTTTTGACACTTATTTTGCAAATTAAAAGAAAGTGTGCAATCCAAATTGGGATGGAAGATATGGTTGCATGCATTTTTAAAAAGTATTATACTTGAACTAAGTTTTAATGAACCACATCAGGAGGTATTGCAATGATAGAAGCAACGAGTTGTGGTGGTGTGGTAATATTCCGTGGTAAGATTTTGCTCTTATATAAGAATTATAAGAACAAGTATGAAGGATGGGTTCTCCCAAAAGGAACCGTAGAGCAGGGCGAAGAGTATAAAGACACAGCCCTAAGGGAAGTGCTAGAAGAGACCGGCTCTAAGGCATCCATCATCAAATATGTCGGAAAAAGCCAGTATAGTTTTACGGTACCGGAAGATACCGTAGAGAAAGAAGTACACTGGTATCTTATGATGGCAGACAGTTATTACAGCAAACCACAACGGGAAGAATATTTTGTTGATTCCGGATTTTATAAATTTCATGAGGCGTATCATTTGTTAAAGTTTGCAAATGAGAAGCAGATTCTGGAAAAGGCATATAATGAGTATTTAGAATTAAAAAAGAATAATTTATGGGGAAATCATAAATATTTTTAATGTGAGGATTTTGCATGATATGGTATGACAAGTTATATGTTGGGGAAAGTATGATACATAAGACAAAAAAAGTAAAATGGAAAATCTGTCACAATGCAGGTCAGATTGATATTTATGTGATTACATTTCCTTCGAATAGGGAGAACCTGTTAGATATCATCCCGGCATGGGAATTAATGCAAAAGGCATATCCGAAGAAAAAGCTTTATGTGATTGGACTTGCAAAAGGGTATGATGAGGCAATCGAATTGGCAGCGTCGATTGTGAATGAAGTCTACCAGAATACAGGAACTTTCGCAGTGACGGATTATCTGATGAAAAAGAAGCGCGAAAGAGAAACGGTATGACGGTTTTGCTTTTTATCTTAAAAATAATTGGTATTACCCTGCTGCTCATACTTGGAATCCTGCTTCTGGCGATTGCGCTGGTACTTTTTCATCCTGTTTCCTATCAGGCAGGCGGAGAAATAGAAGAACAAACATATGTTCATGGCAAAATCAGCTGGCTGTTCCGGATTTTATCCTGGCGTTTTTCGTGGGATGGAAAAGAGTTTACTTCCGATTTTTATCTGTTTGGAAGAAAGCATAAGAAAAAGGAGGGGGATGAAGACATCCAGGAGGACGATATTTTTCTAGAGAATGATTTTCGGGATGAAGAAGATGATGTCACAGAGAATGATAGCTGCTCAGGTGGAGAAAGTTCCCAAGAAGAAGAGTATCTTTTGGAAGAGGCTGATTCTTCAAAAGAAAATAATCTAAAAGATACAGGCTCTACAGATATGACGCCTTTGGAACAAGATGCTATTAGATATAAGAAAGATATCCAAAGGGAGAAGGCTGTTCGAAGCGAAAAGAAGAGACAGAGACATAAGGGCAAGCTAGGACATAAGGACAAGCCGATATGGGTCCGCCTAAAAGAAAAGTTAGCGGACGCATTTGAGTCCATCCGACAATTTTTCCAAAAGTTTATGGATACACTTAAGGACTTCAATGACAAAAAGCAGGAAGTGATGTCACTTTTATCGGATGAGGCGAACAAAAAGACGGTGAAAGGAATTTTTGGAGAACTGCGGTATCTGTTAAAGCATCTAAGGGTGCGGAAAATCGCGACGGATCTTTCGTTTTCAGCCGGGGATCCGGCACTGACAGGACAAGTGTTAGGCGGGTTGTGTCTCGTACCGTTTCTATACCAAAAAGGTGTTGGAATTTATCCGGATTTTGAAGCTGAGAAATGGTATGTAAAAGGAAATTTTAAAGTCGAAGGACATGCAAGAGGAATTCATTTTGTTTGTTCCGCTATTCGGCTTTGGAAAGATAAAAACTTAAGAAGGCTTATAAAAAGATTTAGAAAAGGGTAGGAGGAAGTCATATGTCAGATAATACGTTTCATAATACGGTAGAATCTTTATTTAAAGGAATGGATAGTTTTATTACAACGAAAACTGTAGTTGGAGATGCAATTCATATTGGAGATACGATTATTTTACCTCTTGTCGATGTCTCTTTTGGGGTTGCTGCAGGCGCATTCAGCCAGGAAAAGAAGAATAACGGGGCCGGCGGTATGGGTGGAAAAATTATGCCAAGCGCTGTTTTGGTCATTCAGAATGGCACAACAAAGCTTGTAAACATTAAAAACCAGGATAGTGTGACCAAAATTTTGGATATGGTTCCAGAATTTGTAGATAAGTTCACATCCAAAGATAAGGCAGAGACTCCGGTAAATGACAAGGATGAAGCTGCAAAAAAAGAAGCTGCAGAGCAGATGAGCGATATCTTATCCGATGCAGTCGCAGACAAAAAAGAAGACTAAGATGAAAAAATCTTGATTAAGTCGTGAAATAGTGTAAGAAAAAAGACATATACTAGAATAAGTATATGTCTTTTTTGGTGTCAGAATGAAACGTATCATTGGATTTGCTCTGTTCTGGTTTGCAATGGGAATGCTTGTTATGCTCATTCTGTCAAATGAGTTTCTAGGTTTTCTTATTATTTGTTTTTGCCTGTTGGCAGGGTATTTTATCTTTTGCTGTTAATTTGTGTAAATAAAAAAGAGAATTGATAACAATCAATTCTCTTTCAAACTAAAAACTAAGCTCTTTCAACTTTTCCGGATTTCAAACAAGAAGCACATACATATAATTTCATAGGTGTTCCGTTAACTTTACAGCTAACACGTTTGATGTTTGATTTCCACATTCTATTTGATCTTCTATGAGAATGGCTGACATTGTTTCCGAAATGAGCGCCCTTTCCACAAACTGCACATTTTGCCATGACTTGCACCTCCTTGCATTTTCCTAGCCTGTGTAGTCCACACAGACCCATAACACTGATATTCTATCAAATAATATAGCATAATGCAAGTGGAAAATAAAAAAAATGTAAAAAACGTAAATTGAGACTATGCATTTTCATAAAAAACGGTTATAATAGTAGCAAACTAGCGTCAATATATGAAAAAATGGATGGAGGCTATGTATGAAAGGACAGATGGAAACCCAGTTAGGGAAAGTTACGATAGACCCGGAAGTAATTGCAACCTATGCAGGTTCAGTTGCCGTTGAATGTTTTGGTATTGTGGGAATGGCCGCAGTAAATATGAAGGATGGTCTTGTAAAGTTATTAAAGAGAGATTATTTAACACATGGTATAAATGTTGTTGTGAATGAGGACAATAAGATTACAATCGATTTTCACGTGATTGTATCCTATGGTGTAAGTATTCACACGGTTTCCGACAACTTAATCGAGACAGTAAAATACAAAGTAGAAGAGTTTACTGGAATGGAAATCGAGAAAATGAACATTTACGTTGAAGGCGTACGTGTGATTGATTAAGGGAGGATTTAGAAAGTTGGAAATCACTACGATAAATGCTGAAGTTCTTGCGAAGATGTTTTTAGCAGGAGCAAAGAATTTAGAGGCAAAAAAAGAATGGATCAATGAGTTGAATGTATTCCCGGTACCGGATGGTGATACAGGAACCAATATGTCAATGACAATCATGTCTGCAGCGAAGGAAGTCATGAACTTAGAACAAAAAGAGATGAAATCCGTAGCAAAGGCAATTTCTTCCGGTTCCTTAAGAGGTGCAAGAGGTAACTCAGGTGTTATTTTATCCCAGTTATTCCGTGGTTTTACAAAGGTAATCGCAGAATATGATGAGATTAATGTACAGATTATGGCAGATGCATTTGAAAAAGCATGTGAGACAGCATACAAAGCTGTTATGAAGCCAAAAGAGGGAACCATTCTTACCGTTGCAAAGGGAATGTCTACCAAGGCAGTAGAACTCGCAGACGAGACGGAGGATTTGATTACTTTTTGTGAAGAAGTCATCAAAGAAGGTGATCATGTCTTAAGCAAGACACCGGATATGCTTCCTGTTTTAAAACAGGCTGGCGTTGTTGACTCCGGCGGACAGGGATTGATGCAGGTATTAAAGGGTGCATTGGACTGTTTATTAGGCAAAGAGATTGATTATTCTTTTGAGACAACCGTATCAGAGAGCGCATCTGGGGATTCTTCTACAAGTTCCTATATCGATGCACAGGCTTCTCAGGAGATTAAGTTTGCATACTGTACTCAGTTTTTGATTATGCTTGAGAAACCATTTACCAGCAAGCAGGAGAATGAGTTCAAAAGCTATTTAGAGACGATTGGTGACTCTATTGTAGTCGTAGCAGATGATGAGATCGTAAAGGTACATGTACATACCAACGATCCAGGTAATGCAATGCAAAAAGGTCTTACCTATGGTAGTTTAACTACAATCATCATTGAAAACATGAAGTTAGAACGTGATGAGAAGATTTCTGCGATGAAAGAGAAAGAAATGCAGGCTGGAATGGCCGCACAGGATACACAGACTTTACCTGAAGCGAAGGAAGAACCTGTTGAAGAAAAAGAGATGGGATTTATTTCTGTCAGCATCGGGGAAGGCATTAACGAAATCTTTACTGGACTTGGCGTAGATTACATTATTGAGGGTGGTCAGACCATGAACCCAAGTACCGAAGATATGTTAAATGCAATTGAGAAAGTCCCTGCAAAGAACATCTTCATTTTACCAAATAACAAGAATATTATCCTTGCTGCAAACCAGGCTGCATCTTTGGTGGAAGATAAGAAGATTTTTGTTATCCCAACCAAGACAGTTCCACAGGGAATTACAGCATTGATTAACTATATTCCAGATAACTCTGCAGAAGAGAATGCTGCAAGAATGACATCTGAGATTGAGTATGTGAAAACCGGTCAGGTTACTTATGCTGTGCGTGATACCGTTATCGATGATAAAGAAATCAAAGAGAACGATTTCATGGGAATCGGTGATAAGAAAATCTTATCAGTTGGACAGGATTTAGAAGCTACCGTACTGGATATGGTTTCCCAGATGATTGATGAAGATTCTGCAATCGTAAGTATTTATTACGGAGAGGAAGCAACCGAGGAAGCTGCAAATGAGATTGCATCCAAAATTGAAGCAGATAATCCAGACGTAGAGGTGGAAGTTCAGTTTGGTGGACAGCCAATTTACTACTACGTTATTTCAGTTGAATAATACCACTTTTTTATAGAGTGTGAAGAAACACCTGGGGAAGTCCGCTTTCCTGGGTGATTTTAATTTGCGCAACTATAAAGTGTGGTTCTTATGGTTTTGAAAGGAAAAAATGCAATGAACCGAAACTCATCCTTACAGGAAATCAAAGGGATTGGTGCTAAGACAGCGGAATTGTTCCATAAAATTGAAATTGATACGGTAGGAGAACTTTTACTTCGGTATCCAAGAACTTATTTACAGTACCCCGAAGTAAAACAGCCGGACGAGGTAGAAGAAGGGGAAACTGCTGCCGTTTTTGGTCGTATTTTGCAAAGCCCTGTTGTCAGAAAGGCAAGAAGTATGGCAATCACGGTGACTTCCATCGGGGCGATGGGTGTATCTATCCAATTAGTCTGGTACCGGATGCCTTACATAAAGAACAATTTAAAACCAGGCAATCTTTACATTTTCTATGGAAAAGTGGTGAAGAAAAATGGACGTCTTACGATGGAGCAGCCTGCGATTTATTCTGAGGAACAGTACAGACAGTTAGAAGATATTTTTATGCCTGTGTATTCGCTTACAACAGGACTTTCCAACAACATGGTGACGAAGGCAGTCCGGGCAGCATTAGAGGACGAGACACTGTTTTTGGACTATCTTCCAGAGCGGATTCGAGACAAGTACCAGTTATGTGAATATAATTACGCAATCAAACAGATTCATTTCCCGGATGACATGGATACGTTGATTGAGGCAAGACGCCGCCTGGTGTTTGATGAATTTTTCCTTTTTATTCTGGGAATGCAGTTTCAAAAAGAAAAGAAGCAAAAAGAGGAAAACTGTTTTTCTTTTTCCGAGGATGGCTTTGTAGAAGGGTTGATGGAAAAACTTCCGTATGAGCTGACGGGTGCACAGAAACGCGCACTGCTTGATGTGCAAAAGGATTTAAGAAGTCCTTATGTGATGCAGCGGCTGATTCAGGGAGATGTTGGTTCCGGTAAGACAATCATTGCGTTCCTTGCGATGGCGGATGCCTCCCATCACGGTTATCAGTCTGCAATTATGGCACCGACGGAAGTCCTTGCAAGGCAGCATTATGAGACGTATCAGAAACTTTGCGATTCGTTTGGACTTCATATTCCACTGATTCTTTTGACGGGTTCTCTGACGGCAAAACAAAAACGTATGGCATACGAGGCGATGGATTTGTATCCGAATGCGATGATTATCGGAACACATGCCCTCATTCAGGAAAAGGCAGTTTATGCGAATCTGTCACTTGTAATCACCGATGAGCAGCACCGTTTTGGTGTCCGCCAGAGAGAGACATTTGCAGAAAAAGGAGTTCACCCGAATATCCTTGTCATGAGTGCGACGCCGATTCCAAGAACATTAGCAATTATTCTTTATGGAGATTTGGATATTTCAGTTGTCGATGAGGTGCCTGCAAAACGTCTGCCGATTAAAAACTGTGTGGTTGATACAAGGTATCGCCCAAAAGCATATGAATTTATAGAAAAAGAGGTGCGTGCCGGCCATCAGGCATACGTAATTTGTCCGCTTGTAGAGGAAAGCGAGAATATGGAAGGCGAAAATGTCATGGATTATACGAAGAAGCTCCGTGAGATTTTGCCGGAGGACATTCAGCTAGGAGTGCTGCATGGAAAAATGAAGCCGGATTTGAAAAATCGAATCATGGAAGAGTTTGCAGCAAATAAGATTCAGGTACTTGTTTCAACTACAGTTGTAGAAGTTGGCGTCAATGTGCCAAATGCAACCGTGATGATGATTGAAAATGCAGAACGTTTCGGTCTTGCCCAGCTGCACCAGCTAAGAGGACGTGTCGGACGAGGCGATGCGCAGTCTTATTGTATTATGGTGAACTGTTCTAAGAGCAAGCATGCCAAGGAACGTTTAAATATCTTAAATCAGTCGAACGATGGATTTAAAATCGCAAGCGAAGATTTAAAACTGCGTGGGCCGGGTGATTTTTTTGGTATCCGCCAAAGTGGTGAGATGCAGTTTGCATTAGGTGATATCTATCAGGATGCGGCAATTTTACAACAGACTTCCGAGGAAGTAGCAGGACTTTTAGAGGAAGATCCGCTTTTGGAACAGGAAGAATCAAAGAATTTGAAGTATTATATGGATGAAGTCATGCGGGAAAAAAGCAAGAAATTGAATTTGTAAAGGTGGCTGGATGAAATGACGGAGGAAAACATGGAACAGGAAGCAAGAAAATTTTATCAGAGAATGATTTTAGGGCGGATTTTTGCGATGATAGGTATCGTGATTGCGTTTGTTCTTTTCCTGTTGGGCAATTTTTATGCAACGAATACGAAGGGAGTCTTTATGGCCTATTTCTTTGCCATACTGATGTTTATTTTTGGAGTCAAGGCAGGACAGGCAAGTGTACAATGCAGAATGGTTCAAAAATCATACGAACTCTTTCATGATTATCTTGCGTTTCGACTGCCACATGTAAAAAAACAAAAGGCAAAGAACAATATGATGATTCTGATGGCAAAGTGTGATATTGTGACCAATCAGTACGAGCGTGCAGCACAGACCCTTCGCACGCTCAACTGCTACGAATTGCATCAGGATAGTCAGGCGGTCTATTATTTGATGTGGTATATCATTGACCATCTGACCGGAAAAGAAGAGGAAGCCGAGAAAAATTTGCAAACGTATCGTCAAATGACAGAAGTTCGGACCAAAAGAGCTCTGCCGTATCGCACAAAGCGTCTGCAGGCGATTGCATCTGGAAACGAATATGAGCTGATCCATCTGATGGATTTCGAGGAAGCTTTTTCCTTTAATAAAAAAGTGTTAAGAACTTTGACCGGCATCTTTTTCCTGCTGAGTACCTATATTGCTTTCTATGTGATCGAGCAGAATTTGCCGGCGGGGATTTTCTTTCGTACAAATTTGGTTTTAATCGTATATTCTCTGTATGCAATTGCTTTTTTCGTCTTGCTGCTTCTTTTGGTCGTATATCGTGTCAAGATAAGGCAGATGGCAGAATGGAAGACTACCGGAACAACGGTTCTTGGAACGATTGCAATTATTTTGGCGGGGATGTTTTTGCTTGTTTATGGTCTTTTGCTGTTTTTGACGCTTGATAGTGAGAAAAAAATGACAGATGATAAGATTCTGGTTCGAAAGGAATACTTCTTGGATCCAAGCGAATACGCAGTTTATGAACCGTACCATATCTTTTTCCGTAAATACATGTATGAATCGGATGAAAATGGAAATCACTTACAGGAGAAATTATATGCTCCAAGGAAAAGTGAGGAGGACACTTCTGAGGTGGAATCAAAGCAAGAGACAGAGTTGGAGCAGGAGACGGATTTAAATCAGGGTAATGAGGAACCTACGATTAAAGAAATGTATCAGAAAATCTATGAGTCTTATTTTGCATCCGGTTATGATGATATTACCTATGCATATTCCGCAAAAGGTGAATTGTATGCACTTCTGGGTAACCAATATGAGACAGAAGTGAATGGAGAAACGGTAATGGCGCAGATGCGTCTGGTCTACGACAGGGAGTCAGAAAATGGTGCCTGCGAGGAGTTTGTCTGCTATGAAGACCATTATGATGACGCCGGAAACCCGTTAGATAATTCGAGTATCTTTAATTTTTATGCGGTGAAAAGGGATACGCTGGAGGTGATTCCGGCAAATAAGACTTCGTGGGCAGAGCGGGGAAGTGAGGAGTACTGCGAGGCGACTGGGGAATAGCAATAGACATTATAATTATTTGAAGTTATAATATAAAAAAGGCTTGAATTGGAAGATAAAAGTTATCATGCCACACAATGAATTGAGGTGATACAAATGGTTTCTGATTGGAATAAAATACTCAGCTTACGAGACTTGACACAGTTCCCATTGGTTTTAGGTGTAACTGACACTAGATTATCCCATGTATATCCTCTTATGCAATTAGATGTACAAAATATTTTAGAAGAATGTGCGAAGTATAATATTGGTGTTATTTTATTTGGCAGCTCTATTACAATGATGTGTAATGTTGCAAGTGATATTGATATTTGTATTGAAACAGCAGAATATGATTTGAATCTATTCTATGAAGTACAGCGAAAAATCCAATTGCGAAGTAAACACCCTTGCGATGTTTTATACTATAATGACCTAGAAGAATCTGATAAGGTTCTCAGAGAGATAAAAACAAAAGGACTAGTACTTCAGGAGGTGAAATAATGTGCTTGTTAATAGAAAAAGCGAAAAAAGATATGGATGTTGTTAACACCATGCAGAAAATTAATGATGAAATGTATCTTGACATTTGTTGTTATCATACACAGCAGGCAATAGAAAAGTTACTCAAATGTTCTATTGAACTCAAAGGGGTTACCTATGAGTTTACACATTCAATTATTACGCTTTATTCACAGTATGTTTCTGTCGGCTGGGATGAGATTGAGATGCTTGAACTTATGTCTGGTACAATAACAGGCTGGGAGGCCAGCAGTAGATACAAGGAATCTTTCTTTGCCACAGTTAAACAACTTGAGACAGCAAAAGGTTTATATGAGATTTTACTGAACCGGCTGCTTGAGTACTTGAACGAAGGAATCAAAACAATAAAGTAAATTAGAAGAAAGTTCCCTGTTACGAACAAAAATTCGTGACAGGGAACTTCTTTTTGTCTGTTGTTTATTTCTCAGACATCTGTCTTTCCTGGGCTTCGATCATTTTTTTGACCATATAACCACCAACGGAACCATTCTGTTTGGAAGTAAGATTACCGTTGTATCCATCACTTAATGGAACCCCAATTTCATTTGCAACCTCATACTTAAAACGGTCTAAGGCACTTTTTGCTTCTGGCACTGCAGCTCTGTTAGATGAACGTCCTGACATATCTGTTTCCTCCTTTTGTAAATGGTTTGTTTTGAACAAAGCAGGAATTAGAAGTAACTCACTGTTGTTGTTCAATCATAGTGTATGTAGAGAATTCATTTCTAAACAGACAATTTTTGTAAAAAAATCTTAAGAATTTTTTGCAGAAAAACTACTTGCGTTCTACTTATAAATGTGCTATGTTTAATAAGGTTGATGAATATCAACAGAGTCACTTTTGAATTTGTAGGTTCAAAAGTAGAATAAAGAAAGCGAGGTAATAAATATGATTACAATCTACAACAGCAACAAGACAACATATTCGAGCGAGATTACCTCGGTAATTTGTAAATAATCTTTTGATAGGATGAATTTATGAGCCGTGGCGGTCTGCTGCGGCTTTTTCTATTTAACCGGTAAGAGCTGAAATGGTTAAAATTATTTAAAATGCTGTGGCATGCCAAAAGAAACGTCACGAAATTACCGGGCAATTCATACTCGAAGACAGCAGCCAGCCAAAGTCAGTGCATCTGATTTTGTTTGTGTAACAGAAATGAGGAAAAAGTATGAATTGGAACAATGAAAGTCAGTTTTTTTTAACACAGCAGTATTTTAAGCAACATAGGGTAGACACGCTGCCGGAGTGGGCAAGGAGAGAGCAGGTTTATAATTGCGAGGCGTTTTTCCAGAAGACAGGAAAAGTTTATACGGGAAAAGGCGGTCGTAAAGTTCTTGCTAAGATACTTCGGAAAATTGCGGATCAGATTTATCCACTATCCTTTGAAAATCCAGAATATGGTTATGTTCGATAAGAATGTAAAAGAAAACGTCATTTTAAGGTGTGATTTCACTTTAAAATGACGTTTTCTTATGTTGTAAGAAGAAATTTCGTTCCTAATTACATAAAAAATGCTCTGTGATATAAAAACAATACGTTATTCTACTAATGTAAGACCTGAGATATCTGGATGAATCGTAAGAGAGTAGTTGGTGTAATACACGACAAATCCAGGTGCACTTCCGTTTGGCTTTTTGACATTTTTCTTTTGCAGATAATCAATCTCAATTTTTTCGTTGTCACGTCCTTTTGAGTAATATCCGGCAAGTTTCCCGGCTTCCTCGAAAACGCGGTCGGGCAGCTCTTCGTTGTTGGATTTTACGATGACATGGGAACCTGCCATTCCTTTTGCATGAAACCACCAGTCGTTTCCGGTTGCAAATTTAAAAGTCAGTTCATCGTTCTGGTAGTTGTTTTTCCCAACATAAATATCGTAGCCATCGCTGGAACGATAGTGGAACGGTTTACTTTTGCTTTTCACTTTCTTATCCGTTCTTTTGCGTTTGATATAGCCGTATTCGGTTAATTCTTCTTTAATCTGCACAAAATCGTCTTCGGATAAAGCGATATCGAGCGAGGTTGCGATGCTTTCTAAGTGCTCAATCTCAGCCTTGGTCTCTAAAATCAGTTCGGTTAATGCTTCATAGGTACGCTTTAATTTATTGTATTTATCAAAATATTTTTGCGCATTTTCCATTGCGTTTTTCGTCGGGTCCAGAGGAATTTTTATCATTTCATTTGTGTAGTAGTTTAGTGCCTCTAACTCTTTTGCACCCTCTGCAAGACCATATCCGTAAGTGTGAATCAGCTCGCCGTAAACCTTATATTTTTCACGTTTTTCGGTATCACGGAGCTGCTTTTCCTGGAGCTGGTATTTCTTGCGGTTACGTTCTAGTGCGGTTGTCACAATCTTACGCAAATCTACGGATTTCTGGCGGATACGGGTATACGTGTTCTTCTTGGCATAATATTGTTCTAGCACTTCGCTGATGGAGGCGTAATCCTGCGTGCTATAATCTGCGTATTCGCTTAAGTGGAAGCAGGAAAAGTCAATCGGTTCTTTTCCGTTATAGATGATATTCGGCTGGTAGGCGCCGTTTTTTACATCCTCCATCATCCATTTGAAATTGTTAAAAAGGTGTTTTTTGCCATCTTCGTCCAAGGAATCGATTGGCATATCACCGTCGATGGAGGCACGGTGGCAGATTTCGTTTGCAATGACAGGGCTTGTTCCGGTAAAAGAAGTGTAGAGCGCTTTTGTGATGGAAACTGGTTTTGTCATTACAGTATTCATAAAGGCTTCCTCGGTAACTTCCAATGGATTTAATTTATCTTCCTGTGTCGCCGGAATGACGTAGGTTCGTCCGGGAAGCACCTCGCGGACGGAACTCATCATGGCGGACACATGTTTGATGCTGTCAAGAATCATGCCGTCTGAGTTGCAAAAGATAATGTTACTGTGTTTTCCCATCAGTTCGACAATCAAAGTTTTCTGACAAAGGTCACCAAGCTCGTCAAGATGCTCAATGTCAAAATGAATGATACGTTCCATATGTGGCTGATAGATTTTGACAATGCGTCCGTTTGCAATGTGTTTGCGAAGCAGCATGCAAAAATTTGGCGCAGTAAGAGGACTTGGTTTGTTGTTTGCTGTCAGATAAAGAAACGGGAGAGAAGCACTTGCGGAAACTGCAAGGCGGTACTGACCGTTTTGCCCTTTTAAAGTAAAAAGCAGCTCATCGTTTTCCGGCTGCGCAATTTTGCTGATTCTTGCGTTAAGAATGGTATTGTTTAATTCTGCTACTATATTTGAAATGACGAATCCGTCTAATGCCATAAAAATCACCTGAACTTTCTAATTTTCCAATTTTTGTGAATCTAAATGTGCCAACAGGCACCTGTTTATTATAGAAGAAATGAGAGAAAAACACAATTTAAAATTTGCCAGAAGCATTGCGGGAATGTAAAATCCGAGTATAATAGAAATCGTATTGTATGACGGAAAAGGAGAACGAGAAATGGAAATGTATGAACTTTCAAACGACGAAATCAAGATTGGTGTAAGCTCTTTTGGAGCAGAACTAAAATCACTCAAAGATACAAAGACAAATCAGGAATACATGTGGGATGCAAATCCCGATTATTGGAAGAGAACTTCACCGGTTCTGTTTCCGATTGTTGGAAGTCTGCAGGATGGAGCATATTCCTTCGCTGGAAAAACCTATGCAATGTCACAGCATGGATTTGCAAGAGATATGGAGTTTGCACTTGTAGAAAAGACAGAGAACGAACTTTTGTTCGCGTTGGAGGATACGAAGGAGACAAGAGAAAAATATCCATTTGCGTTCCGTTTGGAGATTGGTTACCGCATAGAGGGCAGAAATGTGACTGTCTCCTGGAAGGTATCGAATAAGCAGGATGAAAAAATGTATTTTAGTATCGGTGGACATCCGGCATTTTTATGCCCGGTTCATGCAGGAGAAAAGCAGACCGATTATAAAATTTATTTTGAAGATGCAAAAGAAATTACAGCGGGCATTTTAAGCAGTCATGGTACTTTGTCGGAAAAACAGAAAACATATCCGCTTGAAAATGGTTATTTGGCAATCACGAACGACTTGTTTGATGAGGACGCTTTGATTGTAGAGCATCATCAGGTACAGAAAGTTTCTCTGTGTGATCCGTCTGGAAAAGCTTATTTAACCGTAAGTTTTACAGCACCGCTTTTTGGAATCTGGTCACCGGCGAAAAAGAATGCACCGTTTGTCTGCATCGAACCTTGGTATGGCAGATGCGACAAAGAGGGATTTAACGGAGATTTGACGCAGCGTGAATATGGAAATTGCCTTGAGGCAAATGAACAGTTTGAACAGCAATATACAATCAGCATTTAGGAGGACGAAAAAAGATGGCAAAAGAATTATTGAAAAGAAGTGAAGTAAAAGAAGAAAATACATGGAAACTTTCCGATATGTATGAGACAAATGAGGCATGGGAAGCAGATTTAAAAAAGATTGATGAATTAGCATCCGAGTTAGAGCAGATGGAAGGAACGGTTACCGCTTCCGCAAAAAATCTGTTAAAAGTCTGCGACACCATGGCAAAGATGGATCAAAAGATTGAACTTGCATACAATTATGCAGAACGCTTAAGCGACCAGGATACAAAAGATACCACACATCAGGCAATGGTACAGAAAATCATGATGCTTTATGCAGGTATCTCAAGCCGTCTTGCCTTTATTGACCCGGAAATTTTAGAGACAAAAGAAGAAGTGTTAGAGGGCTATTATAAAGAAGAAAATCAGTTAGAGTTTTACCGCAAATGGGTAGAAGAAATTCAGCGTTTAAAACCACACAGATTATCAGCAGACCAGGAGAAATTATTAGCACTTGCCTCTGAGGTATGCCAGAATCCGGAACAGACATTTTCCATGTTTAACAATGCAGACATCCAGTTCCCTGAGATTTTAGATGAGAACGGAGAAAAAGTCCGCATTTCCCATGGACGTTTTGTCCGTCTGTTAGAGTCCGCAGACCGCCGTGTCAGAAAAGATACCTTTGAACAGTACTATAAGACTTATGCTCAGTTTATCAATACGGTGGCAAGTATTTACAGTGGTCAGGTAAAACAGCAGATTTTCCGTGCCAGAGCAAGAAAATACAACTCCACATTAGAGGCTGCCGTAGATGCAAACAATGTTTCTCCGAAAGTTTACGAAAATCTTGTAAAAACAGTCAATGCAAACATGGACAAGATGCATCGTTATGTGAGTCTTCGTAAAAAATGCCTGGGTGTCGATGAACTTCATATGTATGATATTTATACACCAATGATTCCAGATGCCGCTAAGAAAATCAGCTTTGAGGAAGCAAAGGAAACCGTCTTAAAAGCACTGGCACCTCTTGGGGAAGATTATGTCAATAAGGTAAAAGAAGGATTTGAAAATCGTTGGATTGATGTTTATGAAAACGAAGGAAAGAGAAGCGGTGCTTATTCTGCCGGCGCTTATGGCACACATCCATTTGTATTGTTAAATTACAACGAGTCTTTGGATGATATGTTTACCTTAGCACATGAGATGGGTCATGCAATGCATTCCTATTACTCCAATGAGGCACAGCCATACATCTATTCCCAGTACAAAATTTTTGTGGCTGAGGTTGCATCCACCTGTAACGAAGTGCTTCTGATGGAATATTTATTAAAGAATACAACAGACAAAAAAGAGCGTGCCTACCTGCTGAATCACTACTTAGACAGCTTTAAAGGAACGGTTTACCGTCAGACACAGTTTGCAGAGTATGAAATGCTGACAAACAAAATGGCAGAAGATGGAGAAAGCTTAACGGCAGAGACATTGAATCAGGCATATCTTGATTTGAATAAAAAATATTATGGACCAGACATGGTGTCCGATGATGAAATCGCATTAGAGTGGGCAAGAATTCCTCACTTCTATTACAATTTCTATGTATATCAGTATGCAACCGGATTTTCATCCGCAGTTGCAATTGCACACAACATTTTAAAGAACGGTGCGCCTGCAGTGGAACAGTACAAGAAGTTCTTATCCGGCGGATGCTCCATGGCACCGGTTGAATTGTTAAAGATAGCCGGCGTGAACTTAGAGGAGCCGACTGCAATTCAGGATGCCTTAAATGTATTTGGCGATATTTTGACAGAGATGGAAACGTTGGTTTAAAAAATGGAACAAAAAACCTGTTTCCTCATGAAAATTGCAATATTGACTTCCGGTAGGAATCGTTTTATAATTAATACAATTATGCGTTAGGGATAACTATACCCTAACGCGTAAAATGCGTGTGATTACGTGAATAAGTACTGATGGAAATCAGGTCAGGAGGAACGCATGATTAAGAGTATGACCGGTTTTGGCCGGCAGGAAGTAACAGAGGGAAACCGTAAATTTACGGTGGAGATTAAGTCTGTGAATCATCGCTATCTGGATGTGAACATCAAGATGCCGAAGAAATTGAACTTTTTTGAGAGTTCCATCCGCAGTCTTTTGAAAGAATATATGGAAAGAGGAAAGGTTGACCTTTTTATTTCCTATGAAGATTATTCTGAGAAGAACGGTGCGCTCAAATACAATGAGGATATTGCAGGACAGTATCTTGCGTATCTGAACGAGATGGCAGAGCATTTTAAGTTGGAGAATGACATTCGTGTCAGCACATTGTCTCGCTATCCGGAAGTTTTCACGATGGAAGAGCAGACAATAGATGAAAAGGAATTGTGGTCTGTTTTAGAAAAAGCAATCCGCGGTGCCTGTGAGCAGTTCGTGGCAAGCCGTATCAAAGAGGGCGAGCATTTAAGAGCCGATTTGTGTGACAAGTTAGACGGAATGCTTACCTACGTTGATTTTATCGAGGAACGTTCCCCGATTCTTTTGAAAGAATACAAAGAACGTCTTGAGGAAAAAGTAAAAGAGCTGTTAGGTGACAAACAGATTGATGATGCACGAATCGCAACTGAGGTTACAATTTTTGCAGACAAGGTCTGTGTGGATGAGGAGACGGTTCGTTTAAAGAGCCACATCAAGAGCACGAAAGAGACGCTTATGGCTGGCGGCAGTGTTGGCCGAAAGCTTGACTTTATTGCGCAGGAGATGAATCGTGAAGCAAATACGATTTTATCAAAAGCGAATGACCTTGAGATTTCAGATATTGGAATCAACTTAAAGACAGATATTGAAAAAGTCAGAGAACAGATTCAGAATATCGAATAGTGTGTATACACAAGAATGGAAAAATTATGGCTAGATTGATGAATATTGGATTTGGAAATGTTGTAAATACGGATAAGATTATTACCATTATTTCGTTTGAGTCGGCACCGGCAAAGAGAATGGTGCAAAGGGCAAAAGAACAGCAAAACCTGATTGATGCAACACAGGGACGCAGAACCAAGAGTGTTATTTTCATGGAGAATGATACGATTATTGTGTCTGCATTGCAACCGGAGACATTATCAAACCGTTTCAATGGCAATCTAAATGATACAGAGGTAGAACATGGCACAGAATAGAAAAGGAATCTTAATTGTCCTTTCAGGATTTTCCGGTTCTGGAAAAGGAACAATTATGAAAGAACTCATGAAAAAACATTCCGATGTTTATGCACTTTCCATCTCGGCGACCACAAGAGCTCCAAGAGTGGGGGAAACAGATGGAATCGAGTATTTCTTCAAGACAAAAGAGCAGTTTGAAGAGATGATAAAAAATGAGGAACTCATCGAATATGCACAGTACGTGGAACATTATTATGGCACGCCAAAAGCATATGTTACAGAACAGTTAGAAGCTGGGAAAGATGTAATTTTAGAGATTGAGATTCAGGGAGCCTTAAAGATAAAAGAAAAGTTCCCGGATACCTTGCTCTTATTTGTGATGCCGCCGAGCGCGAATGAATTAAAGGAGCGTCTAGTGGGCAGAGGAACTGAGAAAATGAGCGTGATTGAATCCCGTCTGCACCGTGCAGTAGAAGAGGCAGAAGGAATCGAAAATTACGATTATTTAGTGATAAATGACAAGTTAGAAGAATGTGTGGAACAGGTACATTCCATTATAGAAAATGAACATGTCAAAGTATCACGCAATATAGAATTTATCAACAGTATGCGCAAAGAGCTTCAGAGCTTTTCGAAAGGAGAATAAAAGTATGATACATCCATCTTATGTAGAATTAATGAAAGTCGTAAACAATGACGTAGAAATCGGGGAAGAACCAGTTGTAAACAGCCGTTATTCCATCGTAATTGCAACTGCAAAAAGAGCAAGACAGATTATTGCCGGTGACGAACCAATGACTTGCAACAGCCCATGTGATAAACCATTATCCATCGCTGTTCAGGAATTGTACGAAGGAAAAGTTAAGATTATTCCAGACGAGAATCCTAACGACTAATGTAGTTAAATAGAAGGGGATGACAGGAACGAAATCGTTATGTCATCCTTTTTTACGAATGGAATGGAAAAAAGAAATTGGAGATTTTGAATGAAGTTATTATTTATATCATTAGGATGCGATAAGAACCGTGTCGATACCGAGTTTATGCTTGGAATGCTTCGTGACGACGGAATTGAGATGACGGATGATGAATATGAAGCAGACATCATAGTCATCAACAGCTGTTGTTTTATCAATGACGCAAAAGAAGAGAGCATCAACACGATTTTAGAGATGGCGGAACACAAAAAAGACGCAAACTTAAAAGCCTTGATTGTGACCGGATGTCTTGCACAGCGCTATCAGGATGAAATCAAAAAAGAAATTCCTGAGGTGGATGCAATCCTTGGAACAAATTCATATGAAGATATTGTGAATGCAGTTCATCAGACTTTAGAAGGCAAATTTTATGAAAATTACCACACTTTAGAAGATTTACCTTCTGTTAAGACAAAAAGAACCGTGACAACCGGTGGCCATTTTGCCTATTTAAAAATTGCAGAAGGATGCAACAAACACTGTACGTACTGCATCATTCCTTCTATACGAGGAAATTATAGAAGTGTGCCGATGGAAGATTTGCTTGCACAGGCGAAAGATCTGGTGGAGGGCGGCGTAAAAGAACTGATTTTAGTGGCGCAGGAGACCACACTTTATGGTGTTGACCTTTACGGTGAAAAATCTCTCCACAAATTGTTAGACGAACTAAATAAGATTCCAGGACTTTTCTGGATTCGGATTATGTACTGCTACCCAGAAGAAATCTATGAAGAATTGCTAGAATCTATGATTCAAAACGAAAAAGTCTGCCATTACTTAGATATGCCAATCCAGCACTCATCGGATGCAATCTTAAAACGTATGGGCAGAAAAACCAGCCATGATGATTTGGTTCGTATCGTGACACATGTAAGGGAGCGTATTCCAGATATTACGCTTCGTACCACCCTGATTTGTGGTTTCCCGGGTGAGACACAGGAAATGCATGAAGAACTGATGGAATTCATCGACGAGATGGAATTTGACCGTCTTGGAGCATTTACGTATTCTCCAGAGGAGGGAACACCTGCTGCAACGTTTGAAGATCAGATTGACGAAGAACAAAAAACACTCTGGCAGCAAGAAGTGATGGAACTTCAGGAAGAGATTATTTTTGATAAAAATGAAGAGATGAAAGGGCGCAAGCTGTACGCTTTCATTGAAGGAAAAGTGGCAGATGAAAACGCTTACATCGGCAGAACCTACCGCGATGCACCGGATATTGACGGATACATTTTCATCAATACCGACGAGGAACTGATGACAGGTGATATCGTAAAGGTAGAAGTAACAGGCGCTTATGAATACGATTTGATTGGAGAGATTTGTCAGTAGACAGATTTCGGAAAAGAGGATAAGATGAATTTACCAAATAAACTTACTATTTTTCGTGTAATATTAATTCCATTTTTTGTATGTTTGCTTTTGATGCCAAATACTTCTGGCTATAATAACTACATTGCAGTTGCAATTTTTATTGTAGCCAGCCTTACCGATTTTTTAGATGGCAAAATCGCAAGAAAATACAACCTTGTAACAAACTTTGGAAAATTTATGGACCCGCTTGCAGATAAACTTTTGGTTTGTTCTGCTATGATTTGTCTGATTCAGATGAACCTGCTTCCGGCATGGATTGTAGTGATTATCATTGCAAGAGAGTTTATTATCAGTGGTTTCCGTCTGGTAGCTTCGGACAATGGTGTTGTCATAGCAGCAAGTTACTGGGGCAAATTCAAGACAACATTTCAGATGTTAATGGTAATCGATTTGATTTTAAGTGCCAGCATTCCTGTTTTAAAAATACCAGGTGTTGTTCTTACTTACATCGCATTGGCATTGACCGTGATTTCATTGCTTGATTACATTATTAAGAATAAAGATGTCTTGAAAGAGCAGAACTAGAAAAGAGCAAAGAGAACATGAGAAAAGACATAAAAACATCCAGTGACATCCAAAAGGAGTCACTGGAATCTTCTATTTATAAATTGTTAAAAAAATATCAATTAACGATGACAACGGCGGAGTCCTGCACCGGAGGATTGATTGCGGCAACGTTAATCAATGTTCCTGGCATATCGGAATTTTTGACAGAAGGCTATATCACCTACTCCAATGATGCCAAAGTAAAAATGATTGGCGTAAGCCGTGATACGATTGATACCTACGGCGTTGTAAGCGCCGAGACGGCTGCAGAGATGGCACGCTGCGTGGCAAAGACAGCAGATGTAAAGGCAGCGTTATCGGCAACCGGAGTGGCAGGACCGGACGGCGGCACAAAGGATTGCCCGGTTGGGACGGTTTATCTTGGATGTTATCTGGACGGAACGGTAGTGACAGAACGCCATCTGTTTCTTGGAGACAGACAAACGGTCAGAGAAAGCGCCGTAGAATATGCGTTAAAGCTTTTGCAAAAGACGATTTTGGCAAAATATGAAGAATAAAAAGAGCAAAGACATTGTGATTGGCAGGTCTGTGACAACAGACGGAAAGGATAACAGATGAGAATTATAGCTGGTACGGCAAGAAGTCTTCCTTTAAAAACAATCGAAGGAAGAGATACGAGACCAACAACAGACAGAATCAAGGAGACACTGTTTAATGTGCTTCAAAATGATATCCCAGGCTGCTATTTTTTAGACCTTTTTGCAGGAAGCGGGCAGATTGGGTTAGAGGCAGTCAGCCGTGGCGCAAGTTATGCGGTTTTTGTGGAAAATGGGAAAAAGGCAGCTGCCTGTATTGAGGACAACATCCACTTCACCAAATTTGACAGACAATGCAAACTTGTTTCGATGGATGTCATGGCGGCGTTGCGTTCCTTAGAAGGAAACTACCGATTCGATGTTATCTTTATGGACCCGCCGTATGATAACCTGCTGGAAAAGGATGTCCTTTCTTATCTGGCAGAATCCTCTCTTTTAAAAGAGAATACCCAGATTATCGTGGAGGCGTCTTTACGAACCGATTTTTCCTATCTGGACGAGTTGGGATATGATTTAATCAAATTAAAAAAATATAAAACAAATATGCATGCTTTTATTCAAAAGAAAGAACAGTAAAAGCACGAAGAGAAAGGCACGGTACCTTTATGAAAAGAGCAATTTATCCGGGCAGCTTTGATCCTATGACGTTTGGTCATATCGATATGATTGAACGTTCTTCTAAAATTGTGGATGAGCTTGTCGTTGGAGTCTTAAATAACAGCGCAAAAAATTCATTGTTTTCTCTGGATGAACGTGTTAGTATGATAAAAGAGATGACAAGTTCCATTCCAAATGTTACAGTTGCGTCTTTTGACGGACTTTTAGTCGATTATATGAAAGAGATTGATGCAACGATTATTGTAAGAGGATTGCGGGCAGTTACGGATTTTGAATATGAGTTACAGATTGCACAGACGAATCATGTAGAGAATCCGGATGTTGAGACGATATTCTTGACAACCAATCTGAAATATTCTTATTTGAGTTCTAGTGTTGTCCGAGAGTTTGCATCTTATGGGGGCGATATTTCCAAATTCGTTCCAGAACAGTTTATTGAAAGAATTTACGCAAAGTATAATATCATCAAATAAGGAGTGTTCTCTATGAGCAGTAGAATTGAACAGATTATTGAAGAAATTGAAGAATACATTGATAACTGTAAGTATCAGCCATTGTCTTCTACAAAGATTCTGGTGAATAAGGATGAGATGGAAGAACTTTTACATGAACTTCGTGCAAAGACACCAGGCGAAATCAAACGTTATCAGAAGATTATCAGCCAGGAGCAGGCAATCATTGCCGATGCGAATGAACGTGCGGCACAGATTATTGCGGCGGCTGAGTTACAGAATACCGAGATGGTAAGTGAACATCAGATTATGCAACAGGCTTATGCGCAGGCAAACGAGGTTGTCATGGTAGCAACCAAGCAGGCGCAGGAGATTTTGGATAATGCAACCTTAGAGGCAAACAGCATTAAGATGAATGCGATGGCGTATACCGATGATATGCTTGCAAAATTCGAAGGTGTTCTTGTCAATGCGATTGATACATCAAAAGCACGTTATGACAATTTGATTGGTTCTCTTGACAGTTACCTTGAGATTGTAAAATCAAACCGTGCAGAGATGAATCCGGTTGAGGAACCACAGCAGCCAGAACCTGAGACTGCAAAGCCAGAGGATGAGCCGGCAGAAAAAGAAGCTCCTGAGAGTGAAAAGGCGCCGGAGCTTATCTAGTATTTGTAAAAAAGAAAAACAGATACGTCATTGCCATGGTCAGACAGGCAAACAGAATGCGATATCGGACGTATCTTTTTATGGAAAAAGGACACTCTTTTGTGACAGAGCAGGTTTGTGCAAGACCACTAAGACCTCCCCAGGCCGTGATTCCAAGGGCAAATAGAATTTGCAAACAGTTTGCAGATTCCGACACCGGAATATGAGCAATTCCGTTTGTGATTTCTGTGATGCCAATCAGAATACATTGCAGTTTTATGGAAAGAGGAATCTTGAGTAAGGCAGAGGAAAGTATGGAAAACAGCATAATATAACCGCCAAGTTTGGTCAGTGTTTCAAATCCATTCATAATGCCGGTATCTATGATTTTAAAGTTCATTTGAGGTCTGGATGCCGGTATTTTCTTGGATTCGATATTTGTCTTGTTTTTTCGCAAAAGAATGGCTCCTAGTAAAAGTGGAGGCGCATAGACTAAAAGGATGGCGTAAGGGCAAAGCTCTGGAAGATGAAGCTGTTGGGACATGATATAACCACAGATAAAAACAGGACTGATGTTGTTGCAGACAATGGTTAAAATTTCAGCTTCAGTTTTTGAAATCAGATGATTCTGGCAGAGTCTGGCGCTGTTTTTTGCTCCCATGGGAAAGCCGAACAGGAAGCCGGAAAGCACTGCATAAGAACCAGCCTCGCTGGTTGGAAGAAAAAGTTTTGTGACAGGGTAAAGATATTTTGTGAAATACGGCAGATATCCGGAATCAATTAAAATATTGGACAAAATTGCAAATGGTAAGAGGGAGGGCAATACTTTCTGATACCAGAGCATTAAACCAAAGGATGCGGAATTGACAGCATCCTTTGGGCATACTAAGATATAGAGGATAAATAAGAGAATTGGAAATAGCATGATATTTTTTCGCATGTTAAATCCTATGATGATTTGGAGGTCGCTATGAGTAAATTAGAGAATTTAAAACCACAAAAAGTATTTTATTTTTTTGAAAAGATTTGTTCCATTCCACATGGATCTAGAAATACAAAGGCAATCAGTGATTACCTTGTTTCCTTTGCAAAAGATCACAATCTGGAATATTACCAGGATGATTCGAATAATGTGGTAATGATTCAGGAAGCAACAAAGGGATACGAAGACGCTGAGCCAATTATTATCCAGGGACATATGGATATGGTCTGCGAAAAAGAAAGCGGTGTCGAAATCGATTTCGAAAAAGACGGCTTAGACCTTTATGTAGAGGATGGTTTCTTAAAAGCAAGAGGAACCACACTTGGCGGTGATGACGGAATCGCAGTTGCTTATGCACTTGCTATCTTAGACAGCCCGGAAATTTCACATCCAAGACTTGAGGTTGTGATTACTGTTGATGAAGAGATTGGCATGCTTGGAGCAGAAGTGATTGATTTATCTATGTTAAAGGGTCATAAGTTATTAAACATTGACTCGGATGTAGAAGGTTCTTTCTTAACTAGCTGTGCAGGAGGAATGACTGCAAAGGCAGAGATTCCGGTAACCTATCAGAAGCAGGAAGGATGCCTGTTCCATTTGAAACTTACAGGACTTGTCGGTGGACATTCCGGAAGTGAAATCGATAAAGAACGTGCCAACGCCGTTGTTTTAGCCGGCCGTGTCTTAAAATACATTTCGGACCGTATGAATGTAGGGTTAGTATCCCTTGCAGGCGGTTTAAAGGACAATGCCATTCCACGTGAAGTGCAGATGGACGTTTTAGTCAGTGAGGACGATAAAAAAGCATTTGAAGATACAATTGCAACAATTACAACAATTCTTCAGAAAGAATACAGCATGACAGACGCTGGACTTGTCCTTGAATGCAGCGATGCCGGAAATCAGGAGGTAGAAATGTTATCGTTTACCTCTATGTCAAAAGTGATTTTCTACTTAAGAAATATGCCAAATGGAATCCAGCACATGAGCATGGCAATGCCGGGACTTGTTGAGACTTCTTTAAATGCCGGAATTATGGAATTAAAAGGCGATGTATTTACCGTGACACATTCCATCCGAAGCAGTGTTTCTACCAGAAAAGAGGAATTAAAAGAAAAATTAGAGTATCTGGTATCTTTCCTGGGCGGAGAACTAGAAGTCAGTGGAGATTATCCGGCTTGGGAATACCGTGCAAAATCATCCATGCGTGATCTGATTTCAGAGGTATACCAGGATCTTTACCACAAAGAGCCTGTATTTGAAGCAATTCATGCCGGACTGGAATGCGGAATCCTTTCTGGAAAAATTGCAGATTTAGATTGTGTATCCTTTGGCCCGACCAACTTAGATATTCATACACCACAGGAGAGATTAGATATCGCATCCACAGAACGTGTGTGGAATCTTGTTGTTGAGTTCTTAAAAAGAGCAAAATAAAAAAGAAATGAATTGAACAATATGCATTTAAAACTTCATCCATTCAGTAAGATTCTTTTGTTTTTCGTACTGGTTCTAGCAACGGTTATTTTGTTGGACTGCATGAACCAGTACGTCTTACAAAGAGACGCTTTTTCCTATGAAAAAGCATTTACCAATTTTCGAAATCAGGAGATTACACAGGATGACTTAACGTGTCTTCGCGAGGAAAGCGAGACGGGAAAAGTGGACTTTTATGAATTGTTAACCATGTATTATGCAAAAGATAACAATTTGGAAGCACCAGAAAAGTTAAAAGAACAGGTTTTATTTGAAAAAAAATATCAAAGTGCCTCGTTTTTGAAGTTAGAGCAGGCGGTTGAATCTGTATGGGCAGATGTATCTGTTTTTCCGGTAGGAGAGGTGGAATCAAATCCAGATGCATCTGTCTTTTTCTGTAATAGCTGGATGCAAAGCCGAACCTACGGAGGAAAGCGGGGGCATGAAGGCTGCGACATTATGGCGAGTGTGAACGAGCGTGGCATATACCCTGTTTACAGCATGACAGATGGCGTGATTGAAAAAATCGGCTGGCTGCCAAAGGGCGGTTACCGGATTGGTGTAAGAAGTCCGTCGGGCGGATATTTTTATTATGCACATTTAGCAGAATATGCGAAAGAATTTGCAATCGGAGAAAAAGTGGAGGCAGGAGGCCTGCTTGGTCTGATGGGAGACACCGGTTATAGCGAAATTGAGGGCACAACCGGCAATTTTGATGTGCACCTTCATGTAGGAATTTATGTTACAATAGAGGGAGAGGAAGTTAGCGTAAACGCTTATCCTGTTTTAGCGGAACTTGCAGACGGAATGGATTTCGTGGAACTGAAATAGGGGTGATGAGATATGGCAATGAGATTAGACAAATTTTTGACAGAACTTGGTATTGGAACACGTACTGAGGTGAAAAAGTACATAAAGGCAAAGCTTGTGACGGTGAATGGAACAGTGGCAAATAAGCCGGAATGTAAGATTAATGAAAATACAGACGTAGTTACATACAAAGGAAAAACATTGCAGTATCAGGCATTTGAATATTATCTGTTTCATAAGCCGTCCGGCTGCGTGTCAGCGACAGAGGATTTGATTCACCAGACCGTGATGGACTATCTGACCGATACGATAAGAAAAGACTTGTTCCCGGTCGGAAGATTAGACCTTGACACCGAAGGACTTTTATTGATTACAAACGACGGCGTTCTTGCACATGAGCTGCTCAGTCCAGCAAAACATGTGAAAAAGACTTATTACGCCAAAATCGAAGGCACCGTGACAAAAGAAGATGTCAACCTTTTTAAAGAAGGGGTTGACATTGGAGAAGAGAAGTTCACAAAGCCGGCGGAACTTGAAATTTTATCTTCCGGGGAAGAATCTGAAGTTTTACTGACCATCACAGAGGGTAAATTCCACCAGGTAAAGCGGATGTTTCATGCAGTTGGAAAAGAGGTTACCTATTTGAAACGGATTTCGATGGGACCACTTACCTTGCCAGCTGATTTAGAGCCAGGCGCATACCGCAAATTGACAGAGGAAGAATTAGCTTCCTTAAAGACAGTGGCTTTAAAGGAAGTCAGTTAATCCATAGAAAAAGAGATAGATAGGAATACAAGACATGTTACAACAGAAAAAAGCAGTTATTTTTGACCTCGACGGCACACTTGTGGATTCTATGTGGATGTGGAGAGATATTGATATTGAATTTTTAGGGAAAAATGGAATTGCCCTGCCGGAAGACTTGCAGGAAAAGATTGAAGGCATGAGCTTTACGGAGACGGCAGAATATTTTAAGAAAGAGTTCGGCCTGGCGCAATCGGTTTCCGAGATGAAAGAAATCTGGAATGAGATGGCAAGAGAGAAATACTTGCACGAGGTGCCATTGAAAGAAGGCGCATACGAATTTTTGGAATATTTATTAGAGAATGGTTACAAAATGGGAATTGCATCGTCGAATTCCATGGAGTTAATTTCTGCAGTGGGAAGTACCTACCACTTTGACCGGTACTTTTCCTGCATTGTAACCTCCTGCTCGGTAAATAAAGGAAAGCCATTCCCAGATGTTTATTTGGAGGCAGCAAGACAGCTTGGGGTAGAACCGGCGGATTGTCTTGTGTTTGAAGATATTGTAAAAGGAATTCAGGCGGGAAAGAATGCTGGCATGGAGGTGTGTGCCATCTATGACGACTACTCCAAAGACCAGACAGAAGAAAAAAGACAGGCCGCAGATTACTATATAAACGATTATCGTGACGTGTTATCTGCGTTAGCAGAAGGCTCAAAGGAAAGGGAATAAGGAATGAGTAACGGTTTTTTACCAATCAGTAAAGAGGATATGTTAGAGGAAGGAATCGAGCAGCTTGATTTTGTCTATGTCTGTGGAGACGCTTATGTAGACCATCCTTCTTTTGGACATGCAATTATTACAAGATTATTACAGGCACATGGATATACCGTCGGAATCATTGCACAGCCGGACTGGAAAGACCCGGCGTCTATCAGCATATTAGGGGAGCCAAGACTTGGATTTATGGTTTCCGCCGGAAATATGGATTCCATGGTCAATCATTATTCCGTTTCCAAGAAAAGAAGAAAAACAGATGCTTTTACACCGGGCGGCGTGATGGGAAAGCGACCGGATTATGCGACGATTGTTTATTGTAATCTGATTCGACAGACCTATAAGCATAACCCGATTATCATTGGTGGAATCGAGGCGAGCTTACGTCGTCTTGCACACTATGATTATTGGTCGAACAAGATGAAACGTTCTATTTTATTAGATTCCGGTGCCGATATTATTTCCTATGGTATGGGAGAACACAGCATCATTGAGATTGCAGATGCGCTGGCAAGTGGAATTGATATCAAGGATATTACGTTTATCGATGGCACGGTCTATAAGACAAGAAACCGGGAAGACATCTATGACGCCATTGAACTTCCTCATTTCGAGGCGGTAAAAGCAGACAAGAGAGAGTATGCAAAAAGTTTTTATACCCAGTACTGCAACACAGACCCATTTGTAGCAAAACGTTTGTTCGAAACCTATGATGAAAAATTATTTGTGGTACAAAATCCGCCGGCAAAACCGTTAACGCAGCGGGAGATGGATCAGGTATATGCACTTCCATATATGAGAAATTATCATCCGTCCTATGAAAAAGACGGTGGTGTGCCGGCGATTTCTGAGATTAAATTCAGTCTGGTCAGCAATCGTGGCTGTTACGGCGGTTGTAGCTTCTGCGCATTAACGTTCCATCAGGGACGAATCATCCAGACCAGAAGTCACGAATCCATTTTAGCAGAAGCAAACCAGATGGTCTGGGAGCCTGACTTTAAAGGATACATTCATGATGTCGGAGGTCCGACGGCAAACTTTAGGGCGCCGGCCTGTGACAAGCAGATGACAAAGGGCGTCTGTCCGAATAAGCAATGTCTGTTCCCGAAACCTTGCCAGAACCTAAAGGTGGATCACAAGGATTACCTGAAGCTGCTTCGAAAACTAAGAGAACTTCCAAATGTTAAGAAAGTGTTTATCCGTTCCGGAATTCGTTTTGATTATCTGATTTATGACAACGACCGTACTTTTTTACGGGAATTGTGTGAACATCATGTCAGTGGGCAGCTTAAGGTTGCACCGGAGCACATTTCAAATGCCGTACTTGAAAAAATGGGAAAACCAAGCGTGGAAGTCTATGAGCGCTTTGTGAAGGCATATAAGGACATGAATGAGAAGCTGGGAAAGAAACAGTACCTGGTTCCGTATCTGATGTCCTCACATCCGGGCTCTACGTTAAAAGAGGCTATCGAGCTTGCAGAATTCTTGCGTGACCTTGGCTATATGCCGGAACAGGTGCAGGATTTCTATCCTACACCTTCGACAATTTCGACCTGCATGTACTATACCGGGTTAGACCCAAGAACCATGCAGCCGGTGTATGTTGCGACAAATCCGCATGAAAAGGCGATGCAGCGTGCCTTGATACAGTATCGGAATCCGAAGAACTATGATCTTGTCTATGAGGCACTGACAAAGGCTGGCAGAACCGATTTGATTGGTTTTGACAAGCATTGTCTGATTCGCCCAAGACATTTTGATGCAAAACATACAAAAGGAATGCAAAAAGGTCCGGACGCACACCACACAAAGAGGACACGTCCACCAAAGAAAAAAGCAATCCGTAATGTTCATAAAAAGAAGTCAGGAAAATAAAAGATGCGTGAGATTGAAATCAAACAAAATGATGCCGGACAGCGTTTTGATAAATATTTAAAAAAGCTGCTTTGCAATGCAAGTAGCAGTTTTATCTACAAGATGCTTCGAAAAAAGAACATCGTATTAAATGGAAAAAAAGCAGATGGCTCGGAAAAACTAAAAAGTGGTGATTTTGTAAAACTTTTTTTATCGGATGAGACTTACTTAAAGTTCACGGTCAATTCTGAAGTGGTTCAGAAAGAATATGAAGCCCTTCGAAACCTTCCGGTAAAAGACCTTCAGGTTGTTTTCGAAGATGATGATATTTTAGTCATCAATAAACCGTCAGGCCTGTTATCGCAAAAAGCCAACCCAAACGATATTTCTGCAAACGAATGGATTCTGGCATATCTGATTCAGACCGGGAAATTAAGTTTTGAAGATTTTATGACATTCCGGCCATCGATTTGTAACCGGCTTGACCGCAATACCTCAGGTCTTTTGATTGCAGGAAAAAGCCTGAAAGGGTTACAGGAGATGGCGAAGGTTTTGCAGGAGCGGACGGTAAAAAAATATTACCGCTGTATTGTGGCAGGTGAATGGAAAGAAACAACCTATTTAAAAGGCTACCTGACAAAGGATGAAGCGCCAAACCGTGTTACGATTACGGATACGAAGATATCTGATGAGAGTAAAGAGATTGAGACGGAGTATCGTCCGGTGACAAACTGGAAGGGATACACAGAACTGGAAGTGCATCTGATTACAGGTCGTTCCCATCAGATTCGTGCGCATTTAGCGTCTGTGGGCTGTCCGGTTATCGGAGATACCAAATATGGCGATACGTCTGTGAACCGCTATTTCCGCGACCAGCAAAAGCTTCGCTTTCAGCTTTTACATGCATATCGTATGGAACTAGAAGATGGAAGGGTGCTCATAGCGGAGGTTCCGGCAAAATTCCAAGAGGTTCGAACTTTTCTAACGGAAAATAAAAGAAAGTAAAAGCGAACAAAGGAGCTGCTATACAGCGGATGAACGGCTGTGTAGCAACTCCTTTTTCCATGGCAATCGATGACATTACTTGGTATTCATGTTAATGTGCTTTTTGATTGCTTCAAAACTTTCAATGCTCAAATCATGCTCAATTCTACATGCATCCTCCGCAGCAATGCGGGGATCTACACCTAACATAATAAGCCAGTTTGAAAGAATGGTATGTCTTTCGTAAATACGTTCTGCAATTTCCTGTCCTTTTTCTGTTAAAAGAATATAACCTTCGGAACTAACCGTAATAAATTCTTTTTCACGAAGATTCTTCATTGCAACACTGACGCTTGGCTTTTTAAAGTTCAGCTCATTTGCAATGTCGATGGAACGTACATTTCCTAATCTGTGTTTTAATACATATATTGTTTCCAGATAATTCTCTAAGGATTCATTGTTTGAACTCATTTTGTCACCTCCCAGAAACAAGTTTCCCTAATATATCCAGTATAACATAACCGGAATTTATTTACAAATGAAAATCCCCTAAATATTGTCATAAATGAAAAATCGTTTCTATATTTAGTATTGAATTCAAAAAGTGAATCCGATATGATGGAATCAGAAAGAAAAAGATGCGATGTGAGAAAGTTTCTCACATTTTGGATAGAAAGGCTTGGTAGAAAAATGGCAACCTGGAATTCAAGGGGACTTAGAGGTTCTACATTAGAGGAGTTTATCAACCGGACAAACGAAAAATATTTAGAGAATCACCTTGCATTGATTCAAAAAATTCCAACTCCGATTACCCCGATTAATATCGACAAACAGACAAGACATATCACGTTAGCTTACTTTGACCAAAAGAGTACGGTCGATTACATTGGTGCAGTGCAGGGAATTCCGGTCTGCTTTGATGCAAAAGAATGTCATGCACAGACATTTCCACTTCAGAATATTCATGAACATCAGGTACAGTTCATGCTTGATTTTGAACGTCAGGGTGGTATTGCATTTTTGCTTTTATTTTTTACAAAAAATGACCAGTTTTATTATTTAAGGTTAGAAAAATTAATGGAATTCTGGAACCGTGCCAAGGAGGGCGGACGTAAGAGTTTTCGTATGGAAGAACTAGAAGAGGACTTCTTTTTTAAAAAATCAGGCAGTGTTTTGGTTCCCTATCTTGATATGCTTCAAAAGGATTTGAACTTAAGGGATTGACAATTGTTCTTCTTTCACATATAATAAATCAAAGTTTCAATGTAGTAGCATGGTAGCACGATAAAGTGTTAATCATCGAAAACAGAGAAAAAATAAGAATGAGTTGTCGTGTGAAGGCGTTCACACATAGAGATGGAGGATTATCATGAGAAAACAATTACTGCATACACCGGAGGGTGTCCGGGATATTTACAATGATGAATGTGAAAAGAAGATGATGCTGCAGGATAATCTCCATCATGCATTGAAAAAATACGGTTACCATACCATACAGACACCGACGTTTGAATTTTTTGATATTTTTGGAAAAGAGATTGGAACCACACCGTCGAAGGATTTATATAAGTTTTTTGACCGCGAAGGAAATACGCTGGTATTAAGACCGGATATCACGCCTTCGATTGCAAGATCCGTGGCAAAATATTTTATGGAAGAGGATATGCCGATTCGTCTTTGCTACCTCGGAAATACATTTATCAACAACAACAGCTATCAGGGAAAACTGAAAGAGAACACGCAGTTAGGAGCCGAGCTGATTGGTGATAACACCGTAGATGCGGATGCAGAGATTCTTTCGATGGCAGTGCAGTGTCTTCTTACAGCAGGCTTAAAGGAATTCCAGCTTAGTGTCGGTCATGCAGATTTTTTCGAAGGTCTTGTGGAAGCGGCTGGATTATCGGAAGAACAGGCAGAAGAACTTAAGAATCTGATTGCCAACAAGAACTTTTTTGGCGTCGAAGAATTTGTGGAAACGCTTTCGTTAGACGAGAATCTTCGTATTCTTTTTTCCATGACAGGTGGCATTACCTGTTCGGTTGAAGAATTAAAAAGAGCAAAGGAAGCGGCAAAAGCTTACCCTAAGATTTACCGCGCGGTAGAACATCTTGAAGCGTTAAATCAGGTTCTTACACTTTATGGAATTGAGAAATATATTTCCTTTGAACCGGGAATGTTAAGTACTTATCAATATTATACCGGTATTATTTTTTCCGGATATACGTTTGGAACCGGGGAGGCAATCGTCAAAGGTGGCCGGTACGATGCACTGTTATCCTATTTTGGAAAAGATGCAGCCTCCATTGGATTTGCCATTGTGGTAGACCAGCTGATGGCGGCACTGCAAAGACAGGGAATTGACCTTCCGGTAAAACATGAAAACGAGCTGCTGTTATATGATGCAGCCCATCGGAAAGAGGCTATTTTAGCGGCGAAGGAAAGACGTAAGGAAGGGGTTAACGTTGAGTTAATCTTAATGGATGACACAAAGTCTAAGAATGATTATGAAGCTTATGCAAAGCGTAATCATATGAAGAAAGTGACATACCTGGACTAAAGTGAAAAACTGATATTGGTTAAAATTTTCACAAAGTCAAAAACCGTGATGTAACAGTGTCGTAAGAATGGAGATTAGAGATGGAAGAAAAAAGATATTTAACCTTTGCACTTGGAAAAGGACGCCTTGCAAAGAAAACCTTAGAATTGTTCGAACAGATTGGAATCACCTGCGAGGAGATGAAGGATAAAGATACTAGAAAATTAATTTTCGTAAATGAAGAATTAAAGCTTCGCTTTTTCCTTGCAAAAGGACCGGATGTTCCAACCTATGTGGAGTATGGAGCTGCGGACATCGGAATTGTAGGAAAAGATACTATTTTAGAAGAAGGCCGCAACATTTATGAAGTGCTTGACCTTGGGTTTGGAAAATGTAAAATGTGCATCTGTGGACCGGAAAGCGCAAAGGATTTGCTGCAGCACCATGAACTGATTCGTGTTGCAACAAAATACCCGCATATTGCAAAGGATTATTTTTATAATAAAAAACATCAGACAGTTGAGATTATTAAGTTAAACGGTTCCATCGAACTTGCACCGATTGTAGGATTGTCCGAGGTCATCTGCGATATTGTAGAGACCGGTTCTACCTTGCGCGAAAATGGACTTGTTGTGTTAGAAGAGGTTTGCCCGCTTTCTGCAAGAATGGTGGTAAACCAGGTCAGCATGAAGATGGAAAATGAACGGATTACAAAACTGATTTCCGACTTAAAATCAGTTTTAAACCAGATATAGACAGTGAATAGAAGGGAAGATTGCATATGAGAATCATGAATTTAACGGCAGAAGCCAGAACCAATATTTTGGAGAATTTTTTAAAAAGAAGCCCAAATTCTTATGGAGAATTTGAATCCCGCGTCAATGATATTATTGAGCAGGTGCGTGCCAAAAAAGATGCTGCAATTTTTGATTACACCAAAAAATTTGATGGTGCAGACATCAACGCAGCTAATATCTTAGTTACCGAGGATGAAATCAAAGAGGCTTATGAAAAGGTTGACGAAAAACTTTTGGAGGTTATCCGAAAAGCACTGGTCAACATCCGTACTTATCATGAAAAACAACGCCAGTATTCCTGGTTTGATTCGGAGGATTCCGGCATTATCTTAGGACAGAAGGTGACAGCGTTAGAGAGGGTTGGTGTCTATGTTCCGGGTGGAAAGGCAGTTTATCCATCCTCTGTTTTGATGAATGTCGTTCCGGCAAAAGTAGCAGGAGTCAAAGAAATTGTCATGACAACACCGCCGGGAAAAGATGGAAAAGTTTGTGCTTCCACATTAGTCGCTGCAAAAGAAGCCGGTGTAGACCGCGTCTATAAAGTGGGTGGAGCTCAGGCGATTGCCGCATTGGCATTTGGAACCGAGAGTGTGCCAAAAGTAGATAAAATCGTTGGACCAGGTAACATCTATGTTGCCCTTGCCAAAAAGGCAGTCTTTGGATACGTCAGCATTGATTCTATCGCCGGACCAAGTGAGATTTTGGTATTGGCAGACGAAACGGCAAATCCAAAATTTGTTGCAGCCGACCTTTTGTCACAGGCAGAACACGATGAGATGGCATCTGCGATTTTGATTACCACAAGCCAAGAACTTGCCGAGCAGGTATCGGTTGAAATTGATCGATTTGTTGCAAAATTATCAAGAAAAGAAATTATACAGAAATCTTTAGACAATTATGGCTATCTTCTTGTGGCAGAAAACATGGAGGATGCGATTGCTACTGTCAATGAGATTGCATCCGAGCACTTAGAGCTTGTTACAAAGAATCCATTTGAAGTGATGACAAAGATTAAGAATGCGGGAGCAATTTTTATCGGCGAATATTCCAGCGAGCCGCTTGGAGACTATTTTGCAGGACCAAACCACGTGCTGCCGACCAATGGAACCGCAAAATTCTTCTCCCCGCTTAGTGTGGACGACTTCATTAAGAAATCGAGTATTATTTCTTATTCTAAAGAGGCATTGCAGCCAATTTATAAAGATATTGTACAGTTTGCAGAGTGCGAACAGCTGACAGCACATGCAAATTCGATTCGTGTCAGATTTGAAGAGTAGTCGCACGGGGAATGACTTTGGGTGTTCCTTTTTACCAAGGAAAGTACTATAATAGATTAGGAGAGCAGACATGGAACGAAGAGCGGATTTTGTTCGAAAGACAAAGGAAACAGATATTACCCTTTCTTTGAATTTAGATGGAAAAGGGGACGCTGAAATTGATACCGGCGTTGGCTTTTTCAATCATATGTTAAAAGGGTTTGCAAGACATGGTTTTTTTGATTTGGATGTGAAGGTGACTGGGGATTTAGAAGTGGATTGCCATCATACCATCGAGGATGTCGGAATTGTACTGGGCACCGTAATCAAAAAGGCGTTGGGAGATAAAAAGGGAATCAGACGCTTTGGAAGCTGTATTTTGCCAATGGACGAAACATTGGTCCTTTGTGCGATTGATTTATCCGGCCGTCCGTATCTGGTATTTGACGCAGATTTTACATCGGAGCGTGTCGGGGATATGGACACAGAGATGGTAAAAGAATTCTTTTATGCGGTATCTTATACAGCCGGAATGAATTTACATATCAAGGTTTTAGAGGGTGGCAACCAGCATCATATGATTGAGGCGATGTTTAAGGCATTTGCAAGAGCCCTGGATGAAGCGGTCTCGTTTGACCCTAGAATCAAAGATGTCTTATCAACAAAAGGAAGTCTCGAATAGTATGTCTGTAAAATTGGAAAATATGGATTGTGTAAAGACACACAGTCAGGAAACTGGAGTAAATATGGAACACAAAAATATCGTAGCTACCATATTCTTAAAGAATGGGAAGGCTGTAAAATCAGCAGAAGATTTAACTGTAATTGATGATGTCATTCATCTTGCAAAATTATACAATGACAGTGGAATTGATAAAATCATCGTATTCGATTTATCGGATGATGATGAAGAACATGAGAAAAATATTCATACCATTAAAAATATTAACCGTAATGTTGAGATTAAAGTATGCGCCGGCGGTAACATCAAGCGTTTTGAAGATGTGAAGAAATTAATTTATGCAGGTTGTCTTCAGGTTATCTTAAACGGTGCAAAGCCAATCAGTATTGAGCTGGCTGAGGAGGCAAGCAAACGGTTTGGAAAAGACCGTGTCCTTGTGTCTGTACAAAACATTGATTTTGTATTCAAACATCAGGAAGTGATGAACGAGTATTTCCATGAACTGCTTGTCTTAAATAAGAAAATGCTTGATCCGATTGAAAATATCACAGATTTGCCTTATGTGGTATGGTTTGATGACTGCGATTACGAGGCAATCGTTTCCGATTTGAAGCGTAACAACATCCGAGGAATCGCCGGAAACTTTATCAATGAGCCAACAACCGATATCATGGAATTAAAGGCACAGCTTTCTGCATTTGGAATTAAGATGGATAACTTTGAGCCTGCCTTATCCTGGTCAGATTTAAAAGTAAACAGTGATGGTCTGGTTCCGGTTGTCGTGCAGGACTACCGCACCAATGAAGTACTTATGGTTGCCTACATGAATGAGGAAGCCTTTGATACCACCATCAACAGCGGAAAAATGACTTACTTTAGCAGAAGCAGAAATGAGTTATGGATAAAAGGAATGACTTCCGGCCACATTCAGTATGTGAAATCTTTAACAGCCGATTGTGATTTTGACACTATTTTAGCAAAAGTATCACAGGTTGGAGTTGCCTGCCATACGGGTGCTCCAAGCTGCTTTTTCAATGATATTGTTAAAAAAGAATATGTCGAGAAGAACCCGCTTAAGATTTTAGAAGATGTTTACAATGTCATTCTTGACCGTAAAGAGCATCCAAAGGAAGGTTCTTACACGAATTACTTGTTTGACAAGGGAATTGACAAAATCTTAAAGAAGGTTGGCGAGGAATGTACCGAGATTGTCATTGCGGCAAAGAATCCTGACCCGGAGGAAATCAAATACGAAATTTCCGATTTCTTATATCATTGTATGGTATTGATGGCAGAAAAAGGGGTTACCTGGGAAGATATTACACAGGAGCTTTCGCAGAGGTAGAGCTTTTAACGGGAAATATATACAATATAATAAATTTTATAAAAAATCATGTCTGTTAAGCGGTTTCGCGCGGACATGATTTTTTTACATTTGCTGTGCCGGATGCCAATTTTGTGGAAACAGGCGGGTGCGCTTTTAAGCCAGTTCTTGCTCTGCGACATGCCTATTGACGCTTTTTGATAATATGGCATGCATATTTTCCTTTAAAAACAGGACTTCGGGCGTGCCTATCGTTTTTTATTTAGTATAAGGCACAGCAATCAGTTTTGAAATTTGCGTGCCTAGAGGTCAATTTAGAGTTTAAAGCACCGCATTTGTGTCATGGGACAGAGGAAAAAGGCGTGCCTATGACCGGATATCGGCCGGTAGGCATGCAAAAGTTTTGAAAAAGGGGGAAGCGTGCGCGTGCCGAAAGCTAAAAAAAGTGCATGAGGCACGCCCGGCGCCAGAATAGATGAGAAGAATGGGAAAAAGCGTGCCACATAAAAAGCTGCAAAGACGCAAGTTCTATTCCAACACAATCCCTCATAAATTACTGTAAAAGCTTTGGAGCAGCAGAAAAATGACCAATCAGGAGATTGATGATAGAAGACGTTATATTTCAGAAGTTAGAAAATCGTTTGAGTACGTTGGAACGGAACAAAATAGAAGTGTACCAAAAATGGGACAGGAGGATGCATTTGGGGAGGAGAGTGCAGTTTCTTTTTGGGGAAAAGGCAGGTTTTTGGCAGCAATTATCCTGTTTACGCTGTTTTTGTATGCAAACCTGACGGGAGTGCGCTTTTTTTCCTATTCGGCGAAGGATGTGGTGACGTTGGTAGAAGAAAATGATTTATACACAAAGGTTAAGGATTATGTTATGATAGAAATGCAAGATTGACGGACACTGCCGTTTTCTTGTATAATCGAAAGACAGCCAGTTTCAATTTGAAACATAGGAAAGGATACATTTTTTTATGACAAAATTAGCGTTATCAGATGAAATACTGATGAAAATTGATAAACCGGCAAGATATATTGGAAATGAATTAAACAGCATCAAAAAAAAGAAAGAGGATGTAAAAATTCGTTTTGCAATGTGTTTCCCGGACGTGTATGAGATTGGAATGTCTCATCTTGGAATACAGATTCTATATGATATGTTCAATAAAAGAGAGGATGTCTGGTGTGAGCGTGTTTACTCTCCATGGACAGATCTTTCTACTATTATGAAGGAAGAAAAGATACCATTGTTTGCCCTAGAATCCCAGGAGCCAATCAAGGACTTTGATTTCCTTGGAATCACGTTACAGTATGAAATGTGTTATACCAACATTTTGCAGGTGCTTGATTTAGGACAGATTCCACTTCTTGCAAAGGATCGGACAAAGGATGACCCGATCGTAATCGGTGGAGGTCCTTGTACCTATAATCCAGAACCAATCGCAGACTTTTTTGATTTGTTCTATATGGGTGAAGGTGAAGTGCAGTACGATGCACTGTTCGATTTATATTTAAAAATGAAAGATGCAGGTGCATCCCGAAGTGAATTCTTGCATGAAGCTGCAAAAATCCCGGGAATTTATGTTCCATCTTTGTATGATGTAACTTATAAAGAAGATGGCACAATTGAAGCGTTTACGCCAATTTATGACGATGTTCCCCAAAAAGTGGAAAAACAGCTTGTGATGGAGATGACGGAGGCTGTTTATCCGGAAAAGCCGGTTGTTCCGTTTATCCGTGCGACACAGGACCGTGTTGTGCTTGAAATCCAGCGTGGATGTATCCGAGGATGCCGTTTCTGTCAGGCGGGAATGGTGTATCGTCCAACACGTGAAAAAAATGTAGAGCGGCTAAAAGATTTAGCAAGAAAAATGATTGCGTCAACCGGTCACGAAGAGATTTCACTTAGTTCGTTAAGTTCCTCCGATTATTCTAGCTTAGGAGAACTGGTAACCTTTTTGATTGATGAATTTAAGGACAAGGGGGTTAATATTTCTCTGCCATCCCTTCGAATTGACGCCTTTTCTTTGGATGTCATGAGTAAGGTGCAGGATATCAAAAAGAGCAGCTTAACGTTCGCACCTGAAGCCGGTTCCCAGAGACTTCGTGATGTGATTAACAAAGGTTTGACAAAGGACGTGATTCTTCACGGTGCAGGACTTGCGTTTGAGGGAGGATGGAATAAGGTAAAACTTTACTTTATGCTTGGACTTCCAACTGAGACAGAGGAAGACATGAAGGCGATTCCAGAGCTTGCAAATGAGATTGCGGCTTTGTATTACGATACCGTTCCGAAGGAAAAACGAAACGGAAAATGTCAGATTACCATCAGTACTTCGTTCTTTGTTCCAAAGCCATTTACACCATTCCAGTGGGCAAGAATGTATACACCGGATGATTATCTTGCACGTGCAAAAGTGGTAAACGATACGGTCAAAGAACAGTTGAATCACAAGAGTATCAAATATAACTGGCACGAGGCAGATGTAACCGTTTTAGAGGGAATTCTTGCAAGAGGAGACCGTAAAATTGCAAAAGCAATCTTAAAAGCTTATGAGAATGGTGCTGTTTTTGATGCCTGGAGCGAATATTACGATAACCAAAGATGGCTGGATGCTTTTGAGGAATGTGGCATTGACCCTGATTTTTATACGATGAGAGAACGTCCGCTAGACGAAATTTTCCCATGGGATTTCATTGACGTCGGTGTTACAAAAGAGTTCTTGAAACGTGAGTGGCAGACTGCGCATGGCGAGAAAGTGACACCAAACTGTAGAATGCGCTGCTCTGGCTGTGGTGCGAAAAAATTTGGAGGAGGTGTCTGTTATGAAAATTAGAATTAAGTTTCGAAAATATGGAGTTATGAAATTCATCGGACATCTTGATATGATGCGTTATTTTCAGAAGGCGATGCGAAGAGCAAACATCGACATCTGCTATTCGGAAGGATTTTCACCACATCAGATTATGTCTTTTGCGGCACCACTTGGTGTGGGCATTACCAGTGATGGGGAATATTTAGACATTGAAGTCCATTCTTCAACTTCCACAGAACAGGCGTTAAAGGCTTTGAATGATACCATGGTGGAAGGAATCGAGATTACCGGTTATGTGCAGCTTAAAGACAATGCAAAAACGGCGATGTCCATTGTGGCTGCGGCTGATTATGAGCTAAGTTTTAAAGAAGGCTATCAGGCGCCGGCTGATTTTGCGGCATTTGAACAGGGAATCAAGGAATACTTCACCGATGCAGCTGAGTTTTTGGTGACCAAAAAAACGAAAAAAAGCGAAAAAGTTATGGATTTAAAAGAGCTTGTCTATGATATTCACATGATAACCAAAGATGGACAACCTGCTTTTTACCTTAATGTCTGTACCGGAAGTACAAACAACTTGAAACCGGAAATGGTATTAGAAGCTTTGTTTGAAAAATTAGGTTTCACCTATGATGCCAATGCCATTCAGATACACCGCTTGGATGTCTATGCCTATTTAGAAGATGAAAAACGATATATTTCTCTTGGAGAGATGGGAAGTAATATAGTATGTACCGCTATTTAGTGACAAAACAACAGATTTCGGGCAAGCATGTCATCGTGTCGTCCTTGTATGATGAAAACCGGCACATGATAGATCTTGCCCTTGAACCGGTGACACAGGTCAGTCTGCTTGGAAATATTTATGTCGCAAGAGTCAAAAATATAGTAAAAAATCTGGATGCAGCCTTTGTAAGAATTGATGCCAATCAGACCTGTTATTTGTCGTTAAAGGAGCTAAAACATCCAATTTACGTGAAAAAGCAGTCTAAGACGAAGAATTTGTGCGAAGGCGATGAAATTGTTGTACAGGTCTGCAAGGAGGCTTTAAAAACCAAAGATCCTGGTGTTACAACGAATTTGAATTTTTCGGGCAAATATGTGGTTTTAACAACAGGCAATCGAAAACTTGGCATTTCATCGAAATTGGACGCGACGGAACGGAAACGTTTCCAAAACCTGTTCGAGGGAAAACTGCAAAAAGGATATGGATTTATTGTTCGCACGAATGCGAAAGATGTCACCGATGAAGAGGTTCTTTTAGAGGCTGATTCCTTGATTCAAAAGTATGAAAAGTTAAAAGAGACAGCCATTCACCGGACTGCTTACAGCTGCCTTTATGAGGAGGAAGCGCCATATTTAAGGCAGCTGTCGAGTCTTTACCTTGATTCAGTGGAAAAAATTGTGACGGATGAAAAAGAGCTTTATTTGCAGATGAAGGAGTACCAAAAGCAGCATCAGAATCAGATTCCATTGGAATTTTACGAGGATGATGCCATATCTTTGTCGGCATTATATGGAATGCGTTCTGCGATTGATGAGGCATTAGGAGAGCGTGTCTGGCTAAAATCAGGCGCCTATCTTGTAATCCAGCCGACAGAGGCACTGACCGTCATTGATGTCAACAGTGGAAAAAATGTTGCCAAAAAAGATAAATGGGAAAATTTTAAAAGAATTAATATCGAGGCGGCGAGGGAGATTGCACATCAACTTCGAATCCGCAATATTTCAGGGATGATAGTAGTCGATTTTATCAATTTAAAGTCAAAAGAGGATGATTTTGAGCTTTTAGAACATTTTCGAACCTTTTTAAAATCAGATCCTGTTCCTACGGATGTATGGGACATGACAATGCTTGGACTAGTTGAAGTGACACGAAAGAAAGTGAGAAAATCTTTGACAGAAGCTCTACAGGGAGAGTGAGAAAATGCGTTTTATGCCGATTGGTTTAGTCAAAGAGGGAATGTGTGTTGCAAGAACACTTCGAAATGCCAAAGGAACCGTTTTAGTAAGTGAGAATTCTACATTGACCAATGCCATGATAACCAAATTAAAAAGTCTTGGCTTTCAGGGGCTTTATGTAGAAGACGAACTTTCAAGTGAGATTGAAATTGAAGATATGATTTCGGAACGGGTTCGTTATGAGAGCAGTTTTTACATTCGAAATAAGGATATTGACGGTTGTAAGAGAATTTCGAAAAAAATTGTTTCCGATATTTTAGACAGAGGATTTATCAGTTTGGATTTGATTGATCTTCGGGAAATGGATGATGTGACCTATTCCCATTCGGTAAACGTAGCGGTATATTCTTGCATTTTAGGCATGGACATGGGCTATGACAAGCAGGCACTAACCGATTTGGTGTTAGCAGGGCTTTTGCACGATATTGGAAAATTATTTATTCCAAAAGAAATCTTAAACAAAACAGGACGATTATCGGCGGAGGAATACCGGCTGATTCAGTCACATGCCTTAAAATCTTATCAGTTCATCGAAAACAGGACCGATATTTCGGATCAGATTAAGGATGCTGTTTTGCATCATCATGAAAACGAAGATGGAAGCGGCTACCCGGATCATTTGATGGGCTCTGAGCAGTCCGAATATACCAAAATTTTACACCTTGCAGACGTATATGATGCGCTGATTTCAAGAAGACCGTACAAACCCTGTTACTCACCGGTGGAGGCTGCGGAGTATCTTATGGGAGCGAGCAGTCTTATGTTTGAGCCAAAGGTAGTGTCTACTTTTTTGACCTATGTGCCATTATTCCCCAAAGGTTCCTTTGTGCAGCTTTCGGATGGAAGAAGAGGAATCGTTTCCGAAAATGCAGACGAGCATAATCTTCGCCCGGTGTTACGCCTGATGGATCACACAACGTTAGACCTTTTGCTATCGGAAAATCTTGACATTACCATTCTATCATTAGAACCGGAAGGGGACGCAATGATTGTGAAGTCGGAGATGGAGCGCACAGAGATGGTTTCAAAGGCAGAGCGGAAACGGCTTTTGATTGTGGATGATATGATTTCGAATCTGAATATGCTTCGTGATATCTTAGCGGAAAATTATGAAATTACCTTGGTAAAATCCGGCAGACAGGCGCTTTCTTACCTTGAGAAAAAGAAGAAGCCCGACTTGATTTTGATGGACATTATGATGCCGGAGTTAGACGGCATTGAGACGGTAGACAGAATCCGAAAGCGTTATGGAAAGATTCCGGTCTTGTATGTAACGGTAAAAAATGACATGGAGACCCTGTTACGCTGCCGGAAAATGGATATGGCAGGTTATATTTTAAAACCGTACCAGCCGACTTTTGTGCGCTCTGAGGTAAAACGTATCCTAGAGCGAAGAAGCGAGGCGGTTTAAATCTGTTGGATGGAGGGATTTCTGCAAACAGGCCGCAAATTTTTTTCGACAAAAAAAGAGATAGTGGTTGACGTAAGTAACTTTATATGTTAAACTAACGAAGTATGCCGCACAGTGAGGTCTCAAATTCTGCGCTTTTGCAGAAACCACAACTGGCGAGTAATGATAATAGGAGGTGCCATATGTACGCAATTATAGCAACAGGTGGTAAACAGTACAAAGTATCCGAAGGCGATATCATTACCATTGAAAAACTTGGTGTTGAAGCTGGTGAGAAAGTAACTTTTGATCAGGTTTTAGCTGTATCTGATAACGGAATCAAAGTTGGAGCAGACGTAGCTAACGCATCTGTAGAAGCTTCTGTAGTAAAAGAAGGCAGAGGTAAAAAAGTTATCGTTTACAAGTACAAGAGAAAGACTGGCTATCACAAAAAGAACGGTCATAGACAGGCGTTCACACAGGTTAAGATTGAAAAGATCAACGCGTAATCGATAAGGAAATTGTTATGACAAAGATAACGATTTTTCAAAACCAGGCTCATGAGTATCTTGGTTTTAGCTGCCTTGGACATGCCGGATATGCGGATGCGGGTGAAGATATTGTCTGTGCTGGAATATCAGCACTGGTGATTAACACCATCAATTCCATCGATCAATTTACGAAGGAAGCGCATGCGACAAATCAGGATCAAGAGACAGGACTTATTTCCTTCCGGTTCGAAAAACCTGCGGGACATGATGCCGAGTTGCTGATGAAGTCAATGGTTTTAGGCTTACAGGAAATACAACACAACTATGGGAATGAATTTATCATTCTAGATTTCAAGGAGGTGTAAGACATGTTGAATATGAACCTTCAGTTTTTTGCTCATAAAAAGGGAGTTGGTTCTACAAAGAACGGCCGTGATTCCGAATCTAAAAGATTAGGAGCAAAGAGAGCAGACGGACAGTTCGTAAAAGCTGGTAACATTTTATACAGACAGCGTGGAACAAAGATTCATCCAGGTACTAACGTAGGTATCGGTGGAGATGATACTTTATTCGCTTTAACAGATGGTGTATTAAGATTTGAGAGAAAAGGAAGAGATAAGAAACAGGCTTCCGTTTATCCAGTAGCTAGCAACGAATAATACAACCTTGTAGACCCGACTATGTGATAGCCGGGTCTTATTTTTAGTAAACGGGAAATTACCTTATAGTTTCCTTGAGAGAATAAACAGACATAAATTGATATAAAATAATAAAATCCCACAAATTAGTAACTGACAACTGGTGCAAAAAAGTGTGTTACGGCTTTTTTGTGATTCGATTATGAGGTAGAAAAAAATGTTTGCAGATAGAGCAACAATTATTATAAAATCAGGAAAAGGCGGCGATGGACATGTGAGCTTCCGCCGTGAAAAATATGTGCCAAACGGAGGACCGGATGGTGGAGACGGAGGAAAAGGCGGCGATGTCATCTTTGTTGTGGATGACGGGTTAAATACGCTTACCGATTTCCGTCATAGAAGAAAATTTGCTGCTGAGCCAGGACAGGAAGGCGGAAAGAAAAACTGTCATGGGAAAAATGGTGCAGACTTGATTTTAAAGGTTCCTGCAGGAACTGTCATTAAGGATGCCGCTTCTGACAAAGTCATTGCAGATATGTCTGGGGATAACAAGCGTCAGGTCATCTTAAAGGGTGGCCGTGGTGGTCTTGGAAACCAGAATTTTGCAACTGCTACGATGCAGGCTCCAAAATACGCACAGCCGGGTGGAGAATCCATCGAGATTGAGGTAAAACTGGAATTAAAAGTCATTGCAGATGTCGGACTTGTTGGATTTCCGAATGTAGGAAAATCAACCCTTCTTTCCCGCGTCACCAATGCACAGCCAAAGATTGCGAATTATCATTTTACAACTTTGCAGCCAAATCTTGGTGTTGTTGATTTAGATGGTGCAGCCGGATTTGTCATTGCGGATATTCCGGGACTTATCGAGGGCGCTTCGGACGGTATCGGACTTGGTCATGAATTTTTGCGCCACATTGAACGTACAAAGGTTATTATTCATATGGTAGATGCTGCAGGTACAGAGGGAAGAGACCCAATCGCAGACATTAAGGCAATCAACCACGAATTAGAGGCATACGATCCTGAAATTTTAAAGAAACCTCAGGTGATTGCAGCAAATAAGATTGATGCCATTTATGGCGATGAGAATGAGGTCATTGCAAAGTTAAGAGATGAATTTGAGACAGATGGTATCAAAGTTTTTGCAATTTCTGCCGTCAGCGGACAGGGGCTAAAAGAATTATTATACCATGTCAATAATCTGCTTGCAACATGCAGCAAAGAACCTGTTATTTACGAGCAGGAATTTGACCCGGCACTTGCCTTCTTTAAGGATGAGGCATATACCATCACAAGAGATGATGATGCAGCGTTTGTGGTTGAAGGACCAAAGATTGAAAAGATGTTAGGATACACGAACATTGATTCCGAAAAAGGATTCCTTTTCTTCCAGCGTTTCTTAAAGGAACAGGGAATTTTAGCAGAATTAGAGGAACGTGGTATTGTTGATGGAGACACCGTAAGAATGTACGGTCATGAATTTGATTACTACAAGTAAAAAGATATCGATAGAATGGAGAAGAAAAATGACAAGTAAACAGCGTGCTTATTTAAGCAGTCAGGCAAACAGCATGGATCCGATTTTTCAGATTGGAAAAGCAAGTCTGACTCCGGAAATTATTACCGCATTAGATGAGGCAATTGAAAAAAGAGAATTAATTAAAATTGCAGTTTTAAAAAACTGTATCGATGATCCGAAAGAAATCGCAACGGTAATTGCAGAACGTACCCGTTCTGAGGTTGTAAAGGTAATCGGTAAAAAGATTATTTTATTCCGTCAGGCAAAGAAGAATTCGAAATTTGATTTGCCAAAGTAAAACGGGGCTTTTAAAGCTATGAAAAATCGTAAAATTGGAATTTTCGGCGGATCCTTTGATCCAATTCACAATGGACATCTTGCCATTGCCAAAAGTGCATATCAGGATTTTGCTTTAGATGAGGTATGGTTTATTCCGGCAGGTCATTCACCAAACAAAAGGGAAAGCAACATGACGCCTGCAGGACAGCGCGCGAAGATGACGGAACTTGCCATTGCGTCTATTCCGTATTTTCAGTTATCCAAAATCGAAATAGAGGCAGCAGAAACAAGTTTTACCTATCTTACCCTAGAGAAGCTAAAGAAAAGCAATCCGCTTGATACATTTTATTTTATTATGGGGGCGGATTCACTTGATTACTTTGAAAAATGGAGATATCCAGATAGAATCTGTGCCTGTGCCAATATTTTAGTGGCAGTCCGGGATGACTGGGACTGCACAAAGGTAAAAGAAAAAATTGCAGCAATTAAGAAATTGTTCCAAGCAGAAATTTCACTTTTATCCGTTAAGAAGATGGACGTCTCATCGCATGAGATTCGAAGTGATATTGCAAATGGAATTCCGGTAAGTGACAGGATTCCGGATGCCGTTGAAAAATACATCAAGGAAAAAGGATTATATCAAAATGATGGAAATAACAGAAATGAAAAAAAAGCTGAAAAAAGAGCTTGATAAAAACCGTTATGAACATACAAAAGGTGTGATGTATACAGCCGGATGTATTGCAATGGCACATGGTTATGACTATAAAAAGGCAATGCTTGCCGGTCTTTTACATGATTGTGCCAAGTGTATTCCAACAGAGACAAAGTTTGAATTATGTGAGAAATATCATGTGATTTTATCTGAAAGTGAAGTGAAAAATCCAAGTCTGATTCATGCCAAATTAGGCGCTGCATTAGCAGAGCACCTTTATGAGGTCACAGACCCTGAGATTTTACATGCAATCAAGGTGCATACGACAGGTATGCCGGATATGAGCCTTTTGGATAAAATTCTGTTTGTCGCAGATTATATGGAGCCGGGAAGAAACGAGGCGCCAAACCTTGAAGTAATCAGAGAACTTGCGTTTGGGGACTTAGACGCCTGTGTGGCACAGATTTTATATGACACTTTAAAATACCTTTCCGGGAAAAAGGGTGCCATTGATCCAATGACAGAAATGACTTATAAATTTTACAAAGATAACAGAAAGGAAACAGTATTATGACTTCAAATGAATTGACAAAGCTTGCAGTAGAGGCATTAGAGGACAGAAAAGCAGAAGATGTAACCGTAATTGATCTTCGTGAAATCTCCCCGATTGCAGACTTTTTTATCGTTGCAAACGGAAATAACCAGAACCAGTTACAGGCAATGTGTGATGCAGCTGATGAGGTAATGTATACACACGGTGTACACCAGAAACACGTAGAGGGAAATCAGAATTCTACCTGGATTTTGATGGATTATGGCGATGTCGTCATTCATATCTTTTCCAAGGAAGACCGTCTGTTCTATGATTTGGAACGAATCTGGAAAGATGGTAAAATCATTGACAAGAATGATTTATAAAAATAGCCTAGAAACAAAAGCAAAGCAGGAAATGCTTTGTGATATCTGGGAAAAAAATTAAAGTAAGAAAGGCTCTGTCTGCTTGAATCAAATCCTTGATTTTCAAGCAGACAGAGCCTTTTACGTTATGTATCCTTGTTAGAATAAAGCGCGATTCTCCTTTCCAGGGAGCAGTCTTTTAGCTAAAGAAACGGAATACGCCGATTACTTTGCCAAGAACCTGACATTCTGGAACGATGATTGGATCCATGGTATCATTTTCCGGCTGTAAGCGATAGTGACCGTTTTCCTTGAAAAAAGTCTTAACAGTGGCAGAATCTTCAACTAAAGCGACAACCATATCTCCATTGGAAGCATCGCTTTGCTTTTCAACCAAAATACTGTCTCCGTCGAAAATACCGGCGTTAATCATACTTTCCCCTTTTACCTTTAACATGAAAGTCTCCTGGTTTGGCAGAAACTCTGCCGGAATCGGGAAATAATTATCGATGTTCTCAACAGCGAGTAATGGCTGGCCGGCTGCGACTTCGCCAATCATAGGAACATTGACAACCTCACGTCTTGTGAGATTAAAATTATCATCGATAATCTCGATTGCTCTTGGCTTGGTCGGGTCTCTTCTGATATAACCGTTCTTCTCTAAGGTCTCAAGATGTGAATGAACAGAAGAAGTTGATTTCAAATCAACTGCCTCGCAGATTTCACGAACGGCAGGAGGATATCCCTTGTTTAAAATTTCCTGCTTGATATATTCTAAAATTTCTCTTTGCTTAGTACTGATTTTTCCGTAAGCCATATCATTCCTCCTTGCACTCATATAATGTTTTCTTAAAAATAGTCTAACACAGGAACTTCTAAAATGCAAACATATATTCCGAAAATTTGTTCGATTTTTATATTGACAAACGAATGTTCGAGTGATATGGTATATATGCAAACAGTTGTTCGGAATATTTGTTCGATAAATGGAGGAAGATAAGATGAAGAGTAGAAGTCAAATTGTAAGAGAGAGAAAGATGATGTTGTTCGTTTTCGCAGGTTTACTTGTTTCTGTTTTGATTTGTTCGATTGTGTTTGGCTCCATTCGTGCGCAGGCAGCTTCTTCAGATATTACTTATAAATATTACACCAGTGTCGCAATTGAGCCAGGGGATAGTATCTGGAAGATTGCCAAGGAATATAAGACCGAGGAATGTGGAGATATGGATGCGTATGTGGCAGAGATTTGCAAACTGAACCATATCAGCAACACAGATCCGATTCATTCCGGTCAATATCTGACAATACCATATTATTCTGAGGATTATAAATAAGATTGAGAAAATTTGTATGATATGGATGAATACGGTATCAGTTGAATCCTTGTAGAATATTGTCAATTCCATCATTTTACGTTATAATACCAGTGTGAATGATGGGAGATTAGAAAAGAATGATTAAATTTATTTATGTAATTTTGATGAACCTGTTTCGTGCACCATATATGATTCCGAAGATGAGGAAAGAGGCAGATCATCCAGAACGATATACCATAGAGGAGCGTTATCAGCTTGCAAAGCACTGTGTTCGTCTTATGAAGATGACAGGCGCAATCAAGACGAAGGCGTATGGTATTGAGAACCTTCCGAAAGAGGGCGGTTACATGATGTATCCGAATCACCAGGGCAAATATGATGCGCTTGGTATTATCTATACACACAAGAAGCCGTGTTCCCTTGTTATGGATAAGGCAAAGTCCAATACAATACTGGTAAGGGAATTTGTTGATCTCTTAGAGGGAAAGCGTTTGGATAAAAAGGATGTCAGACAGGCACTTACTGTTATTAATGAAGTGTCAGAAGAAGTGAAGAATGGCAAGATTTATATTTTATTCCCAGAAGGTGGTTATGAATTTAACAATCGGAATAAAGTATATGATTTCAAGGCGGGAAGTTTTAAAATTGCATTAAAGACAAAGGCACCTATCGTGCCGGTTGCTTTAATAGATTCCTATCGTGTTTTTAACAGTGCATGGTTAGGACCGGTAACAACCCAGGTTCATTATTTGAAACCAATCACATACGAAGAATACAAAGGAATGAAGACCCAGGAGATCGCAGCAATGGTAAAGGACAGAATTAGCGAAAAGATTAGCAGCGTATTGGAATCACAAAAACAAGGATAAAGAGGAATGCGTATGAGTCTGAAAGAATTTACCAAAGAGAACATGGAACTTTTATTTAAGAAGAGAAAGAGCTTTAATATTCCATTGAGTAAAGCCGGAAGTTTCATTGGAGTCAGTGCCATGGATTACAATGATATTGAGCATGGAAAAAGGGAAATTACACCAGAGCAGTACCTGATGCTTCTAAAAGGAATTGAAGAAATCGAATCGGAGATGACAATGCAAAGAAGAGTCATTTATTGATGTATGACAAAAGCAACTACAAGATGTAAAATAAATACAGATGTAGTTGCTTTTTGCTATAAAATAAAGTTCATTTTTGGCCTATTTATTGAAAAATTTTTTTGGCTTATTAATTATCTTCCCGAAGATGCACGAATTTCGCTGCACTTCGTCTACGGTCATCCTCAATAGCGGCATAATGTTTCTTTGTCGTATTGACATCCTTATGTCCTAAGACATCAGCGACAAGATAAATGTCCCCGGTTTCCCGATAGAGCGCGGTACCATACGTACTTCGTAATTTGTGTGGGGTAATATTTTTTAAGCTGGTCACAAGTTTTGCATATTTTTTGACCAGATTTTCAACGGAGCGTACGTTGATGCGGGATTTCTTTAAGGAGAGAAAAAGCGCATTGGTACTGCCGTCGAGTGCTTCAATCTGGTTTCGTTCTTCCATATAGCCAAGTAATGCCTGTCTAACCTCATCACCAAAATACACGATAACCTCGGCACCACCTTTCCGGTGAATTTTGATTCCATTATTTTTAAAATCGACATCATCAAGATCAAGACCAACACATTCGGATACACGGATTCCAGTGCCCAGTAAAAGCGTTAGAATGGCCAAATCACGTTTCTTTGTCTTCTCATGGTAAATCTGCTGTCTTGCGGTTAAATTCTCACCAGATTCCACGACATCGAGCAGGAGGGCTACTTCGTCGGCATCTAGCCGCACGATGGTTTTATCATGGATTTTTGGCATATCTACTTTGATAGCAGGGTCATTTTCAATCATTTCATTTTTATAAAGATAGCGGTAAAAGGTGCGAAGGGAAGCAAGCTTTCGTTTGATTCCGCGTTCGTCATTTGCATGCGCAACGCCATCTTTTTCATAATATTTTAAGTAAAAAAGGTATTCTTCAATATCCTGTGGTGTAATTTGATTTAAAATACTAAGTGGAAGACTGGTGACATCCACTGTTTTTAATAATGGATTATTCTGTTTTAAATAATCAAAAAAGGTATCCAAATCATAGGCGTAAGCCAGGCGGGTACGGGAGGATGTTCTTGGTTCAATTCCGATAAAAAACTGTTTACAAAATGCGGGCATTTTCTTTAGCATCTCACGGAGCTTCAACTCATTTTTGAGGTTTACGTCCTCGTAGTAAGCTTTTTCATTCATCTGCGTTGTCTCCTTTCAAAGTGGACCAGCCAGGAATGCTGCCGGTTTGAATGGCGTGGAACATGCGCTGTTTGGCACCCGGGTGTTCTTTATGAATCTGTCTTACAAGATTTTTGGCATATTCACGCTGGGTATATCCATCGAATGCGCATGGATTATTCACAACGGGAAGCTGGTATTTATTTCGAAATCCAATGACATTTGCCTCCGTGACATAAATCAAGGGACGGATAACCGTAAGATTCGTCTTATCGAGAAAAGTTTTTGGAGAAAAACAGGAAAAACGTCCCTCAAAAATCAAAGATAACAACATGGTCTCGACAACATCATCCAGATGGTGCGCATAGGCAATCTTATTACATCCAAGTTCCAGCGCCTTATCGTTAAATGCACCTTTTCTTAGCTTGGCGCAAAGCGAACAAGGCGAAGATTTTTTACATTCTTTGGATAAAATTTCCGATATTTTGGTCGGAACGATATAGTAGGGAACGTTAAGTTCTTCACAAAGTTTTTTAACACCGCCTAAATCAAAGTTATCATATCCTAAATCAACAGAGATGGCAATCAGCTCAAACTTTTTCGGGTAAAAGCGTCTTAACCCGCTTAATGCATAGAAAAGTGTTAAGGAATCCTTCCCGCCGGAGATACCGACGGCAATTTTGTCTCCCTCCTCAATCATATGATAATCATCAATTGCCTGTCTGGTGTAACTATATAGCTGCTGTAATTTCATGGTTTTCATCCTTTATATTCAAATTCGTATCAAACAATTTGCTCATTTTTTCTTAATAATTATACAATGAATTGAGAAAAGTAGCAAATCATGATAAAATGGGCATAGTGCAAAAAAGAACACTTTGTCACAGTAAAGTGTGTCGAAATGTTTTAGTTACAGGGGGAATGATCGTGTTATATCAGATTTGTAACGGCGCCGTGTCATTTGCGGATGATGTCGTGTTAGAACATATAAATTTTGAAATTCGAAATACAGAGAAAATAGCGGTGGTCGGAAGAAATGGCTGTGGAAAGACCACGCTGCTTCGTCTTATTTTAGGGGAAGTGGATTTGGCAAAAAAAGACAGCGACGAAGATATTTTTATCGCCAAGGCGGGGAATCCGCAAATCGGTTATCTAAAGCAGATAGCATTTGATGACCCATCTATTTCCATGGAAAAAGAAGTGCGAAAAGTGTTTGCACCAATGGAAAAAATGAAGCAGGAACTCGATGACATGGCAAAAGCCTTGGAAGAAAACTATTCCGAGCAAAAAGTAAAAGAGTATACAAACCGTCAGGAGTATTTTACGTCGATTGGCGGTTATTATTATGAAAAAGAATATGAAACCATGATTCGAAAATTTGGTTTTTCCGATGAAGATAAGAAGAAGCCGCTCTGTGAATTTTCCGGTGGACAGCAGACAAAGATTGCCTTTATCAAACTGTTGCTTAGCAAGCCGGATATTTTGTTGTTAGATGAGCCGACCAACCATTTGGATGTCTCTACAATCGAATGGTTGGAGTCATACATCAAAAACTATCCAAAAGCAGTTGTAGTTGTATCGCATGACCGTATGTTCTTGGATCATGTGGTGGATGTTGTCTATGAGATTGAACATCACACAGCCAAACGTTATCCAGGCAATTACACCAATTTCGTCAAAGTAAAACGTGAAAATTATGAAAAACAAAAGAAAGATTACCTTGCGCAGCAAAAAGAAATCGCAAGACTGCAAGCTTTAGTGGAACGTTTTAAGAACAAGCCGACGAAGGTCGCAATGACACGCTCCAAGTTAAAAGCAATCGAACACATGGTAAAAGTAGAAGCACCGGAAGAGTACGATACGAAAGCTTTTCATGCACATTTTCAACCATTGGTTGAAACCGGAAAAGATGTACTTTTGGTGCAGGATTTAGCCATTGGATATGAAAAGGTACTTTCAACGGTAGAAATTGACATTAAAAAGGGCGATAAGATTGGAATTTTGGGTGGAAACGGGCTTGGCAAATCAACTTTTTTAAAGACAATCGTCGGTCAGATTTCACCACTTGGAGGAACCTACCAGTACGGAACAAACGTTCAGATTGGATATTTTGACCAGCAGATGGCGATGTATACCAGCAATAAGACCGTTTTGGATGATTTCTGGGATGAGTTTCCGGAACTGACGCAGACGGAGGCACGAAACATGTTAGGTGCGTTCCTTTTTTCCGGGGATGACGTATTTAAGAATGTTAACATGCTTTCCGGTGGTGAAAAAGTGCGTCTGGCGCTTTGCAAGATTTTAAAAAGAAGACCCAATGTCCTGATTTTAGATGAGCCGACGAACCATATGGATATTGTCGGAAAAGAGACGTTAGAGTCCATGCTAAAAGAGTTTAACGGAACGCTGATTTTTGTTTCCCATGACCGTTATTTTGTAAAACAGATTGCAAACCGTCTGCTTGTATTTGAAAATGGAACCACCAAAGAATATCCATACGGATATGGGCAATACAAAGAAGAATTAGAAAAACGGGAAGAAGCCAAAGAACAAGCAGGCGTGACAGGAAAGCCGGCTTCACCAAACGATGGAAACGTGTCCGAACCTGGGAAGAAGAAATCTTACTATAATCCTGGAAAAGAGCTGGCAAAGAGAGAGCGGAAGCTGAAGAAAATCGAAGAAAAATTAAAACAGGAAGAGGAACAGATGGAGAATCTGAAGATGGAGATGATGAATCCGGATTATCAATCTGATTATGTAAAATTGAATGAATTGCAGGAACAAATCAATCAATTAGAGTCTGACATTCTGGAAGATATGGAAGAGTGGGACCGCATTTCCTCGGAGGCAGATTCGACAAATGAGAACTTAGAAACAGATGTTTACCTGCATTGTCCTGTTTATGAAAGAGAACAGGTAAAAATGCGTTTTGTTGAGATGGAAGATGTGAGAGAATTGCTGGCCTGTTATTCGGATGAGAGAGCAGTCCGTTTCTTTAACTCTGATAATTGCCATGGGGATGATTTTCATTATACGACAATGTCACGTATGAAGGAGGCAATCACATTTTGGTGTGAGTCTTACGACAATCGCTATTTTGTCCGGTGGACAGTCGTGGAAAAGAAGACGAATGCAGCAATTGGAACGGTAGAAATGTTTCAGAGTGAGGATAAAGAAAACGGTGAAGCATGTGGTATTCTAAGGATTGACCTGGCAAGCAATTATGAAAAGAAGCCTTATTTAAGAGAGATTCTGTCCATCGCAGTTGACAATTTTTATCTGAATTTTAAGGTATCACATATTTTAACCAAAACTTTTCCAGATGCACTGGAGCGTACGGAATGTCTGGAAGAAGCTGGATTTTTGCCGCTTGGAAAGCTTTTTCGGGGAGAGTATGAAGGGTATTATATTCGATAAAATGTTTTGTGAACAATAGCAATCTGTCTCATTTTTAATTTTGAGACAAATTGCTATTATGTAGAACCATTTGACAGGTGATTGGAAAAATAAGCAATCCAAAAATGTCGAGCAGTAAACAGACAGACCTTGGAGAAGGTCTATAATCTTTACTATTACGTTATAATAAGAAGAGGAGATTAACATGAGATATGTAATTCAGAGAGTAACAAATGCGTCCTGCACAGTGGATGGAAGGGTAACAGGAGAAATTGAAAAAGGTTTTCTTGTTTTTATTGGGGTATCTGATACCGATACCAAAGAAATCGCAGATAAAATGACCAAAAAATTATTGGGAATGCGTATTTTTGAGGATGAGAATGGCAAGACAAATCTTTCCTTAAAAGATGTGAACGGGAGTTTGTTATTAATTTCACAATTCACACTTTATGCGGACTGCAAAAAAGGAAATCGTCCTTCTTTTACCAAAGCCGGCAAACCAGATCATGCAAATGAATTATATGAATACATGATTGACCTTTGCAAAAATGAGATTTCCAATGTACAGACCGGAATTTTTGGCGCTGATATGAAAATACAGCTTTTGAATGACGGTCCGTTTACCATATTGTTGGATTCGGATGAGATTATGTAAATAGGTTCCTTATAGAAATTCATATGAAATGGGCGTCTGAGAATATATTTCATTCCTGACGCCCATTTTCGTCTCTTTTTCCTTTCAGATTTGCTTACATTGGATAGTACAGATACAAAATATCCCTCCTACGCCCCAGGTTTCGCGAAACCTGGGGCGTAGGGGATGCCTCATTAATCTCCACGCCCATTTCGTCTTTTTTGGTGCCTGATTTTCTTGAAAAAAGGGCGTATGATGACACTTCGAGCTTTGTACGCCCTTTTCTTTGAATAAGAATCTAAATTATGGAATATTTAAAGTCTAGGCTCTGGCGTAATAGTTCTGATTGCGTATCCGTTATCAAGACCTTCTTGGATTGAGATACGGTCATTTAATGTCATATGTTTCATACAGATTTCTCCCTTCTGAATTATTTGACACATATCAATCCGAATATACTTTAAAAATAATATAATCCAAGTAAATGCAACATCCAAATTTTTTGGCATTTAGTGTTAGAATGTTGTACTTAATTATATATTTTAGATTTTATTAAGTTGAAAAATGTTAAGTTACAGAGGGTATCAGAGTGGTTGTGCTAGATATATACTTATTCGCAAAACACAAGTTTAACGAATAGTTGCATTGCAACAGACAAACAGACAACACCTATGACCCGATGACATAACAAATGAAACAAACAAATATATAAATATATAGACACCGCACCCAGCAATTCCCAATGTCATTGCCAGAATGCGGTGTCTAATGTAATTTTCAATAAACAGTTCCGTAATCTCTAATTCCAGATTTGTTTATCAATTCCGATATATTCGTTATTTGGATGCATCCATCAGCTCACGGAAACGAAGAATCATTTCGACACAGTTATCGGAACCGAGTTTGCTGTTATCTAAGGTTAGATGATAACTCTTAGAATCTCCCCATTTCTTGCTTGTATAGTAGTTATAATAGCTTGCACGCTGTTTATCCTGTTTCTGGATATAATCTTTGGCTTTATTTTCTGTAATATCTAAATCCTTGGTGACACGTTTGATTCGAAAATCCATATCAGCATGGATAAAGATATTGATACAATCTGGATTCTCAGCTAATGCATAGTCAGCACATCTTCCGACGATAACGCAGGATTCTCTTTCTGCAATTTTCTTGATGGTATCGAACTGTGCCAAAAATACTTTATGATTGAGTGGCATATCTAAAAATGGTGCTGAAGAATAACCACTTACAGAATATGTATCCATTACCAAAGAATAAAGGAAACTGTTTGTTGGACGTTCGTCATGATTTTCAAAAATTTCTTCGCAAAAACCGCTGTCTTTTGCAGCCTGCTGAAGCAATTCTTTATCATATAATTTAATTCCAAGCCTTGCAGCTAATTTTTCTCCTACTTCTTTTCCTCCACTTCCAAATTCACGACCAATGGTATAAATTTTGTTGCCCATATAAATCCCGCCTTTCCTGTTTCGTTAAATAAAAATCTAATTTATTTAACTTTTCTACCTTTATTATAATATATTTTCCCGAAAATAAAAAGGAATTATTTGAAAATTTTCAAATAATTCCTCTCTTGTCTTTCTATTAAGAGCGTAAATCGCGCAAAATTTTTTCAAAATATTCCGGTAACGGTGCGGATACTTCTAAATACTCCTTGGTACGTGGATGGATAAAACCAATCGTCATCGCATGCAGCGTCTGCCCTTGCAATTTATATGGACTTTTGCCACTCGAATATAAGGTGTCACCCAACAAAGGGTGTCCGATGCTTGCCATATGGACGCGAATCTGGTGCGTTCGTCCGGTCTCAAGCTGGAATTCCATGTAGGTATAATTTGCAAAATGCTCTAACACACGGTAGTGGGTAATGGCATCTTTTCCATTTTTTTCATTGATTGCCATTTTCTTGCGCTCAACCGAGTGTCTGCCTATCGGAGCATGAATGGTGCCTTCCTCTTCTTTTACATGACCGCATACAATGCCACGATACTTGCGCACCACAGAATGTTCCTTTATCTGTTCCGCCACAAAAACATGGCTCTCATCATTTTTACACACAATCAAAGAGCCGGTGGTATCCATGTCAATTCGATGTACAATTCCCGGGCGAATTTCACCGTTGATGCCGGACAAGCTGTCTTTGCAGTGATACATAATGGCATTCACAAGCGTGCCGGTATAATGCCCTGCAGATGGATGTACGACCATGCCCTTTGGCTTGTTCACAATCAATAAATCGTCATCCTCGTATAAAATATCCAACGGAATATTTTCTGGTAAAATAGGAGTTTCAACAGCCTCTGGAATTGAAACTTCAATCAAGTCCTGTGTCTTTAGCCGGTAGTTTGCTTTTTCCGTCTTCTCATTGACACGAATCTGCCCGTCCTTGATTAACTTTTGAAAAAAAGAACGGGACTGTTCCGGAAAAATAAGACTTAAATATTTATCCAGGCGTTCCTCTTCGCAAGAACTGTCTACCTCAAAAACTTCTTTTTTCATATATCAGTATATCCTTTAAATTAAATCTGCTTTCTTCTATCGTCTGTATATCCTTTAAATTAAATCTGCTTTTTTCTATCGTCTGTAATTCTTTAAACTCTATCTGTTTTCTTCTATCGTCTGTAATTCTTTAAATTTAATCTGCTTTTTTCTTAGCTGGAAAAATTGCTTCGTAATCTTCTTCCTTATAGTAAAAAAGACCAAGTACAATAACAAAAAATGCCGCAACGGTTACATAGATATCCGCCACATTAAAAATTGGGAAATTGATTAATTTAAAATAGAAGAAATCAACGACATAATTCAAACGGACGCGGTCGATAAAATTACCGATTGCACCTGCATAAAATAACACTAAAATCCATAAAACCGGTCGAAACCTTTTCTGGGCAGGTATTTTAAAATAAAGAGCAGCCAAAAGAAGCAACACAATAACGGTAAAGATTACAAAAAATGTCTTTTTCCCTTGCATGACGCCAAATGCTGCACCCTGGTTTTCTAAATATTGCAGCTCAAAAACATCCTTAATAAGAACAAAAGGTTCCTTTCCCATGAGTGATTTCTGTGCAAAAAATTTTGTAAGCTGGTCTAAAAAAACAAGAAAAACACAACTAAGGGAACCAAGAAGTGCTCTTTTTTTCCAGTTGTATGTCTGTATGGATTCTGACATTCTAATCACCTCCAAAAGTTAAATCATAATATAATTTTTGCAAAAACATTTGAAATTTCAACCTATTCTATCACGTATTCAATGGCGGATAGAATCTGTTCATCCGTCAATTCTTTGGTAAGAAAAGCATTTCCGATTTTCTGTAAGAGAACAAAATTGATTTTGGAACCCACCATCTTTTTGTCTGATTTGGTAGTGGCAAGTATCTCTTTTGCATCATAACCATGCACTCTTGTTGCAAAACCAAAATCGCGGAAAGCCTGTTCAATGGATTGGAAATCATGTTCGTTAATGTAACCGCATTTCATTGACAAATAAGAGGCTGCGATACAGCCAACACCAACACACTCTCCATGATAAAGGGAAAAATCTGATAGTTTTTCAATTGCATGACCGATGGTGTGTCCAAAGTTTAATAAGGCACGCTCTCCCTGCTCTTTTGCGTCGCGTTCGACCACAGCACGCTTAATTTCACAGGATCTTTCGACCATCTTTTCAATCACGTCATCGGAAAGGTCTTTGATTTCTGATTTGTGGTCTTTTAACCAGGAAAAATAAGACTCGTCTTTTATTAAACCATGTTTTAATATTTCGCCCATCCCTGATATTAACTGCTTTTTCGGAAGTGTGTTTAGCATTGAAAGGTTCATGTAGACAAGTTTTGGCATATAAAAAGCACCCACCATATTTTTGTACTGTTTAAAGTCCACACCGGTCTTACCACCGATGCTGCTGTCCACCTGGGAAAGCAGGGAGGTCGGAACCTGAATGAAATCAATTCCTCTTAAATAGGTTGCCGCACTAAAACCAGTCAAATCGCCAACTACACCACCGCCAAGTGCAATTAAAACGTCGTGACGGTCAAAGTGATTTAAAATTAAATCTTCATATAACTTTTGAACGGTATCCAGATTTTTACTCTGTTCTCCGGCTTCAAATACATGGGAGAAAACGGTGACATTGCAGTCTTTTAAAGTTTGTTTCAACTCCTCTAAATAAAGAGGTGCTACATTGGTGTCAGATACAATGCATACTTTTCGTGTGGTTGTATTGCCGTACAACTTTTCCCATTGCGCAGCAAAGGAATGAAAATCATGTTCTAACATAATGTCATAAATCCAGAAACCATTTAAGGTAACAGGTAATGTTTTTGCCATAAGATAAGTCTCCTTTTATAAGTATTGTTTATACTGAAAACGGATGCGGCCTTTTTGTGTTTCACCAGATGCTTTGACATAGACAAAACGACCCATGCCTCTTACCGAGACAATATCCCCTTCTTTACAAAAATAGGTATTTGATACAATATTTCTTCCGTTTACAAACACTTTCTCTGCCTGAATCAAATCGCTGGCCTTAGAGCGCGATAATTTATAAACACTGGCTAGAATGCTGTCTAGACGGTTGGAAGTCACAATCCCACTCTTCTCCTCGAACTTTTGCAAAAAATCGATATCAGCGGCATCTACCGGCGCTACCGATACCACGGTGTGCCGAATCATTCCTAAGTTCTCTGTAAAAAACGGAACCAGACTTTCCTCACAGAAAAAGTAATACGCCTGTTCACTCACAAAAATGTCGCCTAGTTTGGAGCGGTCGATTCCAAGATTCATCAATGCTCCTAAGACATCGCGATGTGTCAGTTTATCGGCAAATTTGGGATAATTCGGCGTTGCTTTCAGGCACGCAATCGGATAATCCCATTCATAATAAAGAGCATCAGGGATAAACGCTATCATCTGACGCTCACAAAAATCTCTTCCACCAAAGGATTGGGTCTTGGTTTCCAATAAATTCTGACATTGATGGTAGATAGTCTGCTCATTTAAATTAAGGAAATCGCTAAATAAAACGATTCCCTTTCGATTTGCCTGTTTGGACAGGTCAATTAGTCTTTTTTTACATAAATCCTGTTCGTTCATAATTAAAATTCTGTTGAAGTGCCTGGAATATCAAAAGAATCAATAATGCTCTGTAAATCACCGGATACATCGACGGAAGACGGTGTAATAATGAAGATATAATTGGAAATCTTCTGTAAATTACCGCTGATGGCAAAGCAGGAACCTGATGTGAAATCAATGATTCTTTGTGCGATATCAACATTCAATCCTTCCATATTTAAAATAACTGTACGATTTGATAACAGTGTCTCTGTAATCTCTCTTGCATCTTCGACAGATGTTGGTTTAATGACACAAACTCCCATATTAGCCCCCTGTTTCTTTGAACCACGAATTGGTGTAATCTTTGGAGTTGTTTTCACAGCTCTTTCTCTGGATCTGACATTCTCGTCTTCGTAATCATCTTCTACTGGCTCTTTATGGAACGCAGATTTCTTCTTTACCGGTTCATCTTCGAAATCATCATCGTCATAATCATAATCCTCGTTGTAAAATTCATCATCATCGTCATCCGGATTTAATTTCATTACGTTCAAAAATTTATCTAAAACACTCATTGATAATCTCCTATTACTTTTCTCCTACATTTTAGCGAGAATTTTATTTGTTGTAATTGCGTTCACCGAAAATTCCGGTTCCAACACGAACCATGGTGGCACCCTCTTCAATTGCAACCATATAATCTCCTGTCATGCCCATGGACAAAATATCCATAGATACATTATCTATGTTTTTATTTCTTATGTCAACAGATAATTGCTTGATTCCACGAAAATAAAGACGGTTTTCTTCTGGATCGGATACATTTGGCGCAATTGTCATCAATCCTTTGATGCGCACATTTTCTAATTTCGAGATTTCCTCTACAAGCAGGATAGCATCTTCTTTGGAGGTTCCAAACTTGGATTCTTCCTGTGCGATGTTCACCTCAATCAAAATTGGAATGATTACATTTTTCTTTTTCGCCTGGATATTAATCTCTTCTGCAAGACGATATGTATCAACGGAATGAATCAATGCCACTTTTCCAGCAATATATTTGACTTTATTGCGCTGTAAGTGACCAATCATATGCCACTTGATATCCTCTGGCATTACCGGCATTTTCTGGTCTAATTCCTGTACTTTATTTTCTCCGAAATCGCGGATTCCCTCATTGTAAATTTCCTGAAGCATTTCAACCGGTTTTGTTTTGCTTACCGCAATCAATGTGACTTCACTTCTGTCACGTCCTGCTTTTTTGCAGGCAAGTTCAATATTTTTTTCTACCTGTGCAAGGTTCTCTTTTAACATAATAATCTCCATTCCGCCGCCTTCGGCTGGCGGCACAAATAGTAATGAAAGTGTTCCAACTCTCTACACTGTGCTGTAAAATAGTTTGCAAGAAGCTACACTACAAAGCACGGGAGGAGGAGTTGTAATAACTTTCTTCGTTTTAGACAGCATAATAATCAGTGTAAGTTCTGCCTTTTCAAGCACAAATAAGTGGCATCATGAATCCGTACACTAAGAATTGTTTAAGCACCTTAGTTTAATTGTGTGGCAGTTCAGTCAATGGCTTCTTATCATTCACGAAAGGAGTCTGACTATGAAAGTTACTTATCAAACCTGTTGTGGTATCGATGTTCACAAATCTTTTCTCGTTGCCACAATTGTAAAAACCACTGGTGGCATTGAGCCTTCTTACCAAAAGAAGCGCTTTTCCACCTTTAACAATTCAATTCTTGAATTCAAGCAATGGCTTCTCGACAATGATTGCCATGATGTCTGTATGGAATCCACAGGTAAATACTGGGTTCCTGTCTTTAATCTTCTGGAAGATGAGATCAATGTTGTCATTGCCAATCCCAAGTGGGTAAAGGCTGTGAAAGGCAACAAAGATGATACCAAAGATTCTAAATGGATTGGGGATTTATTCCGTCTCGGACTTGTCAAAGGCAGCTATATCCCTTGTAAGATAGTCCGTATTCTCAGGGAATACACTCGCTATCGTTACAAGCTTGTTTCCTGCCGTTCAAGTGAAAAGAATCGATATCAGAATGCTCTTACTGTCTGTAATGTTGCATTAGATTCTGTTGTTTCCGATATCTTTGGGAAGTCATCCATGTCCATTATCGACTATCTGCTTGAACAATCGGGTACATCCATTAACCACGAAGAAATCGCATCTAAGCTTCTTCGGAGCCTCAAATCCAAAGAAGATGCTGTTATAGAATCCGTCGAAGGATATCAGATGACTGATGCCCAAAAATACCGTGTGCGCCTCGTCCGCACACATATGGATTATATCACAGCAGAAATCAACGATGTTGATAAAATGATAGAAAATATGATTTCTTCTAATCCTGATTTTGAAAATGCTGTCCAGTTCCTCTGTACCATTCCGGGTGTCAAACGTGATAGTGCAATCACTATCATCTCCGAAATCGGTACTGATATGTCTCAGTTCTCAAGTTCCAAACGTTTATGTTGCTGGGCTGGTCTTACACCAGGCAGCAATGAATCTGCTGGTAAGAAGAAATCTGTTCGGATTACACGTGCCGGTGTCTACCTCAAACCTGCATTAGTACAGTGTGCTCATGCAGCCGTAAAATCTGACAAATCTCCTTACTACAAAAAGAAATATGAATCACTTGTTAAACGTCGTGGCAAGAAAAGAGCCATTATCGCTATTGCCCGTATGATTCTTACTGCCATCTACCAGATGCTGTCTACTGGTGAGCAGTGGAATCCGAGCGATCTTTACAAAATCGATATGCCTGTAGCTCTTGTTGAAAAACAAAAGGCAAAAGCTATCAAGCAAGCCAAGAAACTATTGCAACGGGAGGGAATACTTCCTCCTGATGAACCATTAGCTTCTTAATCTAATTCACTATATCTATAACACTCTAAAAAGTTGCCTGATTTAGACAGCTTAGTAAAGTGCGCCCATTTATGGCTGTCCTCTACTTTCTTTCACACTATCTATCCTCCTACTATTTGAAACGTTTTAATTAATCAACTGATTTTCGGTTACTTTGGAACCGTCAAGTGCAATATGATCATACAGGGAAAGACCATAGGTTGTCCCCGTTTTTAAAATACTATATTCTTCATTCTGATAAATGACATCAATCTGTTTAAATACGGCGTAGCCCTTGTTGACGTTGTAAACGCCGTTTAAGCTTGCAACATCGGTACCAATGGTGTATTGCTCATTGGAATCAGGCTTTTGCAGGATATCGCCCTTTTGCACGTCCTCGCTGTCGATGTAATAATAGGTATCGTCCGAGTAATAAATGGTTGGTAAAACAAATTCCGTTCCAGAATCTTTCTTTACCAGACAGCCTAAATTACTAGAATCATCTCCCTGCAAAAAGTATGCAATCGGAACTGTGAAAAATTCTTTTTTCGTAATCGCAGAGTTTGGAATTTTAAGTCCGGATTCCTCGGATAATAAAAGTTCAATCTCAAGGTAACGTTCTTTTGCATAGCGGATCATCGCACTTTTCAAGGTCAAAATCAGATAGTTCTGACCATCCTGCTCGCGGATTTCGTAATAGGCATACATGGTCTTGTTGTCTTTTAAAAATTTAATCTCGACAACGGTATGATCTGCAAGCCGTGTTGCCATTGTCTCATCAATCGGCACGATAATATTCCAGATTTCACTGTTTATCATCTTATAAACGGGATCACCGGCAGAAACCGAGACATTCGCTTTTAGATTGGTCTTCTGGTAATTGGACTGCTGGAACATCTCCTTGGTAAAAGAATCCACGGTGACACCCTCAAATCCGTCCACGTAATAGGTGATAACACCGGATTCTGCCGCATTTACCGGATGAAAGGTATTATTATTGATTGCCGTGGAAACATCCTGGGAAAGCGTGTCTAATGCATTCTGGCTTAATGCCTCATTTAGCATGGAATTGACATCATCCCGGAAAGTATAGGTGTTATAAAACTCCTCACGGCTATAACTGTTTTTAAAGTTATCGATGGAGTCTTCGACCTCCGAGAGACTGTCACTGTCCATCTTACTGCCGTCCTGGTTGGCGTCATTGATGGCGCTTGCAATGCTGCCCTCCTCGTCCACCGAATAAACCATCTGGTTGGCTGCGACTTTGGAGGCATCTTTGACATAGTAATTCAAGGAGCCTGTATAATCCGAATAATACGGAACTTCACTTCTTAAAACGAGTCCGCTGTATACGTTATTTTCTGCAATGGTGCCCTGCTGTACTTCATAAACGGAAATGTGATCTTTCGTCAGATAGACAAAAATATTAAAAATCACATACAAAAGAATGATGCTAAAGATGATGACACCGATATTAATATGGATTGGTTTTCGATATTTTACGATTTTTTTATTTTTAGCCAAGGAACTAAAACCGCCTTTTCAAAAAAAATTCAACATATCTATTCTACCATTTTTAAGCGTATAACACAACTTTTGTTCCAAATTATTTCTGCAAAAATAGTAACAAGGATTGTATAAAGACAGGAAAAAGATGTCATACTAACGAAAAGAGATATTTTTTATATTCCAAAAGGAGGATGATCATCTATGAATACCAAATGGTTAGATTATACGCTGCTGACACTTGTCATTATCGGGGCAATCAACTGGGGATTAATCGGATTTTTTCGCTTTGATCTGGTTGCTTTTATTTTTGGAAATATGTCCTGGCTGTCACGTATTATTTATGCGTTGGTTGGAATCGGCGGGCTTTATCTGCTTAGCGCATACGGCAGAATCCGTTCCATGGACGAGACTTAAGGACATTATTCAAGTCAGATATTTCGTAGACAAAAGGAAAAAACGGACATTTGAAACATTCAGATGTCCGTTTTTGACTCTTTTTATGATTCATTTGCATATCCAGAGAGCATCTGGTTCATCAAAAGGTAAAGATTTGACTTACAGTCTGCTTTAAATACGATGGAGATAATAGGCTCATTCTTCTGATTGTAAGAATAAAGAACCAGGCAGTAACCGGCATCTCCGGTAGTTCCGGTCTTTCCACCTACAACTGTAATTCCATCTGGAGCAGTCTGCTTTCCAAGCAGGTATTGGTTTGTATTGTTCCAGGTCTGTGTTGTCGTCTCACCGGATGCATTGCTATAACTGACATCAATCGATTTGGTGCTGATGATATCGACAAACGTCTCATTCGATAAAGCCGCCTGGAAAAACAGATACATATCATATACACTTGTATAGTGATTCACATCAGGAAGACCGTTTGGATTCACAAAATTAGAATTGGTCGCACCAAGCTCTTTTGCTTCTTCGTTCATCAAAGCGGCAAACTGGTCAATGTCACCGGAAATATGCTCCGCAATTGCGATTGCAGCGTCGTTTCCACTTCTTAACAGTAAACCATATAACAAATCTCTCATAGAGATGACGTCACCGGCTTTTAAGTTACAGATGGAAGAATCGGTTGTCTGGTTTACTGCATTTTCACTGATGGTAACCATTTCATTTAAATCGCATTTTTGCAGCGCAATATAAGCGGTCAAAATCTTGGTTGTACTAGCCGGATATAATTTCTTATAGATGTTTTTAGAGTACGTTACGGTATTGGTTGCAAGGTTAAAAACACCTGCACCATCTGCCACCTCAGAGTTTGTGGTATCGGTTCCAATGTCGGTTCCGTCTGTCACACACAGATTTTTGGCAAAATAAGTCGATGTGGTATCTGTGGCAGAATTCTGTCCAGAAGAAAACTGTGTTCCAAAGACATCATAAGGCTGTGCAAGTTCTTTTGTGGATGAACCACAGCTGCATAAGAAAAGCGACATGACACAGACAACACAAAATATACACCGTATTTTTCCAATACGATGTATATTTAGAAAACGAAATTTATTTGTACATTTCACGCCACTCTAAATCTCCTCTGTCTAATGATTTAATCAGCAATTCTGCTGTTGCAAGGTTTGTTGCAAGTGGAATGTTGTGGGTATCGCAAAGACGTACCACGCTGTCAACATCCGGTTCATGAGACTTTGGTGTAAGTGGATCACGAAGGAAGATGACAAGGTCAATTTCATTGTGTTCAATCTGCGCACCAAGCTGCTGTGCACCGCCAAGATGACCTGCTAAATATTTGTGAATATTCAAGTTCGCAACTTCCTCAATCAGTCGTCCTGTTGTTCCTGTTGCAAATAATTCATTTTTGCAAAGGATTCCTCTATATGCAATACAGAAATTTTGCATAAGTTTTTTCTTAGAATCGTGAGCAATTAATCCTATGTTCATTCAAGTTACCCCCTGTTAAAATTTTTTGGGCTGAAGCCCGACATTTAAGACCAGGCCTATACCAATATATAAAGACATTAAAGATGTCAATCCATAGCTTACAAATGGTAATGGAATACCGGTGTTTGGGAAAAGCCCTGTAGCAACAAAGATGTTAACGGTACTTTGAAATCCAATCAGTGCGGCGATGCCACAGCAAATTAGTTTTCCGCTCAAATCTTTTGCTTTTCTAGCAATTAATATACACTCAATTGTGATGAAAAGCAACAAAATTATGATAATAACTGTGCCAATAAAGCCAAGTTCCTCTCCTGCCACCGCAAAAATAAAGTCTGTCTGCGGCTCCAAAATAAACTTTCCATTCTTAACAGAAGTGGCGGCGGAATTGTTTAAACCTTTGCCCCACAACTGTCCGGAACCGATTGCCATAATGGAATTTTGCTGCTGGTAAGCTATGTCTGGGTAATCATCCGGGTACAGCCATGCCATGATACGTTTTAACTGATATGGTTGTATAAACGGAAGTTTGCCCTTTATAATCAAGGCCAATCCAAGTATTCCGGACGGAACACAGATTGCCAGTACCCACCCTACTATTTTATAACTCAAACCGGATACAAACAAGAGGGTAATAAAAATTAATGTTGTAACGATGGTGGTAGATAAATCCGGCTGCTTTAAAATCAAAAGCAGCGGGATACCAACCAGTACAAAGGCGCTAACTAAAGTTTTTGGTGTGTTAATATTGTCTTCATGCTTCATGAAAAAATATGCAAAGAATAACACAATCAAAATCTTGGCAAGCTCAGATGGCTGGAAACGGAATCCACCCATATCAATCCAGCGCTGGGAACCGCCTGTGTTATCACCAATCAATTCTACCAGCACCAAAAGTCCTACCATACCGGCATAAATCAGCCAGGAAAGCTTTAAAAGCATTCCATAGTCGATAAGTGAAACGATAATCATAATAATAATTCCACCTATCATTCCCAAAAACTGCTTGTTTTGTAAGGATGGTTTTGCACTCCCTACTAAAAGAACACCGATAAAGGTAAGAATCACGACATATAAAATTAATTGAAAACGATAATTTTTTATCTTGTACTGTTTAAACATTTTTTTGTTCTAGGCCTCTTTCTTCTCAGAAAAGTCCCCTCGAAAAGACCTCTTCTGATCATCCTTTAGTATAATTTTCACTTCAATATTTTCAGGCGGAATATCCAGATATTTTGTGACAAGCGTACCGACTTCTGCCTGAATCTTTTCGACCGTTTCCTCGTCAATTTCTCTGTGATTTTGCTCTAAGAGAAGGCGAAGGCGTTCTTTTGCAAATCTGTTGGAAAAAGGATATCTGTGTGCTGTCTTCATACAGTCACCTTCTTCCGTTCCTCACGTCTGAAAAAGGAAAAGACAGGTGTCCGTTTTATAGGATACCTCTCGTCAGATGCTCCATAGATGATTGCGTTACAGATTTTCTCATAATCCATTTTCAGGTTGGAATGAATGTTAAAAATCGTTTCGCCCTGGTTTTGACTGATAATTACGGCATTGTCTTTTGGAATCGTGCCAAGCAGCGGACGTTCTAAAACTTCCTCAACATCGGTATTGGATAACATATGACCGCGTTTTACCATTTTTTTGTCATAACCGTTTAGTAAGACATCAATTTTTGGTATCTTTTGATGCTCTAAAAGCTGTAAGACGCAATCTGCATCATGAAGGGAGGCAATCTGCGGAGTTGTCACAACGATTGCCCGGTCAATTCCAGAAATTGCATTGAAAAATCCCTGCTCAATTCCGGCTGGACAGTCAACTAGAATATAGTCAAACTGTTCCTTTAAATCCTGAAAAAAAGTTTTCATCCGCGTGGGCGTAATCTGGCATCCAGCCCTTGCCTGTGCGGATGGAATGACATAGAGATTCGGAAAGCGTTTGTCTTTGATCAATGCCTGTTTCAAGCGGCATTTTCCATTTAAAACATCTGCAATCGTATAAAGAATCCGATTCTCAAGTCCCATAACTACATCCAGATTTCGTAAGCCGATATCAGCATCCACCAATACGACTTTTTTATCTAACTGTGAAAGTCCTGCGCCAACGTTGGCTGTTGTAGTTGTTTTCCCAACGCCGCCTTTACCTGATGTGAAAGTGATTACTTCACTCATCAAGAATGACCTCCTGTTATGATTTGGTACCGGTTAAAAGGAAAATTCTTCTAACGGTACAATATGAATAATCCCCTCGGAGACAGAAGCTATCTTTGCCTCCGGAGTCTTATTTTTGGATTTAAAAGAAAAGCGGTTGCGTTTTTCTTCTCTTTGATAGCAGTTTGATCCAATCATAAAACGGTTCGGGTCAAACTGGGTTGCTGCGATGACAGAAGTATCATCGCCTTTGGCACCGGCTTGTACTTTACCTTGTAACAAGCCTAATACAATTACATTTCCAACCGAAATAACGGTTGCAGTCGGAGGCACATCCCCCATAATAAGGAGGCTCTCCGTAGACTCTAAAACTTGTCCATCTTTTAGGGAACCCCTGTAAATGGAACTGCTGGAGGCTTTTTTTGCGACCGGTACAGGTTCCGGTTCTAGCTCTACCAGCGCTTTTGTTTTTTGACGAATGACTTCTTCTGTCACTGCATCATGGTTTAAAATACAAAGAATCTGAATTCGGGTGTTTGAGGAAATGGCATCTACAATCTGGTTTTCCTCTTCTTCTGACAATTCACGCCCACCAAAGGAAATCGCAACCTTGGCGTTTTTAAAAAAGTTTTCCGATTCTTTAAATTTCTTTACAATTTCTTCTAGCAATGTTGGAAAAGGAAGGGACGGATTCAAATGTAGATGAAGCCCGTTCTTTTCACTTTTCAGGATGACTGCCTGTTCCATGTTTTGTCACCTCCTAGTCCGTAAATCCATTTGAGGTCGCATTCAGATTTTCTGCCTGACCATTCAATAGTTCATCTTCACTTTCAATGTTGAAATAATATGCCATAATATTGCGGGATACTTCTGCCGCATTGTGGGAAGAATATCCGTATGCAATACGTGTTGCAATTGTAATTTCCGGGTTGTTATAAGGTGCATACCCAACAAACAGCGCGTGGTTCGGACGTGTCGGTGTCTGCTGTGCCGTACCGGTTTTTCCGGCAACCTCAACCGGGAAGTTTGCAAAATATTCAGAAAGACTGTCGGTTACCACCATGCGCATACCGCTGTGGATGGCATCCCAGGAGAAAGCATCTAAAACATCCACGGTATTTTTTACCGTTGGTCCATAAGTCTCAAGCACCGTACCGTCGGAACTTGTCACCTTGCTTAAAAGGCTGTAATTATATACCGTTCCGCTGTTTGCAATCGCTGTGACATAGCGGGATAACTGAACCGTGGTGTAGTTATTATTACTCTGTCCGATTGCTGCCATGACAGGATAACTGTCTGCCTCATTCGGGTCATTTTCCTGAATCTCGATACCGGTTGTATCATTTAATCCATAAAGTGATGCGTATTTTTGAATCTTTGAGATACCAAGTGCATCGTCATATGCCGTTGTATAGTTGTTTGTGGCAAGTCTGTAACCCACTTCATAGAAAAAGTAGTTACAGGAATCACGGATTGCCTCGGAAACATTGATATTTCCATGGGTAAATCCTGGATACGCCCAACATTCCGGTTCATTGCTGACGTTCATGTACTTACCTAAGTCATTGATTTGTTCTGTTGTTGTAATCACATGCTCCGCAAGACCTGCAGTTGCAGATACCATCTTAAAGGTAGATCCAGGTGCAGTTCGCTGCTGTGTCGCATAGTTATAAAGCGGCAGGGACAAATCTGAATTCAAGGAATTAAAGTAGTCGGCATCAACCGTATTGGCAAGCTTGTTATTGTCATATCCCGGATAAGACACAAGCGCTAAAATATTTCCGGTATTCGGGTCTGAGATAACACAGGAGCCGGAACATGGATCTAGCGCAAGCTGAGCCGGTGTAATCTCTAAATTTTTGATTTTTTCTTTCATAAAATCATAGGCACTGATATTACCATTTGTCAATGCGGCAATTTCCTCATCATCATAGGTAAGAACGCCCTGATCATACAAAATCAGGCAAAGCTGCTGACCGGATATCGCATCCTCTTTAATCATATACTGATAAACAAGTTTGGAAAAGGATAAATCTGTCGATAAATCCCCTAAAATATAATCGCACAAAGCCTGATAGATTTCTGCGGAATCCGCATATTTTTCGTCTACGGCAAATGTGGTAATGTCAATCCAGCCTTTTGAAATCGCATGGTTTAAATATTCAGACGGACCAATCGTACCCTCTTTCCATGCCTGATAAACCTCGTCCGAGGTATCAATCTTATCGGTAAGAAGTACTTTGTTTGATTTCAAAAAGGAAATGACATAGGTGATGTAATCCTGCATTTCGGATGACATACTTGCAAACGGTGTATTTGTACTGCCGTTTAATTCAGCCTCTACCATAGAAAGTGAGGTTGACTGACGGGAGGCGAATGCCTGATAAACAGCGCGCTCGGTTGCGCTTGCATCGTCTGCCTCAAAATGATCGGTGTCAATGACATTGTTGTTAATCAATGCAAAGTAGACATCATCAATTGGAATCTTAATGTCGGATGCACTTGCAGCGCTAGAGGAGTCGTAGTTTTTGATATTTTCAATCTTGCTATAAACAATTCCCGCAATCTCCTGCTCTAACAGGTCATAAACCGCTTTTTGTAAATCTGCCCGGATAGAAAGATAGACATCATTTCCGGAACTGGATTCCTTCCGGTCAATAACTTCAACCGCTTTTCCAAGGTAGTCTACATAGAGTTTTTCGTATCCTTTTTTTCCTTGCAGCTGTGTATCCATATATTGTTCGATACCGGCTTTTCCGACGATATCATTTAAAGTATAACTGTCATCATCTTTTGACAGGGTGTCGTATTCCTCCTGGGAAATCTTACCCGTGTATCCGATGATGGACGCAAAATATTTGCTGTCGTTGTATTTTCGAATCGTATCCTCTACTACCTCTACACCCTGAATCTCATTCGAGTGCTCACTGATGTAGGCAACGGTATTTTCGGATACGTTTGATGCAATGGTAGTCGAAATGTATTTCTTGTAACTGTTTTCATACATTCCATATCGGACTACTACGATTTCGTAAAGCTCTTTCTGGGAATAGGTTGGAACATTTTCATCCCCAACATTAATTCGAAATTGTTCTTTACTGGAAAGATATTCGATTACCTGATCCGGTGTTGCTTCTGCCGGATTATAGTTAAGATGAAGCTTTTTCCCATAAGCTAACGTCAGGTTATCATAAGAAGTAGAACCATAAACATCCGCAAGAAAACGTTTTAAAGCGGTTCCGCTTACGTTAAATGCATAAGTTCCATCATCATTTAAGGAAACTTCAAAATCATTGTCAATGCTGTCTCCGTTTTTCTCTAAAGCAGAGATAATGGTTGCAATCTCAGCGTTTAAGGAAATGTTTTTTTCTTTTGTAGAATCGTAGTTACCATTATCTTCAATTGTAATGGAATAGGCGAGTTCATTGTATGCCAGTAAATTTCCCTCAGAATCATAAATATTACCACGTGTACCATTGATAGTACGCTCTTTTACAATTTTGAGTTTATAATTCTCCTGATAGCTTTTTCCATTTACGACCTGTAAGACAAAAACGCGTAAAATCATAATGCCAAACAACACAATCATGACAATGGCAGCCACGAGAAGTCTGGATTTTAGTATGTCTTTCAAAAAATCTTTTATATGCTCAAACAAACTTACTTGCGCTCCTTTTTTCTATCACTTCAAGACGTTGATTTATTTTGAGGATTACAAAATATAAAAATATCGTAATCAGCATGGTATATACCAGTTCCGGTAAAATAATGTGGAACAGATAGTATCCAATCTGGAATTTCCCGCGGAAGAAGAATCTTAAAATATAAATGACAAAGTTGCAGGTCAAATCACTTCCTGCAATCAACGCCAATGGAAGTTTAATATCCTCCGGGAAAAACATTTTGCGGAAACATCCGTTGATATAACCAATGTACATATAAAGCAACGCATAAAAGCCTAATATACTTCCGCTAAAAATATCTAGCAGTAAGCCGCTAAAAAAGCCAATCCATAACCCTTCTTTTTTCCCTCGCATAAAACCAAACGATGCTGTCACAATAATCAGCAGGTTGGGTGAGATAGATGCGAATGATAATGCCTGAAAAAGTGTCGTCTGCAGTAAGAAACAGACGGCTATTATGATAAAAACTGTGATTTTTCTTCTCATCTTAATCCTCTACTGTCTGTTTCTTATCCAAAATGACTAAAACTTCTTCCATATGCTCAAAATCTACGGCAGGTGTGATGGTTCCAGATTTTGTCAGATTATTAGAATCTGTCTTGATGGAACTGATATAACCAATTAAAATGCCTTGCTGGTATTCGGTGGAGACATAGGAGGTCACAACCGGATCTCCAACCTGAACCTGATCATCAGAATCGCGAAGATTCGAAAAATTAATGACCATATCTTCATTCATGCTCTCTAAATTACCGGAGACAATCAGATTATCAGAGGTTGTAGAAACCATACCACTTACTTTTCTGGTATCATCGATAATCGAACATATTTTCGCATAGTTTGGTCCGACGTCAGTGACAATTCCAACCAGACCGCTGCCGGCGATTACATTCATATCTTTTTCAATACCATCATCGGAACCTTTATCAATCGTAAAGGTAGAGAACCAGTTGCCACTGCTTTTGCCAATAACATTTGCAGCAACTTTTTTGTAACTTGGATATTTCTGATCCAGGTCGTACAGTTCTCTTAAATTTTCTAATTCGTATTGCTCTAACTTTGTTGTATTCAGTTCGGAAGTCAGCTTATCAACCTGGCTTTGCAACTCTTTGTTCTCTGCCATAACATCATTTAAGCTTTTTAGTGCAGATGCCTTGTTTGAAATCCATTCTCCAACAGAATTAATTCCTTTTTGCATTGGGACAAAGACAACGCCAGCTGCGGTGTTTAAAGGGCCACCGGATATGTTGAGTGTAAAACTGACCAACATACCAACAACACAGATTCCGGTCAACCCAATCAAAAGGTATTTTGCTGGAAAATTAAATTTTGATTTCCGTCTCATATTTGCTCCTATTTCAAAATTTTATTCTTAAGACTAAAGGAAAGATGTTTGAATTTCTCGTCGGAAACAATCTTTACAAGTCCTCTTACGACACATTCTTCCGGATTCTCACAGGTGTTAATCTGAATACCGGTAATCTCCTGGAATAAGGTATCTACATCGTGAATCAAAGATCCGCCACCGGTAATGTAAATTCCAGAGTGGATGATATCTTTTGCAAGTTCTGGTGGAGTTTTCTCTAAAATCATTTTGATGGAGTTACAGATGGAAGCAAGGTTGTCCTTGATTGCCTCATAGATAACATCTGCTGTCACTTCCATCTCAATTGGAAGACCGCTTACCACATCACGTCCTACCACAACCATAGAATCTGTTCTTCCAGCGATTCCGGAACCTAAAATCTCCTTCAAAGACTTTGCGGTTTTTTGTCCAATTACCAGGTTGTAGGTTCTCTTAATGTAATTGATGATGGATTCGTCCAAACGGTTACCGCCAAAGTGAAGCAAATCACTTAATACGAGGCCACCCAATGAGATAACAGAAATCTCGGTAGTGTCTGCTCCCATATCAACTACCATGATACCGGTTGGTTCGTTGACATCAAGTCCGAGTCCAACCGCATCTGCAATTGGTTTTTCACAAAGGAGTACATTCTTTGGTTTCATTCTGCTCTTGAAAAACATCTCAAAAAAGGCACGCTTTTCAACGTCTGTAATATCGGTTGGCACTGCTACAATAAAGTCAGCACCTTTTACTTTTCCCTTCATATGTTTTTCCAAGAAATCAAAAATCATATTCTGTAAATTATTGAAATCTGCGATTACACCACTGACAACCGGAAATGTTACCTGAATGGTTTCCGGTGCTTTTTCATACATCGCGTATGCAGCATCTCCATAGGAATAAATCTGGTCTTTCTGCACCAGTGCGATTGTATTTTTCTCGTTTAAGATCTTGCCACTGGATTTGCAATAAATCTTCATATTGCATGTTCCAAGATCAATTCCGTAAATGTTGTTTGTCATTCTTTTCTCCCTTCGGACGTATCTTATGTAAGAAGTCCTCTTTCTCTAAAACTAAAGTATTGATTATCACCTATAATGATATGATCTGCCAAATCAATTCCAAGAAGTTCGCCGCCTTTTGCAATTTTCTCGGTTGCAATCATGTCTTCTTTCGAAGGCGTCGGATTCCCACTTGGATGGTTGTGCAGCAGAATCAGATAAACGGCTTTTTTCTCAAAAGCTTTTAAAAAGATTTCGCGCGGCGATACAAAGGATGTATTGACGCTGCCAACGCTGATTATGGCATCGCCTATCCAGTCACATTTGGTGTTAAACATTGCAACAATCAATTGCTCCTGCTGTTCATGTCTTAACTGCTCCATATAGTATGCTGCAACCGTGGCTGCATCTGTCATACAAAGTGGATCTTTGCGCTTTGATTTCACAATCCGTTTGGTAAGCTCTGCAACACATTTTAACTGTATCGACTTTACTTTTCCAATACCCGGAAGGCTTTGTAACTCTTCTAACGATAAGTCAAACAGATTCAAAAGATTTTGATTGCGTTCCATCAAAATTGACTGTGCAAGCTGGATGGAACTTCCGCTTGCTCCTCCAAAACGAAGGATGACAGCAAGTAATTCTGCATCACTTAATGCGGCTGGTCCGTAGTGTTCGAATTTCTCATAAGGACGCTCAGACATTGGTAAATCTTTCACTTTTGGGTACTGATTCATACATTCTCCTGTCTACTCTCCCAACAGTCATTTATGTCAACCAGTATCTACTCAAAAACTCACATAATATTCTAGCACAACAAGTCGAGGTTCACAAGTTTTCGTTCATAAAGTTTTTGCAAAGACATCAGAATTCCTAATTTTGCATGATACCAGGTAAGTCCGCCCTGGAAATATACGGCATACGGTGGCTTGATTGGACCGTCTGCGCTTAATTCAATGGAGGAGCCTTGTACAAATGCACCTGCCGCCATGATAACGTCGCTGTCATACCCTGGCATTGCCCATGGCTCTGGGGTTACATAGCTGTCAACCGGTGCTGCAGCCTGGATTCCCTCACAGAAAGCACACATGGCATCTGGATTTCCAAATGTAATGGCCTGAATGATATCATGTCTGGATTCTGTTGCATTTGGGACAACCGAAAAACCTAATTTTTCATAGATATTTGCAGCAAAGATAGCGCCCTTTAAGGCTCCGCTTACAACGGTTGGTGCAAGGAAAAATCCCTGGTAGAAGGACTGGATAACACCAAGGGATGCTCCGACTTCTTTTCCAAGTCCTGGTGATGTCAAACGATACGCTGCATTTTCCACGCATTCTTTTTTTCCTACGATATAACCGCCGATTGGGGACAATCCGCCACCTGGATTTTTGATTAAGGAACCGACAATCATGTCTGCCCCGACTTCAAGCGGCTCTCTTTCTTCTACGAATTCGCCGTAACAGTTATCCACCATGCAGATGACGTCCGGTTTGATATTTTTAATAAAGGAAATCAATTCCCCGATTCTTTTGACGGAAAGTGTTTTTCTTGGAGCGTATCCTTTGGAACGCTGGATGGTCACCAATTTTGTCTTTTCATTGATGGCCTTTTTGATTCCCTCGTAGTCAAATTCGCCGTCTTCTAACAGGTCAACCTGACGGTAAGAGACGCCGTACTCTGCCAAGGAGCCTTTGGATGGACGGATTCCAATCACTTCCTCTAAGGTGTCGTATGGTTTTCCAACAGGGGATAATAATTCGTCACCAGGGCGAAGATTTGACATCAAAGCCAAGGCTAAGGCATGGGTACCACAGGTAATCTGTGGGCGAACCAGCGCGTCCTCACCCTTAAAGCATGATGCGTACACCTGTTCTAGCGTGTCACGTCCTAAATCATTGTATCCATAACCGCTTGTGCTGTTAAAACACTCGGCACTGACACGGTTATCCTGCATTGCCTTGATGACTTTCATCTGATTAAATTCTGCACGCTCATCGATTTCTTTAAAACGCTCTTTTAAAGATTCTTCAATCTTTTCTCCAAATTCATAAACTTCTTTGCAAATTCCTAATTGCTCGTACTGAGCCTCCATTAACTTACTCATGTTACCGGTAAATCTCCTTTTCTTTCAGTATCTGAATCATATCGCACAAAATAACGTCATCGCGATAATCATATTTTTCTTTATCAAACCAGATGACATCCCGCTCTCTTTTAAACCATGTCAACTGGCGTTTTGCAAAATGTCTGGTTTCTTTTTTGATTTTTAAAACAGCCTCATCTAAGGTTATCTTTCCATCGAGGGCATCTAGAATCTCTTTGTAGCCCAAGCCTTGCATGGAAACCATATCCCTGTGATAGCCCATCGCTTTTAAATTTTTTACTTCATCTAAAAGTCCCTGCTCCATCATTAGATCGACACGTTTTTCAATCCGTTCATAAAGGTGCGTGCGGTCGTCTGTTAGTACAAAGTAGGCAAACTGGTACGGAGATGTCTTTTCCCGCTCTGTCTCGTTGTGTTCGGATATTTTCTGCCCGGACAAATGATAAAACTCCAAGGCCCGTATCACACGTTTTACATTGTTTGCATGGATGGCCTCGGCTGATTTCGGATCAACCTCACGAAGCATCTCATGGAGGACATCAGCTCCTTTTTCTTTTGCAATCTGTGCTAAGGATTCACGGTATGCTTCGTCACATTCCTGGTCTGTAAAATCAATGTCATATAAAAGTGCCTGTATGTAAAAGCCGGTTCCGCCTGTCACAATCGGAATCTGGCCGTTGGCGTAAATTTCATTCAATGCAGCCTTTGCCAATTCCACAAATTTTACAACATGGAATTCCTCCTGTGGCTCTAACACATCAATCAGATAGTGAGGAATGCCCTGCATCTCTTCTTTTGTAATTTTTGCGGAACCAATATCCATGTGACGGTAAACCTGCATGGAATCTGCGGAAATAATCGCGCCGTTTATGGCTTTTGCAAGGTCAATGGAAAGTGCTGTTTTCCCGACCGCAGTCGGTCCTGTCAAAATAATCATCGGTTTTTTACACATTGTAGAAACCTTTCTTCCTGCTATTGTCATTATTTTTGAAATAATTGTGATTGTTTATACAATTCGTTTAAATTTCTTTTCAATCTCGTATTTGGTCATGGAAATAATCGTTGGCCTTCCGTGCGGACAATGGTAGGGATTTTCCAATTGCAAAAGTTCATCAATCAATGTCTCAATCTCAGGACGGCTTAGGTGGTTATTCCCTTTCACCGCAGCTTTACAAGACATCGAAGCTACTTTTTCTAAAATGACAGTTGGGCCATCTTTTCCGCTAAGCGTTGTAAAATCGTCTAGCATTTCAAGAAACATGGTTCTTACATCAATCCCGGAAAAGTCTGCCGGGATTCCATTGACCGCGTATTCTTTTCCACCGAAATGCTCGACAGAATAGCCGAACGTTGCAATCGTATCCTTGTATTTTTGCAGCATCTCTACTTCCTGCGGCTGTAAAGTTAAAATAATGGGTGGACTTAAAACCTGGGAATCAAATGATTTTTCTTTGATTTTTGCCATGGTTTTTTCATATAATACCTTTTCATGTGCTGCATGCTGGTCGATGATAAACAACTTGTCCTCATATTCAATCAGCCAGTAGGTATCAAACAGCTGCCCTATTATTTTATGCTTTTTCCTTGCATCTTTTGTCAAAAACTGACTGCTAAGACCTGCCAGTTCCTGCTGTTCGTATGTTGTTTCATCTAAGGCACTTGATGTGGTTTCAAAATTTGTGGGCTGATTTTGTAAGTCCATACTTTTCGTTTCCTCTGCTTTTTTTGCGAGAAACTCAGAGACAGACAACGATTTTGTTGAAACTGATTTTTGAATTGGCAAAGTTGTATCTATTTCCAGTGGCTTTGCCACATCCTCCGGTGCCTTTGCCGCAGTCTGATAGGTACTATTCTCCGCTACCGTATCGACTGGCTTATGATTGCGGTAAACCGGGTCCGGGCGCGTTGGGTACTTTCTTTCGTAGGGACTGTCGATGGCTACTGATTTTCGAATATCATTGATTCTTCGTACTTCAAATGGTTCTGGAACATGCGGGATTGCGGGCTTGTTCTTAGCCTTTTCCTCTTTTTCATCAACAGGGACATCCGCGATGAAGTCCTTATGCGCCAAAAGGTTTCGAATTCCTTCATAGAGCGCTTTATAGATGGCCTCCTGATTGCCAAAACGAAGTTCCATTTTGGTTGGATGTACGTTGACATCTAATTCATCCTGTTCCATCGTAAAATGAAGCACGCAAAATGGATACTGGTGCTGCATCAGATATCCTTTGTATGCTTCCTCGATGGCACGTGCAATCAACGAACTTTTGATATATCTTCCATTGATAAAATAATTTTCAAACGTGCGGTTCCCACGAAATACATTTGGTTTTCCAATAAATCCCTCTGCCTTAAAGTATGGCGTTTCAATCGAAACCGGCAGTAAAGATGCCGCAATATCACGACCGTAGATGTGATAAATCAAATCCTTTTGGTTGGAATTTCCAGACGTGTGCATTTTGGTCTGCCCGTTTTGGATATATTTAAACGAAATATCCGGGTGGGACAATGCAAGCCGTTCCACCAGATCACTGATGTAATTTGCCTCCGTCGGGGCTGATTTTAAAAACTTTTTACGCGCCGGTGTGTTGTAAAACAGATTTCGAACTAAAAATGTAGTTCCATCCGGTGCACCAATCTCCTCTAACTCTTTTTCTTTGGAACCTTCAATCACATAACGTGTTCCGGTCATGGCTTCGAGTGGCTTTGTGATAAGTTCTACCTGTGCGACTGCAGCGATACTCGAAAGTGCCTCACCACGGAAGCCTAAGGAGTGGACACACATTAAGTCTTCTACGGATTTGATTTTGCTTGTGGAATGACGCAAAAATGCAAGTGGCACCTGATTTTTTTCGATGCCACATCCGTTGTCGGTAATACGGACAAAAGAGATGCCACCTTCTTTAATCTCGATGGTGACTGCGGTCGCTTTTGCATCAATTGCATTTTCGACAAGCTCTTTTACAACAGAGGATGGTCGTTCAATCACTTCACCGGCTGCAATTTTATCAATGGTTTCCTGACTAAGCAATGTAATTTCTGGCATTCTCTTTCCTCCTTTTCCGGTTACCGTCTGATGTTACCAACGGTTTTTTAGTTTGTTCTGAAGCTCATAGAGCTTATTTAACGCTTCGATTGGTGTTAAATTTCCAAGATTGATTTCTTCTAATTCCTTGATGATGTCATCGTCTCTTACCGTGTCAAAAAGGGACATCTGGGTCAAATCTACTTCATCGAGCCGCTCTTTTTTCTTTTTCGGTGTGTGGCCGTTGTCGACCGTAATATTTTTGGCAATCTCTGTGATATCGTTTGCACTTAATTCATCGACAATCTCTTTGGCACGGTTTAAAACAGATTCCGGCACGCCGGCAAGCTTGGCAACCTGGATACCATAACTCTTATCTGCACCGCCTTTTACAATCTTACGAAGGAAAACAATATCATCGCCTTTTTCTTTTACTGCGATGCAATAATTATGTACATTGTTCAGTTTGCCTTCTAGCTCGGTCAGCTCATGATAATGTGTTGCAAAAAGTGTTTTGGCGCCTAACAGCTTTGGATTGCTGATATGCTCGACCACTGCCCACGCAATGCTGAGTCCGTCGAATGTGCTTGTTCCGCGTCCGATTTCATCTAAAATCAAAAGCGAATTGCTGGTTGCATTTCGAAGAATATTGGCAACCTCTGTCATTTCGACCATGAAGGTACTCTGACCGCTTGCAAGGTCATCGGATGCACCGACACGGGTAAAGATGCGGTCAACAATTCCGATTTTTGCGGAGGCTGCAGGCACAAAGCTTCCAATCTGAGCCATCAGGACAATCAGAGCAGTCTGTCTCATGTAAGTGGACTTTCCTGCCATGTTCGGCCCTGTGATGATGGCAATCCGATTGTTGCCATTGTCAAGATAAGTATCGTTATCGATAAACATATCATTGGTAATCATTTTTTCCACGACCGGGTGGCGTCCGTTTTTGATGTCAATGACACCGTTTTCACTCATCTTTGGCCGGCAGTAATTGTTCTGGTCTGCCACAAGTGCAAGGGAGACAAAGACGTCTAGATTTGCAATTGCTTTTGCGGTCTTTTGGATACGGACCACCTCTGCGGCGACTTTGTTACGGATTTCACAAAACAGGTCATATTCTAAGGACACTAATTTATCCTCCGCACCAAGAATCATATCCTCTAATTCTTTTAACTCCGGCGTGATATAGCGCTCTGCGTTAGCAAGCGTCTGCTTTCTGGTAAAGTAATCCGGTACAAGTTCTTTGTAGGAATTGGTAACCTCTAAGTAGTAGCCAAAAACTTTGTTATATTTGATTTTTAAGTTCTTGATTCCGGTTTTCTCCCGCTCCTTTTGCTCTAGCTCTGCAAGCCAGGTCTTACCCTCGGTCTTGGCATTTCGGAAACGGTCAATCTCTTCGCTGTAATTTTCTTTTAAAATGCCGCCCTCACGGATGGTAATCGGAGGTTCTTCCTGAATCGAGGCATCTATCAGGGTATAGATGTCCTCCAGGGAATCCATATCAGCTTGAATCTCCTGAAGCAATTCTCCCTTAAAATCGCCAAGCAAGGTTTTGATTGGTGGAATCATACCGATGGAATTTTTGAATGCAATCAAATCTCTTGGATTTGCCGTCTGATAAGTCACTCTAGTAATCAGACGCTCTAAGTCATAGATTGGATTTAAGTATTCGCGAAGTTCCTCACGGTTAATCATATTCTGATTGATTTCTTCAATTGCATCCTGACGTTTTTTGATTTCGTCGATATCAATCAAAGGCTGTTCGACATAGGAGCGAAGCATTCTTGCCCCCATTGCAGTCTTGGTCTTATCCAAAACCCAAAGCAGGGAACCACGTTTTTGTTTTTCACGAAGTGTCTCTACCAGTTCTAGATTTCGTCTGGTAGAACTGTCGATAATCATATATTTTCCGGTTGAATAGGGATGAATCGCAGAGATATGGTCTAGGCTTCTCTTCTGAGTCTCATAGAGGTATTTTAGCAAAGCTCCGGCCGCAATCAAACCACATTCGTAGTCATGAAGTCCAAGACCCTCTAAGCTATTGACTTTAAAATGTTCTTTTAAGGTAGTCTCTGCTAACTCGTCACTGAAATACCAGGATTCGAGAGAATAAATGGTGATTCCAAGACGGTTTTTCATATCGTCGATGTCTACACCACTCATGTAAAAAGCTTCGTTGCAGACAATCTCAGACGGAGAAAATTTATTGATTTCATCGATTAATTTCCGCTCGGAATCCACTTCGGTCACGTAATAATCTCCGGTCGAAACATCTGCGATGGAAATTCCGTATTTATCTGCAATATAAGTGATGCACATGATGTAATTGTTTTTGGATTCATCGAGTGCCTGCATATCCAGGTTGGTTCCAGGTGTCACAATACGCACCACTTCTCTTTTTACCATTCCTTTTGCAAGTTTAGGGTCTTCGACCTGCTCACAGATGGCAACCTTGTAACCTTTTTGCACCAGTTTATTCAAATAACCTTCTACGGCGTGGAACGGAACCCCGCACATCGGTGCACGTTCTTCCATTCCACAGCTTTTTCCGGTTAACGTAAGCTCTAATTCTTTCGATACGGTAATGGCATCCTCAAAAAACATTTCGTAAAAATCGCCCAAGCGGTAAAATAGGATACAATCCTTATATTCTTCCTTTGTCTGCAGATAATGCTGCATCATCGGTGTATATTCTGCCATTTTCTATTGCCTTTCCTGTTCGTTCTTTCTAATTGCTTCTGCTACTTTTAATCCGTCCATCGCAGCGGATGTGATACCGCCTGCGTAACCGGCGCCCTCTCCGCAAGGATAGACACCTTTGTAATTTGCCATAAAATTTGCATCTCTTGTAATTCTTACCGGTGAGGAAGTTCTGCTTTCTATGCCGCTAAGAATCGCATCTTCTCTGTCAAAATCTTTGATTGCTTTTGAAAAATGGTGCATCCCCTCGATAAAGGATGCTTCCATCTCATCCGAAAGCAATCCTCTTAAATTGCAAAAGGCGCGCGCTCCCTTTGTCATGGAAGAAAATGTCCCATAAGAAGTGGATGCCTGGTTTTTGCAGTAATCGCCAAACAACTGCTGTGGAATTTTTCCATTGCAAAGCTCGTGGGCTTTCTTTTCTAATTCCATCTGGAAGGCAACCCCGCTAAGAGGTCCAACTCCCGGGAAATCGTCTGGTGTCACCGATACGATAATTGCACTGTTTGCATTCTTACTGTTTCGGTCAGAGTAACTCATGCCATTTACCGCAAGATGTCCTTCCATCGAGGAGGCATTGACGACATATCCACCCGGACACATACAAAAGGAATAAACACCTCTGCCATTCTCTAAGTTTGCGGTCACCTTATAAGGCGCTGCTGGAAGCTTATCCCAGTACAAATCGCCATACTGGGTCTTGTTCATCATCTCCTGCGGATGTTCCACACGGAATCCAACGGCAAATGATTTTGCCTCCATCTCAAACTGGTGTTTATACAATACTTTAAATGTGTCTCTGGCACTGTGACCGATTGCAAGTACGCATGTAGTTGCATCAATCCATTCGGCGTGGTTTAGCTCCAGGGCACACAGGCATCCTTGTTCAAAACGAAAATCCGTCACACAGGTTTCAAAGCGAAACATCGCTCCATGCTCTGTCATGAAATTTCGCATATTTGCAATCACAACAGATAAAATATCCGTTCCAATGTGTGGCTTATTCTCATACAAAATCTTTTCCGGCGCACCGAATTTTACAAATGTCTCTAATACAAAACGATTGCGCCCAATGGGATCTTTGACCAGTGTATTTAATTTTCCATCCGAAAAAGTTCCGGCACCGCCCTCCCCAAACTGTACATTCGAAGATGGGTCTAAAACACCCGTCTCCCAGAACTTTAAGACATCCGTTGTACGATCTTCTACCTTTTTCCCACGCTCAAGAACAAGCGGTTTTAAACCAGCTAACACAAGCGCATAGGCACAGAACAGTCCCGCAGGACCGGCACCAATGATAACGGGTCTTACCGGTTCACTTGTCTCATAATTAATTTTGAGAATATGATATTCTTTTGGAATGATAGGGGTAATATTCCGGTCGTGAAGATGCTTTAGAACTTTCTCTTCGTGCTCTACGCTTACATTGACGGAGTAAACCAAAGATAGTTCCGGCTTTTTTCGCGCATCAATCGATTTTTTTACAATCTCATACTCTTTTATCTGCTCTTTTGAAATTTTAAGAGCCTTTGCAATCTTGCCAGGTAATGCACTTTTTTCGTGTTCGATTGGCAATTTGATTTGGTTGATTCGTATCATATTTGTAACTATGCCTTTCCTAAGCCCGCTTTTTCATTTGCAGACACTGCTTCTGCCATATGTTTTCCGGCAACGTAACCGCTTGACCATGCCCACTGCAAGTTATATCCGCCACAGGTTCCATCGATATCAATGACTTCCCCTGCAAAGTAAACACCGGGAAACACTTTCGATTCCAATGTTTTTGAATCAATTTCTGCGGTTTTGACACCGCCGGCGCAAACCTGTGCCTGCTCAAACGATTTCGTTCCAATTACATCTACACGCAGTTTTTTTATGGTGTTCGAAAGCAAATCAAGCTGTGATTCTGTCACATCTTTTGCCGGAACATGCAGTGCAATCTGGCTTTCTTTTAACAAAACCGGAATTAATTTTTTGTGAAAAAGACCAATCAGACTTTCCTCCGCCGTCTTGTTTTTCCCAAACAAATGCATCCGCTCGGATAGCAGTTGTTTTAAGGCTTTCTTTCCAAGACTTGGCTGAAAATCTAAAAGTATGTAGACCTCTTTTTTCTGCTTTAATGCTTTGGATGCAAATCGGCTCAACTGAAAAATAGGGATTCCGGACACACCAAAATCCGTTAATTGAAGTTCCCCGGATTCACTTGTCGAAAAAGCGCCATCTATGTATAAATTTGCCTGAATTTCTGCACGAATTCCTGCAAGAGCCTTGAAAAATGGCTGTTTTCCCTGCAATTGCACGAGTGCTGGCACAATATCTGCAAAATGATGTCCTAATTTTTCAATATATGGAATTGCGCTTCCGTCACTTCCTGATTTTGGAGAAGCCTTTAATCCGGTCGAAAATAATATCTTTTTTGCGCAAAAACAACCAAGATTGGTTGAAACTTCGAATCCATCCTTCTTTTTGGAAATGGAAGTTATCGTACAGTCTGTCTCAATCGCAACCTTTTGATAGGATAATTCCATGCGTAAAACGTCTAGCACAGATGCAGCCTGTTCGCTTGCCGGATAATAATAACCATTCTTAATTTTCGGGGAAATACCAAGCTCCTCAAAAAATGTTACGGTCTCCTCAAAGCCAAACTGCTCAAAAACAGGCAGTACAAATGCAGGGTCATCGCCACGATACTTTGCAATCCCCTGCTTACTATTTGTATAATTACATTTACCGTTTCCGGTCGCTAAAATCTTTTTTCCAACACGATCCATGTGTTCTAAAATCACGGTCTTTGCTCCACATCTTGCAGCACTGATTGCAGCGACAAGACCCGAAGCGCCTCCACCAATGATTAAAACGTCATAATCTTTTTGTTTCTTTTGGTTCAATCTTCTATTCTCCTTAAATACCATGGTCAATTTTAGCACACCAAAAGAAAACATTCAATGTTGAATTGCCCTTTTTCCGTTAGCTTGAATAGTTTTCCAGAAAATCATATACGGCTTCTATCGAAGAAAATTTCTTGCCGGAGCAAACCTCTTCCTGTTGTTCTTTTGAGAGGACATCATAAGGGATATGACTCTCAAAATAAACGGTTTTTCCGTCTTTTTCATAGACGACGAGGTATCCATCCCGTTCAAACATAATATACTGGTATGGTTCTTGTATCTGCATGCTCTCGGTCATTTTTTCTTCTTGTTTTTTCGCTTCTTCGTTTTGCACGGCGTCTTTTGTTTGATAAAATTTTTCATCCTTTTCGTTCTGGATTTGATACCCGGCAAATAAAATGCCGCCTAGAATCAGAACGCAAAAAATGCAAATCACTACTGTTTTTTTCATTTACATCACCACAGATAGTATTTGCATTTTTTTGGATTTTATTCTATTTAAAGGCGAATCAGATGCAATTTTTTGGCAAGTGCAATGATTTTCCCGCCCTTTGGCAGACGTTCTAAGTCTTCCTCATCCATGCCCCGTAACAAGAGCATGACAACCAGATAGACGATGATTCCCACAACGATTGCAGACAAAGTGGAAACCGTGTTGTTTGCAAATGCTTTTTGAAGCAGAAAATAAACAAGCCATACTGCTCCACCCATAATGAGTGAAGAAACTGCCGGAAGCAAAATCGTTTTCTTTATCTTAGAACGATATCCGCTGTATTTTTTTACGGAGTGGTCGTTTAAGATGCACATGAAAAGACCAAATGCTGCATTTGAAAAAATAACCGCATAGATGTTCCATTTCAGCCAGTACATCATTGCACAGAGCAAAATAATATGAAGCACTAACGCAATAATTGCATTTTTTACAGGTTCTTTCATACGATTGATTCCCTGTAATAAGCCGTTCGATAAGGTCGATACGGAAAAGAACAGAATCGAGACTGCTCCAGACCATAACATGCTTGCCGCAAGCATCGAATCATCACGAAACAGAAGCTGTAAAATCGGTGACGCCAACACTGCCATTCCAACGGTACACGGAAATGCAACTATCATAATAAAACGAATCGCGGTATAAATCTGCGTTTTCACCAGTTCTCTTTTCCCGCTTGTGTACGCTGCCGTCAACATTGGAACAGACGACGCCGCAAGTGCAGACGCAATCGAAATTGGCACATTGATTAACGTTTTGTATTTTCCGCTGTATTTTCCCCACCAGATACTAATCTCATCGGCAGAGTATCCTTGTGCAGTGGCAATGTTTTTAAACAAAGCCTGATCGATAATAGAACTACAATTGTAAATTGCTGTGCTAAGCAGCACTGGAATCACCGTTATGATTAAAATCCGAAACGTCTCCTGATAGGAACTGACATCGCGGTTCCTGGCACGCCTCATCTGACGTTTGTATGCCTTTTGGTAAAGGAGAAACACAAGGAGGACAAAAAGCAGCGCAACAAGAGCACCAACATTCGTTCCAAGGGTACCGCCTGCAGCACCATAAGCTGCCCGGTATTCGGTTTCATTTCCAAGAATCGCACCTACTTTGCTTCCATAGGAAACGAGAACATAGGCAGCCCATACACTCACAACGGCATTCGCAACCTGTTCCAAAATCTGGGAAATTGCACTTGGCATCATGGTTCCAAGTCCTTGGAAAAAGCCACGCAGGACACCTAAGATAGCAACCACAAGCAGGGTTGGTGCTAAAATCTTAACAGCAAATACACTGTAAGGTGTTTTCATAATTCTTGATGTAATAAATTCTGCGCCAAAAAACAGAACGAAACCTGCAATCACACCGGATATTGTTGCAAACAAAAACGCACATTTTAACGTCCGATAAACGTTGTTGCGTCTTCCTTTTGCAAGTTCCGCGGATACAAGTTTCGATACTGCCAAAGGCAGACTGTAAGACGAAATAATCAGCAGAATATTGTATATTTCAAAGGCGCATCCATAATAATCATTTCCCACATCACCAATAATCTTGGTGAGTGGGATACGATATACCAATCCTATGATACGGCTTATAATGGATGCCATTGCCAGAATGGATCCTTGTACTAGAAAATTCGAACTACTTCCTTCTTTTTTCTTCATCGTAATTCCTCAAATGTCTTATTTACTTTGCGGCTTCAAAATCCTCAATACTGCTGTAAGTCTCGCATTTATCTGCATAGTCGTTCTGAATAATACACACCCAGGTTTTTCCCTGATTCAATGTGATTTCATTTCCGGCTGCATCAAAATATCTTGTTGGAGCTGTCTCAGATTCTTTGCTCCAGGTAATATCAATCATCTTACCGTTTGTAAAGTATTTTCCTTTTCCGCCGGAAGTTAAATTGATATCCAGGTAACCATATTTTTCATCAATGACGCTGCTGTCGCAATCCTGATAAATAATATTTTTTACAGCAGTCTGTTCGTCTGTCAAAGCATCCACCTGTTTGTCACCAAACTGATAACGATAGTATAAACCATCTTCCGCATTATATTCAAACCATGGGTGATTATAGAAATAATATGGTTTTACAACGACTGCATCTTCACCATCTGCTAAGGTAACAGGTGCATCATCCTCGGCGAACTGGTAATGTCCGGTATAATCATCACTATAAGTGGTGTCATATCCCTTATACTCAATACCTGCTTTGATACCATCGGTTGTAACATACGCATTGTGTGGCTGTTTCTTGTCGGAAGTACGGTAGAATACAAGACTGTCTACCTTTCCTTCAATACCGTCTAAATTATCGACTTTGCCGCTGTTTAAGATATCTGCAGCGTACATACATTCTCCATAATGTACATAGATGGCATCAAATTCCATTGCAAAGTATGCATAGTAAGGACGACAGCTTCTGACATTTCCAAGGCGGTCAAAATCAGAATAATCCTGGTAAATTCCCATCAGACGTGTGTAAGAGCCTTCTACCGGTGATTCGTATACAACGTCAGCGCGGTTGATTCCATACTGTGGAATTGCCATTTTGGTATTTTCAATCATGATTGCAATCGGGCGCTGGGAAGCGATGGATTCATCAATCTGTTCTCCGGTCAAATAACTTCTGTCAGTTGGTCCAGCCACTTTTTCTGTCTCAGTCTGTGTCTCAACCGCTTCTTTTTCGGAAGATTTTGGCTCTTCTGTTTTCTTTTTTCCACATCCAGTTACTAAGAGCCCTAAAGAGGCTGCAACTACAAGTGACATTACAATTTTCTTTTTCATTTTGTCTTCTCCTTTAGTTATCTTAATATATTTAATTCTTCTAATATATCCCGCTGCTTTTGTTCCATAAATGCAGCTTCTTCCAGCGTCATATGGTCATAGCCGAACAAATGCAGCATACTGTGTACAATCAAAAAGGCGTACTCTCTCTTATCGCTGTGCCCATATTCTTTTGCCTGTTCATGGACTTTCGGAACAGAGATAATAATGTCTCCTAACATAATCTCTCCGGTATCCGGGTTGAAATTATCGTCGTAAGCGTCCTCTAACCCGGAAAAGTCCCCTGCCGTCTCGTAAGAAAGCATTGGGAAGGAAAGTACATCGGTAGGTCTGTCAATGTCACGGTACATCTGATTGATTTCGTGGATTCCCTCATTGTCGGTAAGTGTTAAGTTCACTTCTGCCTCATAAGGAAAGTTCTCATGTTCTATCGTAAAATCAATTACCTGATTGGCCAGTTCCTGATAGGGAAAGTCAAAATCGACGGTTGTCTCTTCTTCGATTGTTAAACTCATAACAAGCCCTCCTCCTTTACTAAATGTTCTCTGATTTTTAAGAATAAATTCATACTCATTCCAGATTTATCGTAAATCCCTTTTGATGAAAGTTCATTGAGCGTCTGATAAACCAGCATGTCCTGGTTCCACTCGCTTTGCATGGTCTGCTTGTCCATGACTTCTAATTTCTTAACCAATGCATCCACCATATGTACAATTGCAGATTCTACTGTGGATGGGAGGGCTGCCTCGCCTCCGTATTCGCTTAAAATTTTTACAACGGATTCCGGGAAAAAGTGGTTTCTTGCAAGTTTTACTCCATTTTCTACAAACGGTTCCCCTTCCAACTTCCCAAGGCGGTAATAAAAACCGGCTGCCGCTGCTAACTTTTCGTCTGCGCCAATCACAAGGGCACAGCGGTAAGAGACATTTGAAACACGGATTGCATGATTGTACTCTGCAAGGGAAAACTGCTTGATTTCCTGCACCATCGGGTAATCATCCTGTATCATTTCTTCTAACAAACGTGGCACATCCGACCCATCGTGAATCGCAGGAATACGGTATAAAAGCTGTACAAACCCGATACTTAACAAGGCACTTATCAAAGCACCCGTTAAAATCGTTCTGGTCAGCTCCATATTATAAAGGTAAAAAATAACACACGGTATCACAATGCTGATGCAGGCTGCAATCACACTAACCCAGACGCGATATACTTTGCGTTTTACAGTGGACGAAAGCAGACATCCGCACATACACAGCAGACACTCACAGATCAGTTCGTGAATCGTCGCATTTGTGACAAGAGATAGGATGCAGCTAAAATAGATTCCTACCGTAAGGGCAAGTGCCTGTGTTCCAAACATCGACATCAATAAGGAGATGAAAAGAACCGGTTTTGCAAAGGCAGGGAACAGCATACATAACAGCGCAATCACGCAGGATATGCCATATGAAATTGTCAGATTCCGGTAAGATGTTGCGGGATTTTCACCAATCAGGCCATGCATGCGGCTGTTTTCCAGTGAAAAGTAAAAAAGCATAAAAAACACCAGATTCAAAAACAGGATGCATCCCATCTGGTCAATCAGAAATCCCTTTGACTTGCAAACTACAAATGTAAATGCAATAGTCAGCACAAACATCAGTACCACATTTAGCAAGCGCTTTGGCACAATACGTTCTGTCATGCTTTCCGTCTCTCCTGCTTCTTTCGTTTGTTTGTGCTTGCCTCATAATCTTCGTATGCTTTTACAATCTTTTGCACAAGAGGATGACGGATGACATCGTTTGAGGTCAGTTCACAAAAACCAATATCATCCACTTTGCGAAGGACTTTTAGGGCAATATCAAGTCCGGATTTTGTTCCCGGCGCAAGGTCCTTTTGGGTTGCATCACCGGTAATCACGGCTTTTGAACCAAATCCGATACGTGTTAAAAACATTTTCATCTGTGCCGGTGTCGTATTCTGTGCTTCATCTAAGATAATAAACGCATTGTCTAACGTACGTCCTCGCATATAGGCAAGAGGCGCAACCTCAATCAGTCCCTTTTCCATATTCTTCTGGAAACTCTCTGCTCCCATAATCTGATACAGAGCATCATATAACGGACGTAGATACGGGTCAATCTTGCTCTGTAAATCCCCCGGCAGGAAACCAAGCTTTTCTCCGGCCTCAATGGCAGGTCTTGTCAAAATGATACGGTTGACCTCCTCATTTTTAAAGGCTGTGATTGCCATCGCCATTGCAAGGTATGTTTTTCCGGTACCGGCAGGACCTGTACCGAACACAATCATTTTATTGCGGATTGCATCGACATAAGCCTTCTGTCCAAGTGTTTTGGGCTTTACCGGCTTTCCATTTATCGTATGACAAATACATTCTTTGTCGATTTCGACAATGGCAGATTCTTTTTGCTCTGCCAGAAGTGACAAAGCGTAATTCACATTTTGTTCGGTTATGACATTGCCTCTTTTGGACAATTCAACCAATTGTAAAAAGACACTGGAAGCACTCTTAATCTGTGTCTCATTTCCAATGATTTTTAACTGGTCTTCGCGTACCACAACCGTAACATTCAAAGTACGTTCAATTTTCTTAATATAACAATCAAACTGTCCAAACACATTCGCCATGTGCTCAGAAGGAATATTCAGTGATAATTCAGTCAGACTCATCGCTTTGCTGCCTTTCTTCTCTCGTAATTTCTAGTATTTCGGTAGGAGCATATTCTGTAATGGATTCATTTGCCTTTATGCTTCCTTTTACCGCGTAGGAATTGCGTTCCTTTTCTATAATAACATTTTTTTCTATTATTTGAACCCCTTTTTCTTCCAAATTTGAAAGATACGACTGAAAATGCCTTTTGGCAAGCTCTTTTGCCTCCTCTTTGGTATATGTTTCCTTTGTTACACGGATTTCTTCGTGTAGCGTTTTTTCAAAATACACCGGAAGATAAAAGTTTCTCGACAATGCAAGCTGCTTCGAATCGCAAATCAAATTTTCCTGTTTAAAACCGGTATAAAAAAAGGGATTTTCAATTTGAATGGAACCGATTCGAAGCCCGTAAGAAGTCTTTTTCTCACCGGTAGGAATCTTTTTCTCATAGGAAAGCGGAATCTGTTCCGTATATTCGTACCAGACATCTGCATAGATATCGGCATCCGCCGCGCTGTACTCATAGTCTAAAAGACTTCCGTCGTCCTGAAAAAGTTCGATTCTTCCACTTACCAGGACATCTCCTTTTGCAACTTCTACTCCGGGGGAAACAAGAGGCGTTCCTGTTCTTGTCACCATAGAGGTGATAAGACCGTCTTTTGTGGCAACAATGTCGCGCACTTCGGTTTCGTCCTCCTCATAGCTTTCCTTTGGAAGAAGATTCTCCTGAATGGATACGGTCATCTTGGTTCCATAAATCTGAACGGAGGCCCAGATGACATCCTCATACTGGCTTCGCAGCTCTGCTTCCAATGCCTCGCAGTTTATATGGCTTTTCCTGCAGCCAAATGTGCAATCCTGTTCCTGCAAAAAATCAAGAATCGTATTCTCCGAAAGATAGGAATTACCATTTACCTCAATCTTCCAGACAAAACCGGAAAGCCAGTAAATTAGACCCGCAAAGACAATAATTCCAACTACAAAAAGTTTTCTTTTCCGATAACGGAACAAAAAGAACGGAATTCCGACACGTTTTTGGATTCGCACCTTTGTCTTTGTTTTCCTAAGAATGGGATGAAGCTTTTTGAATCCTGCAATACTGATATAAAAATGGTATCCATCCTGGGTTGGAGCCAGATTCCAAATCAAAATATTGTGGTTGCTGCAAAGATTTAAGAAACGTTCGGGGGCATATCCCGTTAAGGAAACTTCTAAATAACCAAAAAGATATTTCAGCAAAGATAAGAACATGCGTCATGCCTCATACTGAATCGTTTCGATAAATCCGGTAATCTTCATCTCTTCGTTGGTATAATATGCAACCATTAAATGCATGCCAAAAATTTTGATGCGGCAGTCTTTGGTCTGAATGCAGATCATATTGTCCTCATATTCTAAGATGCCCTTATAGTTTTCAATTAATACTTCTTTCTGGCCTGTGACAGACAAAAGAACAGCGCCTAGCATCAAATCTTTTGGTAATTCTAATTGTTCTACGATATTTTCCCGAAACTGATTCGTTTTCTTCTTTTTCATACTTCACTATATGAAAAAGAACCTGTCATTATTCGAAAATGAATTCTTTTATCACAGAACCTACTTCCGGTTTCTCATCTTCAATCTCATAGGCATGTAAAATCTTATCCATTGCCGGTTCTAACTTTTGGTCATCGTTGCTGTAAACGAGTGCAAGGACATCTCCTTTTTTGACGGCGTCCCCATTTTTCTTTTTCAAAATAATGCCAACCGACAAGTCAATGACACTGTCTTTTGTCTCACGTCCACCACCGAGTGTCATACATGCAATTCCAATCTCTTCGGCTAAGATGCGGTGTACAAAGCCCTCTTTTACTGCTTTTACTTCCGTCACTTTCTTTGCTTTCGGGAACCGGTCTGTATCAAACACATAAGAGGCATCTCCACCCTGTGCCGAAACAAATTCTGCTAATTTCTGTAAGGCCGAACCATCGTCAATCACCTGTTGCATCAAGCCTCTTGCTTCCTCCTGATTTTTGGCGCGTCCCGCAAACTCCAGCATCAAAGAGCCAAGTGCAAATACAACCTCTTTAAAATCTTCTGGTCCGCCCCCTTTTAAAGTTTCAATTGCTTCGATGACTTCAAGGGAATTTCCAACTGCATAGCCGAGTGGCTGGTCCATGTCGGTAATCACTGCTGCGGTCTTTTTGCCGGCCATTGTTCCAATGGAAACCATCGCTTTGGCAAGTGCGCGGGAATCTTCCAGATTCTTCATGAAGGCACCGTTTCCGGTCTTTACATCAAGGACAATTGCATCGCTTCCGGAAGCTAATTTCTTGCTCATGATAGAACTTGCAATCAGTGACATCTGATCTACGGTATCCGTCACATCGCGAAGCGCGTATAACTTCTTGTCCGCCGGAGCAAGATTTGCGGTCTGTCCTGCAATCGCAATCTTAATATTGTTTACATTCTTACAAAAAGTCTCCTCTGAAATCTCAGTTGTAAATCCAGGGAAACACTCTAATTTATCAATTGTTCCACCCGTATGGCCAAGTCCACGCCCGGACATCTTTGCAACCGGAACGCCAAGAGCTGCAATAATCGGAGTCAGCGCCAGGGATGTTTTATCCCCCACACCACCGGTGCTGTGCTTATCTACCTTAATTCCTTCAATTGCAGATAAGTCTAACACATCACCGCTGTCACGCATTGCAAGTGTCAAATCGACGGTCTCCCGCTTACTCATCCCCTGGAAGCAGATTGCCATTGTCATCGCAGACATCTGATAATCTGGAATGCTGCCGTCGGTAAAACCATCTATCATAAAACGAATTTCATCTGTACTAAGTTCTAACCCCTGTTTTTTCTTCTCGATTAAATCGTACATTCTCATTGTAAGTTCCTCCCTTATATGCTATCACATTCGCTTCACTCATTATATCATAAAAAGACAGGTATGAAAACATACGTCTTCTTACCTGTCTTTCTTATCATTCACGTGAAAACCAATAGTTTATTTGTATCCATTATACATTTACGAATGCTGCGGACTCTTCTTTTAAGTTCTTTGCAACTTCGCTGTTTTCTTCCATCTGGTTGTTTACGGTGGAAATAGACTGTACTAAGGAATCTACATTGGTAGCTGCATCTGTAACACCGTTTGCAGACTCTTCCACTGCATGGTTAATTCCTTCGATTGCGTCTGTAATCTCAGTCATCGTTGCAAGAATCTCCTGAGCCTCTTTGGAGTACTCAGCCATTGTCTCATCAATGTGATTTGCATCATCACTGTACTGTTTACCGCCTTGTACGAATGCTTCATAGTCTGGCAGGATATTCTGATTGATGTACTGGATAATCTTCTCAGAGGAAGCAACAAGACCATGTACCGCCTCGATAACCTGTTCGTTGATGGACTGGATGTTGTTTGCTGTCTCACGGGAGGAATCTGCAAGCTGTCTGATTTCATCTGCAACAACCGCAAAACCTTTACCAGCTTCACCGGCACGGGCAGCTTCGATGGAAGCATTCAATGCAAGAAGGTTTGTCTGGCTGGAAATGCTTAAGATATCCTCTGTCAACTGGGCAACTTTTTCTACGCTCTTGGAATTCTCTAACGCTTCGTTCATCTCGGTTGTAATCTTACCGATAATATTGGTTGTGTTGCTCTTGTTTTCCGTTGCAGTGTGCTCTAATTCAGTAGCACGTACTTTCATTTCCTGTGCATACTTGGAAATGACTTTGGTCTCATCTGCCATATTCTGGACTTTTGTCTCTGCAGAGGAAGTATTTGCACTTACACTGCTTGTGGTGGCAGATACTTCTTCCATGGTAGCAGAAAGTTCCTCCATGATGGCTGAAATGTCATTTGCACTGTCATTAGAAGCAGAAACACTTCCGGCAACGTTTCCAACAATGCCGTCTAAGGTGTTGGAATTGGAAATGATATTGGACATAATTTTCTGAAGTGTCTCGATAAAATGGTTGATACCCTGGGCGGACTGTCCAATCTCATCATTTGATTTAACTGTAACTCTTCTTGTCAAGTCACCCTGACCGGATTCAATCTCATCAATCAGAGCGGACAATTCTTCTGTCTGTGCCTTTAATGGCTTTACAACTGTTTTAACAATAACAAGAATAACTGCTGCAAAGGCAATCAAAGAAATAGCTACCAGCACGCCTGAAATTGTTAAATTACGGTTGTATAGTGCTTTCTGGTCTTTGACATTGGCCTTGACATAACTATCATTATTTGTGATTAACGTATCCATATTGGCAACAATGGTAGTCTGCCAGTCTTTCATAGCTATGTTTGCCTGTGAAACCGCTTTTTGAGAGTCGCCGGTTAAGGCAAGCTCCATTAACTGGCTTGCAGTATCCTGTCCTCCTTTGATGTATTCAAAGGTATCATTTAGCAAATCAATGTCCTCTTTTGAAAAATAATCTGTCATGCCAAGAAGTTCTTCTTCATAGGTTTCCACATCTTCTTTATATGATGTCAATTCTTTTGCAACATATTCATAATTATCCTGGGTTGGCTCTGCACAAAGGGACAATGCCAGCTTCTGTGTATTGGCAACTCTTAAATTAATCTCATCCAGACAAATTGTCGCACGAATTCCTTCCTGGGATATGCGCGTACTTTTCTTTTGAATCGATTCCATTGAATAGATACTCTCAACTGCAACCAGAATCGCAATCAGACCAAGAATTGCAACCGGCACAACAAGTTTTAACAGAACCGATGATTTGTTTTTTTTCATCCTTTTACCTCCATGTTTGTGATGTTTTTTTTATTATAGCATAAAAATTTGACAATTTGCACTATTATATATCGTCAGAAAATGTCAAAACCTTACTTTTTTTCGTATTTTTTTATGACTTTATACTTTTATTTATGGTAGGGTTCTCCATTCATAATCCGGTAACTACGGTAAATCTGTTCGAGTAAAATCACCCGCATCAGCTGGTGTGGAAATGTCATATTAGAAAAACTAAGCTTATAATCTGCCCGATTTAGAATGCGCTCATCAAGTCCTAAGGAACCTCCAATGACAAACGTAATGTGACTGCATCCCATCACACCACATTTTTCGATTTTTTGTGACAATTCAACCGAGTCTAACTGTTTCCCATTGATGGCAAGCGCAATTACATAAGCACCGTCTTTGATTTGTTTCAAAAGACGCTCGCCTTCTTTTTGCTTTACCATTTTCTCTTCTGCCTCTGAGGCGTTTTCGTCCGTTTTTTCATCGGCAACCTCAATGATTTCTAATTTGCAGTAACGGCTTAAGCGCTTTGCATATTCCTCGATTGCCATCGTAAAAAATTTCTCTTTTATTTTACCAACGCATAATATCGTAATCTTCATATTTGACTGACCTTTCGATTTCTTTTCCAAAAATAACCTTGCACAGTATAGCATATTGCGGTTGCATCCGTCTAGAAAATCTCCTATAATTGAAGAAAAGAGTGGATTTACGCACAAAATTTTTGTCGTCTATAACAGATTTTCTGTTAAATATAACATACGAGGTGTAATTGTGAAAAATTTCACACACCGGAATGGAGGATTTTATGAAATTACTCGAAGAGAAAATTTTAAATGAGGGGATTGCGGTAGATGAGGACATTTTAAGAGTCGATGGATTTATCAATCATCAGATTGATCCGGCTTTTATGCAGCAGATTGGTGCCGACATTGCAGACCATTTTAAGGGTCGTGGAATTACAAAAGTAGTTACAATCGAAAGTTCTGGCATTGCACCTGCCTTAATGGTAGCAAACTCTCTTGGCGTACCGCTTATTATCTTAAAGAAACAGCCGTCCAAGGTTTTAAATGACCATTTATTCCAGACCATTGTCACTTCTTTTACCAAGGGAACCAGCTATGAGCTGACACTTTCCCAGAAGTATATTTCAGAAAATGACCATGTTTTGATTGTCGATGACTTCCTCGCAAACGGTGAGGCTGCAACCGGAGCAATCCGTCTTCTTCGAAAAGCCCACGCCACAGTTGCCGGTATCGGCGTTTTAATTGAGAAATCCTTCCAGCCGGGACGTGAAAAGTTAAATGCACAGGGAATTGAAGTTTATGCCCTTGCAAGAATCAAACAGATGAAAAAAGACTCCATCGTGTTTGAGGAAGAATAAAATACATATGTTAAAGAAAAGCTATCGCTGCAAGAATTTTAGATAATCCTGCGGCGATAGCTTTTTTGTTGTAACAATACGAAAAGTTCTGTTTTTATCTAAGGACGATAGGTAAACTGTCTGCTGTACTCATCGCTTACAAGTCCTGTTGTCTCATCCACAACAATCACACGAAGAATATTTTTTCCGGCAGGAGCTGCAAACGGTCCTTCATATCTGGTCGATTCGGTTGTCGGTTTGGTGTTGTCGAATGTGTAGTATGCGCTGCATCCCTCCGGCACTTCAATGGTGATGAGAGTCTCCTGGGAAAAATCACCGCCGTCCGGTGTGACAACCGGTGTATCCGGCTGTTTTGGTTTAATCACATACGTTGCCTCTGCCACGTCACTGTAAATGTCCTTGTCATTACAGCATACCGCACGCAGTTCATAAGTTCCGGCTTCTTCAAACTCAATCGGTTTTTCGTATTTTTTCCCTTTTTCGATTGGATCCGAACCGTCTAAGGTATAATAAATCGTATCGTCATCCGGTGAGGTAAGTTCTACGGTGATAAATTCGTCATACTCGCCCTCCTCTTCGGAAAATTCCGGTTGTTCTACCGTATAATCCTGGAATAAAGCAAGTATCTTTTCATCTTTCACATCTTCTTTTAATGCAATGATACTATCATAGTCATTTTTCTTTTCGTAGATTTCAATCAAGAGCTTGTAAGCATCTACATTATCATCATCCAACTGGATGACATCCATCAACAATACCATAGCAGAATCGTAATCGCGCTGTTCCATGTAAATTTTTGCCATGGCAATTCGTACTTTTACATCATTTGGTGAAAGTTTTAACGCATTCTTGTAATAGCCAAGCGCATTTTCATAATTGCGGTCGGTAAGCTCTGATTCTGCCATTTTCATTTGATAATCATACGAATTTTCATTCATATAATTGCGGTACATCTTAAGTCCGACAATAGCCCCTATCGTTAAGACGATAATGACAACAAGTAACAGAATCCATGGCCATTTTTTCTTCTTCTTTTTCACCGGTTGTTTTGGCAAAGGCTTTTTCTCTTCCTTTGGCTTATTTTCCTCTTCTAACAACGCTCTTAAATAATCATCTTCTAAAATACTGTAATCCGGGACAATCTGAGCTTCCTGTCCACAGACCGAACAATAGATACAGCCGACTTTTAATTCAGCTCCACATTTTGCACACTTCATAGAGAATCCTTTCTATCTTTCCTTCGTATGTAGTTTCTGTGAAAATCTAAGATAACGTAACTGCTTCCATTGCCTCCACACAGTTATGCATTAACATGGCAATGGTCATCGGACCAACTCCACCAGGAACCGGTGTGATCGCTGCTGTATGTGGTGCGACATCCTCATAATCGACATCACCACACAATTTGTTTTCTGCATTGCGGTGAATTCCGACATCAATGACAACGGCACCTTCTTTTACGTATTCTGCTGTAATAAATTTTGGCTTTCCGATTGCGACAATTAAAATATCCGCAGTCTTACAAAGCTCTTTTAAATTCTTTGTTCTGGAATGTGCGATGGTTACTGTCGCATTCTCACGAAGCATCAGAAGTGCCATTGGTTTTCCGACAATATTGCTTCTTCCGATAACAACACAGTTTTTGCCTTCGATGTCTATGTCAGAACGTTTTAATAACTGGATAATTCCGGCAGGTGTACATGACACAAAACCACGCTCTCCAATTGTGAGCGCACCAACGTTCATCGGATGAAAACCGTCCACATCTTTTCTTGGGTCAATCGCTTTGATGATATGATCTTCTACGATGTGTTTTGGTACCGGAAGCTGCACTAAGATTCCATGTACAGAAGCATCCTGATTTAATTTCTGGATTAATGCTAACAGTTCTTCCTCGGTTGTCTCTTCTGGCAATTCATAGGAAAGGGAGCGGATTCCAATGTACTCACATGCTTTTTTCTTGTTTCGCACGTAAACACTGGAAGCAGGATCATTTCCAACCTGAATAACGGCCAGACAACATTCCTTTCCCTCTTCTTTTAACCTTGCAACTTTTTCTTTTAATTCATCCTTGATTTCAAGTGATATTCTTTTTCCGTCGATTATCTGTGTCATGTATTTCCCATACCTTTCTGTTTTAGAACAATCCGGTGATGACTCCGTCATCATTTACATCGATGCCATATGCAGCTGGCTGTTTGGAAAGGCCAGGCATTGTCATGATGGCTCCTGTAACGGCAACTACAAATCCAGCTCCGGCTGAAACGTAAACCTCTCTGACATTTATTTTAAATCCGGTTGGACGGCCTAATTTTTTGGCGTCATCGGATAAGGAGTACTGTGTCTTTGCCATGCAGACCGGGAATTTGCTAAGTCCTAAGTCTGTGATACGTTTCAGTTCTTTCTTTGCTGCCGATGAGTATGTCACACCATCTGCTCCATAAATTTCTGTTGCAACTTTTTCAATCTTTTCTTCTAACGATAAATCATCTTCGTATAAGACTTTGAAGCTGCTCTTCTTTGTCTCAATTGTTTCTAATACTTTATTTGCAAGTGCGATACCGCCTTCGCCGCCTTTTTCCCATACTTCGGATAAGGCGAACTCGCAGTCACGCTCTTTACAGAAGTTCTCAATGTAATCGGTTTCTGCTTTGGTATCTGTCACAAAAGAATTTAAGGTTACAACAACCGGTACGCCATATTTCTGAAGGTTTTCGATATGTTTCTCTAAATTTACGATACCTTTCTTTAAAGCTTCCATATTTTCTGTTGCAAGATCTTCTTTTGCCACTCCACCATTATATTTCAAAGCACGCACAGTTGCAACTAAAACAACTGCATCTGGTTTTAAACCTGCTTTTCTGCACTTGATATCGAAGAACTTCTCTGCTCCTAAGTCTGCACCAAAACCAGCCTCTGTAATCACATAATCTGCTAATTTTAATGCTGTCTTTGTGGCACGGACACTGTTACATCCGTGTGCAATGTTTGCAAATGGTCCGCCGTGTACAATGGCAGGTGTGTGCTCTAAGGTCTGAATCAGATTTGGTTTTAACGCATCTTTTAAAAGTGCTGCCATCGCTCCGGTTGCCTGTAAATCGTCTGCTGTCACAGGTTTTCCGTCAAAGGTATAAGCAACAATAATTCTGCCAAGGCGTCTCTTTAAGTCATGCATGTCATCTGCAAGGCAAAGAACCGCCATGATTTCAGATGCAACTGTGATTACAAAATGATCTTCTCTGACCATTCCGTCCATCTTGCTTCCTAATCCAACCACAATATTTCGAAGGACACGGTCGTTCATATCCATACAACGTTTCCATACAATCTGTCTTGGATCAATTCCCAAAACATTGCCCTGCTGGATATGGTTGTCTAACAAAGCTGCCAGCAAATTGTTTGCGGAGGTAATGGCATGAAAATCTCCGGTAAAATGAAGATTTAAGTCCTCCATTGGAACAACCTGGGCATAACCGCCGCCTGCAGCTCCACCTTTGATTCCAAAACATGGTCCAAGTGATGGCTCACGAAGTGCAATGACAGCCTTTTTTCCAAGACGTCCAAACGCTTCTCCCAAACCTACACTTGTAGTTGTTTTTCCTTCTCCTGCAGGAGTTGGATTGATTGCTGTAACAAGAATTAATTTTCCATCTGGATTGTCTTTCACACGATTCATCAATTCATCGGAAAGTTTTGCTTTATATTTGCCATAAAGCTCTAAATCATCCTCTGGAATCTCTAACGCTTTTGCTACCTCTGTGATTGGTTTCATGACTGCTTCCTGTGCGATTTCGATATCACTTTTCATACTAACTACCGTTCCTTTCATTTCTCCTCTTTATTAGTATAGCTTATCAATCAATATCTTGTATGTGATAAGCTTATAAAAGACTACCCTTAGTATGTACCACGTTTATAGATATTCGTCAACAAATTCTTGAAATTGTTCTGGCGACATGAGTACTTTTCTTGGCTTTGTTCCCTCTTCCGGTCCGACAATTCCGGCCTCCTCTAACTGATCCATAATTCTTGCGGCACGATTGAATCCAACCTTAAAATAACGCTGGAGCATTCCAATGGAACCTTTTTCTTTTTCGATTAGAAGCTTTGCAGCGTCCGCAAAGTAAGCATCCCTTCCATCGTCTGCACCGGAATCTCCTCCGATGCTTGTGGTTGTGTTCTCGACGGACTTCATTTTTTCTTCAATCGACGGATTATATGCTGCATGACCGTTGTGTTCTTTTAAGAATTCCACAACATCGGAAACCTCTTTATCGGTTACCAGTGCTCCCTGGACACGAAGCGGTTTCGGGACGCCTTGCGGATTAAACAGCATATCTCCTTTTCCAAGCAATTTTTCTGCACCGTTCATATCCAAAATGGTGCGAGAATCAATACCGGATGTCACAGCAAACGCAATACGGCTTGGCATATTTGCCTTAATCAGACCGGTGATAACATTAACAGACGGTCTTTGGGTTGCGATAATCAAGTGGATTCCGGCTGCTCTTGCAAGCTGTGCCAGACGGCAAATCGCTTCTTCCACATCCCCTGGTGCCACCATCATAAGATCTGCTAACTCGTCCACAATAATGACAATCTGTGGCATTTTCTCCGGTTTGTTCGGATCATCAATATCTTTTATCGCATCAACTTTTGCATTGTATCCTTTTAAATCACGCACATTGTAATCCGCAAATTTCTGATAACGCTCTGTCATCTCTGCCACTGCCCAATGCAATGCTCCAGCAGCTTTCTTCGGGTCTGTTACAACCGGAATCATCAGGTGTGGAATTCCGTTGTAGACGCTCAATTCTACTACTTTTGGATCTATCATGATTAGCTTTACCTCTTTCGGATCCGCTTTGTACAAGATACTCATGATAATGGTATTGATACAAACCGATTTACCAGAACCGGTCGCACCAGCAATTAATAAATGTGGCATTTTGGCAATATCTGCAACGGTAACTTTTCCACCGATGTCTTTTCCGACACAGAACGCCAGTTTGGATGGATGCTTTTCAAATTCTTCAGATTCCACTAGATCCCGGAACATTACCGTAACATTTTCTTTGTTTGGAACTTCAATTCCGACTGCGGCTTTTCCCGGAATCGGTGCTTCAATTCGAATGTCTGCAGCGGCAAGATTTAGCTTGATGTCATCGGCAAGATTGACAATTTTGCTGACCTTAACGCCCATCTCAGGCTGCAATTCATAACGTGTTACCGCAGGACCACAGCTTACATTGGTAATCGTGACATTCACGCCAAAGTTCTTAAGGGTTGTCTGCAGTTTTGCGGCAGTTTCCTGTAAATGACGCTTGGAATCTAACGACATTGTCTGATTGCCTTTGGTCAAAAGCGAAACCGGAGGATATACATATTCCTGTTTTGGCTCTGGCGCAGGTGCGCAGGCGGTATCATCAAGCGGTACATCTTCACCGTATAGGGAATCCTCGTCATATTCTGCCTTTGGCTCCTTATCAAGATTATTTTCAAAGACAGGGGGAGCTTCCTGAACAGGTTCTTCCTCGTGCAGAGGTACTGTATCATAGGATAGCGCCGTTTCAAAAGCCGGGGTTTCTTCATAAGGAGGTTCCTCCTCATAAGCTGTGGCTGCCTCAAAGCCGGTTGGTTCCATAGTAGCCTTTGGTTCCATAGTAACCTTTGGCTCCATAGTAACCTCCGGTTCCATAGTAACCTTCGGTTCCATAGAAAATTCCGGTTCCTGATAGAAGGACTGTCCCCCATAAGAAGGCTCATGCTCATCCGAATCGTTCACAGATGTTAAAGTCACATGACTTTCCTCTTTTATTTCCGGCAAATCTTCCATCATTTCCGGATTGATTTCATTTAATTCATCCGATGGCAATGCCTCTTTTGATAAAAGTTCTTCCTTGGAAAGAATTCTTGTATCAGCAGCGACGCCGGCTACTTTTTGATCCATTCTGCGGCGTTTTCGCTCCTCGCGTCTTAACTCCTGAATCTCGCGATGGCGCTCGTTACTCTCTTTTGCTGACTGATAAACTTTTTGTCCGCCCCGTTTCATTCCAAGAAGTGCTGACTTTTCCGTGATAAGCACCAGTGAAATAATAAGCACAATCACATCAATTACATACGAACCAATGAGTCCAAAATTTGGGCATAATATTTTGGCAAGGAATCCACCAATGAGACCACCGCCATTTTTATTTTCAAAGCTGTATCGATACGCTTCTATCGCCGACACAACGTCTGAGCCATTTAACACAAGTTCAATAAACATGCATAAAAAGGACACAAATAACACTGTTGCTATGATTTTTACTGTTGCAAGACGATTTCCTTTGTTTGAAACTGCAAAAAATGTTCCAACTAATAAAACAATTGGAAAAATATATGCAATTAAACCAAAGATACCAAAGAAAAACCGGCTGAATGCATTTCCGATTTTTCCACCAAATCCAAAGTTACTGATGAAAAGAAGAAGTGAAATTGCCACCACAATCCACAGAATAACCTCCCGCTCAAAAGATACCTCCGGTGTCTTATTTTTTCCTCTTGTACCTTTTCGACTGGTATTTGATTTTGCTCTGGTTGATTTTTTCTTTCCAGAAGAACTCTTGCGACTTCCCGTTGCTGCCAATTACTACTACCTCCAAAAACTAATTTAAATAAAAATATCCGCCGATGGAAAACGCACCGATGATAAAACAATAGATGGAAAATCCCGTAAATTTTTTCTTTCTTACGACAACCAGCATTGTTTTCATACAAATATATCCAACGACTCCGGCAATCACGGTTCCGATGAGATAATAAAGCATCTCTGTATGGGATACTGCGATACCGGACGCACCAATCAATTCCTTTACAACCGCGCCAAGAATTGCAGGTATGGACATGATAAAAGAATATTTCACCGCAAAATTACGGCTGAATCCGCTCATCATGCATGCTGCAATTGTGGTTCCAGACCTTGAGAGACCCGGCATGGTTGCGATTCCCTGTGCAATTCCAATTCCAAATGCATTCGAATATGTAACGGTCTTGGGTGTCTTTTTTCCATCCGGGTGATGTTGTGCAATCAACAATAACACTCCGGTGATAATCAGACAGATTCCCGGAACAATCAGAATCTGTTCGGACATCTCCACCAAATCAGATCCGACAATTCCAATAATTCCGGTCGGAATCGTGGAAACAATCACAAGCATCACAAATTTGCGATAACTGTTGTGAATCACTCTTCGATAAGGAAGCTCCTCATGATGCAGCCTGTTTTTAAAAAATGTACCAACATTTAGCGCTGCATCATATAGAATTCCGCATCCTTCTACAATCATGCGGAAAAGATCTTTATAATAGACTACAAAGATTGCTATCAAGGTTCCTAAATGTAACAACACGTCAAATAACAATCCTGTTTCTGTCTTAACTCCAAACAGATTCTTAAAAAGAGCCAGATGTCCCGAACTGCTGACTGGCAAAAATTCTGTCAATCCCTGGATGATACCCATAAAAATTGCCTGCAATAATGACATTTTTTCCTCCTTTGTCTGATGTGTTTTTATTCGCACATACGTTCTATTCAACTACACATATGAATTTATTTTATCATATTTGCCTCGAAATGTCATTATTGGTTTTTGATGATTTCGTGCAGTTTCAGGAATGCTTTGTCAATTCCGCCGACCTCATCAATAAGATGCTCTTCCACCGCCTGTTTTCCTACCAGAATACTTCCCAAATCTTTTGACAACATGGTAGTATTCATCATCAGCTGTTCGATGCGTTCTTCCTTTGCTCCACAGTGTGAGGAGATAAACCCTAAAATCCGATCCTGCATCTGTTTGAAATAATCATAGGTCTGTTTTGCCCCAATCACAGTGCCGCTCATTCTGACCGGATGAATCACCATGGTTCCGGTTGGCACGATAAACGAATAATCGGTGGAAACCGCAAGTGGCACGCCGATGGAATGACTTCCTCCTAATACAAGGGAAACGGTTGGCTTGCTGATGGATGCAACCATCTCTGCAATCGCAAGACCGCTCTCAACATCTCCTCCTACTGTATTTAAAAGAAGCAGCAAGCCATCGATTTCATTCGAATCCTCAATTTCTGCAAGTTTTGGCAAAACATGCTCATACTTGGTTGTCTTTGTCGTTGACGGAAGGCAGTCATGCCCTTCAATTTCCCCAATGATGCAAATCATGGAAATCTTATGCTGCTCACGATTCTCATTTAGCTCCATCTGACCGAATTCTTTCAACTGTTCGTTTTTTTGTTTGGTATCCTCTGACATCTTTTCCCCTTTCTATCCGATACAATCATGCGCCAATATATTTTTGCGCAAAAACTAAGAAACAGGATTCCCGCAGGTATCCTGTTTCTTAGTATGGGACAGAATGAATAAACTTATTCTTTTATAAATCACCAATTAAATAATGGTACAGATTCTCATATTTTCCTTTGGAGACATTCCAGGAATAATCGTTTGCCATACCGCGGTCAATCATCTGATTCCACTGTTTTTTGCGGTCAAAATAGATATGTTTTGCGTAATTTACGACATTTAACATATCATCCCCGTTATAGTTCGTAAAGGAAAAACCATCCCCTGTATTTTCAAATTCGTTGTAAGGTGTTACCGTATCCTTTAATCCACCGGTCTCACGCACAATCGGAACGGTTCCATAGCGGAACGAGATTAACTGTGTCAGTCCACATGGCTCGAATCTGGACGGCATCAAAAAGGCGTCCGCAGCTGCATAGAGCTTATGTGCAAGATCATCGGAATAACAGATGTTTGCAGATACACGGTCCTGATATTTCCATGCATAATGGCGGAACATATTTTCGTACTGTGGGGCACCTGTTCCGATGACAACAATCTGCGTGAACTCGTCCACAAGCTGATCCATGGCATAATTAATCAAATCTAAGCCCTTCTGGTCGGTCAGTCTTGAAATGATTCCTATCATGAATTTCTTCTTGTCAACCGCAAGTCCTAATTCTTCCTGCAATTTCAGCTTGTTCTGAATCTTCTTTTTTCTGAAATCCTCTGCGGAATAATTGGTGTATATCTTAGGGTCAGTTTTTGGATTGTAAACCGAATAATCAATTCCGTTAACAATTCCCTGCATATCAAAATGACGCGCTGCAAGCAGTCCGTTTAAGCCTTCTCCGTACTCGTCTGTCTGAATCTCCATCGCATACGTATCGCTTACGGTTGTAATATAGTCTGCATACACAAGTCCGCCCTTTAACATATTGGCATCTTTGTGAAACTCTAATTTATCCGGCGTAAAAAGTGAGGACGGGAATCCAGTCAGTCCCTGCAATGTCTTTGCATCCCAGACTCCCTGGAATTTCAGGTTATGTATTGTTAAAATGGATTTCATTCCCCAGAAAAAGGCATCTGCCTGAAATTCATTTTTCAAATAAACCGGAATCAATCCGGTCTCCCAGTCGTGACAATGAATGATATCCGGCTGGAAACCAACAAGTGGCAGCATCGACAATACCGCTTTGTCAAAAAAGCTGAACTTCTCGATGTCGTAACGGATATCCCCATACGGTGACGCACAGTTAAAGTACTCTTCATTATCAATCAGATAATAAAGAATTCCCTCATATTCATACTTTAAGACTCCGACATATTTATTCTGGATATACTTTCCATTCCCCATATAAAAATGTGTCACATATTCAAACTGACTGCGGAATTTTTCCGGAATACAGCTATAATTTGGAATTACCACACGGATATCCCAGTAACGTTTATCAAATTCCTTCGGTAAAGCTCCACAGACATCAGCAAGTCCTCCGGTCTTAATAAACGGAACACATTCTGACGCTGCAAAAAGTATTTTATTCATAAATAACCACCTCCCAATTCTTCTACCCTTTTCATGATATACTATTTGTCCCAAGAATTCCATATTTTTTTAAGAAAGAATCCGTGCAATCCTCGCAAATCCTTTTTTGCGTAATAGGAATGAAATTTTCTATTACACAAAAAGGAGATGCAAATTCATGCATCTCCCTTAAGGTTATCACAATTATTCATCCCAGTTATGGTAAACTTCCTGAACGTCATCATCTTCGTCTAAAAGATCAATGATTCTTGTGAAGTTTGCAATATCAGTCTCATCTGATAATTCTACATAGTTCTGTGGAATCATGGTAACTTCTGCTTCTACCATCTTGATTCCTTCTGCTTCTAATGCTTCGCGGACAGCAGAGAAATCTTCTGGTGCTGTAATAATCTCGAAGCTGTCTTCTTCATCTGCGAAATCTTCTGCTCCGGCATCTAATGCCATCATCATCAAATCGTCAGCATCCATATCGCAGTCTTCTTTGTCAATGATAATCTGTCCTTTCTCATCGAACATATAAGATACACAGCCCTGTGTACCAATGCTTCCATGACCTTTTGTAAAGCAGTTTCTTACGTTTGCAGCAGTTCTGTTTTTATTATCTGTTAAAGCTTTCACAATGATAGCGGTTCCACATGGACCGTATCCTTCGTAAGTAACAGATTCGTAATTCACGGAGTTTGCATCTCCGGCAGCCTTCTTGATACCTCTGTCGATGGTATCGTTTGGCATGTTATTTGATTTTGCTTTTGCAATTACATCTCTTAATTTACTATTATTCGCAGGGTCTGGACCACCTTCTTTTACTGCAATGGCAATTTCCCTTCCGATAATGGTAAAGATTTTTCCTTTTGCCGCATCATTCTTCTCTTTCTTATGTTTGATGTTCGCAAATTTGGAATGTCCTGACATAATAATTCCTCTTTTCTCAATAGTTTTCGTGTTTTATTCTATCATCATTTCCTTATTCTGACAAGTTTTATCCTCATCTGGACTTTTTGCTTCTTCCTTTAAGCGTGTCACACGCACATTTTTTATCATCTTGTTCTCAACAGTTAAGATTTCAAAATGATAGCCATAGGCATCTGCAGACAGATGTTCATCTTCATTCGGAATCTTGTCAATTAAAGAAATTAAGAATCCATTTAACGTATCCATATCGTTTTCTTCAAGTTCTATTCCAAGAACTTCTGCAACCTCGTCGAGCGGCGCCATTCCCTTCATCAGATAACTGCCGTCCACCTGAAGCTCAATCATATGCTCTTCGGCATCATGTTCGTCTTCAATATTTCCGACAATCTCCTCAAGAATATCTTCCATCGCTACAATACCGGAGGTCTGACCATATTCGTCTACGACAATCACCATGTGGTTCTTCTTTGACTGCATCATCGTAAACAGTGTATTGATATTTCTTGTTTCCGGAATGAAATCGGTTTTACGAATCAGTCCGGGAATTTCTTTGATTGGTGTGGAAAATAATGCTTGTTCCTGACTAAGCCCTAATGCTTCCTTAATATGTAACACACCAATGATATTATCTAAGTCTTCCTCATAAACCGGGAATCTGGAATAATTGTTTTCTTTTAAAAACTGGAGTGCATCTAAAAAGGTCATATTTCCATCCATCGCAATGATATTCTTGCGATGTGTCATAATATCTTTTGCTTCCTTATCGCCAAACTCAAAGATGTTGTGAATCATCTCCGCCTCACTCGCAAGCAAAACACCCTGTTCGTGCCCTTCGTTGACCATCGAGATAATCTCTTCTTCTGTCACATCGTCAACGTCGGCAAGCGGGTCAACACCACCGACTCTCGCCAATAGGTTTGACAAAAAATTAACACTCACCAGCACCGGGGTAAAAATGACCTCCATGGCGTGCATCGGTGCCACCAGGCGGTATGCCCATTTTAACGCTTTGCGCGCTGCGATTTTCTGAGGTGTAAACACACCAATCCATAGCGTCAGCAATACGATAACGGCAAAAACCAGCGCATCCTCCAGCACAAAAACCAATGTTACATCCGTCGGAGCAAAAAAGTAACCTCTCCAAAGATTAATTTGTGTAAAACCTGCCATCATGGTAAGCAACAGCCACAAAAGCTGACAAATCTGCTGGAAACGAACCGGCTCATCTGCATATTTTTGAATCAGCAGCGCCTTTTTCTTTCCTTCCTGTGCATCTTTTGCCAAAGCAGCCTGATTGATATTCTCCATTGCAGCTAAAAATCCACAGACCACTGCATTGAAAAATAAAAGTACTAAAAATATGATGATCCCAATAGAGGGACTCCCACCATCGTCCATAAAACATATTCTCCTTTTGTAATATCCATTCTTTTGTTTCCTGTTATTTTATCATGAAAACATTTGAAATCATACCATTTTCCAGTATATTCGTCAAGTTATGTATAAAGTTCCAGACTGATTTCAAGCGCTTTATCCACTTTTCCAAGAATCTGGGTATCCAAATGACATACCTTGTCTTTTAATCTTTTCTTGTCGATGGTACGAAGCTGTTCTAAAAGGACAACTGAATCTTTTACCAAATCATACTTGTGGCTGTCAAGCTCCACATGCGTCGGAAGCTTTGCCTTATTCATCTGCGAGGTAATCGCCGCACAGATAACGGTCGGGCTGTGTCTGTTCCCAACATCATTTTGTATGATAAGAACCGGTCGTATTCCTCCTTGTTCAGAACCTACCACGGGTCTTAAATCTGCATAAAAAATATCACCACGTCGAATTATCATCTTACTCACTCCATGAAACTTTTATTTACGGATAGTATTTCCAATTTTTACGGGTGTATTCTTTCTCTTTGCAGATTATTTTATAAAATAATCCTCGACTCCGGTTTCTACTCCATTCTGATAGAAAACTCTTGGAATCCTTCTTCCAAGCAGACAGGCAAACTCATAATTAAACCTACCGGAAAGTTCTCCTAATTCTTCTAACGTAATGGATAAATCACCGTCTGCACCAATCAGGGTGACTTCATCTCCTACGGATACATGTTCAATTCCTGTCACATCAACCATAAACTGATCCATGCAGATTCTTCCGCGAATCGGAGCTTTTTTCCCGTGAATCAAAACATAACCCTTGTTGGAAAGTCCCCTTGCATAGCCGTCCCCGTATCCTACCGGAATCGTTGCAATGATTTCTTCTTTTGGTGTTGTATAGGTTCCGCCGTAACTGATGCTTCTGCCTGACTCAAGCTTTTTTAAAAATGCGACATGGCTTTTTAGTGATAATACAGGTTTTAATGCAACAATATCCTGTCTTACCTCACTCGAAGGCCACAGACCGTAAAGTGTAATGCCGGCACGCACCATGTCAAAGTTTGCCTTTGGAATTTCGACAATGCCTGCACTGTTTGAGCAGTGACGATACTGGAACGTCACCTGTTTTTTCTCAAGCCACGACAACATCTTTTCAAACTTTGCAATCTGTAAAAAGGTATTGTCTTTCTCTTTTTCATCCGCCTTGGCAAAATGTGTAAAGATTCCCTCCATTATAATATGCGGAAGCTTTGCAATCTGCGCTATTGTCTGCGCAGATTCTTCTGTAATCTGAAAGCCAAGACGGCTCATTCCGGTATCTAATATGATATGAATCGGATAATCCATATTTAATGTTTCAGCGGTATCGGATAATTCTTTTGCCATTTCATAAGTGCAAACACTTGTTCTTATCTGATGCGTTACAATTGTCTCATATTGCTCCGGGAAAACATAACCCAGAATCAAAATCGGCTTTTGGATTCCGCTCTTTCGCAGCTCGACTCCTTCTTCGACGGTTGCAACTGCAAACCCAAACAAATAATCCAGTTTTTCGATGGTATGGGCAATCTGTACGGCTCCGTGACCGTATGCATCTGTTTTAATGACTGCCATCATCTTCGTTTCTGGATTGATATTCTGATGCATGGATTCCATATTAAACAAAACGGCATCCAAATCTATCTTTGCACAAACACGTTTATACTGCTTCATGTTGTCTCCCATCTGCCCTTTCGGCATGTTTCTTTCTAGTTTTTTATAAAAGCTCTGCTTGGATTTTTTGTAATCCGGTTACTAAATCAGATGCCATTAATCCGCCATAGCCTGTTTCTTTTATCATGGCATCACCTGCCAGTCCGTGAAGATATACGCCAAGTGGTGCTGCAAGATAAGGCGGAACTTTTTGTGCAAGGAGTGAACCTATCACACCGGATAAGACATCCCCGCTTCCAGCCGTTGCCATTCCGTGATTCCCACTGCGGTTTAAATAAATCGCACCCTCCGGGACTGCCGTTAAGGTATGTTCTCCTTTTAACACGCAAATCACCTGGTAATCCTCTGCAAACTGCCTAGCTGTCTTAAGGCGGTCTGCTTCTACAAATGCCGTTTTTTGCTGACAGAGTCTGCCCATCTCACCCGGATGTGGCGTTACAATCACTTCCGCTTTGTGCTGCTTTAAAAGTTCCTGCTTTGCTACGAGGATATTTAGGGCATCTGCATCGAGCACAACCGGCACAGCCGCATTCGCTAACACAAGTTCTACGATTCTTTGTGCCACCTGTGATGTTCCAAGTCCTGGTCCACAGACAATTGCATCGACCGTCTGCAATTCATTTACAAATGTAGTTTCATCAAAACCTGTCTCCGGGTAAGTTTTTAGCACTGCTTCCGGCACTTTTTCCTGTAAAATCATCCGGTTTGCTTCCGGTGTCATCACTTTTACCAGGCCACATCCCATGCGGTATGCCGCTGTCACTGCAAATACAGCCGCACCTGCCATGTCCTTTTGTCCGGCAATGACAAGCACTTTTCCGTAAGTGCCTTTGTTCGAGTGCTTCTTTCTTTCCGGCAGCAGCGAAAGGTCTTCTTTCGTCAAAGAAACCACCGACGGACGAACCTTTCGCCAGCTTTTTGCATCGATTCCAATTTCCCGTACAAAAATCCTGCCACAAGCAGCACTTCCCGGCCACAGATACATTCCGACCTTGGCATAGGCATAAGTAACCGTTACATCTGCCTGCACACAGGTTCCTAATATTTTTCCATTTGTTGCCTGCACACCGGACGGAATATCAATCGAAAGCTTTACTGCTTCCATCTGATTCATCTGAGCGATAAAGTGCGCAGCTTCTCCGGTAATCTCTCTTGTCAATCCCACACCAAACAAAGCATCCACGATAAGGGTCGGTGAAAAATCATCCGGTATTTTCTCGCAAACCGGGATTCCATACGCTTTTAGGATTTCAAGCTGTAATTGCATGGATTCGCTATAACCGTGCTTTCCCTGTAACAGCACCACACAGACCTTCCTTTTCTTTTGAAAAAGCAGTCTCGCAACCGCTGCTCCGTCACCGCCGTTATTTCCGGTTCCACAAAATACAAGGGTTCTTTTGGTATCAAGCCCCTCCTCTTCCATGACGCGCACCGTCTCAAGTGCAGCACGTTCCATCAAAACAATCGATGGCACCTTAAAATGTTCTGTCGTGGCAAGGTCTATTTGTTTCATTTCATCTGCATTTACAAGATATTCCATCTTCCATCTCCATTCCAGAGCAAAAATAGCGCTTTACCAATGGCAAAGCGCTAAGTCGGTTATTCCTTTTCTTTTTTGTTCTTTACAATATTGTAGGATAACTGCATTAAGCTGTCTGATAAATGAACGTTCTCTACAACTACATCTTTATCGATTAATTCAAGATCAACATGTGCGAAATTCCAGATTGCATGAATTCCCAAATCCACAAGACGATTTGCAATGGCATCTGCCTTTTCTTTTGGCATGGTAAGTGCTGCAATATCAACTTTATTGTTCTTGCAAAACTCTTCCAGTTCATTTAACATGTGAACCTTAATTCCGCGAACGGTAACACCGTCCAATGCTGGATTTACATCAAATAATGCGGTAATGATAAACCCAAGTTTGGAAAATTTGGTGTAATTAGCAAGCGCCTGACCTAAATTACCGGCACCAATCACAATGATATTATGCTGCTGGTTCAGTCCTAAAATCTTTCCAATCTCTTCGTATAGGTACTTTACATTGTATCCATAACCCTGCTGACCAAAACCACCAAAGTTATTTAAATCCTGTCTGATCTGTGACGCTGTCACATTCATTCTTTTGCTCAAATCATTTGATGAAATACGCTCCACTCCATCATCTAACAATTCACCAAGGTAACGGTAATATCTTGGCATTCTTCGAATAACTGCCTGTGAAATCTCTTTTTCTTCCATATATATAAACATGCCTTTCTCTAAACTGCAAATTCGTGTGCCATAACCCTCTCACACGATTATACGAATAACATTATTATACTGATTTCTGAAAAAGATGTCAATGTGTCAAAAATTTAACTATCTATCATTTATAATTGCATTGACAGGTTTTCCCATTCTTCATATAAGGTTTCCAGACGTTCCCTGTACTGATTTTGCTTTGTGGTAAGTTCTCCTAGCTTTGCAGAGTTTGTCGCATTTTCCGGTTTTGCACACTCCGTATCAATCTGTTCAATCTCGCCCTCTAAGAACGCAATCTCATCCTCCGCCTTCTTTAGCGCATTCTCAATTTTTCGGATTTGTGCCTGCTTTGCCTTTTGTGCCTTCCAGTCCGTTTTTTGCTCGCTGTCTTTTTCAACTGTCTGCGCTGCTTCCTCTGGTTTCTTTACAAATTTCTCAGTCAGCTCGTCTCTTTTTTCCAGATAATAATCATAATTTCCAATGTAATTGACCAGTGTTTCCCCGGTTAATTCGATGATTCTTGTCGCTGTTTTGTTAATAAAATAACGATCATGGGAGACGAAAAATACCGTTCCGGTATATTGATTTAATGCGGACTCTAAAATTTCTTTTGAGGTAATATCCAAATGGTTAGTCGGCTCATCCAAAATCAAAAAGTTTGCATCCGAGAGCATTAATTTTGCCAAAGAGACACGTCCTCGCTCACCACCACTTAAATCCGCAATCCGCTTAAACACGTCATCTTCCGTAAACAAAAATGCCGCTAAGACATTTCGAATCTGTGTCTGGGTAAGGTTTGGATAATCGTCTGATATCTCTTCAAAAATGGTTTTCTCATGCGATAAGACCTGATGTTCCTGGTCGTAATAGCCGATGGAAACATTTGAGCCTAGTGTAACACTTCCAGCATCTGCCTCGATTAACTGGTTGATAATCTTTAGTATCGTCGTCTTTCCGGTTCCGTTATTTCCAATCAGTGCTACCCGTTCCCCACGCTTGATTTCAAAAGATAAATCGGAGAACAGGTGTCTTGACGGGTAGGATTTTGAAAGATGTTCGACGGTCAACACATCGTTTCCACTCACAACATTGGGCTCTAACACAATCTTGATATCGGCATTTTCTTCCGTCGGCTTCTCAATCCATTCTATCTTATCTAGCATCTTTTCGCGGCTTTCTGCACGGCGAATCGACTTCTCGCGGTTAAAAGAGCGAAGTTTTGTAATCACTTCCTCCTGGTGCTTGATTTCACGCTGCTGGTTGTAATACTGCTTTAACAAATCCTCGCGGACTTTTGCCTTTTTCTTCGCATATTCGCTGTAATTTCCAAGGAAAACGGTCGCCTTATGCTGGAACAATTCAACTACTTTTGTAACCACACGGTCTAAAAAGTAACGGTCATGGGAGACAATGACAACCGCTCCTTTGTAATTCATCAAAAATCCTTCTAACCAGCGGATGGATTCAATATCCAGGTGGTTGGTCGGCTCGTCTAACAAAAGGACATCCGGCTTTGTCACAAGCAGTTTACCAAGGGAAACCCTCGTCTTTTGTCCACCTGATAAAGATTCCATCTTTTTATCAAACTCTTCCTCTAAAAAACCAAGTCCCTTTAAAATTCCGGTTACTTCGCTTTTATAGGCATAACCGCCTGCAAGTTCAAATTCTTCGTTGAGCTTATGGTACGCATTTAAGTGATATTCTAATTCTTCACCGGAGAGTTCGTTCATCAAAGACTCCATCTTGCGAAGCTGCTCCTCCATCTCAATCAGTTCCTTCTTTGCTTCAAGAACTTCCTCTTTGATTGTGCGGTGTCCGGATACGTCCTGATACTGTGCAAGGTAACCGATTGTCTTATCTTTTGCAAGAATCACTTCTCCCTCATCTGCTTGAATTTCCTGCATCATGATTTTAAGAAGTGTCGATTTTCCGGCACCGTTAATGCCAACGATTGCCGCTTTTTCATTTGCTTCAATTCCAAAGCTTACTTTTTTTAGGATTTCATCCGTCCCATAGGACTTTGAAATATTTTGACAGGATAATACCATCTCTTCCTCCTGTTACTTTCTCTTTTTCACAAAGAAACATCATGCCTTAAAAAGACATGATGTCACTTTCACTAGGTATGTATTGTACCACGATATTGTCTAGGCTTCAAGAATTCCTGTCAATGTTTCGCGGATTGCTTTGATAAATCCTTCGCTGTTTAACACAGTTGGATGTTCAATCGTTGTAATAAGTGCTAAGTCCTTGGTCATCTTTCCGGACTCGATTGTCTGAATACAAGCTTTTTCCAATGCATCTGCAAAATCGGAAAGTGCCTGATTGCCATCGAGTTCACCACGTTTTCGAAGTGCTCCTGTCCATGCAAAAATCGTTGCTACGGAGTTGGTAGAAGTCTCTTCTCCTTTTAAATGTTTGTAGTAATGACGCTGAACGGTACCATGTGCAGCTTCGTACTCGTAATATCCATCTGGAGATACCAATACGGATGTCATCATCGCAAGAGAACCGAATGCGCTGGAAATCATGTCGCTCATTACATCACCGTCATAGTTTTTACATGCCCAGATATAGCCGCCTTCGGATTTCATGACACGTGCCACTGCATCATCAATCAAAGTATAGAAGTACGTAATGCCGGCTTTTTCGAATTTTTCTTTGTATTCTGCATCAAAGATTTCCTGGAAAATATCTTTAAACGTATGGTCATATTTTTTGGAAATGGTATCTTTTGTTGCAAACCATAAATCCTGTTTGGTATCGAGTGCATAGTTGAAACAGCTCTTTGCAAAACTTTCGATGGAATTGCATAAGTTATGCTGTCCCTGAACAACACCTGCGCCCGTGAAATTGTGAATTAATTCACGAGTCTCATTTCCGTTCTCATCGGTATAGACAAGTTCACATTTTCCTGGTCCCGGAATCTTCATCTCACTTGCCTTGTATACATCACCGTATGCATGACGCGCGATAGTGATTGGTTTCTTCCATGTCTTTACGTTTGGCTCGATTCCTTTTACAACGATAGGTGCACGGAATACGGTTCCGTCTAACATGGCACGGATGGTTCCGTTTGGACTCTTCCACATTTCTTTCAAATTATATTCTGTCATTCTGGCTGCATTTGGTGTGATGGTCGCACATTTTACAGCAACACCATATTTCTTTGTTGCGTTGGCAGAATCAATCGTAACCTGATCATTTGTTTCGTTTCGATACTCAAGACCTAAATCATAATATTCTGTCTTCAAGTCAATAAATGGAGTGAGCAATTCATCTTTGATCATTTTCCAAAGAATTCTTGTCATTTCATCTCCGTCCATCTCTACTAATGGGGTTGTCATTTTAATTTTTTCCATGTGATTTCGCTCCATTCTGTTTTTTTACTTTAATAAGTTGTCCCATCCGTAATGATCCATATTGCGAACCGTGTTTCCCATATGCTGGTTGGCAAGCTTTTCTGCCATATCCGCATCTTTTTTCTTTAAAGCATCCACAATCTTACGGTGTTCCTCATTGGATTCTACCGCACGCTGCGGTTCCGCCAATGTGATTTTTCTTACCCGCTGCACGTAATGGTGAAAATCAGTCAATACGTGTCTTAACTCACGGCTTCCACATGCCGTATATAAAATATCGTGAAACTTGTTGTCAAGTTCTACAACCTGTTCATAATTGCCCTTTGCAGCGTGAAACTCTGCAAGGTAAATATTCTCTTCTAAGTCATCTAACTGCTCTTTGGTGAGGTTTGCAGCCGCCCATCTTGCACAAAGTCCTTCCAGTCTGGAACGGATTTCATAGATATCCTGAATATCTTTTTTAGAAATTCCAACGACATAAGCTCCTTTATTCGGAATAATTGTGACAAGACCTTCTAATTCCAGTTGGCGAAGCGCTTCTCGAACTGGTGTTCTGCTTACACCAAGTTCCTCCCCAATCGATTTCTCTTTCAGTTCTTCATCCATATGATATTTTCCAGATAAAATATCTTCACGTAAGGTATGAAAAACACGAGCACTCAGAGAATAGTTGTCTTCACCCATGTTAAGACCTCCCCTTATTTATAACGTAATATCTAATTTCTTGCAACATTTTTGAATCTCTTCTACAAGCTCTTGATCGGTAAGTACCGTAACTCGTCCGTCATCATACTGCTTGTCAACCCATACCTTTACTAATTTAACCAATTCTGAATTCTTGTCAACCCATTTTTCTTTTGGAAGATGATAATAGGTATTAATCCAATGTGCAATTCCAGCTAATCCAGAAGTATTGGATACGGATACAAGTGGTGGACGGTTTAAGAATTTTCCGGTATCAAAAATATTGTAAATCTCTTCATTTTTCAAAAGACCGTCGGCATGAATTCCGGCTCTTGTCACATTAAAGTTGCTTCCGACAAACGGTGTTCTGCTTGGCTGTACATAACCCAATTCTTTTTCAAAGTATTCTGCAAGCTCTGTGATGACTGTGGTATCCATTCCATCAAGCGTACCTTTTAACTGCGCATACTCAAATACCATAGCCTCCAGCGGTGTGTTACCGGTTCGCTCTCCAATTCCAAATAAGGAACAGTTGACGCCGCTTGCACCGTAAAGCCATGCTGTCGTAGAGTTGTTGACTGCCTTGTAGAAATCGTTATGTCCATGCCATTCAATCAATTCCGATGGAACACCTGCATGTGTGGTAAGGCCATAGATGATTCCTGGAACACTTCGTGGGATCACGGCACCAGGGAAGTTTACACCATAACCCATGGTATCGCAGGCACGAATCTTGATTGGAATCTTGTATTCGTCCATCAGTTTCATAAGTTCTACACAGAATGGGATAACAAATCCGTAAATATCGGATCTTGTGATATCCTCCAAATGACATCTTGGACTGATTCCGGTCTCCAGACACTCACGAATGACACTTAAGTAAAGGTTCATAACCTCTCTACGCGTCATTTTCATCTTATAGAAAATGTGATAATCGGAACAGCTTACTAAAATACCGGTCTCACGAAGTCCGATGTCTTTTACTAACTGGAAATCCTGTTTGCTTGCACGAATCCAGCTTGTTACCTCTGGGAACTTATAGCCGCGCTCCAGACATTTGTACACGGCATCACGGTCTTTTTTACTATATAAAAAGAATTCGCTCTGACGAACCAGTCCCTTTGGGCCGCCTAATTTATGAAGATAATCATAGATTGTCACAATCTGGTCTGTCGTGTATGGAGCTCTTGACTGCTGACCATCACGGAATGTGGTATCGGTAATCCAGATTTCCTCCGGCATGTTATGAGGCACAATTCTGTCGTTGAACGCAATTTTCGGAATCTCTTCATACGGGAACAGATTATGGAAAACATTTGGCTCTTTTACATCTGCTAACTGATAAAAGTGCTCTTCTAACTGAAGAAGATTGGTCTTGTTGTTCATTACTACTTCTCTCATCACTATTACTCCTCGCTTACTTATTCTGCTTTTGGTATGCATGTAAGAATATGCACTATTCAATGTATATTCTTACATGCATAATTGTATACAATAATACCGTTTGAAATATTTTTGCACTTATGGTTCGTTTTGTCAAGAGAATTCAAGGAATTTTAACCAGTTCTTTCCATATCTTTTTCTTATAGCTAATATTCTTATCATTTTTAAACATTCATGTTCCACCGTACCTTTTTCCTAATTTTTACTATGCCATCTTGTATCCAAAATGGAAACCAGCGATGTAAAAATTTTTCACACGATTTTCTGTCACACATTTTGCCCCTCATCATAAGATACACTGTAAGAAAAATTTGGAGGTATTTACATGAGTGATTTAGCTGCAACAAACTGTGGATGTGGTGGTTGTAATGAAGGAGGATGCAATTCCATTTTATGGATTATCCTTTTGCTTTGCTGCTGTAATGGAAATGGAGGATGTGGAAACTCCGGCAATGGATGTGGTTGTGGTGACAACTTATGGATCGTCATTCTTTTACTCTGCTGCTGTAACGGAAACGGTAACGGAATCGGCTGTTTCTAATCACAAACCGAAAAAGGCTGCCTGGTTTGGCAGCCTTTTTTCTTTTCCATGCATGATGAAAAAATATGCTTTTATTGTCTCCCCTTATTTTTCCATCCATTTTTTTCGGTTATATTTTGCTTTTCTTTTTCCTTTCGCTGAATCGGAAGTTTACATTCTAGCGGAACTTTCCGTCTCCTGACACATTCTTCATCTATTTCATAAACGGATTTGTCATCAATAATAATCACGGTATTACCTCATCCTGCCTTTCCCAAAACGTAAAAACATATTTTTACACTCTGTTTTCTTTATCATATGCACGTTTTATTTTTTAGCAACTTGGATGTGCCAAGCATAAATCCATGATTTTTTTCATAGATTGAAAGAAAAGGCAATTATTCTATGGAAAACGAAGTACCATCTACGCCCTTTGATACCATGACACAGACAAGGCAGCTGCAAATGCTAAAAGTGATGATTCCTTACATGCAGGGAAGCTGGCAAAAAAATCTTGCTGTGCTTGTCAAATACATGGAATTAAAGAATACGGCAACCGTTTTTTCGCACACCGACCAGGTCTTATCGATGTGTTCTGTCCCGGATAACGAAGACCGGACTCTCGCCATGCTCAATGAGCTTCGCGGATTTTGTACAGAAAAAGAACGGGAAACCATTGACATGCTAACAAATATGTTATCCATGTTTGAAACCTATGAAACCATTTTTTCCTAATGTGTGCCTATGTGAGGATCTATGCCAAATATGGAGGACTTTTACCAGAACCCACTGTTACAGGGAATGTCACCTGAAAAGTTACAGTTTTTAAAAAGCTTTGCCTCTGCAAAGAAACCTACTGACATGAAAGAAATGACACCGTTTCTACTATCTGCGCTTAGTTCGGCGCGTTCTAAAAACATCCAGTTTTCTGAGGCAGAATCCAGCCTCTTAATCGGTCTGCTAAAACAGAATATGTCCGAGGAGGATGCAAAAAAAGCAGATAAAATCATTCGTCTTATGAACAGCGCACTCTTAAGCGCACCAAAAAAAGATGGCAGCTCTACTTAGGAGCTGCCATCTTTTCTTCTAAATCCCGTTCCTTCTACCTTAAAAAATAGATGCCACAGTCACTGTTAAAACTTTATCAATCGGCGAAATACTTTTGCCATTGCCATCTGTTCCCTCTAAATACTTCTCTCCAGCCGATTCAAACAACACGTAAAGATTTCCATCTACAAGCGCCAGTTCCTCGGAACAAGGCGGCATTTCTACTTTCTGCTCTGGATTGTTTGGCTTCTTTGACATCTGAAGGAGGGAATCATAGACTTTCAAATAAGATGATTTTTCTCTTCCATATGAGGTACTAAGATAAACGGTACCGTTTGAGTCAAATGCAACCCCCTGAACCTTGCTTGGAATCTTATACGTACTTAAGGAGGTAAGCGAATCCGTCTCTTTGTCATAGCTGTAAGAAACCATTTTGGAATTTAAGTATTTTGTATGCGTTGCCACCCAAAGACGGTCTCCATAAAACGTAATGCAGGATGGAGTGTTTGCAATCTTATATTCATCGCTTAACGCAGATGCATCAATCAGGCATCCCGGCTTTGACTGTGCGATTCTTTGAATAAACTCATACGAGATACGCTCTAAGGTGTTCGAATTCGAGTGACAGACCCAGACATTTTCTCCGTCAAATGTAATGCCGCCCAGATGGCTTTTACTCTTCATCCCAAGTGTTACAAGATATTCCCCGGTTTTTACATCAAATACCAGCAAAGAGCCTAACACATCATCCTTTTCTGTGTAGGAGGTCACCAACAGATAATCCGGTGTAAAACAGATTCCCTGCGGACACTGGCTACCACTGCTGATTAACTGTTCCCTGTAATCATTTTCTCTTGTGGACGGCATTCCAGGGATTGCTACATCCTGCAGGAATCCATAGGAGCAGTCTTTTAATTCCTTGCAGCTTCCTTTGGAAAGACTGCTGGTCTGATAGGAATACATCTCCACATTATAATTGCTGTCAATCACTTTGGTCCATTTTGCAAACAGCACCATATTCTGTGCATTCTTTTCATTTAATTCTGTCACTTTATGGTGATAACTGATGTCAGAATACCAGCCTGCGAAATTGTAACCTTCCTTGACTGGTACTGCAAACGTAAACGGTAAATCTTCGGCTTGAAAGGAGGAAACATTTTTGCGGTTATTCATGCCGCCATTCAATTCATAAATCACATGCACCTTTGACGCATCCATTCCTGCAAAAAGATCAATCTTGGAACTGGTATCCCAGGTCATATACGCATTTTCCCCTATCATACACGCTCTTGCCACTTCCGGGTCGCTAATCAGAAATGCAATAACACAAAATATCGCAACAAATTCTCTTCGAATCCGCATATTGCATTCCTCCTTTCCTGCCAAAATCTAGCTTTGTTAAAAATTTAACTGTCTTCTTCTGTTGTCAGTTTACTTGCTCTCGCTTCTATCTCTTTCTTTGCGACATCTTCCGGTGCCTGCTCATAACGTACAAATTCGTAACTATAAACACCGCTTCCGCCTGTCATGGAACGTAAGTTGGTATTGTAACCAAACAGCTCCATCATTGGGATATCTGCCTCAATCACCTGATATCCGTTGTTGTCTGGATTCATGCCAAGCACTCTGCCCCGGCGTTTGTTCAAATCTCCCATGATATCTCCGGTGTACGAATCCGGAACCGTTACTTTCAGATTTGCAATCGGCTCTAACAATACCGGGGATGCTTCAAGAAATCCTTTCTTAAACGCCTGTCTGGTTGCCATCTTAAATGCAAGCTCTGAGGAATCTACCGGATGATAAGAACCATCATAGAGTACCGCTTTCACACCGACAACCGGATATGCTGCAAGTGGTCCGCTTAATACAGATTCCTGAATTCCTTTTTCCACTGCCGGGAAGAAATTCTTTGGAACTGCTCCGCCAACCACAACCTGGTCAAATTCGTATGCCTCTTCTAAGTTGCCGGATGGTTCAAATGTCATTTTTACATGACCATACTGACCATGACCACCGGACTGTTTCTTGTATTTGGATTCCACATCCGCTTTTTTTCTTATGGTCTCGCGGAATGCAATCTTTGGACGTTTTAACTCCACTTCCACTTTATATTTTTCTAAGAGTTTGCTTACCACAATCTCAAGATGCTGATCTCCCATTCCATATAAGAGTGTCTGACCGTTTTCACTGTCGTTGACATGTTTTAAGGTCAGATCTTCCTGCATCATTTTCTGCAATGCCTGGGAAATCTTATCTTCATCGCCTTTTTTCACTGCTTTATATCTCATGTAAGTATATGGTGTGGAGATGGAAGTCCGAATATACACAATCGGATTATTTTTTGTCGACAAAGAGTCGGTTGTCATGACGGAGCCTAATTTTGCAAGTGCTCCTAAATCTCCGGCATGAAGTTCTTTTACTTCCTCTGCTTTATTTCCACGCATCACATATAATTTTCCAATTTTTTCTTCAACATCCTTATGGTAGTTGTAAAGAACATCGTCTGATTTTAACACCCCGGAATTTACCTTAATCAAAGAATATTTTCCGATAAAAGGATCTACGATGGTTTTAAATACATAAGCTGATTTTGCTTTTGCAAAGTCATAGTCAGCAGCGAACACCTCATTGGTCTTTGCATTGATTCCGGTGCAGCTTCTCTTCTCCGGGCTTGGTAAATATTTCACAATGTCCACAAGCAAAGTATAGACACCGCGTGCGAGTATGTTTGAACCCATCAGAACCGGAACGATGCTTCCGTCTGATACATTGACACGAAGTGCCTGACGGATTTCATCTTCTGAGAACTCTTCTCCGTTAAAATAACGCTCCATCAGTTCTTCACTTGTCTCAGCAACCGCCTCCATCAACGCATCACGGCACAGATTCAGATTCTCTTTGGAGTATTCCGGCACCTCAAATTTCTCTACCGTTCCATCTTCCTTCCATCGTTTGGCTCTCTGCTGAAGTACATTGACATATCCGACAAACTGTCCATTCTCTCTGACTGGCAGATGGAATGGTGCAATTTTCTTTCCGTATAGTTCCTGTAAATCCGCAACCACCTGACGGTAACTTGCCTCATCAATATCCATATCTGTCACAAATACCATACGAGGCAGTTTGTATTTTTCACAGATTTCCCATGCTTTTTTCGTTCCAACCTGGATTCCTGCCTTGCCGGATACCACAATGATTGCAGCGTCCGCAACACTTACTGCTTCCTCAACTTCTCCTACAAAATCAAAATATCCCGGTGTATCTAAGATGTTGATTTTATGTTCTCCCCAGATAATCGGCACCATCGATGTGGTGATGGAGAACTGACGTTTGATTTCTTCCTTGTCATAATCACTGATTGTATTTCCATCGGAAATCTTTCCCATTCTCGTTGTCATGCCGGACAGGTAAGCCATTGCTTCCACAAGACTCGTCTTACCGCATCCACCGTGACCTAATAAAACTACATTTCGAATCTTATCTGTTGTGTAAACATTCATAGCAAATCCTCCAATACATTTTTGATATATTTATATTGTACTATTTGTCTAGTTCTTTTACAATATTTTTATGCACTTTTCACACTGTTTTTCCCATTTCTTTTTCTCTTTATGGATATTATAACCTATTTTGTACAAAAATTGTGCGGATAGGCAAAAGATTTACACAAGTGTTACAATTTAGACATATTTGTCATAAAAAATTGACTTTTATGCTTTAAAGTGTTGATTTTATTTTAAAATATAGTTATGATAAGAAGGAATACAAACTATTGGAGGACTATCATGTCAATAAGAAAAATTGGGTTTATCGGACTTGGTTTAATCGGCGGTTCCATCGCCAAAAAAATCAAAGCGGACAACCCTGAAATAAAAATGATTGCACACGCACATCACATAGAGACAATTACTGAAGCTTATGAGCAAAATCTGATTGAGAACAACACATTCTGCGAGATGGAAGATTTTAAGGACTGCGACTATATCTTTTTATGCTGTCCTGTCCAGAAAAATCTGGAGTACCTGAATGCCTTAAAGAATATCATCAAAAAAGACTGTCTGATTACCGATGTCGGAAGTGTCAAAACAGATATTCACCGTGAAGTCATCCGTCTTGGCTTAGAGGAGAATTTTATCGGCGGACATCCGATGACCGGTTCTGAGAAAACCGGACTGGAAAACGCCACCCCTTATCTAATGGAGAATGCATACTACATTCTGACACCGACTGCAAAAACAAAATCGGAAAAATTAATGGAATTCCGTCAGTTCGTGTCTTCCCTTGGCGCAATTCCACTGATTCTTGATTATGAAAAACATGATTTTGCGACGGCTTCCATCAGCCATCTGCCACACATCATTGCATCTTCACTTGTCAATTTAATCAAGCAGACCGATGACGAGGATGCTACGATGAAAACCATTGCAGCAGGCGGATTTAAGGATATTACAAGAATCGCTTCCTCCTCCCCTGTTATGTGGCAGAACATCTGTTTGTCAAACCGGGAGCAGATTTTAAAGGTGCTAGATTCCTACACAAACATCTTAGAGCAGATGAAACAGAATATCCAAAATGCAAATGAAAAGCAGCTCTACCGCTTCTTTGAATCTGCCAAGGACTACCGCGATTCCATTACGATTACAAAATCAGGAGCCATCAAAAAAGTGTACGAGCTTTATTTGGATTTGTTAGACGAGGCAGGTGGAATCGCTACCGTTGCGACCATCCTCGCAAGTAACAACATCAGTATCAAAAATATCGGCATCATTCACAACCGTGAATTTGAGCAGGGTGTACTCCGCCTTGAGTTATACGATGAGCAGGCATTAGATGGAGCCAGAAAGCTTTTAAGCAAACATCATTACACCATCTATGAGCGCAGCTAATTTAAAAAGCAAAAATCCCCTTCGCCATCTGACAGTTTTCACTGCCACCGGCAAAGGGGATTTTTGTATGCTTACATCGCTATTCGTATTTGATGTTTAATCTTCGTATCCGTTTGGATTGTTCTTCTGCCATCTCCAAGAGTCGGCACACATCTCTTTGATACCATATTTTGCTTTCCAGCCAAGTTCTCTTTCTGCCTTGGATGGGTCGCAATAACAGGTTGCAATGTCACCTGCTCTTCTTGGTTTGATCTGATATGGAATCTTGATATCATTTGCTTCCTCAAAGTTCTTTACGATATCAAGTACACTGTATCCGTGACCTGTACCAAGGTTGTAGATGCATAATCCTGCTTTTTCTTCAATCTTCTTCAATGCTTTTACATGGCCGACTGCAAGATCCACAACGTGGATATAATCACGAACACCAGTTCCGTCCGGTGTATCATAATCATCCCCAAAGACACCGAGTTCTTTTAATTTTCCAACAGCAACCTGTGTAATATAAGGCATTAAGTTGTTTGGAATACCATTCGGATTCTCTCCCATGGTTCCGCTTGGATGAGCTCCGATTGGGTTAAAGTAACGAAGCAGGATAACATTCCATTCCGGATCTGCTTTTTGCATATCCATAAGTACCTGCTCTAACATAGATTTTGTCCAGCCATAAGGGTTGGTACACTGTCCCTTCGGGCACTCCTCTGTAATTGGAATCTGCGCCGGGTCACCATATACGGTTGCGGAAGAAGAAAAGATGATATTCTTGCATCCATGCTGTCTCATCACATCAACAAGTGTCAAGGTACCTGTGATGTTGTTATTGTAATATTCCCAAGGCTTTGCAACGGATTCTCCAACCGCTTTGAGTCCTGCAAAATGAATACAGCTGTCAATGGATTCTTTCTCAAAAATCTCATTTAAAATTGTACGATCTAAGATATCGCCTTTATAAAATTTAACAGTCTTTCCAGTCAATGCTTTTACTCTGTCTAATGATTTTTCAGATGCATTGCTTAAGTTATCCAAAACAACAACCTCGTATCCTGCATCCAACAGTTCTACACATGTGTGGCTTCCGATATAACCTGCTCCACCTGTTACTAAAATTGCCATGTTAAAATCTCCTTTCTGTGATACCATTTCAGAAAAATGTTTCATGATGTCTTCCTAATGTTTTCGACCAAAAACATCATAGGATTTTCTTACGTGTCTGTTTTAACTACCTTTGACGATTTTATATTACCGCAGTCCCTCTAAAATGTATAGCTATAAATGTGCGTAAAATATGTAAAAATGTTGCACAATCTCTTTTTTTCTTCTATAATCAAAAAAGAATTACGGCCTACCTTAAATCATATCATAGAATGCCGTAAAAAGAAAGGATTCCCTTCCATGCAAAAAAATTATAAAAATTCCTATAAAGTCACAGAAAAAGAACTGGTTTCCCTCTCTGTCTATAACGTCGGATTTCAAAAATGTAACCCGCTCTACCAGTGGGGGCCCGGCGTCAGGGACCACTATCTGATTCATTACATTATCTCCGGAAAAGGCTCCTACCATGTCAATCATAAAACCTTCTCCTTAAAAGCAGGCGACACTTTTTTGGTTTATCCAGATACCGAGGTTACTTACTGCGCCGATGAAACAGACCCTTGGGAATATGCCTGGGTTGGCTTTACCGGAAGTGACGCTTCCATGATTTTAAGTGCCACCGATTTTTCCAAAGAAAAACCGGTTATCCTGGATACCCCTATGGGAGAATCCGTTCATCGCCAGATTCTGCATATCTATGACGCAAGAGGAAACGAATTTGAGCATGCCGTCGAAATGACAGGACGGCTCTACACCACACTTGCACTCTTTATGCATACCGCAACCCATGAGAATATGCAAAATTCTGCAAACAGCTATGTCCAAAAAGGGATTGAATTTATCTCCTCCCATTATTCCTACAACATCACGGTAGAAGACATCGCAGACTATGTCGGCGTCAGCAGAAGCCACCTGTTCCGCTCTTTCGAATCGATTCTTGGAGAATCCCCAAAGGAATATCTGACAGCCTTTCGTATGAAACAGGCCTGTTACCTCTTAGAGCACTCTGACTTGTCCATCACTGCCATTGCGAACTCCATCGGCTTTGACAACAGCCTTTATTTTTCCAAGACGTTCCACAAGCGGAAAGGGATGTCACCAAAAGATTACCGGCAGAAGCATTTCTGTTACAAATAAAGCACCTCCATTAAAAAATTACCCAAAAATGCCTGAAATCGCCTGTATTATGTAAACCGAATCTCCTGTTTTGGATAAAAATAAAAGGAATTCTATAAAATTTATACAGAATTCCTCGAAAAAACAGGGGTTTTTGGATAACTTTTTTTCAATCTGTTTCCTATTGTCCATAAGGTGCTTTTATGTAAACTGTTTTCCATCAAAACACCTCGAAATCGGACAATTTATTAAAAGCTGTATCTAATTGTCCAATATGAATTTCCGACATGCAAGCGTCGCTTGATATACCGATAAAAACTTCTGATTCATGTTGCTTATCAGAGCTGATATATTAGTGAGGACTTTCTGACAGACTTTCTCATATCTTTTCCCTTTCGTGTTCACTATATACTGCCATTCGAAACACCGTTATAATTCATAATATTATAAAACGTCATTAATTGCAATTCTATCAATGTCTAAACTTCCAAAAGATAATATTCCAAAAGCTTTTCCGACAAAAAAATCCCAGTGAATCTAGTCACTGGGATTTTAATATCTTATTTTAGATGATTAAGCAATTGCTTTTTTAGCAACTTCTACTAATGCAGCAAATCCTGTTGCATCGTTTACAGCCATCTCTGCTAACATTTTACGGTTGATGTCAACACCAGCTACTTTTAAGCCGTGCATCATCTGGCTGTAAGAAAGTCCGTTCATTCTTGCTGCAGCGTTGATACGTGCAATCCATAACTGACGGAACTGTCTCTTTCTTTCTTTTCTACCAGCGTAAGAACTTGTTAAGGCTCTCATAACTGACTGTTTTGCTACTCTATACTGTTTGGATCTTGCGCCTCTATATCCTTTTGCTAATTTTAAAGTTCTATTATGTCTTTTTTTAGCGCCGATACCGCCTTTAACTCTTGCCATTTTTTATTCCTCCTTAACCTGATTCTTTATACGTATGGTAAAATTTTCTTCATGTTCTTAACGTTTGTTGCATCTACGATAGCAGCTTTTCTAAGATTTCTCTTAGTCTTTGTTGTTTTCTTTGTTAAGATATGTCTCTTATACGCTTTGTTTCTTTTTAACTTTCCTGTTCCTGTAACTTTGAAACGTTTTGCAGCTGCTCTGTTTGTTTTCATTTTTGGCATGATGTGTTTCCTCCTTAATAAAAGTTATTTTCTTTCTGCCAGCACCATACTGATACTTCTGCCTTCAACCTTTGGTGCCTTCTCCACTACTGCTACATCAGACATGCTTTCCGCAAAATCATCTAAAATGTGTTTGCTTGCATTCATATGAGCCATTTCACGACCACGGAATCGTAATGTAACTTTTACCTTATCTCCCTTGGCGATGAATTTCTTGGCGGCATTCATTTTGGTATTTAAATCATTTGATTCAATATTTGGTGATAAACGAATCTCTTTTAGTTCTACTGTCTTCTGCTTTTTCTTAGCCTCTTTGTCTTTTCTTGCTAATTCATATCGATACTTTCCGTAATCAATAATCTTACAAACAGGTGGTTTTGCAGTTGGAGCAATTTTAACTAAATCAAGTTCTGCTTCCTCGGCAAGTTTCATTGCTTCTCTTGCTGACATAATGCCAAGCTGTTCTCCGTTTTCTCCGACCAGACGTACTTCTTTATCTCTGATCTGTTCATTAATCATTAACTCGTTAATGGTTTTGCACCTCCAAAATAAATTTCCAATAAAAAAAGTGGATAGGCAGACTATCCACAATCATTCAAAATGCGAAATGCAATGTTTGAAATATGAACCATGAGTCGCAACCTAGCTTGCTGTGCGCTCCGGTGAGAGTGGATACTCTACTTTGTTTTCTAACAACTCATATAATATAACATGTTTTCTCCTTACACGTCAAGCCTTTTTTTACAATTTTTCCTATTGTATGATAAAACATAGATTTCATATTACCCTATTTGCAATCGTAAAAAACGAATCATAAAAAGGAGGATATCATTATGGAACGATCAATCATTGATTTACATACACATTCCACGGAATCTGACGGTACCTTTACACCGGAAGAACTGATGAGGGAAGCTGCCCGCGTTGGGCTTTCTGCCATCGCACTTACCGACCACGACACAACAGGCGGCATCGCAAAGGCAAGACCAGTTGCAAAATCACTTGGCATTGAACTGATTCCCGGCGTAGAACTTTCTACCACATACGAAGGCTGCGAAGTTCATATTGTCGGACTTTTCATCGACGAGAACAACGAGTTCCTTTGTCAAAAGTTAGCCGAATTCCGTGCCTGCCGTGACAGCCGCAATGAAAAAATGGTGGAAGCCCTGCAAAAAGAAGGACTTGCCATTACCATGAAAGAACTGCTCGCAGAAAATCAAGACTGCGTTATTACCAGAGCCAATATCGCCCGCTTTTTATATGAGCATCGCCAGATTCGAAGCATCAAGGAAGCTTTCGACCGATACATTGGCGACCACGGGAAATGCTATGTCGGAAGATTTAAAGTCACTCCGATGGAAGCCGTTTCCATGATACGAAAAGCCGGCGGCATCGCCATTCTTGCCCATCCTGTGCTGTATCACATGAGCAACACCCGGCTAAATGAGCTTGTCAAATATTTAAAGGACGTCGGACTGACGGGAATCGAAGCCATCTATTCGACGTACTCCACCAGCGATGAGCATTTCATCAAGCGGATTGCAAAAGAATACGACCTTTGTATCAGCGGTGGGTCTGATTTCCACGGTGAGAACAAACCTACCATTCAGCTTGGCACCGGCTGCGGCCATCTTTATGTCCCTTACTCCGTTTTAGAGGAATTAAAACTACATTTGTAATTTTATTTTAAAATGTATGTATCAATAATCTCGGCAATTGCGTCATGGTTATTATCATTTTTTGTGACGCAATCTGCCGCAGCTTTTACCTCGTCTACGGCATTCGCCATCGCAATTCCAATCTTTGCCGTCTGAATCATCGGAATATCATTTCGTTCATCCCCGACCGCGACAATCTGGTCAATGGAAAGATTTAAAAGCTGTGTCAGGTATTCCACACCATATCCCTTGCTGACTCCAAGCGGACAATATTCCAGATATTCTTTACAGGAGAAGAAACTGTTGCACTTTCCTCTCTCCCAGTCTGATTTTTCCTTCTGGAATTCCTTCAAACGCTCCTCATGCTCTAAATCAATCAGCAGCACCTTCTGTGGCTCCTCCTCTAAAACGTCATAAATCTTAGAGGAAAGTTTATAATTCTTGATACTGGAATTTTTCAAATAAAAATCAAGTTCCTTCGTGTGTCTGTAAGTAACTACATCTGTACTTGTATATGTCTGTACGTAGAGATTTTTCTTTTTGGCACTTTCAAAAAGTTCCTGAACGTGCTCGATCGGAAGAGAACGCTTGGATAAGATGCGGTCCGCTGCGCAATCGTAGATGACGGCACCATTAAATGCAATCATATAGCAGCCTGGCTTTGTCAATCCTAGTTGTTTTACGATTTCTCTTCCGCTTGCAACCGGTCTTCCTGTTGAGATGACAAAATAGTGCCCCTCAGAAAGCATCCGATTAATTGCATCAATGTTCTTTTCTGAGATTTCCTTATCGTCTGTCAGCAAAGTTCCGTCTAAATCCGAACATAACATCATCTTCTCTTTCATTTCTCATCCTCCCGTATTCTATCATCAGCCAAAACGTTTCTTATTCCACAGGCTCTGCCGGTTTAAAAATGCGCTCCCGGTATACATGTCCCTGCTTTGGTGCAGCCGCAACCGCCTCCTCACAAAACTGTTTTTGGGAATTGACAAGTGTTTTTCCCCTCTTGTCAATTTTTTCGTATTCCCCGTTCTTTTGTAAGACATGTGCCTTTGTATTGTCATCCAGTTCAACCTGCAAAATGTGATAAACTCTCTTTTTTAAAGATTCATCCAAAACCGGGAAGAGAATTTCCACACGTCGGTCTAGGTTACGCGGCATCCAGTCGGCACTTCCCATATAGATTTCTTCCTCGCCATCATTGTAAAAGTAAAAAATTCGGCTGTGCTCTAAGAAATTTCCAACAATCGAACGCACGGTAATATTCTCACTCACGCCTGGAATTCCAACCCGAAGGCAGCAGATTCCCCTTACAATCAGTTCAATCTTCACTCCTGCAGCGGCAGCCTTATACAATGCCTCTATGATTCCGGCATCACAAAGGGAATTCATTTTTGCAATGATTTTTGCTGTTCTTCCCTCTTTAGCGTGTTTCATCTCGCGCTCGATTAACTTCATAAACTTTTTTCGAAGCCAGATTGGCGCTACAACAAGTTCGTTCCAGGAAAGCGGTTCGGAATATCCGGATAACATATTAAATACCGCAGTCGCATCCTCACCGATGGATTCTGCGCAGGTAAAAATACCGCAGTCCGTATAAAGTTTTGCCGTGGAATCGTTGTAATTTCCGGTTCCAAGGTGAACGTAACGGCAAATGCCATCTTCCTCTTTTCTTACGACAAGTGCAATCTTACTGTGTGTCTTTAAGCCGACCAGTCCATAGATAACGTGACAGCCCGCCTGCTCCAGTTTTTTCGCCCAGACAATGTTGTTTTCCTCATCAAAACGCGCCTTTAACTCAACCAAAACGGATACCTGTTTTCCGTTCTCCGCAGCCTGCGCTAAGGATGCAATAATCGGGGAATTTCCGCTGACACGATACAAGGTCTGCTTGATAGCAAGAACATTCGGGTCTTTTGCTGCCTGACGGATAAAATCAACCACCGGATCAAACGTCTGGTATGGATGATGCAACAAAATATCGCCTTTTTTGATGGCATCAAAAATATTTTCACCCGGTTCGATTTCCGGTACTCTTTGCGGTGTGTATGGCTGATAGCGAAGTTCGTCATAGCCTTCTAATCCGTACATTTTCATCAAAAAGGTCAAATCGATTGGTCCCTGAATCTGGAAAATATCTTCGCTCGCCACTTTAAGCTCTGTCTTTAAGAAATTCAAAAGCCGTTTGTCGACGTTTTCTTCTACTTCTAACCGGATTACCTCACCCCACTGACGCATCTTAAGCTGTTTTTGAATCTCTTTTAACAAATCAGATGCCTCATCCTCGTCGATGGATAAGTCTGCATTACGCATGATACGGTACGGATAGGCACAAAGCACCTCGTAGTTTAAGAACAGTTTGTCAATATTACGCTCCATCATCTGCTCTAACAGAATAAAGGTTCTTTCCCCTTCTTCTTCGCTTGCAGATGGTATCTCAATCAGTCTTGGCAGTACACTTGGCACCTGCACGGTGGCGAACTCCAGTTCGCTTTTGTTTTTCTCACCAGCTTCCTTTTTCTTAGAAAGAAGTGCCGCGATATTTAGTGTCTTGTTCCGAATCAACGGGAATGGGCGCGACGCGTCCACAGCCATCGGGGTCAGTACCGGATAGACATTGTTTTCAAAATAATTGTCAACAAAATCTGCCTGCTCTTTTGTCAGCTTTTCATGTTCCGATACAATCGAAATCTTGTGTGCATGTAACAGCGGTATCAAAGATCTGTTGTAAGTGGAATATTGCAAATCGACTAACTCTCTTGTCTTTTGATTGATTGCGGCAAGCTGCTCTGTCGCTGTCATTCCTGCAATATCGCGTTTCTTGTAATTTGCATGCACCATATCCTTTAGGGATGCCACACGCACCATATAAAATTCGTCTAAATTTGAGGATGTGATGCTTACAAATTTGAGACGTTCTAGCAACGGAATATTCTTGTCTCTTGCCTCATTTAAGACTCTTAGGTCAAATTTCAACCAGCTTAACTCTCTGTTTTCGTAAAAAGATGTATCCTTAAAGTTTATTTTTTTCTCCATATGCATCAGGTCCTCCCATCTTTCCCAAATTATACACGTTTTTCTTTTACAACCGGTTTGATACTGAATATATGTTCGAAATATGCGGTCTTACTTGCAAACAGTGTTTTTTCCAATGCAATATCATCTAATGTCTCTATGGTAATCACTAGCTCTCTGCCCTTGACGGCAACCTTTACATTTTTAAATTTCTGTTTATGGCTTCGGTCCATCGCATTCGAAACACGCAGAATCGCAGAAAGTTTTGCCACAACCAGAAAACTTTTCTCATCCAGTTTGTCTGCCACTTCTTCGTAAGGCGGAAGCGGTCTTGTATTATAAAGCACCGAACATGCCACAATCTCACGCTCTAAATGCGATAAGCCGATAATCTCAGATGCCATAATAATGTCATACGAGCATTGCGGGCCATTCGCGAGACTAATGTACTTTCCGCAGTCATGCAAAAGTGCTGCAACTTTTAGGAGCAGACGCTCTCTTTTCCCAAGTCCATGCACCTTTTTCATCGCATCAAAAATGAGCATTGTCATCTGTGTTAAGGCATCAATGTGTGGCGAATAACTCATGTAACGCTCCGAGAGATTTTTCGCTGCCGACAAAACATCCTCCTCAAAGTCATGTCCTGCCGCAATTAAATTATTTTTCTCCGCATATTCAAATGCCATACCGTCATTGACGTTCACACCTGGAATCCAGATGCTTTTTGCGCCGAGATTTTTTGCCATGCATTTAAAAATCATAATGTACGGCACAATCAGTGCGTCCCTTTCATTCATAAGATTTAACTCTTCTGAAATCTCTTCCAGATTCTTTTTGCTTAGTTTTTCGATATATTTTACAAACTTTGAAACTTCAATCGTATTCTTCCCCTGATTCGAGCCGACACGCTGTCCTACCTCTGAAATATAATCTCCCATAATAATCAGGTTACGAATCTCGATTTCCTCTAAGTACATTGCCTTAAAAACTTCCAATTCCTTTGTGACAAGCTCTTCAATCTGAAGTTCATACTGTGCAAGGTTGTTGCTTTTTCCTGCAAGCTGCTGTCTCATTTTCATCGTGCCAAGTGCAAGATGCTGTGTGGTAATTACGTTTCCTTTTGAGAAAATTGTAATCTGTAAACCGCCACCGCCGACATCCACAACAGCACTTCCCTGCTGTACCATTTTTTCAAAATCGTCTCTCATCGCAACCGATTTGTAACTGATAAAGCGGTGTTCGGAGTTACTGAGCACGTGCACGTGTAACCCGGTACGGATTTTAATCTGGTCTAAGATAAAAATCTGATTGCTCACATCGCGAAGTGCCGCTGCAGCATACGCTTCGTAGCTGTCAACGCGGTACGACTTCATGATATCTGAGAATTCGCCAAGACGTTCGCAAAGTGCTTCCACTAACTCATAGCCGATGCTTCCTTTTGAGTAAGCATCCTTTCCTAACTCCAGACGGCTTCTCACGTGATCGATTTCTTTTATTTTCTTTTTTGATGAAAATTCAAACACCTTTAAGCTAACTTCATAGGAACCAATATAGATTGCCGCAAATGTGTGAACGCTCATGTTTCATCCCTCTTTCTTCTTATTGCCTTCCAAGCAGATAATTAATAAACTGCTGGGCGGTTCGTCCAGACAGACCACCGTGGGATAATTCCCATTTATTTGCCTCTAATAAGAGTTCTTCCTCTTCCATCTGGACATGATATTTTTCTGCCAAAACTTTCACAATGTTCTGGAACTGCTTTTTGTCCGGTGCTCCAAAGTAAATGGATACACCAAATCTTGCATACAAGGATAATTTTTCCTGAACGGTATCGGATGTATGCATATCTTCCCGGACTTCCTCTTTGTCTGAGAATTTTTCCCGAATCAGATGTCTTCGGTTCGAGGTTGCATAGATTAAGACATTGTCCGGTTTCTTTTCAAGTCCGCCCTCAATAACCGCTTTTAAATACTTGTATTCAATCTCAAATTCCTCAAAAGACAAATCATCCATGTAGATAATAAACTTGTAATTACGGTTTTTAATCTGTGCAATCACATCGTTTAAATCACAGAACTGGTGTTTGTAAACCTCAATCAGGCGAAGCCCTCTGTCGTAATACTGGTTTGCGATTGCCTTTATACTGGTAGACTTACCGGTTCCCGCATCACCGAACAACAGACAGTTATTTGCCTCTTTTCCGTTGACAAAGCTTTCTGTGTTATCGATTAACTTTTGTTTTGCAATCTCATATCCGACCAGGTCATCCAAACGTACATGTGCAATATTGGTAATTGGCACAATCTTGGCACCGTTATCCGTATGCTCAATTCGAAATGCCTTGTGAAGGCCTAATTTTCCGACACCGAAATCCTTGTAGAACTGTGTCACTTCCCTTTTAAATTCAACTACGCTTGTAGTTTCTTCCAATCGTTTGCAAAGATCACAGATGCGGTCGCGAATCCGCTGATTGAAAATCTTACTGCTTCCGTTGATGCTCTCATAGCTTATCAGTGCTGCCTCACAGTCGAATCCAAAATATTCGGATAACGCATGAAAATCAAAATCAAACACTTCTTTCATGATGGCGAAATCATGAAGCGCAATCTGGTTGATGGAACCTCCCACCTCACCGCGGATTTCACACGCAGTGCTGTACGCATTCTCGTTGTTGACAAGAAGAAAGGTCACAAAATTATGCCACAGATTTCCTTCAAAGCCATGACTGACGGCAAGCTCCATCAGCTGGTGCAAGGATTCATAGAATAATGCCTCAATGTCTTCTTTGTTATAGTATTCACTCTTATAATGATCCATTATCCATGCAAAATTATAAAATAAAGTTCCATTTTCAAATTCTTTGTATAGTATTAAACTCTTTGTACGTTCCATTTTTCTCCCACCTAATAATTTCCAAGTATTTTTAAGTTATTACATTCTTCTGAAAGTCCTCTTAATGCGTTTGTAACCGCTCCGTCGTTTAAGTTTCCTTCAAAATCGATGAAGAAACGATATTCCCAGGCTTTTTCCTTGATTGGTCTGGATTCGATTTTTACCATGTTTAAGTCGTTGTAAATAAAATGTGACAGCATGTGATACAAGGAACCGCTCTCATGCGGAATTTCGAAACAGATGCTGACTTTTCCGGCTTTCTTTTCAAAAATCTTCTGTGACGTCACAATGATAAATCTGGTATAGTTGTCCTTGTTGTCCTGAATGGTATCTTCTAAAACATTAAGCCCATAAATATCTGCGGTTTTGATGTTTGCAATGGCGGCCCGATTCTTCAAACCATCCTCCATTACCTTCTTTGCAGCAGTTGCCGTGTTGACAAAGCTTTTCTGGCTCCAGTTCGGATGGCTTTCCAAATAATCGGAGCACTGCATCAATGCCTGTGGATGAGAATAAACGATTGAAATATCCTCCTTTGTGGCACCTTTTACTCCAAGCAGGGCATGGTCAATCTTGATAATCTGCTCACCGACAATGCAGGCATCATATTCCACCAAAAGATCAAAGCTTTGGGTGACAAATCCGGCGGAAGAATTTTCAATCGGAAGCACTGCATAGTTTGCACTTCCATTCTGAATTGCTTCCATCGCATCGCGGAAAGTATCTACATGAAAACTGTTGGCGTTCTCACCAAAATATTCTTTCATCGCCATCTGGCTGTTGGCACCATCCACACCCTGAAATACAATTCTGGCATTGGAATAATCAATTCCGTCTACCACCTTAAAATCAAGCTGCTCCGTAAGTCCATGCTGCGTCAGAAGCTGATATTGCTTTTTCCGGCTCATCGCCATAATCTGTTCAAACAATTCCCGGACTCCGTGTTTGGTAAATGTAGTATGTGCAAGCCCTGACAAGGTTTTTAATTTCGAAACCTCTCGTTCCTTGTCAAACACCTTTTTCCCGGTTGATATCTTATATTCTGCAACCTGTTCGGATATCTTCATTCTATCTTCGTACAACTGCACAATCTGCTCGTCAATGCGGTCAATTTCATCTCTTAACTCTAATAAGTCTCTCATTCTGTCACCTTATCTTTCTTCGATTTCACCTGGTATTTTCGCACGTTACCGCCCTAAAATACCCCTACTATATAATATAGTACATTTGGTGGATGATGACAAGATGCCCTTGAAACTTTATACCTACAAATGATATAATTTTCTTAACAAAAAGATACGGGGATGGTGATTTTTATGAAGAAGAAAATACCTTTTATTGTACTGCTCATTTTGATTGTTTGTATTGTGGGGTTTCAATTTTTTCACAAACGTGCAAACAAGACTATTTTGAATGATGGTTTTGTCAACGGCAATACCGCCGGCAACCTTTTTAACAATGGCCTGTTTTGTGAATCAGACGGTACGATTTATTTTGCAAATCCATTGGATCAGGACAAGCTTTATTCCATGGATATGAATGGCGGGAATGTACAAAAGGTCTGCGATGATGTTGTTTCTTACCTGAATGCAGATGACAATTATGTTTACTATGCCAGAACAAATCTGGAAAAAGCGAGCGAGTATCCTCTTTTTAACCTTGACACCAACAGTCTTTGCAGACTGACCAAGAAAAATGGCAAGATTACCATTCTGGATAAATCTCCTTGCATGTACCCTGCTCTGGTTGGAAATTACCTGTACTACATGCATTATGAAAAAGAGACTGCCACCACACTTTATAAGGTAAAAATCGATGGTACGGAACAGGGACAAATCAGCCAGACACCTTATTATCCATGTTCTTCTAAGGGACAATACATTTATTACAACGGAATCACAGAGGATCACAACATTCACCAGTATGATACCGTAACCGGTTCCAAATCGACCATCTATGAGGGAAACTGCTGGATGCCGATTCTTGTCGACAACAACCTTTACTTTATGGATTGCGACGATGATTATAAGCTTGCAAAAGTAGATTTATCGACCAAGGAGAAGACGACGCTCACAACAGACCGTGTCGATTGTTTTAATCTCTCCGGCGATTACCTTTATTATCAGGATAACACGACAACACAGCTTTGCAGAGTAAAAACCGACGGCAGCGAAAATCAGGCGCTCTTTGATGGAAACTACACACATATCAATGTAACCTCAAACTATATCTTCTTTGAAGATTTCCAGAACGGAACGATGTTTTATACTTCCACAAGTAATCCAGATAAGATTAAAACATTCTCACCAGAAGTTTCAGAGTAACAGTACCGATACTGCACCCGGATACGTTCCTCTATTGGGATAAAAACTTCACACATCTTCGCATAAACAAAAAGCTTTCTATGTACTACATTTGTAGTTACACAGAAAGCTTTTGTGTTATGTAAAATCAAAAAGTGAAAGCTGATTGGACTCTGGCATATCTCCAAGAAGTCCAAGGTCACTCATTAAGTCGATGGTGGATTTTGACACCTTTGTTCTCTGGCGGAAATCGTCTTTGGATAGGAATTTTCCATCCTTTGCCGCCTCTGCTACCGCAACCGCAGCGTTATCGCCCATTCCCTCGATGGTGTTTAATGCTGGCATTAATTTTCCATCAATAATCTGGAAACGGTCCGGTTTGGCACGGTAAATATCAATCGGTGTGAAGTCAAATCCTCTCGCATACATCTCCTGCACGATTTTCATATCTTTATAGGTATCCTGCTCCTTTTTGGACAGCGAGTCTTTTCTTTTCTCATAATCGGACATGAAGTAAAGCAGACGTTCCTCTCCCTGACACATCAGTTCATACGTGAATCCGGTTGCACGAATGGAAAAGAATGCCGCATAATATGCAAGCGGGTAAAATACTTTACAGTAAGCGATTCTCCACGCCATCATAACGTAAGCCGCCGCATGCGCTTTCGGGAACATGTACTTAATCTTCAAGCAGGAATCAATGTACCACTGCGGCACATCGTGGGCAAGCATTTCCTCTTTCCACTCCTCCTTTAATCCCTTTCCCTTTCGAACCGACTCCATGATGGTAAACGAAAGTTCACTCTCTAAGCCTTTTTGAATCAGATAAATCATGATGTCATCTCGTGTACAGATGGCAGTTGAAATTGTTGCAATTCCACTTTCAATCAAGGTCTGGGCATTTCCAAGCCAAACGTCCGTTCCATGTGACAGACCGGATATTCGAATCAAATCGGAAAACTCCTGTGGTTTTGCATCGATAACCATCTGCATCGCAAAATCTGTTCCAAACTCCGGGATACCAAGACATCCAAGCGGACAGCCCTTGATATCCTCCGGTTCTAGTCCAAGTGATTTTGTATTTTTAAACAGATTCATGACAGCTTTATCATCAAGCGGTATCGTCTGAGGGTCAATTCCGGTCAAATCCTGTAACATACGAATCATCGTAGGATCATCGTGTCCGAGAATATCAAGTTTTAACAGGTTGTGGTCAATCGAATGGTAATCAAAGTGCGTGGTAACTGTCGCCGTTGTCATATCGTTTGCAGGATGCTGCACCGGCGTAAAGGTGTTGATTTCTTCTCCCACTGGTAATACCACAATACCACCAGGATGCTGTCCGGTTGTACGTCGTACCCCGACACATCCTTGTACAATTCGGTCAATCTCACAGTTTCTCTTTCGAACACCACGTTCCTCGTAATAGTTTTTGATATAGCCAAACGCTGTCTTGTCTGCTAGTGTACCGATGGTTCCTGCACGGAAGGTCTGACCATATCCAAAAATAACCTCACAGTATGCATGCGCCTTACTCTGATATTCACCGGAGAAGTTTAGATCGATATCCGGCTCTTTGTTCCCCTTAAATCCAAGGAAGGTCTCAAACGGGATATCAAATCCGTCTTTTACTAACTTTTTGCCACAGACCGGACAGATTTTGTCTGGCATATCACAACCGCTTCGGCCGGAAAATGCCTTTACCTCCGGCGAGTCAAAGTCACTGTACTTACAATATTCACACCGGTAATGTGCCGGAAGCGGATTTACCTCCGTGATACCGGATGTCGTTGCTGCAAAGGAAGAACCTACCGATCCTCGCGAACCTACCAGGTAACCGTCCTCATTGGATTTCCACACCAGCTTCTGCGCAATGATGTACATTACGGCATATCCGTTGGATATAATGGAGTTCAGTTCTCGGTCCAACCGCTCTTTTACAATTGCCGGTAGCTCATCCCCATACATATGATGTGCTTTGGTGTAACAGATGTCACGGAGCATCTGGTCGGAATTTTCAATGACCGGCGGACATTTATCCGGGCGGACCGGAGCAATCTTTTCACACATATCCGCAATCTTGTTCGGATTAGTGATGACAACCTCCTCCGCTTTTGCACTTCCAAGATACTCGAATTCTGCGAGCATCTCCTCCGTGGTACGAAGGTATAGCGGTGCCTGGTCATCTGCATCCTTAAATCCTTTTCCAGCCATAATAATTCTACGGTACACTTCATCCTGCGGGTCCAAGAAATGAACATCACAGGTAGCCACAACTAACTTATGGAACTGTTCTCCTAACTTCACAATCTTACGATTGACATCCTGCAGTTCCTCTATCGTGTTGATTGGTTCCTTTTCACTTCGCAGCATAAATGCATTGTTGCCAAGCGGCTGAATCTCTAAATAATCATAGAAATCTACGATTCTTGCAATCTCTTCCGGCGGTCTTCCTCCCACCAGCGAACGATACAATTCACCTGCCTCACAGGCAGAACCAAGCAAAATTCCCTCCCGGTATTTTACAAACTCACTCTTTGGAATTCGCGGTCTTTTGTTGTAATAGGTTAAATGCGACATCGAGACAAGTTTGTACAGGTTGATTCGTCCCGTATCGTTTGTGGCAAGCATGATGGCATGATACGTTGGAAGCTTCTTTATCGTCTCAACGGAAGTCGAACCCATTTTATTGACGTCGTCTAAGTTTTCGGCTCCACGCTCTTTTAGCATCTCGATAAATTTTACAAAAATCTCCGCCGTACAGCCCGCATCGTCCACCGCACGATGATGATTGTCCAAAGAGACACCAAGTGCTTTTGCAACCGTATCCAGTTTAAAACGGTTTAGGTTCGGCAGAAGAATTCTTGCAAGTGCCACCGTATCAATAATCGTATAATCGCATGGCAATCCCTGTCTCTCACAGTTTTTATGGATAAAACTCATATCAAAGTCCGCATTGTGCGCAACCATGATGGCACCTTTGCAAAACTCCATAAACTCCGGCAAAATGGTTTCAATCTTCGGTGCATCCATCACCATATCATCCCGAATTGAGGTTAATTCCTCGATGTTAAACGGAATTGGGACCTCCGGGTTTACAAACGTAGAAAAGCGCTCCGTGATGGAACCATTCTCTACTTTTACCGCACCAATCTCGATAATCTTATTTAGGTCAGGGCTGAAGCCCGTCGTCTCTATGTCAAACACGACATAGGTATCGTTTAAACCCTGTCCTCTGGAATTCGTAATGATATCCTTCAAGTCATCTACCAGGTATGCTTCCACACCGTAGATAACCTTAAAATCATCGTCCGGTGACACCGTATGATTGGCATCCGGGAAAGCCTGTACATCTCCGTGGTCGGTAATTGCAATTGCTTTGTGTCCCCATTTCATGGCTCTTTTTACAATATCTTTTACATCAGATACACCATCCATATCGCTCATCTTGGTATGGCAGTGCAATTCCACACGTTTTTGTGCACTCGTATCCATTCGTGATGTGGTAAAATCCGGTATCTTCTTGATTCCGACAATTGACCCAATCGTAAGCTCACTGTCAAATTTATCAATTGTGGTGACACCCTTGATTTTAAGGAATGCACCTTTTTTCAGACCATCTAATAAATCTGGCAGCTGGTCATTTCTTGTAAAGATTTTTAATACAATCGAATCTGTAAAATCCGTCACAGACATAATGACGATGGTCTTTTCGTTTCGGATCTCACGCGTCTCAAGTGTCATAACCTGACAGCGGATGACAACCTCACCCATCTCACCGACAATTTTTTCGATTTCGATTGGCTCGTCCTCAAAATCACGTCCATAGATAACATCTGGGTTGTCGGATTTTTTGTATCCTCCACCGTAACCGCCATCGTACTTTTTCTTGAATTCTTTTTTGGTAAAATCTGCTTTTTTTGCTGCAGGTTTTCCTGCATCATTTTTCGAATTTGAAGTGCTTTTTGCATTATTTTCGGAAATTGTGTCGGTTTTTGGTACACTTCCACCAGATGTTGTGTTTGAATTTGCAACAGGTGTCTGCATCTCCCCGGATTCTTCCTGCGTGTGTTTTTGGTCGAAATTGGTTCTTTTTAAGACATTCGAAACTTCCATCTGAATCTGGAGGTCACTGTTTTTGCGGTATTTGCTCTCCTGTGGTTCCTCATACTCAAGGAGAACCGCTAAATCAAGACCGCATCTTTCACAGACAACCTTCTCTAAAAATTCCACAATCTCATGTGACTTCGTCTGCGCAATAATGGTATTCTCTAAGGTAAGGCGCATCTGGTTTGTCTGTGGGAACTCCATTTTGGCAGAACGGAGCAGATTGTATTCCATCAGGCTATAATCTTTTAACTCATCTAAAATACTGTCCAGATAGACATCCATCAGTTTCTGTGGCGTATACTGCCCCGATAGCTGATACTTTTCGATCACCTTTACCTGCATCTCTCTCTTTGGGAAAAGCTGGTCTTTGATGGATTTTTCAATCTGATAAATATTCTTTTTATAAATCAAACGTGGGCCGTTTAAATAGACACGAATCCTTGTTTTTTCCGGATTCATGCCTATTTTAACGACCTGTGTTTCCTCTAATAATTTCTTTGTATCTCCTTGTATCGATAACGTCGGAAATACTTCAAAAAAGAATTTTGACATATCATTCCTCGTTTTTACGCAGTTTTATTATCCTACACTACGCCTCATTCCAGTGAAGCAGTTCATATCTGAGTGCTTCTAACAACTGATCCTCCGGAACCTTCTTATAGACCTCTCCATGCTTGATGATAAGTCCTTCGCCAATTCCTCCGGCGATGCCAATATCTGCCTCTTTTGCTTCTCCCGGACCGTTTACCACGCAGCCCATAACAGCCACTTTTATATCGAGCGGAATATCTGCCACCATGTTCTCCACCTGGTTTGCAAGACGAATCAAATCGATTCTGGTTCGTCCACAGGTTGGGCAGGAAACAACTTCAACCCCGCCTTTTCTTAAACCTAATGTTCTTAAAATCAGTTTTGCAGACTTAATCTCCTCTAACGGATCTCCCGTCAAAGAAACACGGATGGTATCTCCAATGCCCTGACTTAAAATCAGACCTAATCCGATGGAGGATTTGATATTGCCGCTGATGATGGTACCGGACTCTGTAATTCCAACATGAAGTGGATGCGTTGTCTTTTCCGAAATCAGTTCGTGTGCCTTCACGCACATCAAAACATCCGAAGATTTGATACTAATCACAAGATTATCGTATCCCATATCTTCGATTAATTTCACCTTATCTAAGGCGCTCTCCACAATCCCTTCTGCGGTCACACCATGGTATTTTTCCACAAGGTCTTTTTCTAAAGAACCACTGTTGACTCCGACACGGATTGGAATGTTGCGCTCTTTTGCGACGTCTACCACCGCTTTGACACGTTCTGTGCTGCCGATATTGCCAGGATTGATACGAATCTTGTCCGCCCCATTTTCCATGGCCGCAATCGCAAGACGGTAATCAAAATGAATATCCGCCACCAAAGGAATGGATATCTGCTTTTTGATTTCACCCAAAGCCTTTGCAGCCTCCATCGTTGGAACTGCACAGCGGATAATATCACATCCTGCCGCCGTAAGCTGTTTAATCTGTGCAACCGTAGCTGCTACATCTTCTGTCTTTGTATTTGTCATAGACTGAATCAGGATTGGATTGCCTCCACCGATGACTCTGTCTCCAATTTTTACAATTTTCGTATTTTTTCGTTCCATCATAACAGAATTACCTCTCTATCAGACAAATAATTTTCGGATATCATTAAACATGACAATCACCATCAAGGCAAGCAATAGCATAAGACCGATAAAATGAACCATGCCTTCTTTATCCGGGTCCACCCGCTTTCCACGAATTGCCTCCACAATTAAAAAGACAAGTCTGCCGCCGTCTAACGCCGGAATTGGCAGAAGATTCATCACGCCAAGGTTTGCGGATAGCAAGATACAGATATAAAGCATCTGTAAAAATGCTGCAAAATAGCTGACACTCACACTCTGCTCATAACTTTCCCCTATGGTACTTACAATCCCGACCGGACCACTCATCTCATTGATTCCATATCCGCCGGTAATCATCATACGAAGACCTTGGATTGTTGTGTAAATCCAGTACTCTACCTCATAGGCGCTATACTTTATATTTTGAAATACATTTCCTTTTTCGTTTTGGGTGCCACCTTGAAATCCGTATAAGTAGCGACCCGATTCCTCATCATATTTTGGATCTAAAGTTGTCTTATATTTTTCACCGTCCCGAAGATAGGTAACGGTCACATCTTCCCCGGAGTGAAACATCGAATAAGCACTGACTTCCCGGTAAAAGTGAATATGTTTGCCATTCATTTTTACAATCACGTCACCTGCCTGCATGCCGGCATCTTCCGCAGCATATCCTTCCAATACCCCTGCTATCTGTGGTGTGTCATATCCAATACAGGAAATCAGGATAAAAGAAAATACAAATGCCATGATAAAGTTAAAAACAGGTCCTGCCGCAACGACACTGATTCTTGCCCATACGGACTTGTTGTTAAAAGCCCTGTCATCCTTACTTTCTGCATCTTCCCCTTCCATCATGCATGCACCGCCAAATGGCAGAAGTTTTAAAGAATACTTTGTCTCCCCTTTGGTAAAACCAACAATGGTAGGACCAAGGCCAAGGGAAAATTCATTGACACGAATGCCGTTTGCCTTCGCCAGTAAAAAGTGTCCTAATTCATGAAATAAAATAATAATACTAAAGATTAGTAAAGCAATTATAATTTTCAATTAATGTCCCAATACCTTTCTTTCAATCAATTCATATGTTAACGCTTCGGTCTGTAAAATTTCATCCACATCCGGATGTTCGATGTATTCGCACTCACCCATACACATTTCAATGATTTCCGTTATCATTGGATAAGAAATCTTGCGGTCTAAAAACAATGCGACTGCACGCTCGTTTGCGGCATTAAATGCGGTCGGAACATTTCCTCCACGTTTCATTACCTCATAGGCTAACGCTAATCCACGGAACGTGTCTGTATCCGGTCTTTCAAAGCTTAAGTTTGCAATCTCAAACAAATCAAGACGCTTTCCAGATAAGTTTCTTCGCTCTGGATAATAGAGCGCATATTGAATCGGAAGTCTCATGTCCGGTGTTCCAAGCTGTGCAATCACCGCACCATCCTGGTATTCTACCGCAGAATGAATGACACTCTGTGGATGAACCACAACCTGAATCTGGTTCAGCTCAACGCCAAAGAGCCACTTTGCCTCCATAACCTCCAGTCCTTTGTTGACAAGTGTGGAGGAATCGATTGTGATTTTTCGTCCCATCTCCCAATTTGGATGTTTTAAGGCATCTTCCACCTGAATGTTCAAAAGATCTTCCTTTTTTCTTCCACGGAACGGTCCACCGGATGCCGTCAATAAAATTTTAGAAATTTTATTATCCCCGGCTCCCTGCAGTGACTGAAAAATCGCACTGTGTTCACTGTCAACCGGGAGAATCGGAACACCACATTCTTTTGCAAGCGGCATAATAATATGTCCCGCTGTCACAAGCGTCTCTTTATTGGCAAGTGCAATCTTTTTGCCTGCTTTAATGGCGGCAATCGTCGGCTTGATTCCAAGCATGCCAACAATCGCCGTCACAAGGATTTCACTGCTTTCATAGGTGGCAACCTCTAACAGGCCCTCCATACCAGACACCACTCGAATAGACAAATCTGCTGTCTGGATTCGAAGCTCCTCTGCTCTTTTTTCATCCCATACGCTCACAAGCTCCGGTTTAAATTCACGCATCTGTTTTTCCAATAACGCAATGTTATTTCCAGCCGCCATTGCAACTACCTGAATATCTCCCTGCTCTCTGACAATCTCTAAGGTCTGTGTTCCAATCGACCCCGTAGAACCGAGTATTGCAATCTTTTTCATCTTTCTATCGTACCTTTCCTTTTACTTCATGAAATTTGCAGCAAGATAATAGATGATTGGTGCTGTAAAAATCACACTGTCAAACCGGTCTAAGATTCCACCATGTCCCGGAATCAATTTACCATAATCTTTAATGTCATAATTTCTCTTAATCGCGGACGCTGTCAAATCGCCTACCATGGAAATCAATGCTCCAATGGCAGAGATTCCTGCTAACAGCCAGATTTCGTTTCCCGTTAATCCCATCGCATCTTTGAAAATAAAGCTATAAAGCGCTGTAAGAAGTGCTGCGCCGACAACACCGCCGATAGCACCCTCTACCGATTTATGCGGGCTAAGCTTTGGAGACATTTTATGTTTTCCAATCAATTTTCCAACACAATATGCACAGGTGTCACAGCCCCAGGAGCAAAGGAAAATCAGCCACACTAAATATGCACCATTTTCCAACATTCTGGTCTGGTATACGTAAGAAAGCATAACTCCCACATAAAAGACGCCAAAGAACGCAGCCAGAATCTGTTCGGTCTTGTATTTTGGATAAGAAAATACATAGACAAACATCAGCAAAACCAAAAATCCAATTACAAACATAAATGTATCTGGAATAAAGGAAAATAATAAATTCAAATAGAACACTGTAATGACAAGATACCCTAAAATTCCTGCAATCTGTTTGTGAATATGGAAAATACGATACAATTCCATCATTCCAATATAAGAGAGCACCAATGTAGATACTAACAGGAGATTTCCTCCGGTGCAAATCAAAAGCAGTGCCAAAAGCACTAACACAATCCCACTTAATAATCTTGTTTTAAACATCTAAATCCTCCTGATTCAAAGGGATTTCTCCCTTTTTCTCCTTCTTTTATTTTTCTGTCAGACCGCCAAACCTTCTATCACGCTTATTATACGCAAGTATAGCTTCTTCTAATTCCTCTTTATGGAAATCAGGCCATGGCACATCGGTAAAATAAAATTCACTGTATGCAAGCTGCCACAAAAGATAATTCGACAGACGCTGTTCTCCACTGGTTCTGATTAACAAATCCGGGTCTGGAATATCCTTCGTATCTAAATAATTCGAAAAGACTTCCTCTGAGATGTCCTCTTCCTTCATATTTCCATTCACAACATCTTTTGTCATGGCGCGCATGGCACGAATCATCTCATCTCTGCTTCCATAATTGATTGCAATCTGCAGGTTAAGACCATCATTGTGTTTGGAGTGTTCTTCTAGCTCTGCAATCTGTTTTTGGAATTTTTCACTTAACTTTGATGTATCGCCGATTACCCGGACACGCATATTATTTTTGTCTGCTGTTCTGTCACAGTTTTTCAAATAACTTTCCAGCAGCTTCATCAATGCATCCACTTCGTTCTTAGGACGGTTCCAGTTCTCAGTCGAGAATGCATACATCGTCAGGTATTTAATTCCCATATCATGTGCTGCCTTACAAACAACCTCAACATTCTTCGCACCCATGGTATGACCATAGTTTCTTGGCATTCCCTTTTTCTTTGCCCATCTTCCATTTCCATCTAAAATAATTGCAACATGCTGTGGAATCTTCATATGCCCACTCCTTTTTCTTTCTTACTGAAAAAATGAGGACACGCACGTGTCTGCCATGTCCCCATTCCTATTTTGCACAATAGAAAACACATGATGATTTTTCTATCGCTTAATTGTATCATTAAACTGTAAGAATTTCTTTTGATTTTTCATCAACTGCCTTATCAATCTTTGCAATATACTGATCTGTCAGTTTCTGAGCTCCATCTTCTAATTCTTTAATCTCATCTTCCGATACCTCAGAAGATTTTGCTAATTTTTTGAAAGAATCATTTGCATCACGGCGGATGTTACGAATTGCAACTTTTGTATTCTCGCCCTTTTTCTTAACGTCTTTCGCTAATTCTTTTCGTCTTTCCTCTGTTAACTCTGGGAATAAAAGACGAATGACTTTTCCATCATTGGTTGGATTGATTCCAAGATCAGACATCATAATTGCCTTTTCAATCTCTTTTACAAGGGATGCTTCCCAAGGTGCAATCTGAATCATTCTTGGTTCTGGAACACTGACATTGGCAACCTGCTGAAGTGCAGTTGGTGTTCCATAATAATCAACTCTGATTTTATCTAAAACATGTGGGTTAGCACGTCCGGCACGAATTGAACCGAACTCTTCATATAAATTGTTTAATGATTTCTGCATTTTCTCATCAAACTGTACTAATCTCTCGTCCATACGATATCCTCCATCTTATCATTATACCGTAACTTTTGTGCCACTAAAATTACCACTCATGGCATTTACGATACTATTTTTTTCATTCAGGCCGAAGATATACATCGGCATTTTGTTCTCCATACACATGATGGATGCTGTCAAATCTACAACGGCAAGTTTCTTGTCGATTACTTCCTGAATGGAAACCTCATCATATTTCTTTGCATTTGGATTCGTCTTAGGATCGCTGTCATAAACTCCATCAATCGCTTTTGCAAGGAAGATTCCTTCTGCCTCCATCTCAATTGCACGAAGTACAATTCCGGTATCAGTTGAGAAATAAGGATGACCTGTTCCACCTGCGAAAAAAACTACCATTCCTTTTTCAAAATATTTGTTTGCACGGTCTTTGGAAAAAGGTTTTGTCATAGTTCCACATTCAAATGGTGTTAAAATCTGTGTCATCATTCCAACAGAGCGGAAAATCTCAGACACATAAATACAGTTCATGACTGTTGCAAGCATTCCGATCTGGTCTGCTTTGGTTCGATCGATTGTCTCACTGGTTCTTCCTCTCCAGAAATTGCCACCGCCAATTACGATACCAACCTGTATTCCTCTATCCACAATTTCTTTTACCTGTTTTGCCACCTCAGTTACAGTTGGCTCGTCGAAGCCTGTATGCTTTTCACCTGCAAGTGCTTCGCCACTCAGTTTTAAGAAAACTCGCTTCATTCTTACATTGTTCCTTTCTTGGACTCGAAAAGTTCATTGACATCTACGTCAGAGTAGCACTGAGAACAGAAACCTTCGATAACCGCACCGTTGTTAATCTGTACAGAACGGGATTTGATGTTACCCATAACAACTGCTGATGTATCAACAACAACTGGTCCCTGTACATCGATATCACCTTTGATTGCGCCTGCAATAACAGCAGAAGAAGATGTTACATTACCAATGATAACGGAACCAAGACCAATTTTAACTGTTCCTGTGCTTACAACTTCACCTTCAATTTTTGCTGCATCTGCAAAGAATTCAGAAGAATTGCTGTTTCCATTTACAGTTCCTGTTACAACTAATTTACCATTACATTCTACGTTACCATTGATTGTTCCCTGAATGTCAAGAGAACCTGTAGAAGAGATATCTCCACGGATAACGGTACCTGCTGTGATAACAGAGGCTTCATCTGATACTGGTGCTTTTGCTGGTGCGCTTACTGGTGTTGCGTTGTTAACTGGTACATTTACTGGTGTCTCATTCATTGTTCTATTCTCCTCTTGCATTGTATTCATTCGCATTTCTCTTAATTCTTTTTCTAACTTCTCTGATAAAACACTTTGTGCTGCAGATACATTCTCTCTGGCTGCAACCGGCTCAACCGGCTGTCTTGTTGCTGCCTTTGCTTCTTCCTGTTTTGTAACCTGCTCAAGTAATCCATCAAGCTTTGATAACTCAGATTCTACGTCAACTTCTTCTTCAAGCGTATTGACAACCAAATCATCGCTTAATGTATCTTCCTCTTCTAAAGGTTCTTCCCCTGGGATAATTTCATTCATCGCCTGTGAGAAATCATCTTTAAAATCTTTAAAAAATCCCATACTGCATCCTCCGTTTATACTATTTTCATTATTCTTCTGCAATTTTCACAGACTGAATAACGGTTGTATCTTCATCAATCGGCAAAATCTCAGCCCCCATATTTTGTAATGCTTCAATCAAAGGTCCTAATGCATCTACCGTTGCTGACTTATCATCCGCGTCGTGAAGTAACACAACTGACGTCTTATATTTTACTATATTTTCGGTTACATTTGCAACTATATCTTCTGATGTATATGCCATAGATGTTGCATCGCCCGCCGAAACATTCCAATCATAGTAGGTCACGCCCTGTGAATTGAGGTATTGGATAAACTCAGACATATCTACATTGCTAATCTGATTATTGCTTCCTCCCGGGAACCTGTAATAACTGGATTCCACGCCGGTCAGCTCACATAAATAATCCTGCAATTCCTTAAAATCTGCTTCAAACGCTTCCTTAGATTCATAGATGGTACTGTATTTGTTCGAATAGGAATGCATTCCTAACGTGTGACCCTCATCCACAATCCGCTTGTAAAGTGCCTTGGATTCATCATCCTCTTTCCCGACCACAAAAAAAGTGGCTTTCACCTGATATTGATTCAGTGTATCCAAAATGGCTGCGGTATTCTCAGACGGTCCATCTTCGAATGTCAGATAAACCTTATGTACATCCCCTTCTTTTGCAAGGTTGTCCGGCTCATCCAGCCCAGATACAAGAGAAACTTTGGATTCATCCGAATTGCTCTGTGTATCTGGGATGCTTTCTGAGGGGTCTTTTCCATCGTCTGTACCGGGATTCTGTTTCGTCTCAATCTGGCTCGAGTATGCCGGATTCATCGTCAGTGTATTCAACCGGTGCTCCAATGAAATTACCTTGACAAGCAAAGTGACAATCAAAATAGCGGATACCAGCATCCAGATTGCGACGGTTGCTACAATTCCATTTCGAATTTTGCTTACCCGCTTCCGCCGTTGCCTCTCGCTTCTTAATGCGGCTGCATCTTTCTCTTCCATGTAAATCCTCCAGAATCTTATATTCACAGATTATATTGTATCACATTTCATCAAAATCGCAATAAGAATCACCGCTTTCTGAATGGAATTTGTAAGACTTTTTCAAATCCTGGTATTCCACCATAAAGCTTCCTTCCATCTCAAGAAAAGACTGCATATGTGCAATTTCTGATAATAAATCTACCACATCATCGATAAATCCTTTTGCACTTTCCTCGGATGTACACGCTTCTTCTTCAATTGTCTCGTCAAAATACAGGCGGACAATAAAATCATCCATGTCACACTCATCTTCCATATTGAGTTTACGGATATATGAGTTTACAGAAGACTTAATCTGCTGACTCATAAAAGAACGGCAGGACATAATTCTTGACTGTGAAATGTCCTCAGCCTCTAAATATAATTTCAACTCTAATTTTAATGGATTCATACTGTCTCCTTCATAGAAAAAAGCCCTTGCAAACATGTTTGACGTATTCGCAGGGGCTTTTCTTATTCAATGATAATCGCTTGTAAAATCAACTATCAACATTCAGCGACCCAGGGTTGCCTGTAAATGGTTGAATTAGTTGAGCTGAGCTGCAACTTCTGCTGCGAAGTCTTCCTGTTTCTTCTCAATTCCTTCGCCTGTTTCAAAACGAACGAATCTCTTAACAGTAACAGTTGCTCCAACTTCTTTTGATACTTCTTCTAAGTATTTTGCAACATTCTGTTTACCATCTGCAGCTTTTACATAAACCTGATCTAATAAACATACTTCTTTTAATTCTTTGCTTACACGACCTTCGATCATTCCGTTGATAACCTTTTCTGGTTTCTGGGATTCTTTTGGATCGTTCATAATCTGAGCAAGAAGGATTTCTTTCTCGTGTGCAATGTATTCAGCACTTACTTCGTTTCTGGATACATATTTTGGATTTAAAGCTGCAATCTGCATTGCAATGTTTGTTAATGCTTCTTTTACAGTGTCGTTTACAACTGTAGTATCAGCTTCTACGATAACACCGATTCTACCGCCACCGTGTGTATATGTTACAACGCATCCGTTTTCAGCAACAACTTTTTCAAATCTACGGATTTTTAAGTTTTCACCGATTACGGCAACTTTTTCTACTAATGCTTCCTGTACAGTCTTAGAAGAATCTGCATTCCATGTCTCAGCCATGAAAGCATCCATATCTGCTGCGTTAGATGTAACAGCCTGTTTTGCTACTGCTTCACAGAATTCCTGGAATGTTGCATTCTTAGCAACGAAGTCTGTCTCAGAGTTAACTTCAACAACAGCTGCTGTCTTGTCATCTGCAAGAGCGATTGTACAAAGACCTTCTGCAGCAATTCTTCCAGCTTTTTTCTCTGCTTTAGCCTGTCCGTTCTTTCTTAAGAACTCAATTGCTTCTTCCATGTTTCCGTTTGTTTCATTTAATGCTTTCTTGCAATCCATCATACCTGCGCCTGTTGTTTCACGCAGTTCTTTTACCATAGCTGCTGTAATTGCCATTTTCTTTTCCTCCAATTAATCATCTTGATATCTTGTCGTAAAAACGATTCTCTGCTCGTTTTCCGTCCTTTATAACAATAGAAAGTACGCTATGCGTGCTTTCTATTGTAAAAATTCATCTTATTCTTCTGTTGCTTCAGCTGCTTCTACTTCAGCTTCTTCGTATGCTTCTTCAGCACCCTGATTTGCTTCGATAACAGCATCTGCCATCTTAGAAACGATTAATTTTACTGCTCTGATTGCATCATCGTTACCAGGAATTACATAATCTAATTCTTCTGGGTCACAGTTTGTATCAGCAATACCGATTAATTTGATTCCTAATGTATGAGCTTCCTGGATACAAATTCTTTCCTTCTTAGGATCTACTACGAAAATTGCATCTGGGATTTTCTTCATATCTTTGATACCGCCAAGGTTCTTCTCTAATTTATCCCATTCTTTTTTCAGGTTGATAACTTCTTTTTTAGGTAAAACATCAAATGTTCCATCTTCAGACATTGCTTCGATTTCTTTTAATCTTGCAATACGGCTCTGGATTGTTTTGAAGTTTGTTAACATTCCACCTAACCATCTCTCATTTACATAGAACATTCCGCAACGCTCTGCTTCTGTTTTGATAGCGTCCTGAGCCTGTTTCTTTGTACCAACGAAAAGGATTGTACCACCTTCTGCTGCGATGTCAGAAACTGCTTTGTAAGCTTCGTCTACTTTACCTACAGATTTCTGTAAGTCGATGATGTAGATACCATTTCTCTCTGTGTAAATGTATGGAGCCATTTTAGGATTCCATCTTCTTGTCTGATGTCCAAAGTGAACACCTGCTTCTAATAACTGTTTCATTGAAATAACGCTCATTTTTCTTACCTCCATGGTTTTCATTTTGCTTCCATATGTCTCATTCTAAGAGACGACCAACGAGCATTGGCACCTGCCTCTTCGTCAACATATGTGTTTGTTACGGACTTTTATCCGTTAGAACCTTGTAGATTATAGCACAATACCCCAATGGAATGCAAGCACTTTTTTCCATTGGGGTACGATATTTTTTATTGTTGTCTTGTAATTAAAATCTGGGCAATTTCTTCGTAAGACAATCCGTATGCAATTTCAAAATTTCCTGGCTGAATCTGATTCGCATAGCCAGCCTGGCTTAAGTATTTTCGGAAATTTTCGGAGTTATCAATCAATCCATTTTCCTGTAATTCATCACAGACCTGTCTGCAGACCTCGCCTGCATTTATTGCCAGCTTGTATGGTTCCTTCTGGACATTGTCTGTCTGCTCTGGTATTGCATCATCCTCCGGTGTCTTTCCTTCCTGTCCGACACTCGCTGCTTCATCCGGCGCAGCTGTCTGCTCGCCATCCACAGTCTGTCCATCATCAGCGGACGGCTCATTCTCTTTAGATTCTAAAGCCGTCTCACTCTCGTCTGCCTGCTCACTTTCACTATCCATCTCGTCGCTCAACGTACTTCCGGAGTTCTCCATTACCATTCCAAGCTCCTTTGCACGTTCGATAATCTGAGCATCTGTCAGCTCTTCTTTCTGCCCTGCACCAGCAATCATCAGAATCAGTGTTGTCACTATGATTCCAATTCCAAGACCTCTTAAATAATATTTTAGCTTCACGTTTATCTATCCCCTTTAAAAAGTCCTATTATCAGTCGTACCTCACCAAGCCCTATGTTTAGTTCCTGTGCGATTGCAACATCACTATATCCTTCTTTATGAAGTCTTAGAACATCTTTGTTATGATTTCCGAATTCGTCCATAATAGAATCCTGCGGGCTTTTTGTTTCCTGTTGTGAAGAATTTGTTGCTCCCTCTGCTCCTGGTATCTCAAGGGATTGCACTGGCATATCAGGAATGTTTTGCGATGCCTGTTCGGCATAACGCATTTCCGTCTCCATCCTGGAATTGTATGCTTCCTGTCTGGTCTCAACCTTTTGTGCTTCCTCAATCAGTTTTTCAAGCTTTGCAGAAAAATTTGTCACTTCCGTATGTTTGTCATTTAACATGCTGTAAAGGAACATAATCTCATTGTGTGTTTTATTCATAGATTCCACAACGGTATCTGAGTATTCGCTGATTGCCATAATTTTTTCATTGGTCTCTTTTTCAATGGCACGGTCTACCTTCTCAATGGAATTCTCAATCTGTTGATCAATCGAATTCTCAATCTGTGTGGATGCCTTATCCAAAGACCTTCCCACAATTTTGTCAATTTCATTCTCGCTTAGCTCACTGATCCGGTTAATCTCATTTGAAGAAAGTCGTTCTGTCACCAAAAAACTTCCGACCATGAAGACAACACCAATAAACAGTAAGACAATTTGTAATCCTGTCATCTTGTAAACTCCTTATATTTTGATGTCTATACTTCCAGTTAAATTTTTAACAATTACCTTGTCCTGTTTCTTCTTATCCTTTGTATCTCTCTTTTTCTGCTTCTGCTGATACTGTCCATTTCCTTTTTCTTTTGCATCATAGCGATACTCCGGCTGGTTACTGTCATCCGCATGCTGTACCTGTTTTGTCAGGCGCTGTTCCTCTTTTACGACCTGCTGTTGGATATTTTGCTGGTCAACCGCAGGTTTATTATCCTCCTGTAATTTTACATTTCCAACATCCTGCGTTCGTTGTATCATTCCATTTAAATCAATCGGTCTAATCGACATGGCAAACACTCCAGACTTTTATAAAGATTTTCGTTCAATCTCACCTGAACCTTTTACATACTGGCAATAATTATCGTCTTTGTTGATTGGAATACTCAAATCCGAAATACAGATTACAGTACCGGAATAAATGCGTTTATTCACGCGGATACTTGCACTGTTCTCAATCAACATCTCATCGTGAAGCTGTTCAAACTCCTCTGTAAGCGGTTCTAAAAGTTTCTTACGCTCCTTATAATCTAACGTAAGTTTCTGAATAAACATCAGCTTATCCGGAGAAAGTTTGACTCCCTGTGCCATTTTCTCGCCGTAGGTCATGATAATGGTTTTGGATTTTGACAATTCTTCATTCATCTGTGCAATCTGTTTTTGCAGCTCTCCATAACGGATTTTCCGATCCGGGTCAATTCCTACCTCAAGCTGTGTATGACCACCCATCTCAGATCCGATATTATCCGCCTCAATCAGATTTCCGGCACGGACAACGCCTCCGTTAATCAGACCTTTTTTACCATGCACCTTTACATAGCTTTTAGCATCCACTTTGCTGTGCATGATAATCTCGGTCTCCACATATCCGTTCGAAACCACCGTAGCATTCTCGATGAACTTAGAAACAATACTCTTTCCGGCTTTCATGTAACCTTTTGTCATTCCGTGAATTCCACGTTTGACAATAATCTGCCCATCTGCAATCAGTGTTGCATCCTCTACAACACCCTCTACAATAATATCACCATGTGCCTTTACCGTAAAGCCTCCCTTTACATTTCCTTTCACTTCGACACTTCCTGCATAGTCGATATTTCCCGTCGAATTGTCGACATCTGCAGGAACTTCGTACACATCTGACACAAAAACCTTTCCACCCACTAACTGTGCATGACCGGTAACTAAAGAGTGAAGTTCTGTCTCATCTTCTGAAATCTCAATGTTATTTCCATAGGAAAGCTTTGTTGTTTTTACAAGTCGTGGCTTAATCTCAGCCCCAAAAACATCGTATCCGACTTCACCCGGATCTTCTTTGATCAGTTTGGCAATCAAATCACCCTTGTTCACCGCACTTATCGTATTTAACTCATGATAATCTACAGTTCCGTCTTCATTATGTTTCGGAGAAAGATTGATATCCGTATTGAAGTAATATTCAATTCTGGCATCCGTGCCATGAACTGCTTTTTTTCCTTTTGCCATAATATAGTCTGTACAATACTTTGGATTGGACAAAAAATCAAAAATTGCATTCTGATCTATGCCATATTTAATCCTTGCGGACACAAGATCATTTATGATTTCCTGTGCATCAACCTTCTTCCCGCCTTTTGACGGCGGATAAAAACGGCAGATAACCTCCATTTTATCCTGCGATACATTCCAGTCCATCATCTCATTTACTTCAATGCCATCCCAGTCGCCCACCAGGACATCCGATTCTTTTTCCAAATCTGTCACAGCCCGGTTAAGCTCTTTTAAATTATAGGAGGACAGACGTTTTCCATCCAGATAGCGGATTACCTCATTAATCTGTAATTCTTCTCCGCCTTCCACCGGTGGATAAACGTGCAAATAAACCTTGTTCTCTTTGAATTGTAATTGAAAATAACTATTTCTGGCAGCCATAGTAATCCCCTTTTTATTCCACTAATATGTTCATATATTTCCCCATTTTGTTACGCATTTTTAAGAGTGCTTTGGTATGTAACTGTGACACTCTTGATTCTGACACTTCCAAAATCTGACTGATTTCTTTCAGTGTCATATCTTCATAATAGTATAGTAAAATAACTTTCTTCTCTTTTTCGGTCAGAAGATTCATCGACTCTTCTAACACCTGCTTTAATTCATTTTCTTCCACAAGATCTTCCGGCTGAATGAAATGTGAGTTCTGTCTTGCGTCCATGACAGGCTCACTTCCCTGCTCGAGAAATTCATTTAGTGAAACGATATTCGTCACTTTTAACTGAGACTGCCAATTGCTCAGTTCATCCTCTGACACGCCAAGTTCCTGTGCAATTTCCTCATCCAATGCGTTTTTTCCGGTACGCATTTCAATCTGTTTGATTGCCTCGTCAATTCTTTTTTGTTTTTGACGTACTGTTCTTGGAATCCAATCCATTTTTCGAATCTGGTCTAGAATCGCGCCTCTGATTCGCAAACTTGCATAAGTTTCGAATTTTACATCCTTGTTCAAATCAAATTTGTCAATTGCATCTATGAGTCCGAAAATACCATAACCTACAAGGTCATCATATTCTACATTATACCCCAGATACATGCTTAGCCTTCCTGCTACCACTTTCACAAGCTGCGCATATTCTAAAATAATCTTTTCTCTTAGCTCTGGCGACGGATTTTCCTGATATGTTTGCCACAATTTTTCTTTTTCTTCTGCTTTCATCTAAAGCCCCCAAAATCAAGTTTTTATTTCTCCACGTCGTCTTTTTTTGGTTCCTCTTCTTTTTCCTCTTCCTCTGCCCCTTCAGATTCTATCGGTTCCTCTTCTGGAACTTCTTCCTTATCCGCCATTTTTTCCATCCAACGGTCAGCCACAAATCTTACCACACTTCCGATTATGAAAAATACAATCATTGCAATCAGCAAGGTCCAGATAAAATTCATAATCTCAAGATGATTCTTTATGCCAAAAATGCATGTGATAAATCCCGCTAACAACATAACAATTGCAGGTATTGGTTTTGTATTCATTCCATTACCTCTCTTATATAATCTTAACTGATTTTCCTACAGCCTTGATGTAAAACTCACCTGTTTCGCAGTGCAGCTCAACGGTTCGTCCATAATTAAGACCTGTATCCTCCGCCACCAGGCGAATTCCCAGTTCTTTCAATTTGTCTTTTGCAGCCTGTGTATTTCTTGCTCCAATGTTACCGATGTCGGACAATCCGCTCACCTCGAACATTCTTGCTCCACCTGCAATCTTGGCAACCAGCCTTGATTTATTTGCTCCAGCCGCAACCACGCGCTTTAAGAGTTCCTCAATACCCGTATCCGCGAATTTTGCAATATTGGAATTGTTTTTTACTTTCGTACTATCCGGCAGCATATAGTGAACCATTCCACCTATTTTCGTAACCGGATCATAAAATACCAGACCAATACAGGAGCCAAGACCCAACGTTGTAATAACATCTGGAGACTTGCAGACATTTAAATCCGCCATCCCCACTTTAATTACTTCACTCATACTATCCGACTCCTTAAATTGAAATTCCCAATGAAGTAAGAATCTTATCATAAGAATCTTGCTCAGGCATTAAAATAAAGTATCCGTTAATTGCCATATCTGCTTCAAACTCTGTTTCAATCAGCAGAGCATAGTCTCCATACTGACCAAACTGAATTGCCGGCACACTCAAAATCGATGCCGCCATATCAACTGCTATATAAGGTACAGACGGTGCTATCACCAGATTGGTCATGGTAGATAATGCAGACAAATAAGATCCGGCAATGATATTTCCAATTTCCTTCATCGCAGAAAGATCCATTTCATCAAACGGCTCCTGATAGCTCTGATCCCGCATCATAAGGCTGTTAACCAAATAATGAGCAGAATCCATCTTCAGAAGAAACATCATACTGCCTTCAATGTCATTCTGAACTTCAAGGAAAATTCCAACAATCGTCTCATCTTCTGCGCAGATTGCAGACCCTAACTTTGACACCTCTAACAACTGTACGTTTGGGACTTCCATATCAATACGCAATCCTAACATATTCGCAATTGCAGTTGTTGCATTTCCTGCTCCGATATTACCAATTTCTTTCAAGACGTCTACGTACATGTTGTTGACGTCCTCTAAAGTAAACTTACCCATCTGTTCCTCCAAATTTTGTTCTTATGAACACAGTGAGACTATTTGCATAGTCTCACTGTGTCATTTTTATAAGCTTTCTTTTTCTTCTACAATGGAGTTAATTTCAAATAAAGAAACTAATTCGTCACCATTTTTTCCGATTCCATTGATGAAGTTGCCACGTCCATCTTTTGGACTGTTCACAGCCTTATCAATCTCATCTTCACTTAATGTCATAACTTCTTTTACTTCATCTACAATGATACCAATTGCACCTTTTTCTTCCAGTTTTAAAATGATAATTCTTGAAGCATTTGTAAACACATCATCTTCAAGTCCCATTTTATTACGGATACTCATAACGGCTACAATCTCACCTCGAAGATTGATAATTCCTTTAAAGTATGACTGTGCTTTTGGAACTCTTGTAATTTTCTGCATGCGCACAATAGTATCTACATAACTGATATCAATACCATACTGTTCGCTTCCAATTTTTACAACAATATACTGTTTTACGTCTTTTTCTGCTACATCAACTTCATAAGCCATCTTCGGACACCTCCATTACATTAATGTGTTAACATCTAAGATTAAAGCAACTTCACCATCACCAAGAATGGTTGCACCACTGATGATCTTATTGTTATTAATATATTTACCAAGAGATTTAATAACAATTTCCTGCTGGCCAATCAGGTTGTCTACAACGAGACCTGCAAGGTTGTCACCTTTCTTCACAATTACAACTATTAAACGTTCATCCTCTTCCTCTTTTGGCTCGATATCCAATACCTTATCCAGACGAATCAATGGAATTACGTTTCCACGAAGGTGAATTACTTCCTGTGCCTGTACATACTTAATCTCATTTGCAGGAATATCTTCAATATTAGAGATAGAACCTAATGCAATTGCATATTTTTCATCACGGATTTCTACCATCAATGCCTGGATAATTGCAAGTGTAAGTGGCAGACGAACCGTAAAGGTTGTTCCTTCTCCTAATTTTGTCTTAACTTCAACATCTCCGCCTAATGCCTCGATATTGGATTTTACAACGTCAAGACCAACACCTCGTCCAGAGATATCGGTAATCTTCTTTGCCATAGAAAAGCTTGGTAAAAACAGAAGATTTACAATCTCTTTCTGTGTCATGTTTTCTGCCTGTTCTTCTGTGACAATGCCACGTTCTACTGCTTTTGCACGAACGCTTTCGGTATCGATTCCGTTACCGTCATCTCCAACTTCAATGATAACGTTATTACCTTCCTGGAATGCATTTAGGAAGATGGTACCAACTTCTGGTTTACCTCTCGAGATACGTGTCTCATTATCTTCAAGTCCATGGTCAGCAGAGTTACGAAGTAAATGCTGCAATGGATCTCCAATCTGGTCAACAACGGTACGGTCTAACTCTGTATCCTCACCGGTCATAACCAGTTCCATTTTCTTATCCAGTTTTCTTGCAAGGTCTCGAATCATTCGAGGGAATTTTGCAACGACGCTCTCAATTGGAACCATTCGAACTTTCATGACAGACTCATGTAAGTTTGTTGTGATTCTCTCCAGATATTCAATCTGTTCATGGAAAGTCTGATTTTCAAAGTTTCCGGATTCGCTCGCACTGATGGAAGCCAAACTGTTCTTTGCGATGATAAGCTCGGATACCTGATTCATCAAAGCATCGAGTTTCTCGATATCCACACGGACAGTTCTGTTTGTAACAGGTTTTGCAACTGTCTGTTTCTTATTGTTGGATGCCGGTGCCTTTTTCTCCTTTGCCGGAGCCTCTGCAGGTGCCGCAGCTGCTTCTTCTTTCTTCTGCTGTTCCTCTTTTGCTTTCGCCTCAGCTTCTTTTTCTTCTGCCTGAAGAAGTGTATCAAGTTTTACAACTTCACCTATAACATCATCGATTTCAGATACTGCCTTTGCAGCGGCAAGAATCTTATCTAATTCTTCCTCGGATGTCAGATAGAAACTGAAGTCATTCTCAAAACGTTCATCTTCAATATCCTGTGAGCTTGGACGATAAATGATAATCTGTCCAAATTCTTCTACTGCTTTAAATACCAGAAAAGCACGTGCTGCTTTCAACAGACATTCTTTCTGGATATATACGGTAATCCCATAAACTTTCTGACCGGATTCTTCTGCGCTCTTAAACGCTTCTTTTTCATGTTCTGTCAATTCTACATGAAGGAATTTTCTTTTATCATCGGACTCTTCAGCAGCTTCCTGTGTCTGCTGTGGTGCTTCCTCTGCTGGTTTTTCTTTTACCTCACCATTTGCGGTTGCGATAAAATCATTCAATTCCTTGATGATTAATTCATTGTCTTCTGTACCTTCATCAGAGGTCGCCTTTACATTTTCAAGATAGCTGTCAATTGCATCTAAGCATTTGAACAAAAGGTCAATCATTGAGCTGTCGACTTTAATCTTGTCGCTTCTGACTTCCTGGAAAACATTTTCCATATCATGAGTCAGATGCTGCATACGTTTGAATCCCATTGTTCCAGCCATCCCTTTTAATGAGTGCGCTGCACGGAAAACTTCGTTAATGGTGTCTTTATTCTCAGGTTCTTTTTCCAATGACATGATGCAGTCACTTAATGTCTGTAAATGTTCTGATGTTTCATCAATAAAGATTTCAAGATATTGGCTTACGTCCATATTACTGTACCCCCACATTCTTTGTTATTGATTTTGCAACTTCTGTTAACGGAACTACTTCATTTACTAATCCCGACTCTACAATCGCCTTTGGCATTCCATACACAACACAAGTCTCTGCGTTCTGTGCAATAACATAAGTCGGTTTCTTCTGGTTCAAGGAGATAATGCCGTTGGTACCATCCGCACCCATTCCGGTCAAAACCACACATACCACTTCATCGTACGATGACTTAATCAAAGAATCATATGTAATGTTTGCACATGGTTTTAAACCTCCGATTGCCGGCATGTCATTTAACACAACTTTGTGTCTTCCATCGGCTGCTTTGGCTATTTCCATGTGTTTTCCACCCGGTGCAACGTAGACATTGCCTTTTTGTAAGACATCACCATCCGCCGCTTCTTTGACCTTAATCGGACTGATTTCATTCAATCGTTCTGCCATGGACTTTGTAAATCCTGCAGGCATATGCTGTACCAGTACAACCGGTGCATTCAGATTCTTTGGCAAAAATGGGATAACACTTTGCAACGCTTTTGGTCCACCGGTAGAACACGCGATTGCGACAATCTTATTGCCATTTTTCACCTCATTTTTGTTCTGTCTTAATGCAATTTTTTTTGCCTGTGCAGATTTTGATGAGTCCAGGCGGCTTTCTCTTGTATATCGTTCTGTCTTTAAGACTGCGGACAATACCTGCAGCAAACGATTCCGGAAAGACTCTCCTTTCGCCTCGATAATGTTGGTTGGCTTTGTTACGAAATCAATTGCGCCACGTTCCATTGCTAAAATGGTAACTTCCGCATCCTTGGTTGTCTCGGTACTAACCATGATAACCGTTGCCTTGATTCCATCCTTTTGCAACCTGTCAAGTAATTCCAGACCATCCATTTTCGGCATATTGACATCAAGTACAACTCCGTCATACTTTGTCGTCTTTAATTTCTCATATGCTTCTAATCCATCTCTGCATACATCTTTTGCCTCAAATGTACTATCTGTGTTGATTATATCACACAGTACCCTCCTCATGAGTGCAGAGTCATCAACTACCAAAATATTTTTTTTCATAATGAAACTTCGTACCTCCTAATAACTGCAAGTTTTATGGGCTCAAATAAATTTTCGTACAATTCCATTAATATCTGCTTCTATTTTTTCGTTCTTCCTCAAAAATAAACTTAATAATCTCTTCTCTTGTCTTATCATCCTTTAACATAAATTGTACACGGTTTTCATACCTAGATGCCACATTTTCTATCTTTGTGCATGCGATAATCTTTCCGATGAGATAATATTGTTTATCAGCCTTACCACTTGAAAGTCGAACTGCAATCAGGATATAACTGTCATTTTGTAATTCTTCTGTCGAAGTAAACCGGACACCACCACCACTGATGTCAACAATAATACCCTTCCGCTCTTTTTCATAAAAATCTTCGTCACGAATTTTTTCAAATGCAATCTCGGCACTCTCTAACTCCGCTTCTTCCGGTGTCAGCTCAAAATAGCTCATGTCAATTGTGCATTGATGACGGAAAAATTCCCGTCTCTGGAACTTCATAAGCCTTGATTGTAACTCAACATCCAGAATATAAAGATTATCCTGTTTATAGCGTTCTTTTACCTGTCCTTCTCCACGGTAAAGTCCACCGTTCGAGTAAAAGACAAATTCAAACCGGATTCCTAACGGCAACAAAACGAGTTTTCCATTTTCGGTCGGCATGGCAATCTGAAGTTTTCCATTCTCATTCACGTCATATACTTTGCTTTTATAGATGTGAGTCTTTTTTGGCTCCGTCGGCGAATCCTGCGACTGCTCTAGCTGCTGAATGAGCTTTATATCAATTCTGTCGCCTGGTTTAATAATATCCTCAATCATCTTACCTCAACTCCTTAACTGCTTCTTGTTATAATCCTAGAAAACAATTGTGTGATTCCCCAGTTCAGTTTTACATCCTTTTGTTCCCCATTTAAAATATTTGACGCCAGGACTTCAAAAGCTCTTGCGGCATTTGAAGCCGGTGCATTTAAAGAAACTGTTTTTTGCTGTCTGACTGACTTTTCCAGTTCGATATCCTGTGGAATCATTCCAAGATACTCCACATTTCCATCCAAAAACCGGTTGACAACGGAATTCAGTTTCTGGTAAACCATATGTCCCTCTTCCACCGAAACCGTCTTGTTGGCGACAACACTGATTTTTGTCATATCTTTTACAAAATTAGGATTGTGATACAACATCTTAATCAAAGAATAGGCATCAGTTAAAGAACTTGGATCCGGCGTTGTAACAAGTAACACTTCCGGGCTTGCCATTACAAATTCCAATACACTGTCTGAAATACCTGCTCCTGTATCTATAATAATAATATCAGCTAATTTATTCAACTCATTTAAGCACTTTACCAGGTATACAATCTGTTCCTGAGACAGGTTTCCTAATCCATCAATTCCAGAACCGCCGGAAACAAATCCGATTCCGTTTGGTCCTTCCGTAATGATTTCCGTCATCTCCATCTCACGATATATCATATCCGCAATGTTATATTTAGGAACGGTTCCGAACATTACCTCCACATTGGCAAGTCCAAAATCTGCATCAAAAATGATTACTTTTTTCCCCTGTTTTTGAAATTGCACTGCAAGGTTGACCGCGATATTCGATTTTCCAACACCACCTTTGCCACTAGTAACCGTAATTACCCTGGCCATCTGGCTTATTGTTTGATTTTGTTTTTTGATCACATTTCGCAATGATTCAGCCTGATCCATAAAATACACATGCCTTCCTGGCTTTGATTCCTTAATTATCTTCCGCCTAATAGTTGTTTTACAATCTTTTGCGTATTAAATATTTCCATGTCATCCGGAACATTCTGTCCGTTTGTCATATAGGAAAGTGGCGCATCTGAATATAACTTGATATTTAAGATATTGCCATAACACACGGTTTCATCCAATTTGGTAAAAATAAGTTTATAATCTGCAATCTGCTTATAGATATCAACGATATCCAGCAAATCACGATATTTCGTTGTTGCACTTAATACAAGATAGACCTCTTTTTCATACGCCTCATCCAGTCCAGCAATCAGGTTTTTCATATCCTCACACTGTGATGCATTTTTATGCGAAAATCCTGCTGTGTCGATAAACACCAAATCATATTCTGCAAATTTTTCTACTGCATCATTCAGTTCCTCTGCAGAATAAACAATATCCATTGGTGCATCTAAAATATTTGCATAAACACGCAGCTGCTCCGTCGCAGCAATTCGGTAAGTGTCTGCGGATAAGAACGCCACTTTTTTGCCCTTCTCAACTTTATACTTGGACGCAATTTTTGCAATTGTGGTTGTCTTTCCCACGCCTGTTGGTCCAATGAAAAAGATTACTTTTGGTCCTTTTTGTGAGAATTCAATCGGACTTGGCTGACCAAGTTTTAAGATCATCTTCTGATATACGGTAGAAAGAATGTAATCTACACTGTTTCCATTGTGCATGACTTTTTCAATCTCATCCATCACCTGATTTGCATATTTCTCATTTACTTCATTCTCAAGCAATGTCGTATAAATCATCTTGATAAAACCAAGGCTTTCTGATTTTGCTGGTGCCGGTTCCGCTTTCTTTTCCTGTTTTTCTTCTGCATTCAACTGTTTTTCCAAAATATTTGATAAGTTTTCCAAGCGTTCCTCTAACCCCTTACTCGTATTATCAAAAGAACTTGCCTGACGCATCTGTTCCTTTTTCTCCAGGATTTTTGCTTCTATCTCTTTTGCTGCCTCTGTTGCACTTCTTGGTTCCACAAGATTTACTTTTTCCTCTGTTCTTTGTGGCTGTGGAATCTGTAACGTTTCATCCGCCGCAAGATTAATGCTCTCTCTTGGTTTCGATACAGCTCCCGGATTTCCAATTGCCGATATGTACGGTTCTTTTTCCTCCATTGCAGCTGTCACTTCATAAGTAGAACTTTTCAGTGCCTTGAACATCCCTTTTGGTTTCACCTCTTTGATGTTCATAATTACCGTACCCTGCCCAAATTCATTTTTTGCTTTTTCTAATGCCTCTTCTTTTGTTTTTCCCTGAAATTTTTTTATGGTCATTTATGCTGTCACCATCCCCACTGATTGTAATTCTATATTTGAGTCAACTTCATTGTATGATACCACGATTAAATCCTTGAAATAATCTTCTGTCAGCTTTTTAAAGTACATTCGTACAATTGGCGAAGTAATCACAATGGCACTCTTGCCCATATTTTCCAGCTTGGAAATTTCTGTCTCAACCGATGCCATAATCGCCTTTGTCCTCTCCGGATCTAAGGTCAGATATGCTCCCTGCTCCGTCTGTTTTACAGACGCCATGATTTCCTGTTCCACTTTTGGATCAAGTGTAACTACGCTTGTAGTCTCATTCGCCGGGAAGTATTTATTTGAAATTGCTCTCTTTAAGCCCTGTCGCACATATTCTGTCAAAACATCAGTGTCTCTCGTTGTCGCCGCATGATCCGCCAACGTTTCAAAAATAGTAAGCAAATCCCGGATTGAGATACCTTCTCTTAAAAGATTCTGCAATACTTTCTGGATTTCTCCTAAACCAAGAAGTTTTGGTGTCAGTTCATCCACAAGTGCCGGGTTATTCTCTTTCAGATTATTTACAAGATTCTGTACATCCTGTCTTGTCAGAAGTTCATCAATATGAGAACGTATTACCTCCGTCAGATGCGTTGCAATAATAGACGGTGGATCCACAACTGTATATCCAAGACTTTCTGCTCTCTCTCTCTGGCCTTCTGTAATCCAGATTGCAGGCAGATGGAACGATGGTTCATAAGTCGGAATACCTGTAATCTCTTCTTCCACATACCCAGGGTTCATTGCCATATAGTGGTCAAACAGGATTTCACCCTCTGTCACCTGAATTCCTTTTATCTTGATAATATACTGATTTGGATTCAACTGAATATTATCTCTTAAACGGATAATCGGAACAACGGTACCTAATTCCAGCGCAATCTGTCTTCGAATCATGACAACTCGGTCTAACAAATCACCACCCTGATTGACGTCTGCAAGTGGAATGATACCATAACCAAACTCTAACTCAATCGGGTCAACCTGTAGCAGGGAGACAACATTTTCCGGTTTACGGATTTCTTCTGCCTCTGTCTCTGCTGTCTCAACCTCTTCCTCAATGCTTTCAATACTGATGGTCTTTGCAACCTGCTTGCCACAAACAAGGAATACCAGACCAAGTGCCACAAACAGATACCATTTTAATGGTGTTGCAATTCCAAGGAAAATCAAAGTTGCACCAACCAAATAAAGTACTTTCGGAATTCCGAACAGCTGCTTAATCAAAACAGAACTAAAGTCTGCTTCTTTCGATGCTTTCGTTACTAAAATACCAGTGGAAAGAGAAATTAAAAGAGATGGGATCTGAGAACAAAGACCATCACCAATTGTAAGAATACCATACTGCGCAATGGCATCCTGAAATCCCAATCCCTGGTTTATCATTCCCATCGCAGTTCCTCCGATGAGGTTGATAAATGTAATAATCAGACCAGCCGCAGCATCACCTTTTACGTATTTTGTTGCACCATCCATAGAACCAAAGAATGCGGATTCTTCCTGAATCTTATTTCTTCGCTCTCTGGCCTCTTTATCTGTAATTGCACCGGTATTCAAATCCGCATCGATTGCCATCTGTTTACCAGGCATTGCATCCAAGGTAAAACGTGCTGTTACCTCAGCAACTCGCTCAGAACCTTTATTGATTACTACAAACTGGATAATTACAAGAATGATAAAAACGATAACACCAACCACAAGGTTACCGCCACCAACGAAATTACCGAATGTCTCTACAACGTTACCAGGATTTCCGGTTAAAAGAATCAAACGTGTAGATGAAACATTTAAAGAAATACGAAAAATCGTTGTAAATAACAGCAATGTCGGAAAAAATGACATATCCAACACTTCTTTTACAAACAACGTATTAAACAAAATGATTAACGCAAACGAAATGTTAACCGCTAACATCACATCGAGCAGTGTAGAACTAATCGGGACGATAAAGAATATTACTGCGGCAAGTAAATATAATGCAATACCGATATCTGTCTTTTTCATGCCCTGTCCTCCTTAGTTTCTAATGATTTTTCATATTGTAGACCATTGCGAGCACTTCTGCTACCGCCTGATACAGTTCCGGTGGAATCTCCTGTCCTATCTCGACATTAGCGTATAGCATACGTGCCAACGGCTTATTCTCTACAATTTCAATCTGATTTTCTTTTGCGGCCTCACGAATTTTCATTGCCACATAATCTTCACCTTTTGCTAACACAACAGGTGCTTTTGAAGTCTCAGCATCATATTTGATAGCGACTGCAAGATGCGTCGGGTTTGTAATAACGACATCCGCTTTTGGAACATCCTGCATCATTCGCCGTTGTGATGCTTCCCTCATTCTTTGTTTCTGACGACCCTTAATCTCAGGATTACCTTCTGTATTCTTATACTCATCCTTTACTTCCTGTTTGGTCATCTTCATCTCTTCGTTAAATTTGTGTTTCTGATAGGCAAAATCCAAAAGACCTATCACAAGATAAACCATACTGATTTTAAATCCAGCATCTATAATAATTGTACCACATAATATGACTGCCTGCATCAAAGGAATGTCATATAACAGAAAAATATTATCTGCTTTATCCTTGATTGAAGTATATGCCACATAAATGATTACCAGAATTTTCGCAATTGATTTTAAAAGTTCAAACAAGGAATCTTTCGAAAACATCCTTTTAAATCCATTGATTGGATTAAATTTGTCTGCTTTCGGCTGCAGCGGCTTTGTGGTTACCTTCCAGCCAACCTGCACAATATTCGCCAAAATTGCGATAATAAATCCAAACGCAAAAAAAGGTAATACTATTTTTGCACTGATTCCAAAAATAACATTGAATAACGAAACAATCGACTTTGAATTTAACTCTGCCAAATTATTTTTCAGAAAATCCGGAATCATTTTATATACATAAGTAAAAACACTGATCAGATTGTTTCCAACATAAGAAACAAAAATTTTTAGCACCAAAAATAATACAATTAAATCTAATGCTGAATTCAGCTCTCTACTTTTTGCAACCTTTCCATCGTCTCTTGCTTCTTTTAACTTTTTTGCAGTAGCTGGTTCTGTTTTTTCCCCACCATCGCCATCTTTTGCAAACCACTGCAAATTGTATTCTAATTCCAGGTTATATTCCTCATTTGGTTTCAAGCTAATACATTCCCTTTACAAAAGATACTATCATTGTTTTCATCTCTTTGAATATAAAATCTGCCACACTTGGCAAAAGAGTGATTGTGATAAATAATACCATAAATCCCACCATTATTTTCATCTGCATACCTACGGAAAACATATTCATCTGTGGGGATACTTTTGCCATGATACCAAGAATACAATTCAAAATCATGATACAGGCAAACACTGGTAAAATAATGCGAAATGCTATCACGAACATATCGCCCATGTAGGTTGCCATGGATGCCAACAGATGATCCCAGTTAAACTTCTGTCCATTGATTGGAATCAAAGAAAAAGAATCTACTGCAGCACGTAAAATCACATGATGCATATCCGTTGCAATCAACAGTAATAATATAAAATATTGATATAAATTACCTGTAATTGTAACCTGCGTATTATTGGTCGGGTCAAACTCCGTTGCCATCGCAAGTCCAATATCCATATCAATAATATTACCCGCAAATAAAATAATGGAATTACATATGTTTGCAGCTAAACCAATCAGCAACCCTGTAATTCCTTCTCTGATAACTATGATAGAATACCCAAAAATTCCTGTATACGCAATTCCCGTCTTATCTACAAGTCCATAAATTAAAAGAGAGACAAACACTGAAAGTCCTATTTTGACTCTTGCCGGTGAGTTTGCTGTACCAAAAAAGGGTGCAACAAACACAAAGCAGGATATTCTCACAATGATTAATAATAAAATTTCAACATCAGCTAAAGAAAAACTATACTCAAACATATTTTATCCTAGCCTAAATATACACTGAAATCTGACCATAATTCGGTCATATATCCAGATAAATTGTTTAAAATCCAGGAGCCAAAAATCATCATGCCAACAAAAACGGCAATAATCTTCGGGACAAAGGTCAATGTCTGTTCCTGGATGGAAGTTACCGTCTGAAAAATACTGATAATCAAACCAACGACTAAGGAAATCACTAACATTGGCGCTGAACAAATAATGATTGTATAAATCGCCTCTCTTGCAAGATCTAATACCTGTCCCTGTGTAATCATCTCATCACCTCATGTTTTTCATTTCTCAATAGAATGTCTTCACCACTCCACCAATCACAAGATCCCATCCATCTGCAAGAATGAACAGTAATATCTTAAACGGCAGCGATATCGTTGTCGGTGGAAGCATCATCATACCCATTGACATCAAGACAGATGCCACAACCATGTCTATTACAATAAATGGAATATAGATTAAAAATCCAATAATAAACGCAGCACGCAATTCACTGATGATAAATGCCGGAATTAACGTTGTCATTGGAACATCATCGTAAGAATCATACGTCTCGCCTGAAATATCAACAAACAACTCTAAATCTTTTGTCTGTGTCTGTCCATACATAAACTCACGAATTGGCTTCTGACCTATCTCAAGAGCCTGTTCCATTGTAATCTCCCCAGCATCCAGCGGTTGAATCGCTGTTTCATTAATCTGGGTAAATGTTGGCCACATAATAAAAAATGTTAAAAATAATGCAAGTCCAACCAAAATCTGGTTTGGTGGCGTTGTCTGTGTTCCAAGCGCTGCTCTCACAAAATGAAGCACCACGATAATTCTGGTAAATGATGTCATCATAATCAGAATCGAAGGTGCTAGAGAAATCACGGTTAAAAATAAGATAATTTTAATCGGGCTTGAAACAGAACCACTATCATTGTTATATGAAATTGATAACCCATCAACATTCTGATTTGAAGTTGAGGTGTCTTTTGTATCTGTATCATCTAGCTGACTTATGCTGTCTGGATTGAACGTATCATCCTGTGTCGTATCTCCCACGTTTGCATCTTGTGTTCCATCCGTGGCTGAAGTTGCATATACGGTTGTTAAATCACACACCGTAAATGTAGCAAATGTGAATACGAAAATCGCAAAGCAAAATGATAACATACAATATGTTTTTTTCCATTTACTCATCATATACTTCAACCTATTTTTTCGGGATATGTTTCTTTACTTTGCTTAAAATATCCTGAAAACTCTCCTGAGATAATGTATTTTGTGTCTTTGTAAAATCAGGAAGTTCTGTCAATTGTTCTTTTGTCAATTGAGTTAAAAGTTGAACTTCTTCTTTGCCAACAGCAATAACAAGATACACATCGCCTGCCTGTACAATCTGAATAAACTTATTGTTGGTCAGACGAAGTGATTCAATTACTCTCAGGTTTTTGTTTGTCGTATGTACCTGTTGATAGTTTCCTATCCATTTTGTCGTAAAATAAGTAATAACGAGCACAAATGCAAAAATAACAATTGCGCCCATTAACTGTAAAAAACTGTTTAACGCTGAGGCATTTAATAATATCATATTAACCCACTACTTTTTTAACAGCTTCTAATACACGTTCTGCCTGGAAAGGTTTTACAATAAAATCTTTTGCACCAGACTGAATTGCCTCGATAACCATTGCCTGCTGACCCATTGCAGAGCACATAATGATACATGCGTTAGGATCTGCCTCTTTAATCTTCTTTAATGCCTGGATTCCATCCATCTCTGGCATAGTAATGTCCATCAATACCAAATCTGGTTTTGTCTCATTGTACTTTTCAACAGCCTTTGCGCCGTTTTCTGCTTCTCCTGCAATGTTGTAACCATTCTTTGTCAAAATGTCTTTGATCATCATTCTCATGAATGCAGCATCATCACAAATTAAAATATTCTTTGCCATAATTATTCTCCTGTTCCTTTAATTAAATTTCTTTATTTCACAATTTCGGTAATTCGGATACCGAAACTTTCTTCAATGACGACAACTTCGCCCTTTGCAACATATTTGCCATTTACGAGAACATCGATCGGTTCTCCTGCAATCTTATCTAATTCAATAATGGTACCTGGTGTAAATTCCAGGATTTCTTTAATTGATCTGCTTGTTCTTCCTAATTCCACTGTAACCTCAAGAGGTACATCCATAATTAAATCGATGTTCTCCTGCGGGAAATTACCGCCCAGGTCACCTGTAAAGCTTTGGAATTGTGCTGGTTGAACATTCACCTGCTGTTGATTCATAAACTGTTGATTCATCATCTGTTGATTCCCCATCTGCTGATTCATCATCGGATTCATCATTGGCTGCGCCTGCTGTTGCATCTGCGGCTGTGATACCTGTGGCTGCGTAGCGGCACTTGGCTGCTGACTCTTCGTATTTTCTTCTGCCGTCGATTTTGAATCCGCTTTCATATTATTGGTAATGCTTTGGCACATTTCCTTTGCAAATGAGAAAGGATATAACTGCATAATCTCGCTGTCGACAAGATCTCCAATTTCCATCTTAAACGAAATCTTTACGAATGTGCCAGATAAAAACTCATCGATTTGGCTTTCGTCAATCGTCTCTGTTAAATCAATCAAATCTGCTGAAGGAGGACTGATATCAATCGTCTTATTCAGCATAGACGAGAGAGACGTTGCAGCTGACCCCATCATCTGGTTCATTGCTTCGCTGATAGCGCTCAGATGTAATTCACCAATTTCACCATCTGTATTTGTTCCATCACCACCCATCATAAGATCTGTGATAATTTTAACATCATTCTCTTTTAATACTAAAATGTTGCTTCCATCAAGCCCCACTGTGTATGCGATTCTGATAAAAACGCATGGCTTTTCATAATTCTCAACCACATCATCCCATGTAGCAAAAGAAACAACCGGTGTTGATATCTCTACCTTTCGGTTTACCAATGAAAATAATGTAGTCGCAGCTGTTCCCATGCTGATATTCGATATTTCACCAATCGCATCTATCTCTTGTTCTGTCAAGGAACCATCATTCTTAGATGCATCAGAACCAGCCGCATCATTTAGCAAGGCATTAATTTCATTCTGTGATAAAGCTCCGTCCATCTTACTGCTCCTCTCTTATTACTGATGTAATTCTTACTGCATAGTCATCGCCAGAAGCTCCCGGCAGGGCAGTAAACTTTTTAATACTTCCAACATAAACACTCAGTTCATCATCCACTTTCGTATCCAGTCGGATTATATCGCCAACCTGCAGATTGATAAAGTCATTTACGGAAATTACACTATTTCCCAAAACAGCTTTTACAGGCATTGGTGCTTTAGAAATCAGAGACTCAATTGTATCTGTATATACCTGTTCATCTCTCTCCTGAAGATTCGAATACCAATATTTTGTATTCAGTTTATCCATTACCTCTTCAAGTGTGATATAAGGCAGGCAGACATTCATCAGTCCTTCCACATCCCCAATTTTTACATTGATTGTCACCAATGCAATAATCTCACTTGGAGAAATAATCTGTGCAAACTGTGAATTGGTCTCTATACGTTCCAGTCTTGGATGTGCATCTATTACATTGCTCCAAGGTTCCCGCAGCAAATTGACACATACAGTCAGAACTCTTTCAATAATCAATAATTCAATCTCAGAAAAATCTCTCGCCTTTTCAAGCGGAGTTCCTGCTCCTCCAAGCATACGATCGACAATCGCATATCCCAGATTAGAAGCAACTTCCAGAATAACATTCCCTTTTAACGGTGCAAAGTTGATAATTCCAAGCAACACCGGATTCGACAATGCATTCGAGAATTCCTGATAGGTAACCGCCTCTGAGTTCATGACATCAACCTGTACATTTTTTCTTAAATATACCGGAAGATTCGTAGAAAGCAGTCTTCCATAATGTTCAAAGATAATCTCCAATGTTCTCAGATGTTCCTTTGAAAACTTTGCCGGACGAGCAAAATCATAGTTTTTAACCTGTTTTTCATCTGCGTCCTTCATTTCTTCTACGTCCAGCTCGCCACTGCTCAATGCCTGCAGCAAACTGTCTATCTCATTCTGAGATAAGACTTCGCTCATCTTTTTCTCACCACCTAATGCAAAATGTTTTTGACCTACTGAGTTGTAACGCTTGAGAAGTTAATACCAACAATGTAATCTGAGCCAAACATTTCTTGCATATCAGCCAAGATGGCGTCTTTTACCGTCTGCTGGTCGTTATTAAATTCATCTATTGTGTAGTTTGAAACAATGGTATTAATATCATTTTTGATGATAGTCTCTTTATCTGCCAGGTTTTCGCCAGCCTTACCATATTTTGAACAAGCTTCACTCTTTGAATTGATAGAAAGACCAACGGAAAAGATAACATAATGGCTCTTTCCATCTGCTCCTTCTTTTAAGTTTACAGTAAAGCTGTCTGCAATATTGTAAACATTAATATCGTCTACCGGAACTGTGCTCGCATTCTCCCCTGCTCCACTAGAGAGTTCCAAATCAATTGCATTGCATACCTGATTAATCAGTTCATTTGATTTCTTAGACTGTGGAACAATTGTAAAAATCAGAATTGCTGTCAAAATCAAATTTGCAAGTACCAATGCTAAAATAAGAACTGAAATAAGATTTTTTTTCATCCCTCGTACCTTCCTATTCACCTAAATCTGAACTATATGAATTGTATATTTTTATTTCAACGCGACGGTTTCTCGCTCTTCCCTCCGGTGTTGAGTTGTCCGCAATCGGAGCATACTCTCCTCGCCCGGAAGATTTGATGTGAGCCGGATCAAGCTGCGTTGTATTCCTGATATAATCTGCAACCGTTAAAGCACGGTACATTGACAGCACATCGTTGCTCTCATATTTGGCATGCGCACTAATTGGCACATTATCTGTATGACCCTCAATATCAATCATGTTGTTGCTATAACCGCTTAGAATTGCACCAATCTTATCCATAATTGCATAAGCTTCCGATTTAAGTTCTGATTTTCCAGAATCAAACAATAATGTTCCATCCAGATTCAGCAATACATATTCTGCATTAAAATCGACTTCCACCTGGTCCTGCATTCCATATTGGTTCACAGCATCTTCAATCTGTTCTGCCATCTTCTCTGATTCATTCAAAGCTTCCTGTTTGTACTCTTCTGCGACATCTGTTTCAGTATCTGATTTCCCAGATGTTCCTTCCAAGTCTGTATCGCTTTCTGAATTTGCCATCTGGTGATAATAAGAATCCAGCATTTCAAGCTGGCTCACACCAGAGGAAATCATCTGTCCCTCTCCGATGGATGAGCCTCCGGACGGCAGTATGCTAAAGCTGCTCTGCAAAGATGCAACTACCTGTGCAAACTTCTCTGCATCAACAGATGACATAGAAAACAGCAATACGAAAAAGCACAAAAGCAGATTCATCAAATCACTAAACGTGGCCATCCATGCCGGTGATCCTTTTGGTGCCTCTTCCTGCTTCTTTTTCGCCATTACTCTTCACCTCCGCCGCCATTCTCTGCATCCAGATTCTCACGAACAGATGGAGCTAAGAATGATTTCAGCTTCTCTTCAATTACTCTTGGGTTCTCACCTGCCTGAATAGACAAGAGGCCTTCCACAGTAATCTCTTTCATCATAATTTCAAGTTTATCATTAACAGCCAACTTAGATGCAATAGGGTTACACAGCCAGTTAGCAATTAAAGATCCATATAAGGTTGTTACCAGGGCTACCGACATATTCGGTCCGATTGTCGAAGAATCTTCCAGGTTCTTTAACATGTTAATCAGACCAATCAGGGTACCAATCATTCCCCAGGCTGGTCCTAACTCTGCCCATTTTTCCCAGAATCCAATTACTTTCTTATGTCTTGTCTCAATACAGGTTAAATCTGTTTCCAGAATACCACGAACCAGTTCAGGGTCTGTACCGTCAACGACAAGCATAATTCCTTTTTTGAGGAAAGGGTCTTCGATTCCGTTCGCTGCCTCTTCCAACGCCAGAAGGCCTTCTTTTCTAGCTATGTTGGATAAATTAATAATATTCGCAATAATGCTTCCTGCATCCTGTGTCTCATTTTTAAAAGCAAGTCCAAATCCTTTTAAACCAGCAATGAAATCTGGTAACTTGTTTGCTCCTAAAACACCGGAAATAGATCCACCTAATGTAATAATTACAGAAGGTAAATCCCACATACCACTAAGTGCTGCCACACCACCGTTCGACAATACACCGAACACAAACATTGCAACACCTAATAAAAGTCCTCCAAGTGAAGCTATATCCAAATTATCCACCTACCATCCTATCTGTATTTTTTTCGATTTTCCGACATTATGAGCCAAAATCCATTTTGGTTGTCATAATATCCCTTTTATAGGATTTTACCAAATTTTTGATATCTTGTCTACTTTCTTTTACAATTAATTTCCTGCCTGTAGTCAAGGTAATCACGGTATCTGGCGTCTCTTCCACCAGTTCAATCAAATCAGAATTTATGAGTAATTTTGTGTCATTTAGCCTAGTCACTTCAATCATCTTCTCTCTCCTTTCTGAATTCTGACTGGTGTCTCCTATTTTCAGAGACAAATTCTAAAAATGGGACTTATTTCACTGTCTCATTATTGTTAGTATACCATATATAGGGGGGGGATTGGAAATACTTTCCCCCTATATAGGTCTTCCGTTTTCGACTTTTTCTGTCCAAATTCGAATAAATTTTAAAAATTAACGTTTCAGGTTAATCAATTCCTCTAATAATGTATCAGATACGGTAATAATTCTTGAGTTTGCCTGGAAACCACGCTGTGTAATAATCATCTGCGTAAATTCTGTTGACAAATCTACGTTAGACATTTCTAACTGTCCGGTTGTCATCTTACTGCCATCGGCGGTGATTTCAACACCAATTCCATCAAATTCGCCAGAGTTTAAAGTTGTGGTATAACAGTTATCACCCATCTTCTCAAGACCAGCAGCATTTGAAAACTGTGCAACAGCAATCTGTCCTAATAACTCTGTATTACCGTTGTTGTAAGTACCATAAATCTTACCGCTTGTATCAATGGTAATACCTGTCATGGTTCCAAGTTTCTTACCGGCACCGATAGAACTGTCGGCAGCGGTTCCCTTATCCATGGAAATTGTGGAGCTTCCGTTGTTGTTAGAATCTTTACACTGTGTAAAGTCAATTGTGATATTAGAGAAATTACCGCCTAAAAGATTCATGTTTAACATAACCTGTCCATCCTGGTTTCCACCAACTGAGGTAAATGTTCCATCATCTGTACTAAATTTAATATTATAGTTTGTCAAAGTTGCGGTTGCAGTTGCACCATTTACCGTAACATTGGTTGCCGTCTTTGGAATTCCATAAAAGTCATTTGCAGTTAAACTAACAACGGTTGGAGTTGTACTGCTTAATCCGCCTGTTGTGCTGTCGTATGGATATCTTCTGCATACGGTATTTCCGGCACCATCATTTCCTAATGTGTAAAAATATGTACTGTCACTGTCAAGATATCCGTCAAATCCATCTACATTTGTGTAGGTATAGCCTGCATTTGCAGCTGTGTAGGTTTCATTGTTTGCATTACCAAAAAGATTTGACAATGTCATACCATTCGGAAGATTTAAATTGCCATCCGCATCTTTTATAATACTTGCTCCATTTGAATCTAAGATATCTGATAATTCAACGGTATATTCTCCATCATTTGCTCCATTACGGTAAATAAATCTTGCTGTGTAAGAGTAACCTAAATCATCATAGAATACCAGGTTCTTTACCAGTCCATTGTCGCTCTTTAAGTTAGAGTCATTTGAGTCAAATACACCACCAACAGTAGCATTTGTTGTCTTTTCTGCACTGGAAGTCAGATTTCCTTCCTGCATGATTCTAAGGGCAGATACGGTATCTTTTACAATCGTGTTTGTTGCTTTGTCAACCTGCCATCCCATAACGGTATATCCTGTACCAGACATACATAAGTTACCTGCTCCATCAATGTAAAAAGAACCATCTCTTGTAAATACATTCTGTGATCCGTTATTTACAACGAAAAAGTTGGTTGAGTTGGAATCTGTAAGTTTAATATCGAACGGATTACCGGTTGACTCTGTTGCACCAGCGGATGTGATGCTGACTCTTGTTGATGCGGCTGTTACGCCAAGACCAATCTGTTTTGGATTGATACCACCTGTTCCGGTTGCTCCATTCGCACCGGATGCATTTGATGTTGTCTGATACATAACGTCACTAAATGTAACGGATGATGACTTAAATGCAACCGTGTTAACGTTAGAGATATTATTACCAATAACGTCCATTTTTGTCTGATGTGTCTTCAAACCTGACACAGCAGAATATAATGATCTCATCATAATGAAATGACCTCCTAATTCTCTCTGTAATTTATTCCTTCAATCAGTCCGGAATATTAGCTTCCCTAAGGTCCAGCTAAGCAATTACAGCTCCATCTATATTTGTATATACATGATTGTCCGATTCTGCCTGATCCATTGCTGTCACAACCGTTTTATTTGGTATATTAACAATGAATGCCAAGGAATCTACAATCACCAAAGACTCGTGAATTCCCTTTTCACTTGCCTTTAAAACTCCGCTTTCCAAACGTTCACTCTGGTCTTTTGAAAGGCTGATTTTCCTTTCTTCTAACCGCATTGTGGCATGTTTCGAAAACTTCAGCTCTTCACTTCCAGCAACATCCTGTTTCTGTTTTAAGATATCCTCAAAAGATACCCCTAAAGAGTCGGCTGATACAGATTTGCTTTTTGGATTCAGATATTGATCCGTCACCTGTGCAATAGAAGTGAACTGATTCGTGATTTTATTCATGATATCATCTCCTATTTACTCTGTGGATTCTGTACCCTCTGTCTTATTATCCGTATCGGTTGTGCTGTCGTCTGTCTTTGTGTCGGTATCGGTTCCTGTTGTACCATCGTCAGTATCGCCCTTTAGTTTTGACATCTGTTTTTCCAATGCCTCTAAAGTTTCTACATCTGTGGTGCTTACAAACTTCTTCTGATAATCGGTCAATGCATCGTAATATTTTCTTGCTTCCTTTAGACTTCCCTCATCTGAAATTGTAAGTTTTGATACAGATGGCAATTTTGCAATCATCGTTGAGAATGTTTTTGCCATAGTAACACCATCCATATATTCCGGTGTTGATACCGTATCCAAATCATCGATTGAATAAAATCCACCATCATCCAATGCCAATAGTGTATCGCCATCCTGATATAAAATATAGTCAACTGTACCATATTTATAAGATGTCTCACCTGTCGTGGAAGATGTTGTCTTCATGATTACATATTTACCCACAAGGTCATTCGCCATAGATGACGTTACCTTATCGTTCAAGTCCAATGTAGACTCTAACTGCGAGAATGTTGCAAGCTGTGCGATATATTCTGTATTGCTTGTCGGTTCCAACGGATCCTGATACTGCATCTCTGCGCACAAAATCTGTAAGAACTGGTCATAACCAAGATCAGAACCTTTTGCCTTTGCTTGTTCTTTTTTTGTTTCCTCTGTCGAAACAGATTCCACTTTTCCATTTGTTACGGGTGCAACTAATGCCATTTTTGTCCTCCCTTCCTATGCTTTTAAATCCATACTGTTTCCATTGTCCTGCATGATTTGTGACACCAGGCTCTCCTCTTCGGACATAACTCCAGACAACTCATCAAGCTCACCAAGATTGATATTTCTTCTTGTTCTTCTACCTGACTGTTCTTTCTGTTCCTGTTGTTCTCCAAGCTGTTCCTGCTGTTTTGCATTCTCGTCTAAGTTTTTTTCAAACTCGTGACTTGAAACAGTCACTTCAACAGCATCAACCTTAATGCCTGCCTGATTTAAATTTTGTTTTAAATCTGCCATCTGTGCCTGCAATGCCTCCCGTACAGAATCATTCTGCGCTACAAATTTTGCAGAAATTGTTCCCTCTTTTGATGTAATCTCCATATAGATTTTACCAAGATTTTCCGGATTAAGCTGCATTTCCATTTTGGTTGTATCTGCCCCGATTGTGACTCTTGCAGATTCTACAATCTGTTCCATGACATTTTGGATGTCAATGACCTGCTGATATGTATCTGCAAATTCGGCCTGGTTAAGGACTACCGTCTCTGGTGCAGTTGTCTGTGGCATGAGAATCTCTGCCATATTCTGTGTCAGATCTGACTGGCTGCCCTGCTGATTTTGCGCAAAACTCTTTGAAGTATCTGAATTTTCCTCAACTTCAACCGTAACAAGCGGTTCTTCTGTCTGAGTTTCTTCTTCAGTCCCCACTTCTTCTACAGCTGGTTTCGCCTCCAAAGCCACTTCCCTTGGTGATACAACATTCTGCTGTGTCTGGGAGTCTGTCACATTTTTCTGAACCCTGTCACTTTCCACCTGCTGGTGTGCCACATCAGGATTTGTTTCATCTGTCAAAACCCCCTGATTTGCTGTCTCGTCGAACGTTTCTGCTGTATTCAGTTCCACGGTTTCATCCTGTGTCTGTCCACCTGTCTGTTCAATCAAACTACAAATGTCTTTAAAATCTTCCTGTGTGATGCCAAGTTCTAAAAACAAATCTTCGCCAATTGATGTGACGGATTGCATAATATTCTGGAAGCTTTCATTGCAAATTAAATCTGTGATATTTTCACCGGTCAGTTCTGAAACAAGCTGCGCAAGGTTGTTCTGATTCAATAAATCAATCCCCTGCATTCCGAGTGTTGCCATCGCATCTTCAATCTGTTCATCAGAAACCTGAAGTTCTTCCTTCAAAACATCTTTTATCTGTTCTGTGGTTTTCCCCATTTTTTCTGTCAGGCTTACCGCTTTCTGCTCAATCGGTATTGTTTTTTGCTGCTGAATCGCATTGTCTTTGTATTGGAACTGGTTATAGTCCTGCTTTGGAGCAGCCGACACCTTATTGCTGGAATTTTGTCCAACATTTGTCTGATTTGGCAGCGTTGCATTTCGATTTAACAGCTCTGAAAACTGGACAGATGTTTTTTTCTCATTTCCTTTTGTTGGATTTGAAGCATCTACCTGATTCGCAGAAAACAGCTGGCTTAATTTCGAAACTTTCGTACTCATCCTCTTTTCCTCCTTCCTTCCATTGTAAAAACAATTTCATATTTATTCTGAAGGCTGCATGATCTCTGTTACCTTTGCTGCGGTATCAGAATTCATTTTCCCTAGAATATCACCTCTGGCGCTCGCATCCATCTGCATTAAGATGTCTGCAACAAGTTGAAGATTATCTGTCATAGTATCAAAAATTGCAGCGGCTTCTTTGGGTTTCATGGAAGAATATGTTTTTACATAGTCCTGTAACTGTTCATCCGCCTGCACCTGGCTAACAACCTGTTTGTATAAAACCTCCGCATTTGCAGGGTCTATACTTTCATAATAGTTCTTATATTCTTGTATATCGGGAGCATTATCTGAGAAGACAACCTCCTCATAGAATTTTTGCTTTTCAGCTTCAAAATCGGCTTCATCCTGCTTATATTGCTGCAGTTCAGCGACCTGGCTTTCTAACTGTGATACATAATCACTGCTTTGTGTGCTTTGGCTTTGTGCATCTGCAAGTTCTACCTCAAGTTCCTTGATTCTTGCAATTGCGTCATCCAGTGTCGCATACCCGTACTCCGTATCTTCTGTTGACATTTCTTCTGAAGATTCCGGCAGGATTTTATTGATATATGGAACATCTTTTAATAAAGGTGTCAAAACTGTTGAACCAAATCCACCGACATCCCATTTTACTAACAGTGTTAAAATTGCAAGCCAGATTACGACAATAATAAGTGTCACGAAGAAAATCGCCACCTTATTTCCACCGCTTGTCTCTGTTTCCTCTTCCAAAGAATCACTTTCTAGCTTCTTTTCCTCTTTTGCTTTCTTCTTTTCCTGTTTCCGTCTCTCTTTTTCGGCTTTCTTCGCAGCCTTCTTATCTAGTGTCTCATCTTGTACATCCATATTCTCTTCTGCCATTTGTACACCACCCTAATTCTTTTTATCTTGATTCATCAGCATTTTCTTTCCCATGGTAGGTATAGCTGACTAATTCATCGATTTCCTTGTTCTCTGCATACTGTAATTCCTGTTTGAATGTTTCAAATGCCTTTTCTTTTAATTTTTCATGTGTCTTTCGCTCAACCATGACATCGTTTAGCCGTTTCCGCGCCGCCTCTAGATTTTTCTCGGCGACATGCACCTGCATCATCTGGGTTCGTATCAGGGACTTCATCGTATCAATCGCTTTTCTGCAATTGCGTACTTCCTGTATATCAATATTTCCCATCATCAATTCTTTTGCCTGTTGCTCGTATCCAGCTCTTCGGATTATGAGCTTTTGAAGTTTCATCTGCTCTTCCTCAAGCTTTGCATTGGCAATCCCATACGCAATCTTTGCCTGACTTTCTATTTTCAGTTTTACATCTAAGATATTTTGCATCCGGTATTGAAACTTTGCCATAAAACCGCCAACCTTTGTCTTTAGTCATTGAAAAGATTTATCAACATCTCAATCTCATCTTCAAATTGGAACTTCTCATCTGTCTGCTGGCACAAAAATGCATTGACCGCATCAATTTTGCGAATTGCATAATCGATGTCTTTATTGGAGCCTGTTTTATAAGCACCAATGTTAATCAAATCTTCTGCTTCATTGTAAGTTGCAAGTACATTTTTTAATTTGCCTGCCACCTCTTTATGTTCTTTTGTCGCAATTGCGCTCATAACACGGGAGATACTTTGTAAAATATCAATCGCCGGATAATGGTTCTTATGCCCTAATTTTCTCGACAACATAATATGTCCATCCAGGATACTACGGGCAGTATCTGTAATCGGTTCATTAAAATCATCTCCATCTACTAGGACTGTATAAAGTCCTGTGATAGAACCTTTATCCGAAGTTCCTGCGCGCTCTAATAATTTGGGCATCTCCGAATAAACGCTCGGCGGATACCCCCTTGTTACGGGCGGCTCACCCGAAGCAAGCCCAATCTCTCTTTGTGCCATCGAAAATCGGGTCAGGGAATCCATCATAAGAAGAACATCTTTTCCCTGGTCTCTGAAGTACTCCGCAATTGTCGTTGCGGTCTTCGCCGCTTTATTTCGAATCAGTGCCGGTTTATCGGATGTTGCTACAATCACGACAGACCGCTTCATTCCCTCCTCACCAAGGTCTCGCTCAATGAACTCCCGCACCTCACGGCCTCGTTCTCCGATCAATGCAATTACATTGACATCCGCCTTTGTATTTCTTGCAAACATTCCAAGAAGCGTACTTTTTCCAACACCGGAACCTGCAAAAATACCAATTCTTTGACCTTTTCCAACGGTAATCAGACCATCCACCGCTTTTACTCCAAGAGGAAGCACTTCACTGATAATCTCTCTTTTCATCGGATCTGGCGGTGCAGCTTCAACCGGATATTCATAAGGCAGTGTCAGACTCTCTACATCCGTTGGATTGCCAATTCCATCCAGCGTATGCCCTAAAATGTCATCCCCCACAGAAACAGATAATGGATGTCCCGTATTTTCAACGATACATCCAACACCAATCCCTTCCACACTTTCAAATGGCATGAGCAGGAGTCTTTTTTCTCTGAATCCGACCACCTCTGCCATGACTGTAAGATTCTTTTCCTTGTCGATTATGATACGGCATAAATCATTCAGTTTTGCTTCCGGTCCTACTGATTCAATTGTAAGTCCAACAATCTTTACTACTTTTCCAAGTCTTTTAAAATAAGTTTTTTCCGCAAGCTTTGCATATTTTTCAAATTGATTTGTCACTTTATCATCCTCATGAACACAACGAACGAATATCTTTTGTCAGATTCTCAAGCTGCACATCCACACCACAATCGAACACACCCGACTCGGTTTCCAGTACACATTGAGAGCCGTTCATTGTCATATCTGTCGTTATTTCCAGTTCAATTTCATTTCCAACTTCATTCAAAATGTCTTCTTTGTGTTCCTGCAAGTACTGCGCATTTTCATTTGAAGTCTTAATCTGGAACTTCTTCTCTCCATCAATGTTGCGGATTGCATGTTCAATCAGGTAAAGTAAAATTTCTTTTTTATCATCAAACTGAACATGGAACACTTTGTTGAATACCTGTACAATTACATCCACAAGCTCCTGCTCCATATTCTTGAATTTACAATTGTAGTCTTGTTCCAGGCTATCCTTTTTTGTCTGGTAATCCTGGTCTAACTGTGCTTTTTTCTGTTCTAACTCTTCCTGCTGTCTTTCCAGCCCGTCCTGATACCCCTGTTGTCTGGCATCCTCAAGAACTTTCGCCGACTGGCGATAAGCTTCATCTAGCAAACCATCTGCCTTTTCTTTGGCTTCCATTAAAATCTGATTGGCCTCTGCCTTTGCAATTTCACTGCAATCAACCTCTTCCTGCTTGATTACATTTTCAGATGAACCAGAAAGAATTCCTTCCACGAACTCATTTTCGCCCGTCTGTTCTGGCAAATGCAGTTCATGTGCAAGTTCTTCTAAACGTTCTGCTACAATTGCATTAGAATTAATGACCCTTGCGTCTTCATTTTGTGCAATTACAAATTGCTGTTTATAAAGATTAGACAACGATCTCGTCACCTCCACCTCTGGAAATAACAATTTCCGCAGAATCCTCTAACTTACGAATAATACTTACAATCTTCTGCTGTGCCTCTTCTACATCTTTCATACGAACTGGACCCATGAATTCCATATCCTCTTTAATCATAGATGCAAGACGTTTTGACAGATTCTTAAAGATGACATTCTGTACCTCTTCATTTGCACCCTTCAGTGCAATACCAAGATCTGCATTATCAACATCTCGAAGCACTCTCTGAATTGCTCTGTCATCAAGAAGGAGGATATCTTCAAATACGAACATCTTCTTACGGATTTCGTCAGCAAGCTCTGGCTCTTCAATTTCGAGATTTTCCATAATATGTTTTTCTGTCCCACGGTCTACTGTATTCAAGATATTTACGATAGAGTCGACACCACCCACAATGGTATAATCCTGATTTACCAAAGAAGCAAGTTTCCGCTCTAAGACACGTTCAACCTCTTTGATGACATCCGGTGACGTGCGATCCATCATTGCAATTCTCTTTGCAACATCTGCCTGTTTCTCCGGAGTCAATGCCCCAATTACCATTGCTGCCTGTTGCGAAGTCAGATAAGATAAAATCATTGCTATCGTCTGTGGATGCTCATCCTGAATAAAGTTAAGTAACTGACTCGGATCTGTCTTACGTACAAATTCAAACGGACGAACCTGTAAGGACGCAGTAAGTTTTGAAATAACATCCTGTGCCTTATCATTTCCGAGTGCTTTTTCAAGAAGTTCTTTGGCGTAACCAATACCGCCTTCTGCAATGTACTGCTGTGCAAGACATATCTGGTAAAATTCTTCAAGCACTGCCTCCTTCATCTGAGGCGACACACTTCTCGTATTTGCAATCTCCAATGTCAGCTCTTCAATCTCGTCTTCCTTTAAATGTTTAAAAATATCTGCGGATTTTTCCGGTCCCAATGCAATTAACAGGACTGCCGCTTTTTGAACACCATTCATTTCATCGCTTGCCATAACTATATGCTCCAATCTTTTGTAATCCGGAAATTCATTTTATCTCTTTCTTACTTTTATTCCCAATCCTCATTCAGCCAGTTACGAAGTAATGACGCAACCGCCTCCGGATTCTCATCTACAAATTTTTCAATTAAAATCCTCGTTTCGGACTTTTCATTAAATCCAATGTCTTCCAAGGATTCCTGATTCTCTTTTGTAGCCTCCAACAGATTTTCTACGGAAAGTTCTGGTTCGAGTTCTGTTTCTTTCTCTTTTCTTGTGCTGCGGAATACCACAAATCCGAGAAGTGCAAAAATGATAACCGCAAGTGCAATCTGTAAGTAATCAGATAACGTACGTCCGTTTCCGGATGAATACTGGAACACTGGCTCATCATACGCAATGATCGTGATATTATCTCGGGAAAATCCAGTCGCTGTTGCCACCATGTTATAGTAATCATCATCTACATCTGCTTTTACACGATTGCTGTTCGCTGCTACATATTCATCAAATGTCATCCCATCTAATGCGCCTGATTTTTTCAACGTATCTTCATCATAAATCACATAATTAGTTGCAACAATCGAAATGGAAGATGTATCGTAGTTTATTGTTCCTACTGCTGATTTTGTCTCTGTGACTTTTTCATTGTTCTGATAGTTTGTCTTATTCTCATTAACCTCAGACTTTGTATAATCACTGTCGTCTATCATGTAGGTGGTGTCATCATTGGAACCTGTTCCGGGTTCTGCTGCTGCTCCCCCCTCTGATGTTGAAGAATAGTCATCCACAGATGACGGCATACCCGTCGTCATTCCATCCGGTGCGTAATACTCATGTGTTGCCTCTGTCTTTTCATCAAAGTTCATATCCAGGTTAGTTGCAATCTCAACGCTGTCATACAAAGAGGAATCCTGCATTGCCTTTTTAACCTTGTCCTTAATCTGATTCTCTGCTTTTACTTTCAAAGACAACTGGGTGTTCGCTGTTCCTGTTGTAGAAGATGAATCAGAACCTGAATAAAGTACATTCGAGTTGCTGTCCATAATCAGAATATTATCGGTATTGTCATTGCCCAGATTAGTTGCCATAAACTGTGCAACTCCATAAGCCTGGTCTTCATCCATATCATCGGATAAAGTTAAAATTGCAGTTGCAGATGCCTGCTCATCTTTAGAAAGAATGGTTCCATCATCGTCCGGTAAATCCAAACGCACTGATGCACTCTCTACATTCGAGAATGTTTCCAAACTTTCCGCAAAATGCTTTTCCAGATATACTTTGTATTTCTTGGTCTTATCCGCTTCTGTGGAGCTGAATCCTCCATCGAATACACTGCTGATATCATATCCTTCCGCCGGAATATTGTTCGTTCCAAGCAGGATTGCTGCATTTGCCTTATCTTTCTCATTTACTTCAAATGTCAGTCCATCATCTGACAGCTGATAAGAAACGTCGTTTCCTTCTAGTAAATCCTTTACCTCTCCTGCCTGTGATGTAGAATCACAGGTAATCAACGGAACCATGGTTGGCTGTGACAAAACCGCTGCCAAAATGATAAGTGCTAAAAGAACACATGCTGTTGCGCTAATCATAATCATGCGCTGCTTTGTGTTGAATTTTTTCCACCATTCCATTATTTTGTCTAAAATCTTTTGAACCTGTTCCGGCATATTAATCCCTCATATCTATTCATGTATTTGTCTTTATATTGACATATTCATAATCTCTTTATATGCATCAAGCATCTTATCGCGGACTGCTACTGTGTACTGTAACGCAACATTTGCTTTCTGAAGCGCAATCTGTAAATCATGTGTATTCTCCGAATATCCTAATGCAAACTGAATCTCTGCTGATTCCGCTGAATTCTGTAAATCATTTGTCTCGTTTAACATATCCATTGCAGAATTCAGCGTGGCACTAAAACTTTTATCTGATGTATTAACCAGTTTGTTTTTCTCTGCAACCTGTGATATATAATCTGATGTAACGCCCGAAAGTGATGTAATATCCATCTGTTATCCCTTCCTTATCTCTTATTTTCCAATCTGTAATCCAGCCTGCGCCATGCTCTTGCTCGCATCAAATGCTGTTGTATTTGCCTCATATGCCCTTGTAGCGTCAATAAGGTTGGTCATCTCTGTAACCGTATTCACATTCGGATAGGAAACATAGCCATTCTCATCTGCATCCGGATGGGAAGGATCATACTCCATCACAAAATCTGTCTCCTCGTCCTCTTTTACTGAGGAAACTTTTACACCATTTCCAATTCTTCCTGCATTTCTGGATGTATTGTAGTAATCACTGAATGGTGTTACCTGTTTTTCACTAAATGTGACAATTTTACGACGGTATGGTGTCCCATCTTCTGTTCTTGTTGTATTTACGTTTGCGATATTCTGTGCAATAATATCGGTTCGAAACCGCTCAGCCGTCATACCGGACGCACTGATATCAAACGCCTGAAATAATCCCATGTCTTCTTACCCCCATCTGTTATTTTCCTAATGCTGATGCAAGTCTTTGGAACTCCGAGTTGATGCAGCTTCCTGTCAGAGCCTCATAACGAATCTGTTCCGACGCAAGTTCCACGTTCTCAGTATCAACATCCACATTATTTTCATCAATTCGGTAGGAATATCCAGCCGAATCTGTATAAGTCTGAACATTCAGCTTGTCTAAATCGACATTCTTCACTTTTTCATCCAGCGTAATATACTGTGCATTTCCAAGTTCTCTTCGAAGTGTTGTCTCAAAATCCACATCAATCCGCTTATACCCCGGTGTGTCTACATTTGCAATATTATTTGCAATTGCTTTCTCTCTCATCCAGCTTGCATCCGCAGCCTTGTCCAAAACATTGATATAATTGAATGCATCGGTGTTAATCATACAGCCTTCTCCCTTCCGACAAATAAGTACTTTTTTCTCATTTTTATTATAAATCATATTTTCAAAAACACAAGTAGTTTTTCCATATTTTACATGATATTGTGCATTTTTCCAGCAAAGGTACAACATCTTTGATTCACGTCCAAAACAATGAAACATGCAAAAACCCACATAAAACCATACTATTAATGTAACTTTCTTACACAAATTTTAAAATACTTTTTTCGATTTTAGGCTGAAATTATCCGAAAAAAGGAGCTTATAGTCTGAAACTATAAGCTCTCACTCTATACTTCTTTTAAATTTTGGTTTTTAATCTTTGCCAATTCATCAAAAACAACATCATTTAATACTTTGATGTATGTTCCTTTCATTCCGGATGATCTTGATTCGATTACCCCGGCACTCTCAAATTTACGGAGTGCATTTACAATTACAGATCTTGTAATGCCTACGCGGTCTGCAATCTTGCTGGCAACAAGAATTCCCTCTTTTCCATCCATCTCATCAAAGATATGGGTAATCGCCTCCAATTCAGAAAACGATAACGTGCTGATTGCAGATTTTACAATCTGAACTTTTCTTGTCTCTTCCGCATTTTCCTCATTCACAGAACGCATCATTTCAAGTCCGACTACCGTAGTTCCATATTCTGTCAAAATAATATCATCAATATCATATTGTCTGTCACAGCGGTAAACAAACAAGGTTCCTAAACGTTCCCCTGCGATATCAATCGGTGTGATAATCGCTTTGTATTTCTTTATCTCTCCGACAAATCCAAGTGTCTCAAGATTTACATTTTCTTTTGTCGATAAAATTCCAAGCAGACGTTCATTCAACAACGGATCGATGAAGCCCCCTACCTCATCAACGATCAGCTCTGTAATCTCCTCTACTCCATTGCATAGGCCGGTTCCTAATACTTTTCCCTTCTTACTAATCACAAGAATATTAGAATCAAGAATACCCGTTAAAACCGCACAGATATCGTTGAACACGACTTTGGACGAATTGTTGTTATGAAGAAGCTTATTTATCTTCCTCGTCTTGTCCAATAACTGAACACTCATCTTACATGCCTCCTATTTTCAAACTAGTTTTCCATGTTGAAGATAATTCTAGCACCTTTTCGTCATCTTTGCAACAATTTTGTAATTTTTCTGAAATTTAATTAATTATTTGGTTTCTTTTCTGTTACATAACCACATTTTTCGTCAGAACAAACAATTTTGTTGCCTTTGACCACCATGTACTTTCCACATTTCGGGCAAGGTTCATTCACCGGCATCGACCAGCTCATGAACTCACACTCTGGATTATTTTCACATCCGTAATATTTTCTTCCCTTTTTGGTCTTCTTTAACACTACATCTTTTCCACAGACCGGACATTTCACGCCAATTTTTTCTAAGTATGGCTTTGTATTCCGGCATTCTGGGAAGCCCGGGCACGCTAAGAATTTTCCGTGAGGACCATATTTTACAACCATGTTACGTCCACATGATTCGCAGATTACATCCGTTACCTCATCCTCAATTTTTACCTTTTCCAGTTCCTTTTCTGCTTTTTCAACCGCTTCTTCCAAATCCGGATAGAAATTCTCTACAACCGTCTTCCAGGCAATTTTCCCCTCTTCCACACCGTCCAGAAGTGATTCCATATTTGCGGTAAAATGTTCGTCAACGATAGACGGGAACGACTCTTTCATAATGGAGTTGACCACTTCACCAAGCTCTGTCACATAAAGGTTCTTTGCCTCTTTTACAATATATCTTCTTGCAAGAATGGTTGTGATGGTTGGGGAATACGTACTTGGTCTTCCGATTCCAAGTTCCTCTAACGTCTTAACCAGCGATGCTTCCGTGTAATGTGCCGGTGGCTGTGTGAAATGCTGTTTATCCTCAAAATCAATCAATTCGAGCTGTGTAGATTCGTCGATGGATTTTAACAATACATTTCCCTGTGCCTTCTCATCATCTTCACTTGTATACACAGACATGAAGCCGTCAAAGGAAATCTTAGAAGCAGCCACATTAAAACGGTATTTTCCAGCTCCAATTTTTACGGTTGTTGTCTCATAAACAGCCGGAGCCATTCTGCTTGCTGCAAAACGTTTCCAGATTAACTGATACAGACGGAACTGATCTCTCGACAACGAATCCTTTACCATAGCCGGTGTACGGTTGATGTCGGAAGGTCTGATTGCCTCATGTGCATCCTGAATTTTGGCAGAATTTTTCTTTTCTGTCGATGTGGTTGCAACATAATTCTCACCATACTGCTCTGTAATAAATGTTCTCGCCTGCTCATCTGCCTCTTCTGAGATACGGACAGAGTCTGTTCTTAGGTAGGTAATCAAACCGACCGTACCTTGTCCTTTAATATCAACACCTTCATAAAGCTGCTGTGCAATTCGCATCGTTTTTGAAATTGCAAAGTTCAAGTTCTTTGATGCTTCCTGCTGCATGGTACTTGTCGTAAACGGAAGCGGTGCTTTTTTCACACGCTCTCCTTTTTTAACGTCTAAAACCTGGAATTCTTCCTGTCTGATTTCATCCATGACTTTTTTCATCTCTGTTTCAGATGAAATTGTCATCTTGCTTTTCTCATCTCCATAGAACTTCGCTACCAGTGGTTTCTTTTCTCCAGGAATCTGTAACGATGCATCAAGTGTCCAGTATTCTTCCGGAATAAACGCATTAATCTCCTCTTCTCTGTCACAGATAATACGAAGGGCAACCGACTGCACACGTCCTGCACTTAATCCACGTTTTACTTTTGCCCAAAGGAGCGGACTAATCCGGTATCCTACCATACGATCCAACATTCTTCTTGCCTGCTGGGCATTGACAAGATCCATGTCAATCTCCCGTGGCTCTTTTAACGAAGTCTTTACCGCATTCTGTGTAATTTCGTTAAAGCTAATTCGGTAAACTTTTTTATCTGCTAACTTTAAGCTCTGGCTTAAGTGCCAGGAAATTGCTTCTCCCTCACGGTCCGGGTCGGTTGCGAGATAAACTTTATCTGCTTTTTTGACTTCTTTTCTTAGCTTTGCAAGAATATCGCCTTTTCCACGTATTGTAATATACTTTGGCTCATAATCATGTTCTATGTCAATTCCTAAAGTACTCTTCGGCAAATCACGCACATGTCCATTTGATGCCACCACTTCATAATTCTTGCCTAAAAATTTCTTGATTGTTTTTACCTTTGCCGGTGATTCCACGATCACAAGATATTTTGCCATTCATCCATCTCCTTTGATATCCCCTAATTTCGTCTTATATAATAATTTTTAAATGATTCTTCAATGAGATTCTTTTCCTGTAAAGCTGTTACTGCGGGAATCAGCTTTTGTACAGAAAGACCGGTTTTTCTCAAAAGTTCATCGATACTTCTCGGTCGTAAATCTACACAACTATACACCAACGATTCATGTTTTTCAAGTAATATTTTTTCAAGGGTCAGTTGTTCCATGTCATCGGATGATGTGAAATTAAGGTCTGTTAAAAGGGCATTTGTACCTGTTACAATGCCTGCTCCCTGGCGGATTAAATCGTTGCATCCAAGGCTTAAATCATCGTAAATTCCGCCCGGAACCGCATAAATATCCTTTCCCTGTTCAAGTGCAAAATCAGCCGTGATCAAAGAGCCACTCTTTCTTCTTGCCTCCACAACAATCACGGCATCTGAGAATGCCGAAATCAGACGGTTTCTCGCTGGAAAAAGTTTCGCCACTGGCTGCGTTCCAATGGGGTATTCACTAATGATGCCACCAGTCTGTAAAATTTTTTCATATAGAGAACGGTTTGTGGGCGGATAACAGACATCCACACCGCATCCTAATACGGCATAGGTCTTTCCTTTTCCACGGATGGCACCCCAATGTCCAAACGCATCAATGCCAAGTGCCATGCCGCTTATCACACTCACATTTTCTTTTGCAAATTTTTCTCCCAGCTCTAACGCCACAGCACGCCCATATTCGCTGCATCTGCGTGCCCCTACGATGGCAATGCTTTTCTCCTTGGGATCCGGAAGTTTCCCCTTGCAATAAAAACTGTATGGTGCATCATAAATATTTCGTATTTTTTCGGGGAAATCATCATTTTCGATGCAAAAGAAAGAAATTCCGCTTTCCTGTAATTTTTCCTCCTGTCTTTCTAAATTCCATGTCTTTTTAGACTCTAAAATGCTTTCCTGTTGTATTTTCGAAAGTTTTGGAACCGCCTGAAGTCTAGATTCCTTCGAAAAATAAACTTCCCTCGCATCACCATATATCTGTATCAGGTGATGAATCGTGCGATTTCCTATTCCCGGAATGTTCGAAAGCCAGTATTGATACTTTTTCACCTGACACCTCCTCTTTGAAAAAATTTCCGTTCGAGACTCCGGTAACAGATTGCTTCCTCCAGATGCTTTTTCCGTATCCTTTCGGAGGACTCCATATCAGCAAGCGTTCTCGACACCTTTAAGATTTTATGATATGACCTTGCTGTTAAATTTAATTTTTGAAACATCTGTCTCATATAGTCTTCTAACTCTGGTGTTAGCGCACAATACTCTTTTATTTTGGAGGATGGAATCTGGCTGTTATAGCAAAATGCTTCTTCTTGATATCTTATTTTTTGTACTTCCATTGCCCGGACAACCCTTTGTCGAATCTGTTCTGAAGTCTCATTTTCCATCTCTTCATTTAATTCGTCATAACTGATTTTTGACGCCTCTATGCTGATGTCAATCCGGTCTAAAAGCGGCTGGCTGATTTTGTTCAGATAGCGCTCGATTGCCGTCTGCGAACACCTGCATCTTTGCATATCCGGATAGTAGCCACAGGAACACGGATTCATCGCCGCCACTAAGATAAAATCCGCCGGGAACACATAGTTTCCATACGCACGGACGAGGTGAACCTTCTTTTCTTCCATCGGCTGCCTTAAAATCTCAAGTGTCGTCTTTTGAAATTCGGGAAGTTCATCCAAAAACAGGACGCCCTTATGTGCCAGTGATATCTCCCCCGGTTTCGGGTAAGTGCCTCCTCCAGATAACCCCTGCGGCGTAATCGTGTGATGCGGATTTCGAAACGGACGCTCTTTTAAAAGCGTCTCACTTTGTTCCAGCAAACCGCACACACTGTATATTTTCGAAAGCTCCATTTGCTCTTCCTCATCTAACGGTGGAAGAATGGACGGAATCCGCATCGCTGTCATGGTCTTTCCTGCCCCCGGCGGCCCAATCATCAAAAGATTATGCATCCCGGAAACTGCCACCTCACAGGCCCGTTTTAACATTTTCTGACCATTTATGTCAGCAAAATCATAGGTTCGTTCCTTGAGCGGAATCTCTTCTATATTAATATCTGTTTTTTCGACATAAGCACCGCCATTTAAAAAAGAAATCGCCTCTTTCAAATCTGACATTCCATATACCGCCATGCCAGATACAAGTCCCGCTTCTTTTCTGTTACATTCCGGTATCAGGCATGCCTTCTTTCCATTCTTTTTCGCCATTGCGACAATCGGAAGAACGCCTGTCACACCTTGTATTTTCCCGTTTAACCCAAGTTCTCCTATTACAATACTATCCTTTAGGGAATCTTCTGGAATCATACCAAGCGCACAAAGAATTGCAAGCGCAACCGGTAAATCAAATCCAGACCCCGTTTTTCTGATATTTGCCGGAGAAAAATTTACGGTAATCCTCTTGGCCGGCAATAAAAAGCCTGAATTTTTCAGTGCCGTCCTGACACGTTCTTTTGCCTCCTTTACTTCAGCAGACAAAAATCCTACCATCTCAAAAACAGGCAGTCCTTCACTGATGTCTGCTTCTACCGTAATTGGAATACTTTCAATTCCATGCACAATTGCAGTGGAAACGATACTATACAAATAATCACTCCTATTCTGTTTTCTTTTAAATTTTGGAAATTCTGGCTGAATGCCAATTGACGTTATAGATAAAAAAGATGAAATCATCATAGCATAGATTTCATCTTTTTCAAAGAATAATTACTATATTTTTTAAAAATTTAACTTTAGTTTGTCTAGCGCTCTTTTTTCAATCCTTGAAACATAGGATCTTGAGATTCCCATTCTTGCGGCAAGTTCACGCTGCGTCATCGTCTTTTTTTGAAAAAGGCCATACCGGTTTATGATGATTTCCTGTTCCCTTTCATTTAAAACCTCGGGTAAAATCTGCATCATCCTTTGAATCTTTCTGTTTTTTTCCATCTCTTCGACAACGTCCACCTGCTCGGATTCGACGATATCCAAAAGATGAATCTGGTTTCCCTCTTTATCTGTTCCAATCGGTTCATACAGGGAAACATCTTTGGCATTTTTCTTACGCATTCGAAAATACATCAAAAGTTCATTGTCAATGCAGCGTGCTGCGTAAGTTGCCAGTCTGCTCCCGTGATTTTCCTTGTAGGTAGAAACCGCCTTGATTAACCCGATGGTTCCGATGGAAATCAAATCTTCCATGTCTTCCTCTGTGTTCTGGTATTTTTTTGCGACATGGGCAACCAGACGCATATTTCGTTCCACAAGTTCATTTCTCGCCTCAAGGTCGCCTTTTTTTAACTTCTGCAAGCAGGAAGCTTCCTCATCTGGTGATAATGGAGTCAAAAATGTTTTCAAAACGCACCTTAAAAGCCTATTTGATACATTCTATGTTTCGGCCATGTTTTCCGTGCTTTTCCCCTTCTTTTTTCCAAAAAAACTTTTTTAGGACAACATTTTTGCTTTTGCGCAATCTGCGCTTACTGCTTCATTTTACGAAGATATTCCTGCAGCCATTCTTTTTCGTAAGGAATTTTTCCTTTTAGCAGTTCATATTTGATAAAATGATTTGTCTCCTTTTCTCCCTTTAATGCCACCATTTCAAGCAACAGCTCCAAAAGAGCTCTGGTGTCATCATGAAGAATGTGAACTTCTTTTCCATTGTTATAATATTTTAACGCACTGTCATTGCGGTATTTTTCTTTTTGATAATTTTTTGACGCTGCCACACGGTCAATGTACATCTCCACCACATAGCGGATTGGCATCTTCATTCCCATAAGACCCTTTGGTTTTCCCTTTTCCGGTCCTTCCTGATCCGGCACTCCATAGTCAATCCAGTACTCTAAATGATGCTTATTTCTGCCTTTGTGGTGCAGCCAGGCTGTGGAATAACCACGTTCCTTCCGCTCTGCATTATTCGGACTCATCGTCCCCTGATAATACTTACAGCCAACCAAAAATTCCGTCGGCGTATACTTCGAAAGGTCATGTAACAGCCCTTGCTTGTATAAGCCTACCTGAAAGCATCCCTTCATAACCAGATTTTTATGATGATTGATTGTACAAAAATGTTTCCATGCTTTCATGTTCTATTCCCATCTCTTACTTTCATTTTTTGTCTTTTTTTGCGTTTTTTCTTCTGCCACTGCCTTTGGCACTTTTCGTGATATCAGAATTGCAACCGTTTGTCCACTTATCGCATAAGTTTGTTGATTTTTTAACAATGCTGCCTTTTCCAAAAACGGTGTTTTCCCAAGTGAGGTATCCATGACAAGGTGCCACTTCTTATTTTCTTGCAATTTTGGCAATGCAAGCGCACCATTCCCCACATGAAAATTGTAGGCAATGTAGACATCCTCCTGTGAATTTGTATCTTTTGCATATCCGCCACAGTACATCATGCCGATATCTTGCTGTTCCGGCAAAAATTCCAGCATCCAGGCACTTTTCTCATGATAAGATAAGTCCGGCATTCCTTTTTGCGCATAATCGCAAAGCCTCATTGGCACAGCGCTTGAGACAACCGGATGTTCCTTTCGAAAGCGGATTAATTCTTTTACATAATCCGTAAGCCACTGTTCTTTTTTCGCCTGTTTCCAGTTAATCCAGCCGATCTCATTATCCTGGCAATAAGCGTTGTTATTTCCATCCTGTGAGTTGGCGAACTCGTCCCCCGACCATAAAAGCGGAACCCCCTGCGCAAGCAGCAGGCAGGCAAATGCATTCCGGATTCTAAGTTCTCTCATTTCCCGAATCTGTTTTTTTCTGGTAGGGCCTTCCGCACCACAATTGGAGCTGAAATTCCAGTTATTTCCATCCCGGTTATCCTCACCATTTTTTTCATTATGTTTTTGCTCATAAGAAAAGAGATCCGCTAATGTAAAACCATTGTTGCTTGAAATATAATTGACAAATCCTTGCGCAACATCCTGTTTTCGCTGCTGTCCCGCAAATTCCACCATATTTCCGCCTAAGTGGTTTAACATTTTCCGAACCGGGTATAAATAATTATCGTTATAGACAAACAGTCTCGAATTAGTCTCTCCATCTTCTAAAAGTTCCGGCGCAAAACCGGTATAGAAAAACTTCGTCTCCTGCAACAGCGGATCTTGCACAATCGCAGTAACCGGCAAATGATTTCCAAGAAGATGAAAACCATCTACCTGATACTCCATCACCCAATAACGCAGGGCATCTAAAATAAGGCTGTGGCTTTCTTTTTCCTCAAAGTAAATCTCCATGACAGCCTCCATGTGATGCGCATGTAGCGTGTCCACAAGCTGTCTGAATTCCTTCCTTGCATCCTTTTTCCCATAAGATGATTTTACTGCAAAATAATTGCCTTTTGTATATCCCCAGAAATTTAACGCTTCCCTTGGGTCCGCCTCCTCAAACTCGTAGACTGGCATCAGTTCTAATGTTGTGATGCCAAGTTCTTTTAAGTATGGAATTTTTGCCGTGACCGCAGGAAACGTTCCCTTCTTTTGTCCTCTGACCGACGTATCCTCCATGGAAAATCCTCTGACATGAAGTTTATAAAGAATCATCTGGTCTTTTGTAACAGGCTCTCTCCTCTCTTTGTGTGTAAAGTCGCAGTTTCCCGTTATGCCAGCAAAAACCTCACGCACTTCCTTTTTTTCACAAACCGGATTCCACGCTTCTCTTCCAATAATTTCTTTTGCATAAGGGTCTACCTGTATCACACCATTGATTTCATACTGATAGACTATATTTTTCCATGCAATCGGTTCGACGCAAACGGAACAGAGTGAACCAATCCTGTATTCCTTTGGAATTAAAATGCGATGCTGTTTTTGTTCTTCTTTCTCATATAAAAGAATAGCACATTCTTCGTCTTTTTTCGCACAAAACGTAAATGTCACAGTTTTCTTTTCTGCCACAGCGCCTAATTCCTTATAATTGCCTTCTTTTATCGTAAAATTCATATATACCAGATGCCTTACCTTTCCAGCGAAACCGTCTTTTTCCTTAAACTTTGTTTATTATACCGTTTCTGGGCATTTTTGTACATCATTTTGCAAATGTTTTTTGTGTGATTGACTTTTTGGGGATGGCTTTTTATAATAGAACTACAAAATGGAACACATTCCAAATGATAGAATGAGAGGTGCCCAAATGGCAAGTAAAGAAGATCTTCAGAAGAACTTAAACACAGACGATGACGCCGATATCTGCGTTACCCTGGATTTGGATGATGGAACTCAGGTAGAATGCGAGATTTTAACGATTTTTGATGTTGGAGAACAGGATTATATTGCACTGCTTCCACTGGATGAGAAGGGAGAACCAAACGAGGAAGGTGAAGTTTTCATCTACCGTTACTCCGAGGATTCCGAAGGCAATCCGAACTTAGAAAACATTCAGGATGATGAGGAATACGAGGCTGTTTCCGATCGTTTTGACGAATTGTTAGACGAGGCTGATTACGAAAAATTAGCCGACGATGATGAATAGGTTTTTCCTATAACAAAAAGATGCCGGATGGATTTTTTTCCATTTGTGGCATCTTTTTTTATCAGCTGCAAAAACATTGTTTGCTGCATTATGATTTGAAAAATGCAAAGCTTCCTACTCCACTTTTTTAGCATTTGCTATCTTCGACTCTTTTACAAATCTGGAAATCTCCATCTCCTTGTTATTGAGATTCTGCACAGAAAAAATATTTAGTTCTTTTTTTGCTCTGGTCATACCAACATAAAACATGCGGCGCTCCTCCTCAATATCCTGGTCTAACACCGCCTTTTTGTATGGCATCAGTCCTTCATTGACGTCCACAATGTAAACCGTTGGATATTCTAACCCTTTTGAACTATGTAAGGTTGCAAGGGAAACACTGTTTTCATTTTGATTTTGTATTCTGCTAAGACGCTCTAATTCTTTTCCATATTCTTCAATGTGATTAAACCAGTCATCATACGTCTTGTATTCCTTTGCACCGGCTAAAAGTTCTTCTAACACTTCGTACAAATCATCTGGGTTGATACGACGGTAATCTGCATATTCTGCGCAGAAATCGTCATACCCAATTCCTCGCCTGATATAGTTAATCGCTGCATACGGACTCATCCCGGAAAGCATTTTGATATCGTATTCCAACCGTTCAATCCGTTCCCGAATCCATGGCTGCTCCTCGTAAAACCATTCCCAGACATCAAATGCAACCGTCTCTTCATCCAAAGAATCTCTGCTGATATAACGTTTCGGGCGGTTCATAATCTGCAAAAAATCACGGCGCAGTCTGCTTCCTTTTGCAATGCGGATATAGGCAAAAATATCTTTTGCAATCCAGTGTTCATAAAGGTTTGGGATATTGTCCTTCGTCCGAAACGGAATATTATACTCCATCAACTGCTCCATCAAAAGTCTTGGCTGTGTGTTCGTCCGAAACAGAATCGCAAAATCAGAGTATGATGCTCCCTTTTCTATCTGTTCTTGTATCTCCCAGATAATCTTGGAATTCTCCTCCTTCTGGCTTTTAAACACTGCGTATCGCACTTCATCCATCGGTTCCTGGAATGCCTGGATTTCTTTCTGATACCGTTCTTTGTTATAGCTAATCAGATTGATGGATTGTTTTACCACATTTGCCTGCGAGCGGTAATTGGTATCTAGTAAAATCTCTTTTGCATCCGGGAAATCGTCTTTAAAATGAAGCATAATCTCCGGCTTTGCACCACGGAAACGATAGATGGACTGGTCGTCATCTCCCACAATGAAAAGGTTGTTCTTCGGCTGGGCAATCATTTTGATGACATCAAACTGGATTTTATTGATATCCTGAAACTCATCAATTAAGATATATTGATACTTTTTCTGCCAGGCATTCAGATAATCCTTGCGCTCCTTGAACAACTCATAGGTATAGACTAGCATATCGTCAAAATCAATCAGCCTTCCCTGGTGAAGCCTTTCTTCATAGAGACGGTAAATCTTACGAAACACTTCTTCTGCGCAGTTTTTTGCATAATAATGTGCCAGATCAATCCCAGAATTTTTGACGGTACTGATTTCTCCCAAAATAGAGGTGATAAATTCCGTCTCATCCTCATATTCCAAATACTGTCTCTGGATGATTTCACGCATGAACTGATACTTTTGGTCTTCCCTTATAATATTGGACGCAGAATAATGATAGGCGTGTTTTAGGACGCTAAAATACACTGCGTGAAAGGTTCCAAACGTGACCTGACAAGAATCGGTTCCCATCAGTTTTAAAAAACGCGCCTTCATTTCAAGTGCAGCCGCTTTCGTAAATGTGATGACTAAAATGTGGGAAGGGTCGATTCCATATTCTGTAATCAGATATTTGGTTCGTTCTGTGATGACAAGAGTTTTGCCCGATCCGGGACCGGCTAATGTAAGACAAGGACCATCCTTATGATGAATGGCCTCTTCCTGAGACTTGTTAAAACTCATTGAATATTGTTCTCCTTCTAAGAAAGAAATAGAAAGTGCAGACTGCACTTTCTATTTAAAATACTTAATTTGCATTGCTTAAAAGTTCAATACCTTTTTTGATTCTGCGAATGGATTCTTCTTTTCCAAGCAATTCCATCAACTCTGTTGCACCTCCCGGTGTCATCTGTTTACCGGAAACAGCAGTACGGATTGGCCACATTACATAGCCGTTCTTTACCTCTTTTTCTTTTACATAGTCGCAAAGTGTTGCATACAAAGCATCGTTGCAGTAATCTTCCTGTGCCTCTAAGATTGGAAGAACCTCTGTTAACACCTGTAAAGAAGTCTCTGCATTGGTCTTCATCTTCTTATGTGTATACATAGCAACATCATACTCTGGAAGTTCCTCTAAGAAATCAATATGATCTTTGATTTCCGGGAATACCTCGATTCTTGTTTTTACCATTGCTGCAATCTTCTTAAAGTCCATATCTTTTGTGATGACTTCTTTGATGTATGGAAGTGCCATCTCATAGAATTTATCAAAATCCATCGCTTTGATGTACTCACCATTCATCCATTTTAATTTTGTGTAATCAAATACAGCCGGTGATTTGCTGATTCTGTGATAATCGAATTCTTTTACAAGCTCTTCTAATGAGAAAATCTCACGGTTATCTTCCGGGCTCCATCCTAAGAGTGCGATGTAGTTTACAATTGCCTCTGTCAAAAATCCCTGATCTAATAAATCTTCAAAAGAAGAATGACCACATCTCTTAGAAAGCTTCTTGTGATTTTCATCGGTAATCAGTGGCAAATGAATGTATACCGGTGATTCCCATCCAAATGCATCGTATAAACGCTGATATTTTGGAGAGGAAGAAAGGTATTCATTTCCTCTTACCACGTGTGTAATGTTCATGGTATGATCATCTACAACGTTTGCAAAGTTATAGGTTGGATATCCATCGGATTTGATTAAAATCATATCGTCTAACTCAGAATTTTCTACTGTAATATCTCCATAAAGTTCATCATGGAACGTTGTGGTTCCTTCATTTGGAATATTCTGTCTGATGACAAAAGGCTTTCCGGCTGCAAGGTTTGCCTCTACCTCTTCTTTGGATAAAGACAGACAATGTTTGTCATAAATCATAATCTCTTTTCCATCGACAACCTCTGTTTTTAAGGAGTCTAAACGCTCTTTATCACAGAAACAATAATACGCTTCGCCTTTTTCTACTAACTCTTTTGCGTATTTCATGTAGATTCCGGTTTTCATACGCTCACTCTGTACATAAGGGCCTACTCCACCATCTTTATCTGGTCCCTCATCATGAACCAAACCTGTTTTCTCCATCGTACGATAAATAATATCAACCGCACCTTCCACGAAACGCTCCTGATCTGTATCTTCAATACGAAGCATAAAGTCTCCGCCTGCATGTTTTGCAATTAAATATTCATATAATGCAGAACGCAAATTTCCTACATGCATTCTACCGGTTGGACTTGGTGCAAATCTTGTTCTTACTTTACTCATATCTATTCTCCTAACTTTTTCAAAGGACGCAGCTTTCTGACGCCTCTTCCTCTTTGTATACAAAACCTTACGATATTATATAACAATTCTTATCATCTGACAAGATAGGAAGTCCACAGAAACCTTTGCCCACTTAAAATATTTTATGTGGAAGAAAAAGGGGCTGAAAAATCAGCCCCTTTCGCAATTGTCTGCTCTATGCAATTTTTTTACAATTTGCATACCATTATAAATTGGTAAAGATTGTGGTCTCATCATGAAGTGTTGTTACAATCTCATGGTTGCGATCCATGTTCTTTAAGATATTATCAAGGTCTGTTACCAATACCTGCGTACTGTTTGCCGCTCCGGTTACACCTTCAACACCTTCGTCAATCGCTGTTGTGATTGTCTGAATAGAATCTGCAATTTCATTCATTGAATTTCTTAAGGCATCGGTCTTATCCGCAAATTCATTCATGACCGTCTCAACATGGGTTGCGTCATCTTTATACTGTCCACCTGCAGTAACGAAGTTCTCAAACTCTGGCAAAATACTTTCATTCATGTAAGCTACCAGACTCTGTGCGTGGTCTGCAAGATTATGTACAGCTGACGTTACTACACTGTTGATTTCCTGAATACGGTTTGCAGTCTCACGGCTTGAATTTGCAAGTTCTCCAATCTCCTCTGCGACAACGGCAAATCCTTTTCCTGCCTCCCCTGCCCTTGCTGCCTCAATGGACGCATTTAAAGCAAGAAGGTTTGTCTGTCCGGAAATATTTAAAATATCGTTTGTTAAATTATCAACCTGGTCTACACTCTTACTGTCTTCAATCGCCTGATTCAATACAGACATAATCTGATTTACTTTTTCACTTGTCACAGCCATATTTTCTTTTGCTGCATTGCCCATCTGATCTGCACGGGCACGCATCTCTTTGGAATATGCATTCATCTCAGATGATTTGTCCGAAATCAGATTTACTTCAACACGGACGGATTCTGTATTCTCATTGATTACCGTTGCATTGCTTGCCACTTCTTCCATTGTTGCAGAAAGCTCCTCTGTTGCAGCTGACAAATCAGAAGCGCTGTCGTTTGAAGTTCTGACATTCTCACGAACTTCCGTCACAACAGTGTTCATCTCTGTGGTATTACTTCCTAAGAGTCGGAAAATATGCTGTAATTTCTCAATAAATAAGTTGATACCTGTTCCAAGCTCCGCAATCTCGTCATTGGATACAATCGGAACTCGTCTGGTAAGATCTCCTTGCCTTTGATCAATTTCATGAATAATATCCGTAAGTTCTTTTTCTGTTTTCTTAATTGGTTTCACTACTTTTCGAATAACGATAAGAACTGCAACCGCCACAGATGCAGCACTAACCAAAATATTGAGAATGCTTGCCACAATAGAAGCATGATATACCATTGCTAACGATGTTCTTCCTTCATCAGCCTCGGCATTGATTTCTTCTTGGATAGTCGTAATATTCTCCTCAATCGCTTTTCCATAGTTTGCAAGGTCATTATTTGCAAGGGCATATGCATCCGACGTCTTATTATTAGCACTGTACGCCATAAGCTGTCGGATGGTTAATTTAAAGTTCTCATAGTTATCTAATAGATTGTTATAATTCTCTTCCGTCTTACCAGACACATGTTTCTGATAAGAATCCAGATAACCGTCTAAAACTTTTTCCTGCTCATTGATATCATCTACAATCCCAATCATGGTATCAAAATCTGTTGCAATGATATGAGACAATGCCAATTTATGAATATCCTGAGCTTGTCTTTGTATAGTGCTAAGTTCTGCAATACTGACCATGTAATCATCTGCAATTGCAGACGCATTCTTATTTACTTTTTGAATATTTGTCAACGAAAGCAGATTTGATAAAATCGCAACGAGCCCCAATACCGCAACCGGTATTAAAATCATGTTGCGAATGCTTCTTTTCTTTTTCATGATGCCACCCCCTTATTTTGCATATGATGCTGTAATTTCTTTTACCATTTTATCCATGTATTCCTGTAAATCCATACCGGATGGATTTAACGAAGCCATTGTCGTTCCAAAATCCGTTACCGGATTCCAATAAGCCTCTCCGATACGCTGCAAACTGGAGAACTCTGCCTGCTGCATTACTGCCTGAATGGCAGGTGCCTGTTTGACTGCATCCGATTCAGAAGCTTTTTTATTGGATGGACCCTGTCCACGCTCTTCGAAACGTAAGGTCTGATTCTGTTCATTTGTAATCCACTCTGCAAGCTTGGATGCCCAGTCTACATGTTTGGAATATGCATTCACACCAACTATCTTATAACCGGAGAAAGAAGACATCTGAACCTGCTGTCCTGCGCAGGTGTAAGTTGGAAGTTTGGTAGCTCCCATACTGTCTCCCCACACTTCTTTTAACCCATTCGCATCCCAGACACCGCTCACGCCTGCGATTACACTTCCGTTCTTGACACCTTCGATGAAATCTGAATCTGTCATATTACCAAATCCCGGATTGGCTGCAATCGTAAGCATGGCATTTGCAACATCCACACCCTTAATCTGTCCATCTGTTGCATTCCAGGTACAGTAATTTGAAATTCCATCATCATTTAATCCCAGTTCCATACCAGTATTGCCAAAGAAGGAATACAAATACCAGCCGGATGTCCAGTCCATTGCAACCTTCTTGCCATTTGCTGCTGCAACATTTAACATCTGATCAAGTGTCTGCACATCTTCATCTGTAAAATAATCTTTATTGTAATACATAAAATATCCGTTGTCCGCCGTCATTGGATATGCATATAACGTATCATTTACGGTAGATGCCTCAACTGCAGCCTCAAGATTCTCAGATTTTACTGTATCATCATCCTCAACCGGCTGTAACACACCTGCCGCAACCATTGTCTTTAACTGGTCATCTGCAAAGGTAAATACATCTGCCCCTGACTGGACATCTCCAAGCAAACTATCCTTACAGGTTGACTCACTCTGTGCCGCAACCGTAATATCAAATTTTGCCACTCCTTTGTATTCCTCTTCAAAACTCTGTACCATCTTATTCAAAAGATCTTGGTCTTCCTCAGCTCCCCATACGGTTAAAGAAACTGTCCCAGAGTCACTTTCCTGCGACATCTGCTCTGTGGAATCCTGTGGATTGACAGACTCTGTTTTCTCCGTCTTCCCGCATGCGGTTAACCCTAAGCATAACATCGCCGTCAAAAAAATAATTTTCTTTTTCATACTATACCATTTCCTTTCGAAATTATCGATAAATTTTATTATAATTATAACTACAAATAGTACTTTCGACAAGTTTCGTTTCATACTTTTGACAGATTTTGCACTAATACAACGAAAAAAGCTATGGTGCTTTCTCTCTATGCCATGATAGAAAGAAAGCCCAAAGCCTTTTCTTTTATACCAGTTTCTGATTTTATTTTTTATGTTGTCCGCAAGAGGAGCATTGTCCGCTACAATGACCACAGTCCATACATCCCCCATTTTTTCTCTTTTTCCAGCTATATCGGATGACAAGTATCAGCCAAAAAAGCAGAAAAAGAAGCACAAACCAGTCCAGCCACTTCATTCTTTAAAACAAGCCTCCTATTTGATAAAACAAGAATGCAATAAACCATGCAACCGTACATTGTAAGCAGACAATCAAAACTGCCTGCCATGTTTTTCCCATCTCACGCCTGATTGCAGCAATTGCGGCAACACATGGCGTATAGAGTAAGGTAAACAGCAGGAAACTGACCGCAGAAAGCGGTGTAAACATGCCACCAAGTGTTGTACTAAGCTGTGATGTCGCAGTTCCTGTCAAAACGCTCATGGTACTAACCACTGCCTCTTTTGCCGTAAATCCGGTAATCAGCGCAGTGGAAACTCTCCAGTCTGCGAAGCCTAACGGACGAAATACCGGCGCAATCCACTGCCCAATCAAAGCCAGCAGACTCTTTGAACTGTCAGACACAACATTTAATCTTGTGTCGAACGTCTGCAAAAACCAGATGATAATTGTCGCGACAAAAATAACAGTAAATGCACGTTCAATGAAATCTTTTGCCTTATCCCACATCAACTGTCCGACGCTCTTTAGGGACGGAAAACGATAATTCGGAAGCTCCATCACAAATGGAATTGGATTTCCACGGAAAATTGTCCGGTTCAAAATCAGTGCGGCAAGAATACCAACCACGATTCCTGTCACATAAAGCCCTATCATGACAAGTGCCTCATGTCCCGGGAAGAAAGCCGCTGAAAATACGGCATAAATTGGAATCTTTGCCGAGCAGCTGATAAACGGAGTCAGCATGATGGTCATTTTACGGTCACGTTCTGAGGATAACGTTCTGCTTGCCATAACGGCAGGAACCGTACAACCAAACCCGATTAACATCGGGACAAAACTTCTGCCCGATAACCCGATTTTTCGCAAGGATTTGTCCATCACAAATGCAACACGCGCCATGTAACCGGAATCCTCTAAAATCGACAGGAAGAAAAACAGCACCACGATAATTGGAAGGAAACTTAACACGCTTCCGACTCCCGCAAAAACACCATCAATCAAAAGACTATGTACCACCGGATTCATTCCATATGCCGTCAGGGCATTATCACATACCCTTGTCAATGCATCAATACCTAGCGCAAGCAAATCGCTAAGTCCTGCTCCAATCACGTTAAAGGTTAAAAAGAACACCAAAAACATAATTGCTAAAAACATTGGAATTGCAAGATATTTATTTGTTAAAACACTGTCAATCTTTACGCTTCGTCTATGTTCTTTACTCTCATGACATTTTTTTACAGTCTTTGAGCAGACTTTTTCAATAAAGGTATAACGCATATCTGCTAACGCAGCATTTCGGTCCATGCAATGATCCTTTTCCATCTCCTCGATGCTGTGTTCCATCATCTCAAGCTCGTTCTGGCTTAATTCCAGTTTTTCAATGATTTGCGTGTCGTTTTCTACAATTTTGGTTGCCGCAAAACGAGGTGACATTCCGCTTTTGATTGCATGGTCTTCCACCTGATGAGACACTGCGTGAATACAACGGTGCACAGGACCCTGCTCACAAAAATCAAGCACTTTCGGATAAATCTTCTTTTTCGAAACGGAAACGATTGCCTGAATCAAATCTTCGATTCCTTCATCTTTTGCCGCACTGATTGGAATTACTGGAATTCCTAACAGCTCCGACATTTGGTCATAATCAATGGAACCTCCGTTTCCTCGCACCTCATCCATCATATTGAGTGCTAAAACCATTGGGATATGCATCTCTAACAGCTGAAGTGTCAGATAAAGATTTCGTTCAATATTTGTTGCATCCACAATGTTGATGATTCCATCCGGCTTCTCGTTTAAGATAAAATCCCTTGTCACAATCTCTTCGTTCGTGTAGGGACGGATGGAATAAATACCCGGAAGATCCACAACTGTACAATTTTTTACAGAACGGATTTCTCCCATTTTCTGATCCACGGTTACCCCTGGGAAATTTCCTACATGCTGGTTAGATCCGGTTAACTGATTAAACAGCGTTGTCTTACCGCAATTCTGGTTTCCTGCTAATGCAAAAATCATAACGTCTCCTCCGCCTCTACCTCTATTTTCTCGGCATCCTCTTTTCGAATGGTAAGCTCATATCCCCTTAACCGAATCTCAATCGGATCTCCCATCGGAGCCACTTTCTGCACCTTTACCTTTGTTTCGGGAATAATTCCCATGTCGAGCAGACGGCACCTTAGTGCGCCTTCGCCTCCGACTTTTGTTATGATAGCCTCATCACCAATTGGCAAATTATTCAATGTCATACTATTTACTTTCCTTCTTCTGTTTGTTATTGAGAGTTATTCTCAACTAACTAATAGTAGTATATCGCCCTCAATTTTTTCTGTCAATTAAAATAACACCGTTCTTTTTCACAAAAAAAGATGCTCCAATAATTTGATATTGGGCATCTTTTTGATAATCTTTCTCAAATTCGATTGTATTGTGCTATTTGCAGTTAAAACACGGGCTGTCAAAGTCAGGATTGCAGACATAATAGTTTCTGCTGTCCAAATCATCCTGAACCATGCGAAGTCCTTCACCAAAACGCTGAAAATGAACCACCTCACGTGCCCGCAAGAAACGAATCGGGTCACAAACCTCCGGATCTTTTACCAGACGCAAAATATTGTCATAGGTAGTTCTCGCTTTCTGCTCTGCTGCCATATCCTCGAACAAATCCGTAATCGAATCGCCTTTTGACTGGAACTCGCATGCATTAAACGGAACACCGCCTGCTGCCTGTGGCCAGATGCCAGCCGTATGGTCCACATAATAAGGGGCAAATCCGGCTGCCTCTAACTCTTCCGCGCTAAGACCCTTGGTAAGCTGTCGTACGATGGTGGCGACCATTTCGAGGTGGCCGAGTTCTTCGGTGGCAATATCCGTCAACAACCCTGCCACTTTCCGGTTCGACATACTATACCGCTGCGACAGGTAACGCATAGACGCACCCATTTCTCCATCTGGACCACCTAATTGCAGTAACAGATAATACAAGAAAAAGCTAGTAAGTTCACTAGCCTTTTCTTGTATAAACATCTATTTCTCTATATCACTTCTATCCATTTCCGAATAGCACCAAATGTCTGTACCTGATACAAATTCACCATCTTCGTCATACTCATTTTCTTCGACAGAGTACTCTGTCACGAGATAATATCCGCTCATTTTTTTAATATCTGTTTTGTATTTTTTTAATGCTGCCTTAGCATCTTTTAAACTGTCGAATGATTGGAGAAGCTCCGGATCAGTGTCAGCCTCGGCGCACCCTGGTTGAATCTCTTTTCTATTTTTATATGAAATTTCTACTGTTTTCTTTATAAGTTCAAATTTTTTCATTGTGGCATCCTCCTTATATACAATCAAATCCTTTACTGGCAGTTTTGTGAGTTTACAAATTGTGTTTAGAGAATCAATTGAAATTGATTCATTGTGTCTAATCCTCGTGATTACTGATTCTGGGAGGATTTTTTCACGTCTTAACCGAGTTGTATTATATCCGGATTTTGAGAGTTTTTTCAAAATATCTTTGTAAATAATCATGCTTTTTTTCTCCTTTAACTCTTTCTTAACAGCAAACACTCTTCGGGCACCAAAATGAGATTGTTCCAAAATCTGATACAGCATTGATAAAGTATGCTTTTGCGGTTTCTTTTATAGCCTTCATATCTGCTAATGAAATGACATATCTTTCGTTCTGGTCGAAGTTCTTTTTTAAAAACCAATCTGCAACGGCTTTAATCTCTTTTGAAGTTTCTTTTTTTTCTACGGATGAAGAATTTCTTCTAACTTCTTCTTTTGCTACTTTCCAAGCTTCTTTTAAACATTTTGCAAAACTCCAAAGATTTTTTTTATAGTTAAAATTCTGTGATTTGTAAACTTCCCATGCTTTTTTCATAATCTCCGCTCTGTTATATCTCATATCTTTTACCTCAGCTTTCTGTGTATTGCCTTCCTTGTTTCTAATATTATAATACACCTTTATCAGTGTATTGTCAATACATTTTTACACTTTTTTCAGTGTAATCGAAAGGTTAATACAATACAGACAACTATATTGTAATAAACAAGATTAGCGTACATGCACTATCTTTGTTTATTTCCATCGGGGAATTCGCTCCCGGAGAACTTGATTAAAAGTCAAGATGTCTTTCCTTTATTTATAGGAACTTGAACACAATTCGTGGACATTTTGCGGACATTATGATTTCTTCTTTACTCTTTTGTCCTCGTTTGGAACAAGTTCATTAATCATCCAAATACTTCCGACTTTATGCGCCGGGAGTGTTCCTCTTGTTGCTCTTTGTCTCGCATTGTCAGGGGCGACGTGGTTTTTTCGCGCCCACTCTGACAACGGAATCTCTCTTCCAATCACTTCGCCAGTCTCTTGCTCAATCGTAAATTCCGAATGAATCTCCTGATCTATCTCATACTCCAATTCTGTCTCGATGATGTCATACGCCTTAGCTAGTGCATCGGCTCGTTCAGCTTGCCAACCGTCGAAAATCTCTTTGTACTTTTTCAATACATTCAATGTCACATATAAGTCGGCGTTAGTGATTCCATCGTCTATCTTTTTCTCCATACCTTATTTTTAATCTCCTTTACATAGTTAAATTTTTGTGCTAATATTGGAACGAACGTATTATGCTGAGTAGTTGTTGGGTCCCTGTTAATGCTTGGTATATTTAATTCAAAGGCTAGTGTTTATCACTGGCCTATTTTCGTACCTTCTTAAATGCTCCCGTCACTGTGACCGATGTAGGGGCGAACTCTTTTTCAAACTTTTCGTATTCCGAAATTGAATCGAACTCTTTTTTCTCGATTGCTGTGTTGTCAATAACAACTCCATAATCACTTATATCGACAATCACTTTGCTGTCGTGCTCGTAAACTACTGCGTTTTTCTGTGTATTCTTGTTTTTTAATGTTTTTCTAACTTTCATGGTTCCTACCTCCGTGTGGATTGCTTATCTCTTTGTTGATAACATAATAATACGTTTTCGTATTAATGTCAATACGTTTTCATATTATTTTTTAAATTTTTACACATAAAAAAGAACCGGGGCGATATGCTCCGGTTCTTTCATCTTTTCTCCCTTATTTTATGTAAACATTTCCCTGGTAGTATGCAGCCATCCAGCCGGAAGGTGTTCTAATCCAGATGTCATTGCCAACACGAGCCACTTCTTTACAAGTGACAACCGTTCCTTTGTCCGGCGCACCGTCCTTGTCCGCATCATGGTTTTTCGCATCTGCTGAAATCTGGCTACGTGTCTTTGCTGGATACTTTGTCCCAGCGCCGGTTCTGACTTTCAATTCAACCTGTAACGTGTATGTCTTTCCCACTTCATAAGTCGGTACATCGGATGCATCTGGTGCAGCACCGCCAACCGTCAAATCTTCAAAGGACACGTCCAAATCCACATTTCCATTTACACCATCTACGGAACCAGTCGAAGTATACTGCCATGCTTTCACACCATTGAGATTAACTGGGCTGTACTCGTCTGCCGGCATCTGACCATTATTTGAACCATACCGAGCAATCCAGAACGGGAAGTCCTGCAGCTCCGCCACATTTAATACATTGTCGTACCAGTCTTTATTACAATAGATTCCAACCGAGTACCCGGCATTAATAAGTACATTCGCTTCGGCTCGGATAATCTGCGTTAACATTTCACGACCGACACCACGAATCGAAGCATCTTCCATGTCAAGCCATACTCGATACGGCACTTTACGACCGCTTAGTACAGCTACGATTGCGTTCGCTTCTGCCACAGCCGCTTCAATGGTCTTTGCATAGACGTAACGATACACGCCGATGATTAATCCGGCTGCGGATGCTCCGGCATAGTTCTGTTCGAATGCACCCTCTACCTGGTTGCTCTTGTTCGTCACTTTTAAAATTGCAAATGTAATACCTGCTGCCTTGACTTTCAACCAGTCAATCGCACCCTGCCATTTTGCTACATCAATTCCTTTTCTCATATTAATTTTCCTCACTTTCTTTAACGTATTGAATCGATTTATTCATTTTGTCCGTCCTCCTCATTTTCGACACTCCCACTGTCCCGCAACTGTAAAAGGACATCTTTTAATTTTTGTGGAATTGGAATAAACATTGCAGCATTTTCCAAAATGCTCAATGCCTCATTGCAAATATAAAATGTGCTCACAACTTCCCTTAATGGAATAGTATTTTTTAACAAAAGCTGAATCTCATAAGCAACCGCAATCACGATAAACATCACGATTTTTTTCAACAGTCCTTTGAACCCGATTTCAGAACTTAACGTTTTCGTGTAAATTCCACGGATTACCCCTGTTGAATAGTCTGCACATGCCATAAACACAAGGGTTTTTAATAGCATGTCCCAGCCACCGAGAAAGCCTGCAATGACTCCGCCGACGATTCCTACATAAATACTGATGTGATTAAAAAGTTTTTCCATAAATCTCCTTCCGGCTTCTAGCCCTCAATGGCCTCTCGAAGCTCTTCTTTTTCTTTTTCTGATAAACGAGGGTAACTTGTAAAGATTTCTTCCAAAGTCTCCCCGTTTTCCATTCGGTTCTTAATAACACGGATCATGATGTTTTTTACAGCTTTACTCATCGTCTTCACCTCCGAACATGATTTCTGAAATGGCATCGTCCTGCTCTAACTGTGTTTTTTCAAGCTTTACAATACGCTGTTCAATATCTGTCTGAATTGCAAATTGCAGCGTGACGTTTCCTTCTGAATCCACATTTGCAGATTTAAAAGTCAAATTTTCATAAATTCCATAGGGCTCTGAATCCTCTTTTTCGGAGACTTTTAATGAAGTCTCATTCCGATATTTTTCAACCATGGTCGAAATCTCGCCATTTTCAACCGTGACAGATATCGAATTAATATCTGGTGTAACTTCTGCCTCTAACTTGTCAGAGGCGATTAAAACAATTTCTTTCATATTTTTTCCTTCTTTCTTTTATTTTTTTATGTAAAAAGCACCCACACCGGATGGTGAGGATGCTTTTTATAATTTGTGTGTTCGTTTTGGCTAAACGAAAGTTTAAGTAACGTTTCTGCTTCTGTAAACCAAGAAGCTGTTGACCGTAATGCAGAAGATGTCAAGTTGGCTGCTTCAATCGCTGAAGTTGCAACATCCGTCACCCAAGTGGCAAATGCTGCTAATGCTGCAAATACAACAGCTCTATCAGCAGTTAAGGCAAGGACAAAGAATGTTACTGTTGCTGTATCGAATGGTATAGCAACTATTCCATTTTCTGCAATAAGTGAAGACATTGCAGTATCTAACTATGTCGATTCTATAGTTGATATATTCAGCTCCAATGACCACATGATTTGTAGAAAATGGCAAAGCGGAACGAATATATATGCTTTTATCAGAAATTATGATGGAACAGTGCTTACGTCTGGTAATTTGACATTCCAAGTAACTGCATTTATTACGATGTAGATTATTCTTTAGCCCATGTGAGCCAAAAACTCATTGTTGCACTACTTGTAAGTCCATCAATAATGAGTGTATATCTACCGTCATTACGCTTATTTATACCTTTAACAAAGTAGCCTGAATCGTCACGGACAGTGTGAGCACTAATTAAAGTATAGCCTGACTTATTTACTATAGCGTAATTTCCATCAGTAGATGCAGTGTATAGCTCCATTATAAGTTTTTCTTGTTTAGCGTCAGCTCTTGACTGTGCATCTGTTTGAATGTCTGCAATGCTGTATCCACCAACAGTTCCAGCATTTCCAGCAGATGTAGCATAATTAACAGATTGAGAACCAATATTACTTGTGTTTATAGCGGTAGAAGCATCTTGCTTTAATGCTAAATTGGTGTTTAATTGCGTTAAACTTTCGTTTATCCTCTCCTGCTTATTTGCAAGTGTGCCTTCTATACTCGGATTTGCCTGTACAGCATCGATTGAATACTGCCCCTCTTCCGTTATCGCACTACTGTTACTGATGCTCTTCAGGCATCCCGTATACACCCATTTCGCTTGGCTGGCATCACCGGCACTTACACATCTGTAAGTGTTCCCGGTCGCCGTGTTGAAATAGCAATCATTGACAAGTGCATCGGAGATTCCAGAAGCATTAAATACAGTCGGTGAAGTGTCAGTTCCTGTGATTGAAGTTCCCTGCGTCCACTGGCTTCCTCGTGTTCCTGGCGGACCTCCATTAAATTCCCCTGCCTCAAGTCTTCTGTTAATGTCTGCGACTGTATCTCTGCAATCTTTCAATGCCTTATCCAATGCACTGTACTCGTTCGACGATAAAACATCCTCATCTGACACTGCAGCGCTTTCGACAACTAAAATAAATGATAGTGTTGATACTCTCTGTGTGTCAGTAAAAAGTACTACATCCACTTTGTGCCTTCCAGCGAATAAAAGCATCTGCTCGTCTTCCACAATGACAATCTTGTTGTTTGAAATTGTACAATCTTTGATGATTCCTTTTCCATCCGGTTTCTTCATTCGAACCTGTGCCGTGACACCGTTTGGAATTTGAATCACTTTTCCATACTCTGATATAAGGGCTGATATTGTCCTGGTTGACTTATCGTACTGCTTCGAAGTGACCTCTACGAAGTTGTTATTGTACAAATCAAGCACGATATCCGTATTTGAAATATTAATATCGCTCATGATACCTCCTACTCTGAATCGACGATTTCCTGTGCGAAATCATATAGCTTTGTGATTAAACTGTTTACATCATCATCCACGACAACACGGCTTGTTCGCTTGTTATCCTCTGTGATGACGCCCTTTTCGTCAATCTCTGAATGTGTGATACAGATTTTCTGCATACCATTCACATTTAAAAGTGCAATGCTCGTGACTTTTTTACTCATAATCTATTAAATCCTCCTGTTCTCTCTCTAAAAATGAAAAAACTTCATTTTCAATATCCGAATCTTCTACACCGATGTTCCTGTCCTCTTCAAGCCTCAAATCTTCAAAATTCAACTGCTTTGCCTTGATTTCCCATGAAAATTTCAAACCAGGTGTTCCTTTGACGGTAAAATGCTCTGGCGAGCGATTTTCAACCCAAATATCGCCTTCACCATATTTGGTTAGGAAAACACTGTAATGACATTTTGAAGTATTTACAGTCTCTGCGAAAATGCTGTCGAGATAAACGATGCACTCTCCGCTCTCGTCCATATCGCCCTCTCCGACATCACCAAATAACGGTGAGGGGAGTTCATAGCAATACATCAAGCGGTCGTTGTAATTCTCTGTTGCAGCAAGCCTTGATTTTGTACCAGTGCAGGTTAACGAGCCTAGTACTTCAAGATTCTGCATTTGAACATACTCTCCAAATTTTCCAGAGTATTCCTTTCCGTCTACGATAATTTCTCCAAGGACTTTTGATGTATATCCTTTTCCAGCCCATACTTTTCGACATCTGGTCAAATAAGCTGACGACTCACCATATATATCACCTGATTTTTGATAGTAAAAAATGCCACCTGCACCAACTCTTGTAAATGTTCCATCGCCCTTCTGCACCATCAAATTGCATGGGTTTTTCGTTACATCGTCGGTTCCAGGATCTATCACAATGCTGCCACCTGTAATCTTCGCAGACGATGATGTGATTGCCCCTGTGATATCTGCATTGCTCGCGTAGAGATTCCCATCCGCATCAACAATAAACTTGCCATTTCCATTATTAAAACGAATTCCTGTGATGGTTCCGGCATTAATCCAGTCTGCATTAATACCGATTGCATTTAATACATTCACAACCGCATTTCCTGACGAATCTATTCCGGCATTCCACGTCTTTCCTCCATCCGTGGAGACGGCAAGGGCATCATTGACGATAGTCCAAACCGTAGAGGATTCTTCCAATTTAGGCTTGTTATGCAGATAGTACTTATAACTCCCGTTTTCAGAAACCTTCTTTGTGTAGAAAACACCTAAACTGTTTTCGATGAGTCCTGCTATCTTCTGAACGGACTCATCGTAAGCGGATATCTTAATATCCGTGTTCCGATTTGTCTCTTCCCTGGATGCTGACAGAGCACTTTTAAAAATCGTTTTCACATCTGTGTTATAATTTCCAAACGTTATCGTCTTTACCTTCTTTGAAATGCAATTGTATGTGTACGACTGCACATTCGCATCGATTGAACAAAGAGGATGCTTTATACGGATTACATCATTAATACAAAGCTCCTGCGGAACATCCGCTTTGATTTCATATGAAATTTGCGGATATTTGTGTTCGTCCAGATATTTTTTCGCAAGAGTTCTCAATGTCTCCTGCCTCTGTTCCAACGTATACTCGTTATCATTTTCGTCCTGCTCCGGCACATCAAACGATACCGTCCTGGTGTATGGAATCGGATACGAAATATCTGACGTCAAGTATAGTTCTGGGAGAAGCAACTCGTTACTTCCAACCGGAAGGATTTTCGTACAGACTTCCGACCAGGATTCAACCACTTTGACGCCCTGCGAATTTTTTCCATATACAATAGAGAATCCATTGTCTCCACCAACCTTTTCAGGTGACAAAACTCTGATATTAAACCCCTCTACATCAAATAGAATGTCAAATTCTTCCTGCGCTCCTTCAAAAGCTTCTAAAAGATTCTTTCGAATGAAGTAACGAGTTGCAACTCCTTTTGCTGTTCCACTGATTTTAAAAGGGCTTTTTATGTCTGTCCTGTCGTTACACCACTGAACGAATGCGACAGGTCCCAAGTCAGTAGGTCTGACATCGGCAAGCATGTAACGCTCTGCATCAAACAAGACATGATTTGCTGTAAACGAAATTTTCCTGTCTTTCTTTTCCGGATCTCCGATACGAAATGGCTGCGGTCCTTTTTCTTTTGTCTCAACAAGCACGATTCTGTCTTTCACGATTAAATCTGCATATTCCGTTGAAACTTCTATGCTGACCGACCATCCGTTCAGAGAGATTTTCTTGGTCTCAACACAGCTCAACGGTCTAATTGTACCGAGACCGTTTGTCCTGAATTCTTTTTCTGTGGAATCAAAAATTTTAATCATCAAATCCACCTGTCTTTCTTCTTTATAAAGACTTTTGCCTTTCCACTGTGAAAAGTAATGCTATTCACTCCTGGATGGAGTGTCGGGTATTCAAACCCAATGTAAATACACTTCGGCTTTGTCTCTTCCATCTTCTCACAGTCAATTTCAATCTCACCGTCAGAATCAAATGTGACAGCAAATCGCACATCATTAACAGTCAAATCAACAGTTCCCGTGCCGACAAGCTTTATCAATGGTTTTGATTCAACATTTCCGGCATTTAAAACGGTGTCTGTGACTTGCATGTAAGCATCTTTCCTGTGCCAATATGGTTCAAAAATGAACGTGATTTCAAATTGATATTTAAATGGACCGTGACGCTCAAAATCAATGTCAGAAAAAATATAAGCCTTTCTGTATCTTCCCTCATACTCAAAGATTCCCTCGCCATCCAGCCAAGCCTTCACATTGTCAAAATTGTTCTTCCGAAGAAGTGTCGCTTTCACTGTCATTTCTATATTTTTTCGATTGAGCGGCGTCATGATGGAACCGTCCATTCCATCAATCTCCACACTCTCATGATTTATCGCAGATTTTGGAAAAATGAGCTCGTCGTTTAAAACGACACCCATCGAATCACTGCTTTTCCCATTGAAAATAAACACTATGTAAATACCTCTTTTCTTAAAAGGTCAAGGACAAATTCACCGACTTTTTCGTCATCAAGGACTACGGATGGATTTACAGTTCTTAGGGCTTTTATAAATGCATTGTAAAATACATCCCCAAGTCCATCTTTAAGAGCCTGTATAAGCTCGACATTTGATTGCGCATTCACTTCACGCATGTAGGCTTTCAAGTCTGTTAATGGTGCGACAACTTCCTTGCCGGCCTCTCCACCACCTAAAAGTGAATTGCCATTTGCACCAAATATAGTCGGTTTGTTCAAGATACCTCCGTTCGCATACCAGTCGACATCAATCGTTGGCACTTTCAGTGGATTTAAACTAAACGAACCTGTGGCACTGAAATGTGGCAGCTTGAGTTTTGGAAAATGCCAGTCGAAATCGAAAATTTTTTTTATACGTTCAATTGCATTGCGGCAAGCTTCGTGTGCCTCATCCATCTTCCCTGACACATTTGAAACCATATTGCTAAGCTTTCCACCTGAAAAAGTGTCAACGAATGTAAAACCGGTTTGAAAAGAACCCTTAATACCTTCAATTGCTCCTGCCATGATTCCCTTCATGCCTCCACCTGCCTCGTCGTATGCAGATTTCATATTTGAAAGATTTTGCTTTGCGGATGAAAGTGCTGCGGATAATCCGCCATTTGTGATAGAATCGACGTTGTTGTAAGTTTCAGTGAATTTCCCCTCTATATTCTCTTTCACATTTTCTACACCAGATGCAACTTTTTCTTTAAAAGATTCGATTCCACCCTCGATATTTCCAGGTAAATCGTTAAAAAATCCGTGAATGACTTCGAACCCTTCTTTGAGTTTTTCGATTTTTTCGGCAAACCAGGAGGAAACTATTTCCCATAAATTTATCCAGAACTGCCGGAATCCTTCGCAGTTGTTCCATAAATAAATAAATCCTGCAACTAATGCTGCGATGGCTGCAATAATTAAAATGATAGGGTTTGCCATAAGCACACCATTAAATGCAGCAAATGCACCTTTTGCAACCGAAATTGCAGATTGTACTTTTAAAAGCATTCCGGGGAGCTGCGACATTAATAGCAGAATCTTTGATGCTCCGCCACAAATCTGTCCTACAATCATGATTACTGGTCCTATTGCTGCTATAAACAAGGCTATTTTTAAAATCATCTCCTTCTGTGACTCTGAAAGCCCATCAAACCATTCTTTTAAAGATTTAATGCTACTGCAAAAATCATCGATGATTGGTGCTAACGATGATAAGGCAGTATCTGCCAAATCAGACCCGACAATTTTCAATTCATTAATAGATGCCTTAACTTTGTCTGGCCCATCTTGCATTGCTCCCCAGGTTGCATCAAGAGTTCCTCCGGAATTTTCTACAACATTCATGAATTCTTCAATGCTGAATCGACCACCTTGAATAGCGTCCGCTAGGTCAGGTCCCGCCTTTGCACCAAAAGTTTCAATTGCTAAAGTTGTCGCTGATGCGATATCAGGACATTTTGCAATCTCATCCAAAGTATTTTTAAATTCGACTTTCGCATCTTTCCCAGCAGCAGACCAGTTCGAGATAGCCTTTTTCATACCGGAAAAAGCAATCTCGGTATTAACACCAGCCTTTTCCCATTGTGAAAACATTGCAATGCTCTCTTGAGTTTCAAATCCCAATGCTCGCATTGGTGCTCCGTACTTTGTCAACAACTCTGTTAAATTGTCAATTGCAATTCCACTTCCCTGTGATGCTGCCGTTAAGGAATCAAGAACTGACGAGTATTCAGATGACTTTATTCCTGCATCGCCCATGTATCTTGACACATTTTGAATTGCAGACGATACATCCGTGTTGTTTACTTGTGAGAACTCAAGGAACTTCTTAGAGCAATCTTCAAGTGTCTGTCCTGTGAATCCAAATCTGGTATTGATATCCGCAATTGAAGTCGATACATTGGCAGCGCTTTCGGGAAAGTTACCATAAACATTATCAAAACTGTCTTGCAGATCATTTAGAGCGTCACCAACTGCTCCAGTTCCTGCAGCGATTCCATCATAAGCATTATCGAGTTCAACCCATGCTGCACCTGCAGCCGCAGCGGTTGCAGTAATTCCTGCTGTAAGTGTTTTGGAAAGTGTTCCGCCTACTTTTTTTGAAACCTCACTTACCTTATCAAGCTTTTTGGAGTACTCCTCTAGTTGTGCTGCACCACTATTAATCTGTTTGGTAACTTCCTCCAAGCCTTTTTGATAGTAATTTAACGACGCCTGCGCACTGTTTAATGCCTGTTTTGTTTTTGAAATAGCAGCCTCATCTTTATTCTCTGCGCTTTCCTGCGCTGCAAGGATTTCATTTAATTGTCTAACTTTTTCTGAATATGAATCCGTCTGGTTCGTCAGATACTCTTGTCTATCCTGCATCTTTTTTAGCGCAGACGTATTTTTATCCCATTCAGATTGCGCTAATTTAAATGCTGTCCTATTCTCATTGATTGAGTTGTTGACATCCGATAAAGACTTTTTAAAGTCAACGGTTCCATCTGTTTTAAAAACAAGACCAACCCTTTTCATTCCATCGTCAGCCAATCCGGATACCTCCCCTCTTTTCAATTTCCATATATTTTTCTAAACATTCATTAAAAAAAACAGGGCATGAGCTCCAAAATTCTTCTTCACTCATCCCCATTTTTCTAGCAGCAACCATATAAGAAGCCCAATCAATGTCTATTTCATCATCTTCTTCATATCCTGTTTGGCTTGCTGTTTTTTTTTAAGAGTTTTGACCTTCTCGCCAAATTCATCAAAAACCTCTTTTATGTCGTCAATATCCATTGGTGTGAGGATCATTGCCTCATCCATTGTCACATTTCTGCCGTTTGAGCGCAGGATGACATAGATGAGTCTGGCTGCAACTTCCATGTTTTCATCATCTGTCATGTCCTCTTTTTCAATGAAATTTTGTAATTTCATCTTATTCATGTAATATAAAGTGGCGAAGTTTACCTTAACATCAAGGACTGTTCCATCTGTCAGGTGTATTGCTTTTTCGTCCATTCTCTTATTCCTCGCTTTCTGTTGGCTCCTGCTCTACAGGAGTCTTGCTAGGGTGTTGTAACTTTCGTTAAATCTGCCTGTGTCATGATGACCTGACCAAAGAACTTGTCCTCTGTAAGATTTTCCGGGAAGTTTACGTCAGAAGATACCTTTGCAACAATATCCCCATCCGAATTAAATGGATATGCGGTGATTTTAATGGTATCTGTCTGCTCTGACGCTTTATCTTCCTTAGTAGAAGTATCATCCGAATTTTCAGAAAGCTTGCATTTTGGGTACCAGTCGTACCGTACTTTTCCGCCTTTTAACTTAACGACTTTTCCATATGCGAAAAATGGTCTTACCCGGTTTCCACCTGATAAAATTAAACCACCCTCATTGACATTATCTCCTCGCATTTTTGCCAATGTATCATCCGGGAAAGCGATGACTTCTGTCTCGATGTCGATGGTTGATGTTGCGGTGTCGGAATCATACACTTTTCCAGATGCGTATGTATTTGAAGTTTCGGCATTCTCCGTGATTTTTACAGATTTTACAACCTCTGTTTTTTCCACACTATCTTCAAATGTGGTTGTAAAATCGTTGTTTTCATCCATTTTGTTGAAGCACACATATTGTGCCCCAACCGTTTCTTTGATTGCAGGTTTTTTTGTTGAAATGCTCATGATTTTCCTCCTTAATCGAACTTTAATTTATGAATCATTAATTTGTAATACTTCTCTTTATTTGTGTTGAATAATGGGGCTAAATGAGCATGTGCAGACATGTTTTTTGTTCCGCGTTCCACCATTGGGCCGTAATGCTTGCCCCAACCAACTTCAATTTCAGAGCCGTTTTTTCTCCATGCAAAAGTGCTTACTAGATGTGTGTATCCAGGTGCGTGAATCTTGCTTTTAGGCTTTGGCAATGCCAAAAGGTCTTGTACAAATTCCTCTGCCCCCGTCTGAATTACCTCAAGCGCTTTTTCTTCTGATACTGTCTTAGAATATTCTTCAATCATTTTTTGAAAATCATCTAATCCAGAGTCAAAAAATGAGATTTCTTCATCGTGTCTACTCATATTAATCCTCTTCTATCTGCTCTGTGACTTCTAAAGAGAAATAGGAATGGAATACACGGTCTTCTTTCACGTATTCACCATATATTTGCGGGAAAAGTCCTTGCTCTCGAAGTTTTCTTCTCAAATCTTCAAGTGAAGAATCTCGCGGTCTTTTTGAGAAGTGACTAATCTGATATGTGACTTGAGCCTCATATCCTTTGCCTGAGGCTGTGCGGTCTTGTAAAATATAATCCCAATAAACTATCCTGGGATAAGCTCCCTCGTTATCAATGCTTGTCACACCCTCATTTACCGCGATTTTTTCTCCATCCTCGTCGACTACGGAATGAAGAAGTTTGTCAAGTTCCTGCTTTGTCATTCTTCGCAACCTCCTTGATTTTTCTTTTTGAATCAGGCTTTTTCAATGTGATTTCAGTCTCCCGAAATCCATTCTTGTCTGATACATGTGTCGCATTGTAAACCTCATGTTGTTCATTTTCGCCATTCATAATAACAACGCAATGACTATCAATTCCCTTGTACTGTGGAATTCGGATTTTAGAAGTGACCTCCACGTTTCCCTGACTAAGTTCGTACCGTGTTCTATCGAACACCGAAAGTTCTCGATACCAGATTTTCACCCCTGTGCTTTCAATGTGTTCTTCTGGAAAGCTGGCTTTTTCTTCCGTTTTTATTTTGAATATTTCGATGAATCCATCTACATACTCTGGAATATTAATCTTACTCATCTGATACACCATCCTCTTCTTGAACTGGAATCTCTGTATTCATCTGCCACGACAAAATCATACTCGAATAATTGTGCTCAAATTCATCAATCCGATGGTGAAGCGCATAGTATGTGTAATTTTTTAACAAACTTCGGTATGTTAAATCGGTCTCAATATCACACTCAACGTTTAGAGCGCCAAGATAGGCTTCTCCCTCTTTCGCAAAACGTTCTAGCGATGCATCAGGGAAGTACGGTGGAATCTGAAAGTCTTCCCTGATTTCGATTACAAGATTTTTTAATACACCTTGCTCCATGATTCCACCTATCCTTTCAAAGTTTTATTCAGATGCCTTCGGTGTCGTCACCTGGTTGACCGGAAGCACATATTCTTCCAGTTTTGTAATATCAAATACAACTGCTGTATTGTCATCAACGGCTCTGCCGTTTGCATAGCAGTTTGCAATGATTAGATCAGCGTTTTCCATTGCTTTTGTCTGGTCGTACTGTGTAACTCTTACACCCGTTGTTCCCATTGTGTAATATCCGGCAATTGTAAAGATTCCTTTTCCCTGTGGAACGTTTGCATCTGGGATTTTTTCAATATCAACAAATGATTTGTTCACATATCCACCTGTTAAAGCCTCGCCATACATGCACGGGTCAACATACTGTGCTTCATCTGCCGGATTGCAAAGCAGATAGAGTTTATCGACGGTACGCTTTCCATTGTCAGTCAATGTGACTCTTGTTGCAGCCAAGCCTTTTGGGCTGAATTTTGTAATGTCATTTTTGACAGTTTTTGCTTTGTTTGTGCCGTCGGAGTTCGTGGCATTAATCTGTCTCATGATACCGATTGGTCCTGTCTTACCGTCTCCGTCTAAGAAACCTTTTACAAGACCGTCCTGCATTGCCTCTGATAAGATAGCCATGAAGTATTTGTCGACAAATTCCATTGACAATTCAGCGATTGCTTTTGGAATCACAAGATAAGCGGACAGCATGTGAAGCTCGATGTTTAAAGATGAAATGCTTGCGGACAACTCGCCCTTAATGGCATCTGTAATCTGCCCCCATACTGCTGCACCTGAATGACTTGCAACAAGCCATTTCTTCACATTCGCTGGTGCCATATTAACAAGTTTTAAAATTGGGCTGGCTTTTCTCACATCATCCAGTGTCCGGTCGATGATTTCGGTTGGAATAATATCAATCTGTGCTGCCGTGATTGACTGCTTCAAATCTTTGAATCCTGCATAGAACTTCTTTTCATTCTCGGACAGGTTGCGAAGACCGAGTGTTTTCTTGTAATCAGCATCCCTGGATGCTCTTTCACTTTCAGCAACAACCTGATTGATAAGGTCTGCATTTACAGCTTCATTAATCATTTCGATTGACTGCATGATGGCATCCGCTTTCTGGTCTGCAGGTGCACTTTCTAACAGCTGCTTAACTTCATCTTTTACTTCCTGTGATAAATTCTCAATTCTCATTCTTATACCTCCGTGGTTTTGTTTAAATTAAAAAAAACACCCCAATCGGTGCTTTCTTGTTCCGGCTCGTTTTTCTGTTCTGGAACAACGGTTTGTTCCGGTTTGGAACTACCATGTGTTAATTGATAAAACTTTATTAACTGTTCCTGGTGCATTGTCCTGTTGACAATCTGCTGTCTAAGCTTTTCATTTTCTTTCAAAACTTCCTGCAATGTATCTGCATCCGTCTGATCTGATTTGAATTCGACACCGATTTCATCAATTAGTCCGTACTGCAATGCAAGCTGTGGTGAAAGCGTCGTTTCTTTGTGCATCATATCTCGAAGTTCCTCTTCCGGGATGGTTGCTCTTTTCATAAAAAGTGCAACACAACTATCCATTGCAACATCGAGATTGTCTGCCTCTGCTCTGAAATCGCTTGCATTTCCTGTAAACGTCTCCCACATATCATGAATGATGGCTGTTGTGCCATATCCCATGACTCGTTTGTCGCATGCTTGTAAAATTGTGAATGCAATTGAGTGACAGCATCCCATGACTATTCCGGTCTTATAAGCTCCATGCTCCTGAAGCATGTTGTAAATTGCTGTTCCCTGGTCTACGCTTCCACCGTTCGAATTGAAGTAAATCTCAATCTTATCTGTCTCCGGGATTCCAGAAAGAATCTCTTGAAAATGCTTTGCGGATGTTTCTGAATCGTCATAATCCCATGTTTCCCAGTTGAAATCGCCATACTTTCGAATTTCGTCATAAAGATAAATCTTATGCACATTTTCAATCTGCTGGTGTCTGTAGATTACTTTTTCCTGCTTCATATCATCTTTTCCCTTCTAAATATTTGTTATTTAACGGATAACTCCGAGATTGTGGATCACCTCCTTCTTAATCAGCATTAATCGTCTTGTGATGTTTCATCCTTGTTTACCTCCTCTGCACTTGCATAGTTCTTTGTTAAAGCTCTTTGTGTACTGAAATTCGTGTTAAGAGCCTGATATCCTACCATTTCACGGATTTCGTCATAGCTAAATCCGATTCCTCTTAACTTGTCTAAGTTTGCAGCACTGTCAATCACGTCAACGTGTTTGAACCTGCTTACCCAAATGAAGATTTTTTCACCATTTACAAAGCTTTCTTCACCAACAAGCTTTGCATTTAATGAATCGTTTATAATTTCAACAATCGGGCTTACTGCATAAGTGATTAATTCGTTTGTCGCATCCGATTTTTCCGTGATATTTCCAAAAAAAACAGCTTCTGGAATATCAAAAGCCATTGCGCAGGCACTTAAAACTTCCTTGCTGATTTTTGTCAAATCCTCTGATTTTGCACTGCATTCAATCTTGAATTGAGAAAAATCAATTCCTTTTGCCAGTGTTAAAATGGATAAATCGTCCGATTCTAAAATTCCTTTCAGTTTCTCCGCATACTGGTCTTTTGTGACCATTTTATCCGGTTTTCCTTCCTCTTTCGATTGTTCGACAAGCTTGATACTTGTATCCATTTTCAGTAAAAAACGGGGCTTATTGGCAATCCGAATCATCTGATTTATCGCATCAAGCGTTTTATCGTACTGCTCCACAACAGATTTTAAATGTCTTGTGATATCTGCATTGTCATACCGCAAACGCATTACATCATCCTCTAAGAATGACCTTCTTAGTGAAAACTGTTTTCCTGCGCAAACGATATTGACGTTCGTGTATACTCTTCCTGTCATGACATTATCAGATTCCGAATAGCTATTTGCGATATAGTATTTTTCTCCAATTCTGACGATTAAACATTCTGACTCAAGTAACATCTTTTCCACAACATTTCTCCAAAAGTCTGTTCCCGTCTCATTGTCATTCGGTCTGACATTTAATCTAAAGTAATATTTGTCCTGCCTTTTTCCGTTTTTATCCACTAAGACAATTTCAGAGCGGGCGATTGCATTTGCAATCATCCCGACAGCCTTGTTTATTGCAAATTTTGACAGATTTACTTTTTCAAGGTCAGCCGTAACTATATCAAATAGCGACTGCATCTCTTTATTTCTTCCCTGCGTGAAAAATTCAAACATTCCTGTACCTCTCTCTCGTCAAATATAAATGACGGTTTCGTTTAATAAATCATTGCAGAACATTGCCACATCAAAAGCCATGAATCCATCGTTTTTCCGAAGCTTTGGTTCAATTTTTCCAAAGGTCTTGTTCCCGAACTTGTCTTCAATGACCGATGTGTTGTTTGTATACCACCTCATGATTGCCGACGGACCATAAATGACATGCCCCTCCGCAAATGCTTTTTGTATGAACGGTGCAATGATTCCCGTTGCAGATGTAATTTTTCTTACCAGGCGCACGATTCCGTCTGGTTCATCTTTACTTTCAATCGAAATTCCTCTTTCTAAAAATCCTGTCTTAAAGAGCAGATATCGGTAGGTATCCATTGCAATTTTTTTAACTGTATAATCTGCCATTTTTCTCATGCACCAGTCAATTATGATGTTTACATCGATGACAGGTCCTGGAACAATTTCAAAATCGCTAAACTCTTCCATTCCCTGATTTGCAATTGGGAACTTGATACTATTTATGAATGGCGAATCTGCACAAATCCAAGTGTGCTGCATCCAAATGTAATCCTCACCGCTTTTTGTCAATACACCTGCGGATGCAAAATCTCGAACGTCTGCGTAATCAATTCCAATTATTGCATTTTGATTTCTTGTGTCCGGCACTTCCCTTGGTGTCTTTTTTTCAATGTCGTCATAGCAGCATCGCAAGATATTGTTCCAGGAAGTCACCGTCTGTTCCTCCAACCTCGATGGAAGATTCATTCTTTTTGTCAAAAATTCTGGTCTCTTACTTGAAATCATTTTCATCTCATGATAATCGACCTCAATTTGGTGTGCCAATATAGGCAAGTACTCCATAGATGGATTTGCTTTATGCCATGCCTCCGGCACATCCACTTCATTTTCTGAATCAATCTCGCAAAGGAATGGAAAATATCCAAGAGGATTTTCTCCACTCTCAAGGATTTGATTGCAAGCCGTCAAGATTTCATCCAGTGGGCCATCTCTGACATATCCATTAGTTGTGATGATGAATTCCCTCGCATGTTTAATTTTACCTAAAGCAGATTCGAATACATTAATCTGCTCATAATCTTCATAGGCATGAAGTTCGTTGAAAAAAATACAACCAGGACGCTTACCGTCCTTTGTACCAGCGTTCGAGGTGTTGTATCTCATGACTGAATGAGTCGCGAGATTCTCAATCTCTTCTTTGGTACACCGAAACTTTCCTTTGAACTTTTCACGTATACAAACGTTATAAGCAACTTTGAACGTGTCTTTTATCTGCGCTTCTGAATTTGCCACGAGTTCGACATTATAATCGTCGACTCCATAAAGCGGTGTCTGTAAAAAGTTCGCCAGTGGAACCATGAAACCGTCTTTTCCATTTCCTCGACCCATCATGATGATTATTTTTGGAAAAATCGGAAGTCCTAATTTATCGTACATAAACACAAATGCGTAGATAAATTTCTGATATGGGAAAAGCGGATAGAAATTCGCTTCGCAATATGCAATACAATTTCTGAAAGTTTTTTCGTCAAAAAAAACATCGTTCCGTTTCAATAACGGTTTTACGATGTTTTTGATTAAAAGTTTTCTTTTCTTGTTTATCCAGTTTGGATGTTTTTTGACATATTCGAGATAAGCATCAATCTCCTTAACAGTAACCATCTTTAGGATCTGCCTTTGGAGGAATTGGATTTTTTAAATTCAAATCCGATAAAATCTTCAACATGGTCACGGATGTTTTCTGCAAATTCACAACAGATTCATTTGGTTTTTCCGTCGAAACACCATTCCCATTGATTGTCGTGTACCTCAATCCTCTTTTTTTGATATCAGCTTTTAACTGCTTTCGAATCTTCACATAGTCCATGTAGTCGTCAACCAAATCAAGATAAAACTGGTCTGTCTTGCCCTGCAACTTAAGCTGGTTAATTAAAGACTCTTTTATCTCTTTTTGCGTCATACACCCACCACCTTTCTTTCTCAAAATGTCAAAAAATTTATATTTTTTTGCACTTTTTCCAAACGGAAATAGAGCATTTTTCTTCGTGATTTTTCATTTTTGCATGAGGCTTTGAAAAAAAATTTTACTTAAAGTAATTTTTCAAAATCGACCTTCTTTTTTCATCTTCTCCGATACCCCTTGCCTTTTTCATGTGAGATTTTATTTTTTCTCCAGAGTTAAGGCCACATACCCGTTCTCCGTAAAAAGAAAATCACACGAGAATCGACCGGGGGGATTTACCAACGCTCCTCTGTTAATCTTTTCTTCTTTTTAATGAATCTAAACTGATATCTTCCATGTCGCTTGTTATGACACTGCGTACAGAGCGATATCAAGTTGTTGTCATCCAAGGCAAGCTCTGGATGTTCCTTCAACTCTTCGATATGATGAACCTCCTCGGCTCTTCTTATCTTCAAGTCTTCGCCAATCAACTTGATTCCATTTGCTTTTGCGTCTGCGATTCGTCTCCTACAATCCTGGCACTCAAAATGGTCTCGCTTTAATATCTCTATCCTCTTTCCTGTGGCTGGGTCTTTCCAAGCTTTCGAGTTGTAAAACGCTTTTGCTTCTTTGTCTGTCATTATTCAAGGATTGGCTGGTGTATTTCAACCAGCCTAAAAATGGGGTAAAAGGGGTAGTATAATTAAAGCGCAACCTCATCCGGCTACGCTTTAACTGGATACACTATATCACACATGTTTTATAAACTTCTATAAAGTCTTTTAAATTTTTTTCAAATCCATATCTTACCTGTGTGCTTATCTCGAATCCTTACCCGGTCCTCTAGTTCCATGCCCGCCAGCTCCAACACCAGCTTAATGATTTTAATCACGATATGAATACGCACATCTTCATGCTTTCTTTCTTCTCGCATCACATGACCTATTGCTTCATCCGCGGTTGGGTCTGAATACTTTTCCTTGTTCATCTGCTCTCATCTCCTTTACTTGTCATATCTATAAATTTTGTTAAATTCCGCTTTTATTTCTCTTTTAATAGAAGAAACGTATTTTTATAGGAGTTAGTTTAACATTCAACTCATTTTGTAAAATGCCATCTCTAAAAAAAATAACTATCGCCTGAACGATAGCTTTCTCATTTTGTCATCCTTTATATCCTGCGTGATTCCAATGTACCGAAATGTCACAGATATATCTGAATGATTCAAGATCTCTTTTAATGTTGCGATATCCTTTGTCTGCTGGTAAAAGTGATATCCGAATGTTTTTCGGAGCGTGTGTGTTCCAATTTCCTCTAATCCAAACTTTTTTCCGGCATCACTCAATACCTGATATGCACGTTGGCGTGTGATGTGTCCTTTGCCATTCCTGGACGGAAACAGCCATTCATATTCCGACTTTCCTCTTATGTAGCGGTTTAGAATCGGACGCAACTCATCGTTAATTGGAAACGACTTTTCTTTTCCCGTTTTCTGCTCCCGGATAATCACATGGTTTCTGTCCTTCACATCCCGCACCTGCAATTTTAAAATGTCCGATATGCGAAGTCCGACATAAATTCCAAACAGAAACATTACATAATCACGTTCACTCTGCTCTTTTAAATAATCTGCAATATCCCACACCTTACCGATATCTCTGATAGGTTCAACTGTGTTCATGCTCTCTTCTCACCTCCTTATAAAAAGAGCAGACCGCATCTCTGCAATCTGCTCATATATTTACATTTAATATATATCACATCTAGTTTATAAACTTCTATAAAGTCTTTTCTATTCCTAAAAGGATCTCTGCTCTTTCTCTCGCAGTCTTTGACTTATCGCACAAGATGCCGTACCACTCTCTTTGGAAAAAATCTTTTCTTTCATCATGGCGAAATTTTTCCGCGATATTATCTTTCAAAATTTCTTCGATGTACGTCAACCGACCAAATAACCCATCTTCAAATCCAATCGCGCACGCCTCCCCAAACAGAGTTTTTTCCACCTTTTCAATTCCATCCATCTTATCGTGAATCATGATTAATCTTTCGTAGTCTCTAATTTCCATATATGCCTCCATATTTATTTCCTTTTTAATATCTCAAATTTTTTTCTAAATTGCCATTCGATTTTACGCAAATTATGCCGCTTTCTTTACACGATACTTGATATCGTCAATATCATCTACAAGATAGTACTTGATTGTCACCTCTGTGCTGGCATGCCCTAGCATTTTTGAGACTAATAACACATCATTTGTTTTCCGGTACAATACGCTTGCAAATGTCTTTCGGTAAATATGAACCGTTGCCTTACAGTGGCATCCTGCAGCGTGCGCAATTTTCTTCGCAATCACTTCAATCGTGTTCTTGCTCATTTTTCCGTTTCTTCTTTGAAATACAGCTCCACTGGTGCGACCTTTTAAATATGCTTTCAAAGCAACTTTTAATCTTGGCACTAAAATGCCATATCGAACAGTATCTGTCTTTTCTGCGTATATTCGAATCGTGTTTTCTTCAAAATTAATATCTGAAACTTCCAATTTTTCAATCTCCCCCACTCTCATTCCGGTGTTAAGCATGAGCTCCAAGAGTGCTGTCTTCTCCGCGTCCCCATGCACGATATACCGACATTTTTCAATCTCTTCATCTGTAAGACGCTCTTTTTTCTTATGTTTAAAATTCACACGATCTACATCACGCATGACGTCCTCATTAATGTAGTGCTTCCGGTAAGCCCACTTAAAAAATGCCCCAATATACTTCATAAGCGTGGATTTATAACTATTTGAAATCTTGTCCTTGTACTGGCGAATGGCTAGATAGTCCGTGACATCCTGACCTGTTGTATTTGTGTAATTTAATCCGGTTTTGTCGAAAAAGTTTTTCACAGTTCTCATATACTGCTCAATTGTGGACTTTCTTCTACCTGCAGCCATCATATCAATACTGAATCTTTTTATCGCCCATTCATTGTCGCAGACTTCTGTTGATGGCAATGTTTCAGATGCCGTAAATTCTATTCCATGTAATTTCACAATCAGGACATTTTTCAATACCTCACTTGCCTCTGAATTGATATAATCCTGCATGCTCACGATTACCTCATTGATGATATCATTTTTACCCTTCATTTTTATCCCCTTTGATATGTTTTTTAGATTGAAAAATAAGAATTTTAGAACTTTAAAGATTTGTCTTTAAATTCTGGGGAGACATATTCTCCCCAGAAAATAGATGCTATTTTTTATAGCAGGATTGGTTGAAATTACTGCCTCCATGAATCCATGATTTTTCTTACCTTTTTTATAGTTTTTTTCAGACTATCTATGAATTTCTCGCAAAATTCAGTTATTTTATACTTCAAAAGATAGCCATTAAAGCCATATGTATCTCTTACCTGGCATTTGTATAGAATTTGTTCTGGAATGGATAACCGTTCATAGAAGTCTTTTTCATATTTATCTACATATTCATTTAAAATTTCTACATCGCTTTTCATTTTCTGTCTCCGTAATTTAATAAGTATTAAATTCAATTAGTAAATTTTTTTGCAAAAAATTTCTTTATTTGCATAATGCTTTATATATGGCTTTGGTTTTACCCCAGGCACTGCAATTTGATAAGCGACTGTTCCATCCCAGCCGATGTAGCCATTTTGTTTTGTGCAATAAACAATCTTTTGCAGCCATCCCTCCCCCATACCGCACCTTGCAATCCAAATTTCACAATCCTTATCTGGTACAACATCCATTTTTCCATTGTTTACCTCAATCCACTCATTCATAATCTACCTCACTATTTTGATTTCCTACAACCGTGAATCATATAAGGTATGATCCACAGTGGAAAAGTTATAATTAGAAATATCTCTAATACTAGCGCGCCAATAAACATCAGAAAATAGCTTGCGGCTATCACAATTACATCCATTGCGTCTTCCATTACGTCTTTTATAAATTTCAGTTTAATAATCATTCCCAATAATACAAACAAAGCAACTGCAATCCATGCACTCTCCTGTACCTGTTTCACAACATTCTTCTGCTGTCTCGCACAAATTCTTTGGAATTTTTGTTATAAAATAATCATTACTTCTTAATAATTCTATTGCTTCTTTAATTTTCTCTTCCATCTTTACCTCCGCTAAAGTTTAATTTAACAACCAATCGGAATGCACTCCTCACATTCCGTTTTCATCTTCTTCGCAAGCTGCTACCATTTCTGCATCCAAATCCGACTCCTCATTTTTGAGGATTAATGGCTGTCCTTGGTCTGTCACCCACATCACATCTTCCAGCTTGTACAGTTTTCTTTTTCTTGGATTCGCACAGATGATACTTACTGGTACAGCATTTGAAAAACCGTTTATGTATTCTTTTAATTCACCATTCTTCATTTTTCTTACAGGAACCCGGCGCGTCTTTTATCCGGAGAGGTTCCAGATCCTTTCTTTTACTTGTTATTCCTTTTTGATTGATGTAAAATATTGTCAAAAAGGAGGGGTTTTATGTTACATTCTATAAATGCACAAAATATGATTAATTCGAAAAATTGCACAATCAAAGTTGATGATAAAAATATCACTGAATGTCCTTTGTGCCACAAATCCATTGCTCCGCTTCCACTTTTTGCTTGTGTTTACGAGTCATCTGCTTCAAGCAAATGTGCTAGTGTTGTTTATTTTTGCAGGCACTGCACTTCTCCATTTTTTGCTCATTATTATGCTTCAAATGTATCTGAATACAGCAATTCCATTATCTACAACTCGGCTAAATTTCGTTATATTGAACCAGTAAAATTTACCAAAATAGTTTTTGATAAAAAAATCATTGAACTTTCACCACTATTTGACAAAATATATAATCAGGCTCTTGCTGCTGAAACATCCGGTCTTGACGAAATTGCCGGTCTTGGATATAGGAAATCCCTTGAATTTTTAATAAAGGATTTTGCAATACATGAAAATCCGAATGATGAAGCAAAAATCAAATCTATGCCACTTGCAGCTTGTATCAAAAGCTTTATGGATTCTCCTAATATAAAAACATTAGCTACTCGGTCTGCTTGGATAGGCAATGACGAAGCTCACTATATCCGCAAACAAGAAGATCGCGATGTAAGTGATATGAAATCATTTATCCAAGCAACTGTATACTTCATTAGCATGATTCTTATCACAGAGGATGCGGCAACTATGGAGCCAAAATAGATTCTTCTACCGTCTTTGCCTCGTGTTCAATCGTAGAAAGGCAAAGTTGTGTATCCATTTCAGCGAGGAAATTTCCTTCAAGATCCCAGTACTGAACAACATCACGTACTGGGTCTTTTTCTGTTCCAAGCCCTCTTTTTGCCTTTGTTTCAATTACCTGAATTACTTTTGCACTTTTAGTTCCATCTGGTCTAACCATAATTATCTCCTTCCTTGATTTCCATACGAAAAACTATTATTTTAAATTATTAAATCAAACATACTGGAGTGCATGAAATAACAACAAGCGAATAATCATCTTCTGCTGTTTTCCGATACTCAATAACTGCTTGATAACACCCTACTTCTTTTGGCTGATGAATTTCATCAAGTTCACTCCAATCAAGCTCATTTTTTAAGTCACCAATATCGTCAACTATATCTGCAAAACGGCTTTGAGACTTTTCTTTTTCCTGCTCTGTCATATAAATGCGATCATCATATCTTGTGACCGCAAAATAAATTCTAATATTATAATTTAATCCAAAGCTTTCATCTGATTTTCTTCGTAAGGCTCTCCGCAAAATGGGCATTTTGACAAAAGCATTGGAAGTTTTCTTTCTCTTTTCTTACCTGGCTCTTTCACAGTAAACGTCAATATTGCTCTGCCCGATATAAACTCAATCGGTGGAATTACGTACTCGAATCCTTTTGATTCTTTTAGCTTTTCAGTTTTTTCGCTCATACAATTGCACATCGTCTCTACCTCCATAAAATCTAATTTTGCAAGCATTCTTCCGGCGTGCCGATTGCTTCATTCTCCGTCATGACATTTACCTCCCTTCATTAACCTTTGTATTTTTCCGGCAAATACATCCAGGCGTTGACGAATAAATTCTGATTGCTGCATGGCTCCGTCTCGTCTCCGATGTAAAAACTTCCATTCCCATCTTCGTCCTGCTCATATCTGCCAATCATCGGAATTGAGAAGTTTTCAAGCGAAATCAAGATATATTTATCGTCGCGCGGAAGCTGACTTTCTATATCTATCCATCTAACATCGCTCTCCTGGATGCCATCAATGTACTCTCTGAAAAATTCTTTGCACAATCTAATTGCTTCCGTGATTGCAGCATCCCATCCGGTGTCGTACTCACAACCACCGTCACATCCACCTGCATCACTGATTTTCTTTGTTAATCCATCAACAAAACTCTCTAAATTCGCTACTCTCATGACATTACCTCCGGATAATCTGTTATTTTCATCTGCCCTTCTAAATCCTCTTCACTTTTCTGTGAACCAGTTTGTTTTTGCACCTCTTTTTCGCAATATCCATCTGGGTACACAGTTATGATAAGACTTTCACAACCGCTAAGGTCACCATCCCTATACGTTAATCCTCGCTGAAATGACTTTACCTCTAAATTTAATAAATTCTTCGGTATTCTATTTGGTTTTACGCCATGATAACCGGCGCCATCATCCCATGCATTTATGCTCTTTTCGATATAAACATCGTACTTTTGGGGGCACTTTCCAACTTTTCCTTCTACTGGTCCAATATGATACGTCTTGAGAAGTATTCCATCATCCCTGACGTCAATTTGCAAATCTGTGATATTGTAATTGAGTTCAATTAATTCCTTTACAATCACCTGTTCTCATTCCTCCCACTTAACCATCGTCTTTCCCTTTTTCTCGATGTAAAAAAACTGTCGTCTATTTGCAATCTCCATATGCACAAAATGCACTGTCTGACCATCCGACGCTTCCGTAAAAAAGACTTTCCATCGACTTACAGGATATGTACTCTGTATACTTTCTGTCTGAAATCTCAATTTTACTTTTCAAAATTTCAAGCATTTTCTTTTTCCCAAGCTTTTTGTACATGGCTCTCATTTACTCCAATCTTCCCTGGATCACGACAGCGTTGCTCATATCGACACCATCTCTCTTTGCCTGTTCGCAGGATGCACAATATGAAACCCCATTGCATTTTCCGAAACTGTTAAAAGTGACACCCACCCGGACACCATCCGGTATATTTTTGACCGTATAGGTGGTTTGAACAATTGTACCGTCGTCCAGCCGAATTGCATTTCCTCCGTTCGTCACAGCTCCGTACTGGTCAGATGCGTTTGCTGTTACTGTTCCTAGAAAAAGCGTTAAGAATATAACAATTCCAACTGCAAATACTTTTTTCATGATGCTACCTCCATTTACTTCTCCTGTGCTGCGACTTTTCCCTTGAATCCGCCTTTTTCCAAAATGAACCGTGCTCGTAAAAACTCTTGTTGAAAAGCTGCAGCATTTCCACTCGGAATTTCAACTGTTAAAACTCCGTCAATCACTTGTGCCTCATAGCCAAATTTGTTTAATATTCTAATTGCTCCGTTTTGATCCATTTACCCTCACCTTCTTTCGCATTCCTAATATTCTTCCACCTTCCTTGCACCACTCAACTCTTGTCCTGAACGGTTCACAAGCCTCATTCCAGGCATCGTCAAAATTCTTAATCACCGGGAATTTCTTTTCCATTACGTTTTCCATCTTCCAATCCTCCTAATGTGCTGGGTTTGAATTGAGCAATTGGCGCTCAAGTTCGTCATAATCATAATCTCTTTGTGTAAAGTTATTGAACTTCGTTGTGTTCGCTTTCTTCGCCTTCTTCGGTTCTGGTGGTGTATAATTGCTGTCAAGATAGTCGATATAGCCCTTGTGAAAAAAGGTGCTTCCATTTTGAGGTTTTCTCCAATCCTCCAACGCTAAGTCCGCCTTGTATCGTTCAATTACTCTGTTCATTTCGTCGAATCCGATATCAAGTAAATGCCTCTTGTCAGCATCAGAAACCTGTCCTTTACCTCGTTTATTTGGGTACAGTTTCCACAATTTTTCAAACAGTGCATCAGCGTCAGCTTTGCACATAGTTTTTTTATTAATATCATTATCACATTCACTATCACTATCATGTAGATTTGCTAAACTTTGCTTAGCTTTGCTAGCATTTGCTAGTTTTGCTACATTTTGCTTTTCATTTTTAGCAATTCCACCACGTTTTCCCGCATTTTTTCTAGCCTCACAGGTCTTTTGATATTTCTCAAAATCTTCTTTTAACTGCTCTTCTATGACGCAGTAAAGCATTTCCGTGACTGGGTCCATTTGGGGAATTTCTTTACCAGATGCAAAAGATAAAATTGCAGTGAAAAGCATCCCCCTTTGACCAATATCTAGTTTTTCGACCTGCGTGAGATACTTTGCGTGTAGCACAAATGTGTCCTTTTTATCCATGCTGTCTCTCCTTACAGGTATTTTTTCATCAAGTCCCTCTTTGATTTTGGCTTGCTATCATCAGTACTTTTGACCGTATCTTTTTCAAAATCATCAATGAAATTCACGTCTGATTTCATTTGAATCTTACTGGATGAAGATAGATTTTTTAATACATCGTCTTTGTTCTTCTCAACGAAATTGTATATACCATCTAAGCGTGCCTGTGGATAGGAAAGACCTGCGACACAGCAGATAAACTCCGATTTGCCTGGTGTCTGAAAAATGTCAACTGGCGTTCCAACTTCCTTGACGATATCTTCCATCTTTGCAGCTTCCGGCAATACGGCTGCAATGTACTTTACGGCTCTTTCCTCGTTTGGTGCAAATACATTGTCTTTTAAAGCGTCAAGATAGTTTTCGCCGACCTGCGGTCTGGCTATCACTTTCGCAACTCCACGTGTCCGCAATGTCTCCATGATTTCTGCCGTGTCAATATTTCCAAGTTCGCTATGGAACTTCTCCGGGATGCTCACGAATCTATCAAAAGAATCTGCAAAGATTCGATTGGAAGTCATTTTGTCCGTCACTTCGTTGTCGATGATGAAGCAGGATGCCATCTGTTCAATAGCAGTCAGTTCGTTGAAGCACTCATAAGAGTTGATGTGTGCTTTCAGACTGTCACTCTTGCTTGGCAGAATTGTGACAGCGCCAACCGTCTTGCCTTCGTCAGACAGTAAATCAATTAACATCGGACCAGCACCGGAACCCGTTCCACCACCGGACGAAAATATAACAAAATACATTTCTGCGTGTAACTTCTGCTGAATTTCTTCAAAAATGGATTCGAAATCTTCGGAAAGAAGCATCTTTGCTTTCTTTCTAACCTTGTTGCAGCCCTCACCGCCTTTGATGTGATACTTGTGCTTCGCCTCCTTTAATGTGTCTAAATCCTCTTTGGAAGTGTTCAGGTAAAGCACCTGGAACCCTTTCTTCTCAAATTCACGGCCAATGTTACCACCTGCCTGTCCGATTGCGATAAAAGCAATTTTATTTCGCATGTTCTTCCTCCTTTTCCCTTTCCAGAGCCTTCTCGCCAGCTTGCGTTATGAAAAATGTGAAAGCTCTGCCATCTTTTAATCCTGTGTCTATATAGTTAAGTTTTTGAAACTCTCTGATTTTTTTATAAACCGTGTTACTCTCACACTGGAGAACTTCTTCCTCCATGATTTCGCCGACGGTCATTGCGTTTGTCCTGCTTGTTGCACCGGAGTGCTGCAAGATGGATAAGACTAGAAAACCTAGTCGATTCATGACGTGTCACTCCTTTTCTGATTTACTTTTATATGTTCTTATCAAATCTGATTTACTTTTATTTACTCTGATTAACTCTGATTAATTAAGATATACCGTGATTTTACACACTTCGTTGATAACTCCTTTCCCCCGGCACTGTGATAGTACCGGGATCATGGCTTTCAATTTTCGTGATATATTAACGGTAAATCCGCAAAAACCTATTCCGTGATTCCCTGCTCGTCCATGATTTTTTGAAACTCGGCAAGCATTTTAGTATGAAGATTTTGAACCCAAACGGTCGAGATTTTCATGTCGCAGGCTACCTTTTCGAACGTGTTATTCTGAATATAGTAGTCGTAAACAATGACCTGGTAGTCAAATTTCATCTTGGAAATCATTTTCATAACTTTGGTTCGAAACTGAACCAATTCAAAGCATTGAGCGACCGCCTCTTGTTGCAGCATCGCAAGTTTAATCGCCATGTCCTGCGTCTTGTTGGAAGTGTTCGAACTTTGAACCTTGATATCGCTATTGGAACCGAGCGATGTAATCATCATTTGCTGCTCCAGCAGTTCCTTAGCTTTCAAGTTCACTAAATCGTCCATTTCACGAAGTCGTGATAAATACTTCTTTGCGGTCATTTTTTCAGATTTGACTTTCTCCATGCCTCTTCCCTTTCCCTTTTCTCCTCGTAAGTCTGCTCCTGCAAAGTCTTGTGATACAACACAGTTTTCCAGTCTGCCATGATGGCATCATCTTCTCTTATCATTCCCTCGATAGGCTTGTCCGCCTGCCTCGTTCCAAACAACTCAATCATCCTTTCCTCGTCCAATTCTATAAAACTTGCAACAATTCTTGCAGCAAAGGCGGTCATTGAGGCAGCTCCATAGCGCTTTTGAAAAAACTCTTTATAGAATTTATTTGGCTGTTCATATAATTTTTTGATGATTTCTTCCTGTGTTAACATCATTTTTCCTTTACATTCACTTAAAAACCGTTTACAATGTGAAAGAAGGGAATTTTCTCTGAAAGTTGCATCAACCTAAGTCGGTCAAAACTATGGGGTTGATGCATTTTTTTGTACTGGAACAGCTCCCAGCGCCTTTAAAAAATTCTGATAATTTTTAATCTTGATTTCTGTCTGAACTTCCTCTGGAAGTTTCGTAAAATCCACCCATTCACCCTTTTTAGAATCAAAAATGTGATAGTAAAATGTTGGTTTCTCTGGATATCGTGGCATCTGTCCTCACTCCTTTCTTTAAATTTTATTCAACAGGCTTTTCCAAGTTGCTGATTCTTAAACAACTGACGTAAATAAATCGGTTGTCTGCTCCAACTCCTCTTCTGGGATTTCACAGTTTTCAATTTTCACAACAAAATCTCGCATTTCACAAAGAATCTGATGGAATCTTAGAAGAGTTTCTTTTTGCTCTTTCGTAAATAAATTAGGGGAATCGTAAATAGATGCATTAGCGCCCATTGTTGTGATGACTCCATCTATTACTCGAATTACCGACTCTATACAGGTCCCATCTTCTTGAAAAGCTATCGCATTGATGCATCTCATGATTGCCACTCTGTACATTCCAATCATGTCTCTAAAGCTCACTTTTTTACCTCCTCGTGTGTCAGCCGGGCACTATGCCGGCTGGCACCTTTTTTTCTTCTCCTGCTCCTTCTCCCTGCGTTTGGCTTCAACCATTCCCAAAATGTAACCTTTCTCAAAGTCGCTCATCAGCGGAATCGCCATTGCGATGTTCTCCATCACTCTCTGCTCCTCATCTTCTCTTCTCATGTTCTCTCACCTCCACATCATTTTTCTTGTTTTCCAAATTCTCCAATGTTATTCTTTTCTTACAGGCTTCTGCCAAAGCCGAGTAATTGGAGAAAGGAGATTTTTATGCAACTTGATATTGATTTTTCTGACCTCGATGATTTTCTGGACGAATTAAATACATTTAATATTGATTGTCCTGAATGTAATTCCCCTTTGGAAATATCGCTAAGTGATATGGGAAAAGTAATTAAATGCCCACATTGCAATATTGACATTGAAATCGAATCAGAATAATTTTCTCTTCAGCTCAACATTTTCTTTCATGACTTTGTTGAGCTGTTTTAATTCTTTTCTTATCTTCCTAACTTTTTTTATTGCCTTTTTGTACCCATTTACTTTAATAGTTACACTGGTACTGCTTGCTTCTTTCTCTTTTAAATTCGTTTCATCTGACATCCTTCTCACCTCCTCGTGTGTTGCCGTTGATTGTTTCGTTTGAATACATTCTAATTCTCTTTGAAAACTTTGTCAACACTTTTTTGTTTCGTTTGAATACTTTTTTATTGACGATTCAAAATAAACGTGCTACTTTAAACTGGAAGGAGGCATTTCATGGGCGAGAGAATTAAAGAATTGAGAAAAACCCTCGACTTAACAATGGAGCGGTTCGGCGAGATTATCGGTGTCAGTAAATCCTCAATATCCAATATTGAAAACGGAAATAGAAATCTGACCGAGCGCATGTTTAAAGACATCTGCCGTGAGTTTGACGTCCGCGAGGAATGGCTGCGCACCGGCGAAGGTGAGATGTTTAAAGAGCTGTCCCGGTCGGAGAAAATCGCTGTGTTTTTAACTGACATTTTAAAGGACGAAGATGATTCTTTCCGGAAGCAGTTCATTGAAGCATTTTCGGAACTGGATTTAAACGACTGGAAGGTACTTGAGGGCATCTGTAACAGCATCATCGAGAAAAGGACAAAAAAAAGGAACCAGGATTAATTCCCGGTTCTTTTTTTGTAATATTTTTATGCGCATTATGTGTATTTTACATTGACATTTATACGCATAGTGTGTATAATATAATTGTAAGGAGGTACACGAGATGCGAGCCAGAGAAACAGAAAAAATACTTTTAAAAGATGGTTGGTACTTTGTAAAACAAGTTGGTTCTCACCGGCAATACAAGCACCCCACCAAACCCGGAAAGGTCACAATTCCTTTCCACTCCGGCGACCTCGACAAAGGTACCGCAGAATCCATATTAAAACAGGCAGGGCTGAAATAGCCCTCCTGGATTTCAAATAAAGAAAGAGGTGTTGATATGAAATTAGTTTATCCAGCAATCTTTACTCCATGTAAAGAAAAAGAAGGTTACACGGTTGTTGTTCCGGATCTCCCTGGATGTGTCTCTGAGGGCGACTCTTTAGCGGATGCCATTGATATGGGTGTCGATGCTGCCAGCGGATGGATTCTTGGCGAATTAGAAGATGGTAATGATATTCCGGCGGCATCCGAATATAAAGACATTACACCGGACACAGCAGATTCCTTTGTAAATCTTCTTGTTCTTGATATGGAAAGTTATGCAGAAAAGTACGGCTCTAAGGCTGTCCGAAAGAACATTACAATTCCCGCCTGGCTGAATGCTTATGGAGAAAAGAATCATCTGAATTTTTCAAAGATTCTTCAAGATGCTCTGCTTTCCATGACGCAGAAAGTAAGAAATTAGCGCACTGGTGCAGCTCATTAAGGCTAGGTCGTAGCGGTTATATTCCTGTAGCCCCCGCCCTTGCTAAATGAAAGGAGATATTAAAAATATTGTGTTATTGTTGAGTTCGATATGCTCGCACATAAAAAAGCGCATTAACTCAAAAAGAGAACCAGGATTCATCCCCGGTTCTCTTTTTGTTACTCCTTCTTCAATTTCATCAAACACAGATACAGTATTTTCAACTGTTCGAGATTCAGCCCCTCGACCATCTCAATTATCTTTTGTTTTCTCCACATGGTGCTCCCCCTTCTTTTGTGTTGGAATCCTCACCAGTAAAACAGTTCCCTCACATCTACTTCCAGCGCATCTGCAAGTTTAAATGCGACTTCAACCGAAGGATTTAAATTTGTCTTATTCTCAATCGTGCAGATTGTCGTCTTACTCACACTGCTCTCTCTCGCCAGCCGTTCTAATGACCATCCCTTTTTCCATCTAATTTCTTGCAGCCTGTTATTCATAAATCAAATTATACAATGGTGTTATGGATTTTTTTACTGGTAAATTTTTCCATGTGCATATTATCTCATAAAAATTGTTCAGAATGGCAAACACTTTTTTCACCAACTTACGTCAAACGATATGGTTTTAAAAAAATTTATATGTTATAATTTTTATTTAAACACATAAAAAATTTTTTTACGAAAGGAAATGACGTTATGAAAAAGATTTTGTTATTATTTGTTACCATTTTGACCATTGCACTATCCGGATGCGGTTCAAACTCTAGTGATGAAACCGGAGAAATTAAAAACGGCACTTATAAGATTGCCGACAGTACATTCGTATTTAACGACGAAGTTCCTAATGATGTGACCGGGAACTGGCGTTTAGCCACGACCGATACCGCTTGTGATGTGACAGAATATGCGGTTGAATATTATCAAACACTTTTTTCCGATAATGCTGAAATTCATGCCATTATTAACAAAAAATTTAATACGACCACACGTATAAATGCTATATCAGATGATTTGTTATACGTCACTGTTTATGACTATGTAACAAATGAAGAAAAGGATGCAAAAAATTTGTTTACTGGAACTGAACTCGACGAATATCAAATTACGGTTTCCACGGGTGAAGTTGAAAAAATGAAATAATTACGATACGAAAAGAGTCTTGGATAAAATTCCAGGACTCTTTTTATATATTTATACGTAATTATACATATTTTCCATTGACATACGTATACTTACGTATTATAATGAAGTCAGATAAGGAAAGGAGCTACAAAAGATGCCAATGACGTCAAAAGAGATGATTGCACATCTCAAGAAAAACGGTTTCAAAGTCATCAGTCAGAATGGTTCACATGTAAAAATGTTTAATTCACAGACTGGGAATACTGTAATCGTTCCTTATCACTGCAAAGACCTGAAAAAAGGTATGGAGCAGGCAATATTGAAACAGGCTGGGTTGAAATAACCCAGCCCCTAAAAATAGGAGGTTTTCTATGAATAAATTATTTTACCCGGCAATTTTCCATGTAGCAGAAGAAGGAGGTTTTTGGATTACTTTTCCGGATTTGCCTGAATGTATGACACAGGGAGACGATATGCAGGAAGCTTATAAAATGGCTGTCGATGCTTTGGGTCTCGCTCTCACCAGCCGTGAACAGGAAAAACAAGAAATTCCGACTGCATCTGAATTAAGCCAGATTACTTTAAATGAAAACGAATATTGTGTTGTTATTGAGTTTGATATGCTCGCGTATAAAAAACGTACAAACTCTAAAGCTGTGAAAAAAACTCTTAGTATTCCGGAATGGCTGAATGAGGAAGCCATTGCTCTTGGATTAAACTTCTCACAAGTGCTCCAAGAAGCCTTAATTCAGAAAATCAATGCAAAATAATTGATAATAGAGGGATAGTATGGGAAAAGAATCTTTAATATTAAATTCTAAAATTGGCGCAATTTATATTCGTGTCTCGACTGATAAACAGGAGGAACTCTCTCCTGATGCGCAAAAGCGTTTACTGATTGATTATGCTAAGGCAAACAACATTGACGTGCCAATGCAATATATATTTATCGAAAATGGTATCTCCGGTCGACATGCGGATAAAAGACCGGAGTTTCAGAAGATGATTGGTCTTGCAAAATCCAAGGATCATCCGGTCGATGTAATCCTTGTGTGGAAGTTTTCACGTTTTGCAAGAAATCAAGAGGAGTCAATCGTTTATAAATCTCTATTGAAAAAGAATAATGTCGATGTAATTTCAATTTCAGAGCCACTTGTCGACGGTCCTTTTGGTTCGCTCATCGAAAGAATCATTGAGTGGATGGATGAGTACTACTCTATTCGTCTTTCCGGCGAAGTCATGAGAGGAATGTCCGAAAATGCTTTACGTGGAAATTACCAAGCCCCTGCTCCTGTGGGATATAAATCAGTAGGTTCAAAGCAGCCACCTGTTATCGACACGGAGACCGCAATCATTCCTCTCACATGTCGAAAGATGTTCCTTGAGGATAATAAATCTCCTAGGTCCATTGCACAGTATTTAAATGCCTGCGGTTATAAAACGAAGCGTGGAAATTTATTTGATGCGCGCGGAGTTATATATATTTTAGTAAATCCATTTTATGCTGGAAAGAACAGATGGAATCTTTCAGAAAGGGGCAGACGTTTAAAAGACCCTTCCGAAGTCATTTACTCCGATGGAAATTGGGAACCACTATGGTCATATGATGATTATAAAAAAATGGCAGCAAAAGTTGAAGCAACACGGCTTCGAAACGCAAATACTGGCAGAAAATCAAAACGTGATTCAGCCTACGCAAATCATTGGCTAATGAGTATCATGAGGTGCTCAAGGTGTGGAAAGTCACTTGCGTTTCAAAATCGAAATGGAGTGCCTGGTTATAACTGCTGGAGCTATGCAAAAGGACAGTGCGACGAATCTCATTATATCAGGGTAAATCTTATTGAAAAATTCGTAATTGAAGGCCTTGACAATCTGCTTCACCAAGATAAACTTCAATATGAGATAATAAATCACGTTGATTTATCCGACTCGAAAACTATTGATATTGAGCGAAAATTAAAAAAACTAGATACAAAGGAAAAACGGGCAAAAGACGCCTACATTAACGAAATTGATTCCCTGGAAGAATATAAGGAAAATAAAAAAAGAATCGAAAATGAGCGTAAAAAATTACAGCAAGAACTTGATAAATTGAATGTCAAAAAGAAATATGACACTAGCGAACTCGACCAAATGATGTTTAAAAACATAACTGATGCATTAAATGTATTGAAGGATGAAAAGGCAGAGAATGAGGAAAAGGCGAACGCTATTAGAAGCGTTGTTGAATGCATTGTCTTTGACAGAAAAAACACCAGCCTTGATTTTCATTTAAAGCTAGTGTTGTAGGAATTTTTATATTATCTGTTATTGCAATACAGACCGCCATATTGACTAATCACAATCTGTGCAATCTTCGCATTCGGTCTCGTAATATTAATTGGATACTGTAAACGCTTCTCATAATTCCACATTACATACAACCTCCTTCCCATGGCAATGGCTGTTCTCCCCAGCTCCAGTTACAGTCCGGATTTGTTGTATCTAAGGTAAGTGGTCCAAAATGTTCTGCATAAGTTTTCAGTGCAGTGCGTCTTAAATCCTCATACTGGTTAAAATACGAAAGCGCAGCCTCATCCTTTGGATGCGTATCCAGATAAAGTGCAGCGTCTAACGCAGCGAAGCTTACCACATTGATATAATGCAGCAGCTGTCCCTGATTGAGTGTCTGACAATTGTAATTCATCAATGCATCATCCCCCTTCTTGAACGAAATACCTGGTCTGTTCCAAGAAACGGTTTATCTAACTCTGGAAAAATTGTTCCAACCTCTAGCGCTTTTTCCGGTTCATATACATTCTGAAAATATTGCCACGGAACGTATGCCATCGCAACGGATTTACCGGAAACGTTTTCCCTGCTATTTTCTCGGCAAGACGTTTCCATGGAATCCTGCATCATGCAATTTCTCATGCTCTTTCCCTCCCTTGATGTTCCTACACCATAACGTATGAAACATTTCAAAAAAGGTGCATCTTAAGACACTACTTTTCTAACCCGCTCATACGATCTATCGCATCTAGGATTTCCTGTACTTTTTCCGTATGGGAACCCATTTTTTTCATCATGCGTTTCACGTCCCTGCGTTCCTTTTTCATTTCTTTTAAGTAAAATGCAATCTGGTCACGTGCGTTTTGTCTTCTCACTAAAAGTTCGTGTTTTACTTCCACCATCTCTTTTTTATCCGTCAGGGCATTTGCCTGTGCCACCCATACTTTAGAATCATACAGATGGTACTGTTCTAGTACACGAATCAGTCTTCCGTTGAAATATTCCAAATCCTCATTGGTTCTTTCATATTTTTCTTTTTCCTTTACCGTTTCCATGTACTGTTCCCACACGTAATTTAATTCGTAGGCATTTTTTACATGAAATTTCTCACACGCATAGTCTACGGCGTTTGTGATATTGACATATTTGATTTTCACTTTATTTAACAGTGTAATTGCACCGTTGATGTTGACATCCGACTGTTTGATTTCAAAAGCAGCATCCTGCATTTTATAAAAAATGTAGATACCGCAGACAGTTGCAGCAAACAGCAAAATCGTCCACGCAACCTTTGTATCTGCGTCAAATCCAACTGTAAGTGTAGTTAGAACAATCGCCGCAATCACAAAGACACCAAGAAGTGCGTATGCCGCATTTTTCATAATTTTCTTCTGGCGGATCATCTCCTCTTTGTGATATGCCCACTGATGTTTTTTGCCTTCTAAGTAAGTCATATCACGTTTTACCGTCATCTGGTAAAGTTCATTCGACTGTAATCTTTTGATTGCAGCCGGCATATTTGCCTCCTCCTGCTGCATCTGGATGAAATGTGCATCTGAAATCTTCTTGGATGTCTGCAAAAACTCATCCCGTGCGTTATTAAGCTGTACCACATTCTGCGCAATATCTGCAACCATCTTCGCCTCATCCGGTGGGAGATTTTCCAACAATTCAACATCTCCTAAATAAGACGTTATCACGCGGTATTCATTTTTGGCATCCTCAAGTTCCCCGGAAAGTTCTATCAATTGCTCGCAGTTTTCAATGGCAATATGTTCGATGCTTTTTTTCGCTGTTGCTTTCTTTTCGGTGCCTTCGCTTTCAAGTTCCTCGAAGGTTTCTTCTGTTTGTTTTTTTCTTCTCTTTTTAAAAAATAACATGTTCTTCCCCTTTTATTTCTTGCAGATTCTTCTGTACTCACTTTTCCATTTGGCTATCATTTCCGAATAGTCCTGTTCAAACGCCTGCATCCTGCCTTGCTTTTTTAGCTGAAATAGTGCTTCTAACTGCTGTTTGAAGTTTAGGATTTCATCCTCTTGCTTTACGATTGCAATCTGCCTTAACAGCTCATTTTCTTCTTCCTGGCTCATACAGTATGCCTGCGTTGCCTGCTTAAATCGCGGCTCACTCTGCATACACCAGACCGACAGCAGGTATTCTTTTTTGGATATTTCCTTCTGATTCCATTCGTACGCAGTCCGATAACAAAGGGATGCTTCCTGAAACAAAAACATTCTCGCATACGCTGTTCCTAAGTTGTGCCAGATACTTCCAAGGAGTATCCCGTCTAATTCCTCCTGCGAGAGAAGCAACTGATGATATGCCTCGATAGCGGCACAATATTTTTTCTTTTGAACCATCTGATCAATCCGAAGCTTTTTGCGTTCTAAATCCGGCTTTTCCTCAAACCGTAAGAATTCCTGCTTCATCTCTGCTAAAACCTGCGGTGACGCATAGGAGACTTCCTGTTCAATTGCAAACACAAAATCCTCTAAACTGCCATTTTCTGTTCGAATCATGCGCAGTTTATTTGCAAGCGCCTCTAACCCTTGTTCCTGTTCAATCCAGTTACACAATGCTGCGCTCATAAAGTCATTGTCTAAAAGGTACGTGTATTGTTCCATGAAATAGCACAATTCTTCCATGGAATAAACGTTACAGGCACCGCTTTCGATATAAAAAGGATGTTCCGCTATCTGGCTTTTACATAATAATAATTCTCCCATATGTTTCCCCTTTATCTTACAATGTCATTGTATATCCCCACGTCTTTTGTGAGCTTTCAAACCAGTCCCCAAATCCCAGGTCTGTAATACGGATGCTCACTGTTTCATCGGATAACGGTTTTGCAAAAATGCGAAGCCTCGTCGTTTTATTTGGCCTTTTGGGCAAATCGGAAAGTTCTAATGTCTCTATTTTAGCCTCTCTGCTGTTTGGAAGCTGTAACCAAAACTGAATCTCTTTTGTTCCATCCAGAATTACTTCGCAGCTTCCGTTTGTCTCATACCAGTTTTCGCCTGCCGTAATGAGGGTGAAAAATCTAGTTTCGCCGCCATCTCTTACCTTAAGGCTGACATTCACCTTCATCTCATTATCGCCCATATAGACAAACGGCCAGTCTGTCTCCTGCTGCTTGCAAATCGCTGCGTAACAGGCGCCCTTTGAGTACAGATTTTTTCCAAGGAAAACCCTTCTTCCCTTACACAAAAAAGCAAGTGACTGTTTCATCCAGTTTCCATCAAATCCGTCCCCTATCAGGTAGACACTTGATATCATCTTTTTTTGAAAAAGGCCAAGCGCATAATGATAAAACTGTCCATCCTTATCAGAATCTGAAAATAACATCTCATCCTCTGTGATTTCAATCATCTGCGGATCTGTCTTTTGGTTTCTCGTCGCATAATAGGTTTTGATTTTTCCCTGTTCACAGTCGAACAGGCAGACATCATGAAACCATAACTCCTTTCTTTGATGAAAGGCAAAATAATAAAAACTTTCCTTCTGGTCAATCACAAGCAGCTGACTTTGTTTCATTCCAAGCTGTGGCAGAATGGATAAAAATAAAGAGACCGTCTCCTCCTCCACCTCTTTTAAGACAATCACAAGCCTGTCCGGTATCATTGGATTTCCAAGTTTTCCTGGAAGCTGCATCACTTTTTGTACAAACAGCGCAAACAAATCCAACGCATCATACTCCATGTCTTCAATTAAAACCTTCTCCCTGCGTTTTGCCCGTAACAAAAGATTGTCCACGCACAAACTGGTGTCCAAGCCCACCACATTTTTTGCTTCATCCCCGAAAAACCATTGTCCAATCCCTCTTTTTTTTGCCAGGAGTATTGGAATCTGATAGGCCTCGCTTCCTGCAACCGTACTCATTGTGACCGGCTCTTCCTCGCCTTCTCTCCAGTAACTAATCATTGCCACGTCCTGGCTGAAATCGATTCCAATATCATACGCTCTTTTGCTGTCTGCCATGCCTATCCTCCTTTCTTTTCACATCAAGACGTCTTACAATAATGTAAAGAATGTTTCCGTCATTCTGTCCATCTGTTGATATTCCTGCATCTGTTTCAAAAGTTTTTCATCATCGCCAAACGCCTCTAGCATCATCATTTCATTTAGCATATGATACCGTCCGTGCGTCTTTTCTGACATGATATCCTTATTTACAATCGTGCCGCTCTCGGTGATTTCGCTTTTTCCATCCCATTCCTCTGTCACATAATACTGAAGATGCTCCCCAAAGAATACAATAAATTCCTTTACATAAATGCCTTCATAGACTTCTTTTATTGGCTCTGTTGTAAATTGGTTTTTACTGTCCTCCATCCGAAAATGAATCGTAACACGCCGCTTTGGTTTGCTCCGGTATTCAAAAATCACCTTATCATATAACTGGTATTTTTGAATGACCCTTTGGTCGAATTTTTTATAAAATGCAAACAACATATTCTTTTTCATAAATTCAGACAATAGTTGTTCTGCATAACCAGATTGTTCTCCCGTTAAGGTAATTTCTGAATAATGCAGCAGCAATGCCAGACGGCATGCTGCCGTCACCTCATCCTCTCTTCTTAGCCGCTGTTCTATCTGCGGGAAAACATTGTCGGGAATTACCATTCCTTTTACAAAATACTGATAGGAAAAATAACTCAAATATGCCATGCATACCAGTTCACTACCGCCTGCCGCCTCATATGCGTCAAATATTTTTGCAGCATTTTCTATGTAACCTGCCGTGTAGAGCATCTGCGTTAAAATGCGCTCCTCCAAATCAAACGTGTCAATCTCAAATTCGCAGGCATCCAGATAAAGGCGCTCCATCTGCTTCGTCGGTCCATTGTAGTACTTCGAAAGATAAATCATCATGATATCATTGAATTTTCCCTTTTGATAAGTATCTGCCACCAGCGTGAGCAGGAAATCATCCTCCTCGTATTCTAATTCGGTAATCTCATAACTGCAAACCGCAACGCGTGCCGACGCATCCATCTGTTCATAGCCATACTGCTGCATCCGTTCATACACTTCTCCATAACGGCGCATCTTAATCAAAAGTAACAAAATCTGATTTCTTTCCTCTGGCAAAAGTTTTTCATAATCTGCTCTTTGGATATAAGTTTCTAGTGCTTCGTTATAACTACAATCGTCGTTCTGGCAAAGAGCAACCATCTTGGAACCAATTTTTTGCTTATATTCTTCCCGCACTGCGTTATGTTCAAGCAGGAAGCCAAAATACAACCAGTCCTCGTTGGAAATCTGCTGGTACACCGCATGATTTTCAAGATGGTAAATCAGATACGGGAGCTCCCCTGGTGCTAATTCAAAACATTTTCGAATATAGGCACTCGCCTTCATCAACCGCTCTAACTGATAGGAAAAACTCATTCCATAACGGTTCTGATTGGCGTCCTCTAAAAGAATCACATATTCATTCGAATAAAGTGCAAAATATGCAACGCCTTTATTCAACGTGACAATCTGTGGCTCCTTAAGCGGTTTCTGATAGATAATAACTCTTTTGGCACGTTCGTCAAAACAGGTAATTTTATGTGTAAAAAGAATCTTGGAAAGGCAGGATGCTAATTCTTCGTTTAAGACCCCTGTTCCAATCATTTCTTCATAGATAACTGCCAGATTATCGTCGATGTGTCCCAGTTCAATCTGTTCCATCGCAAAATGTTCCATCACCTTACGATAATTCCAGTAGACATCCGGCTGTCTTTCTTTTCCGGCAATAATATTCACATACAACACTGCCTGATACTGGTAAGGAAGATTGCACCGGTACTGAAAATATCGCTTCAAAATGGATGGCAGTTCCGTGACACCTCTTTGTTCCATCGACATCAAATACGCCTCATACAACCCAGTAATGCGTAAATTTTCCTCTATACCGGCACGGTACCACTTATGGTACATCTCCTTGTAGCAATTCCCTTTTATCAGATAACTGCATATTGCAAAAAGACTCTCATCATCCTCTAAAACCTGATAGCAGGAAATCAAAAGTGTAACCAGTCTCTCGTCATATTCGCGCTTTTTTTCCGCTAAGGCAATCACCTGGCGAGCCACATCTTTTGTCATCTTTACATATCTTTTTGCCCAGGTTAATAAGCGGATTTCAAACTCATCTAAACTGTGCAGCAAATATGGCTCCTGCCAGATAAAATAATATGCCTCTATATAAAAATATGGAGATACCCGTCCATCTGCCATCCATTCTGAAATGGCACGGAGTTTCCTCGCATTGTTGTTGTAATACCCGTCCTTTAAAAACAGCAAAATCCAGAACAGCAAATCACTTTTCGGATGTTTTCGGAAAATAGACTCAATCTCATTCGTCAGACGATTCACATAGGATTCTTCCCTCTCTGCCAGCGTGCAAAGGTACAGATAATAGCCATACACCGGTGTATCGCGGAATTCATACTCTCTTTTGAACCGTTCTAAAATCCAGCTTGCCTCCTGTGTCTGTTTATTAATCAAAAGTGCCTGTGCCTTCATCAGCTCGTACATTGGATTTTCCGGCTGTAACGCCATCAGATGATTCAAAAGTTCCACCGACCCTGTCGCCCATGTACCGGTCACAATCTGCTTGAAACGATAGGAAAGATAAAGCTGCATAAGCACAAGCTTTGCCTCCTTTACCTGTCTGTGTACACTTTTTAATTCCGGTTCCTTCTCCTCTTGCCTGCTGACACAGATTTCCACACTTTCCTTTTGATATGCATTCTCAAACGTAAGTCTGCCATAATTTTTACCATCGTGTAGTGCCTCTTCCCGGATATAATACTCAAATGGACACACGCTTCCAAAGAAGTCGTCATTTGATAAATGTTCTTTGTCCGGAATTAAAAAAGGAGCGTCACTCGAAACCTTGATGGAAACATATCCCCACTGGTCTTTCCGAACCTCAATCCGTTCTTTTCTCGATTCTGTTACCTCATAAAAGGAAGTTCTGCCAGGGTTTAGGGAAAAATTTATTTTTTTCTTCTTGTGAATTCCAATCAGAAATTCTTCCAGATTCTGACTGGATGCCACACCTTTTCCAAGTCCCTCATAAAGAAGTGCCTGTGCGCTCTCCTTCGGTTTTATCAAATTACAAAAGTAGTTCGAATAGAAAAGCCGGTATGCTTCGTCCCAGCTTTCTTTCGCCAGCATCACGAAATCGTCCAAAGAACGTATCTCACCCACCGAGGTTGTCGCATATAGCTTAGAAATGGACGCAACAAAAGAAAGGTTATATTCTCCCTGATTGCAAATAATGAAAAATTCACCTTTTTGAATATCACCTTCCATCAAACCTTCACTATGAAATTGATAACGAATCCTTACTTCCTCACCTTCAAACTGAGGTGTCAGGCACTCCATCCTCGGATTCGAGGAATAGACCATTCCACGTATTTTAACATGATTCTGACTTGTGATTACAAAATCACCGGTAAAATCTCTTCCCTCTAATACCTCTATTACAACCTTGTCTGTCGAAAGTGAAAGAATAGGCTCCGCGTATTCGAATTGTCCGTTCGCTAACTGTTGTATCCGTTTACGCAAAATGACACCTGCTTTTCTGCCAAACTATTATTGCTTTTTTATTCACAATGACTATAATAGATTATAAACTAAATTGGAGGAGTTATCAATGATAAAACACAAAGACCATTTTCACGGAAGTGACCTAGAGAAAATAGAAGAAATTTATGGAATTAAAAAGGAAGAGATTGTCAGTTTTTCTGCTAATGTGAATCCCTTAGGTGTCTCACCTCTTTTGCGCACTACACTTGCAGAAAAAATCGATGCTATCACAAGCTACCCGGACCGCGAATATGTCTCTCTTCGCAAATGTATTGCCTCTTACTGTGGCACTGACGTTGAGAATGTAATCGTCGGAAACGGTTCCACAGAATTGATTTCCTTATTCATCCAGATTGAACACCCTAAGAAAGCAATGGTAATTGGACCAACCTATTCGGAATATGAACGTGAAATTGCACTCGGTGGTGGAACGACACTTTACTATCCGTTAAAAGAAAAAGATGACTTTGCGCTTGATGTCGATGATTTTCTGACACACTTAAATGAAAGCATTGACCTTCTTGTCATCTGCAACCCAAACAACCCGACATCCTCCTGTATTAAGAGAAAACAAATGCGACAGATTTTAGATGCCTGTAAAGAGCACGACATCTATGTCATGGTCGATGAGACATACGTTGAATTTGCAGACAACATGGATGAAATCTCTGCCGTACCGCTCACAAACTATTACAATAACATTGTTATCCTGCGCGGTACTTCCAAGTTTTTTGCGGCACCTGGACTTCGTCTTGGCTATGCCATCACCGGAAACCGTGATTTGATCAAGTCCATCAACACCAGAAAAAATCCATGGACCATCAACTCTCTTGCCGTTGTTGCCGGTGAAACCATGTTTATGGATCAAGACTACATCAACAAGACAAGAAAGCTCATTTCCTCCGAGCGCGACAGAATGTACGATGCACTGTCAAAAAATCCAGATTTTAAAGTGTACAAGCCAAATGGAAACTTTATTTTAGTCCGCATTTTACGGGATGACCTGACTTCATCTGAATTGTTTGACCGCGCCATCCGTGAGAAAATGATGATTCGTGACTGCTCTACTTTCCCATTTTTAGACAACAAATACATCCGTTTCTGTATCATGAATCCAGAAGATAATGACAGATTATTAGAATGTCTTACCAGAAAGTAAGGTTTTTCACATACCAGCATTCTTTTTTGCAGACAATGCTTTTCTTTCATGTAACACAAGCTTTCTTAGGTACTCCACCAAAAGGGATAAGTATCTTAAAAGTGGCTCTGTAATAATTGCAAACAGTACCAGCAACATCGCGCACTGTTTTGAGATTCCCTGAATTGCGAACAGAGGGCGAATGAAAAGCATACAAAAGAGCCAGCCTGCAATCACACCTATCATCAACACTTTGTGGCCTCTTGTCATTGGTTGCGCAATCCGGTGTAAAATCATAAAACCAACAATTGCGACAATAATCGTACAAGAGGTAGAAACACAATCTTTATCTACCCCAAACTCCCTACAGAAAATAACAAGTCCACTTACCACAAGAAAATCTGTAAGTCCCGCCGGCAATGCTTTTAGGAGAACATTGCTTAAAAAATGTCCCTGAATCCGCTCTTTGTTTGGTTCTAAGGCAAGTACAAAGGACGGAATTCCAATGGTAAACATACTAATCAAAGAAACCTGTGACGGTTCTAATGGATAATCTAACATCAGAATCATCGAAAAGACGGCTAACAACATCGAGAAAATATTTTTCACCAGATAAAGGCTTGCAGTTCTTTGAATATTATTTACAACACGTCTGCCCTCCATCACAACGGAAGGCATTCTGGAAAAATCAGAATCTAAAAGGACAAGCTGCGCTACCTGGGACGCCGCATCACTTCCAGATGCCATCGCAATACTGCAGTCCGCGTCTTTTAATGCCAAAACATCATTGACACCGTCTCCCGTCATCGCAACTGTTTTTCCTTTTTTCTTTAATGCTCCGACAAGCATCCTCTTCTGCTGTGGTGTCACACGGCCAAACACGGTATAAAGACCTGCCGCACGCTCGATTGCCTCCTTGGACTTTAAGGTTGACGCATCCACATAGCGCTCTGCCTTTGCGATTCCTGCCTTTTTTGCAATCTGGGATACCGTCTTTGGATTATCCCCGGAAATAACCTTTATCTCCACGCCTCGTTTTCCAAAATAAGAAAACGTTTCCACGGCACCTTTTCGAATCGCATTGTTTAGTAAAAGAAAAGAAAGCGGCTTTGCAGCATCACACAACCGTTCGCCGGTCAGCTTTCCTTCATATTCTGCAAATACCAGCACACGATAGCCCTGGCTGCTATATGTTTCAATCTGATTCGCATATTCCAAATAAGCGTCACGCAGCACAAATTCCGGTGCTCCTAACACATACCGTTCCTTTTCAAACTGCACGGCACTATATTTGTATTCCGATGAAAAAGAAAAAATCTGGTCTGCCTTTCTTTTTACATTTCCATTAAAGTAGTCCTTGATGGCACGCATGGTCTCATTATCAGCCGTCATATTTCCGGCAAAATCTGTGATAAGCTGACTGATTTTTGTAATACGCTCTGTATTCGTCTCCTGCCCATCTGGAAGGACAAGCTCTGCCACTTCCATCTTCGGCACGGTAATGGTTCCTGTTTTATCGACGCACAATACATCTACCCTTGCAAGTGTCTCAATGCATTTCATATCATGCAGCAACACCTTTTGCTTTGCCAGACGCATTGCGCTTACAACCATTGCAACGCTTGCCAGCAAATAGAGTCCTTCCGGAATCATGCCAATCACTGCCGCAACCATACTTGTTACACTCTCCTTTAGCGTTGCACCAGAATAGATATATTGCTGCACAAACAACGTAATTCCGATTGGAATAATCACAATTCCGACTGCCTTTACTAGCTTGTCCAAGGAACGTATCATTTCCGACTGTTCCCCTTCTTTGGACTTGGTTGCCTGCAGTGTCAATTGGGATAAATAAGAGTCAGCTCCTACCTTTTCTAATCGGGCGACGCAATTTCCAGACACCACAAAGCTTCCAGAAAGAAGGCCATCGTCCTTTGACTTTTTAATCTCATCCGCTTCCCCTGTCAGTAACGATTCATTTACCTGAACCTCACCTTCTAATACCGTTGCATCCGCCGGTATCTGATCCCCGGCCCCTAAAAGTACAATATCATCTAAAACCAGCTGCTCTGCCGGCATCTCCTTTTTCTGTCCCTCCCGGATTACCACTGCTTTTGGTGTATGCAAAAGTGACAAATCGTCCAGCACCTTTTTCGATCGGACTTCTTGAATAATACCGATGCAGGTATTTGCCACGATAATCGGCAAAAAAGTAAGGTCACGGAAAGCGCCAACCGCAATCAGCAGAACCGCTAAAATTGCAAAAATAAGATTAAAGTAAGTAAATACATTTGACTTTATAATCTCACGCACCGATTTTGTTGCAGAATCTACCGCCTGATTTGTCGCATTTACTTCCTCACGCTCTTTGACCTGCTCAAAACTTAAGCCAAACTGCGGGTTTGCCAAAACTCTTTGTACCAGATGTTCTTCTTCCTTCTTCTCCTGTTCCATCGAAATGATCACGCCTTTCCTCTTGAACTCCTATCCTATCCATAGTATAACCTTTTTCGGCAGGTGTAACTGCATTTTTATGATATTTTAAGAAAAGTTTCAGAATGATTTCCATTTCTAAAACAAAAAAGATATCCACGTATCATGCGGATATCTTTTTTCTATTTTGTAATTTAACTACATTCGTCTTTCTTATTTATTGCTTAAGTATTCATGAATACCCTTGGCAGCAGCTTTACCGGCTCCCATTGCAAGGATAACGGTTGCAGCACCTGTTACGGCATCACCACCTGCAAATACGCCTGGTTTTGAAGTTGCACCATTTTCTTCTTCTGCAACGATACATTTTCTTCTGTTTGTCTCAAGTCCTTTGGTGGTAGAGGAAATCAATGGGTTTGGAGAGGTACCAAGAGACATGATAACAGTGTCTGCCTCAATCTCATATTCAGAACCTGGAATTTCAACCGGACTTCTTCTTCCGGATGCATCTGGCTCTCCTAATTCCATCTTGATTACTTTTGCTGCTCTTACACAGCCATTCTCATCTACCAACAACTCGGTTGGATTCTGAAGAAGATCAAAGATGATACCCTCTTCTTTTGCATGATGAACTTCTTCCTTACGTGCCGGAAGTTCTTCTTCACCACGACGGTATACAATATGAACCTCAGCTCCTAATCTCTTTGCGGTTCTTGCAGCATCCATGGCAACGTTACCACCGCCGACAACAATGACTTTCTTTCCAGCCTTAATTGGTGTATCATAACCGTCTTTAAATGCTTTCATCAGGTTGTTTCTGGTCAGGAACTCATTTGCAGAGAATACACCCATTGCCTGTTCACCCGGGATTCCCATAAATCTTGGAAGTCCTGCACCGGAACCGATAAAGACAGCCTCAAATCCTTCCTCCTCCATCAACTGATCAATTGTTGTTGATTTACCGATGACAACGTTTGTCTCAATCTTAACACCAAGGGATCTTACATTCTCTACCTCAGCAGCTACCACTTTATCTTTTGGAAGACGGAATTCTGGAATACCATATACCAAAACACCACCTGCTTCATGTAATGCTTCAAAAATTGTAACATCATAGCCAAGTTTTGCAAGATCACCCGCACAGGTAAGTCCGGCAGGGCCAGAACCAATGACAGCAACCTTATGTCCATTCATTTTCTCTGCTTTTTTTGGCTTGATTCCATGCTCTCTTGCCCAGTCTGCAACAAAACGCTCTAATTTTCCGATTGCAACCGCTTCTCCTTTGATTCCACGGATACATTTACCCTCACACTGGTTCTCCTGTGGGCAAACACGTCCACAGACTGCTGGGAGTGCGGAGGACTCGCTGATAATCTGATATGCAGCCTCAAAATTGCCCTCTTTTACCTCTGCGATAAAACCTGGGATATTGATGGAAACAGGACAGCCTTTCATACACTGTGCATTCTTACAGTTTAAACATCTAGCTGCCTCTGCCATTGCTTCTTCTTCATTATATCCTAAACATACCTCTTCAAAATTCTCTGCACGAACAAGTGGTTCCTGCTCGCGAACTGGTACTCTATTTAAAACGTCCATGAAAATTCTCCTTTTTCTTACATATTCTTCGATTTAAAAACGCAAACTTTACTGACAGTTTCCACATCCACCGTGATGGGTATCACCCTCCTGTAATTTTAACATTGCACGGCCTTCCTCTGTCTTATACTGCGCCTGTCTTCTCATGGCCTGATCAAAATCTACTTTATGTCCATCAAACTCTGGTCCGTCTACACAGGCAAACTTCACCTCATCGCCTACAACAAGACGACAGGCTCCACACATACCAGTTCCATCTACCATAATCGGGTTCATGGAAACAACGGTTGGAATTCCTAATTCTTTTGTCAGTTTGCAGACAAATTTCATCATAATCATTGGTCCGATTGCAACACAATGATCATAACGGATACCTTTATCCCAAAGTTCCTGTAACTGGTTGGTTCCCATACCATGGAATCCATAAGTACCATCATCTGTTGTAACATATAAATTTGTTGCAACTTTTCTCATTTCTTCTACTAAAATCAAAAGATCTTTTGTCTTAGAACCCATGATAACATCACAGTCAACGCCATGTTCATGAAGCCATTTTACCTGTGGATATACAGGAGCTGTTCCTACACCACCGGCAACAAAGACAATCTTTTTCTTCTTTAACTCTTCCACATCTTCTTCAATCAAATCAGACGGACAGCCTAACGGTCCGACAAAATCCTGGAATGCATCCCCTTCCTGTAAGGAAACCATACGCTCTGTTGATGCTCCGACAGTCTGGAACACGATGGTAATCGTACCTGCTTCTCTATCATAATCACAGATGGTTAATGGAATACGTTCTCCTTCCTCATCGATTTTTACGATAACGAACTGACCTGGCTGGCAATGTTTTGCCACACGAGGTGCTTTTACATCCATCAGATAAATTTTATCTGCAAGTTTTTCTCTTCTAACGATTGGATACATTTTCTTCCTCCTAAATCTTTTTGTATATACACTCACACTTTACCATAATAAAGGAAAAGCCGCAAAATAGCAACGACTTTTCTGATAAAATTGACAAATATTTTTTATTCTTCTACTTTTGAAAACAAAATACGATCATTATCCAGTTTTTTCCCGGCATGGATGGAAAATTGTTCTAACAAATCATCCACATTCATACGTTCACGCTCTTCTCCCGATACATCTAACACAATTTTTCCAGAATCCATCATTAAGGTCCTGTTTCCAAGTTCCAATGCCTGGTGCATGTTGTGTGTGACCATCAGACAGCTTATGTTCCGATCCGATATGATTTCCTTCGTCAGCGCTAATACCTTTTGCGCCGTGGCAGGGTCAAGTGCTGCCGTATGCTCATCCAAAAGTAAGATTTTTGGAGTAACCATCGTCGCCATCAAAAGCGTAAGTGCCTGTCTTTGTCCTCCGGATAACAGTCCTACCGGCTCTTTCATGCGGTCCTCTAAGCCCATATGCAAGCGTTCGAGATACTCACGGAACATCTTTTTATCGCTTTGTCTGATTCTGCTAAAATAAGCATTTTTTGCCGTTTTGGAACGAAGATACGCAAGTGCCATATTTTCTTCTATTGTCATATGAGGTGCCGTTCCCTTTAATGGATCCTGAAACAGGTGGCCAATCACTTTACTTCTGACATGTTCTTTCTGGTAGGTAATATCTTCCCCATCCAATAAAATAAGCCCTTCATCCACGAAAAAAGAACCCGTAATAGCGTTGAACAGTGTCGATTTTCCTGCTCCGTTACTTCCTATAATTGTTGCAAAATCTCCATCTTTTAATTCTAAATTCAGGTTCTGTAATGCCTTTTTCTCATTGACCGTGCCCGGATGGAAGGTTTTACTGATATTTTTCATAATTAACATGATGCGTTTCCTCCCTCTTCATTTTGTTTTGCCACAATCTCTTCATAGTAGACATGGTTCTGCTCTTTTGCTAAGCGTTTCTGTTTGTAGAATCCCGCCTGCTTTTTTATGTATGGAAGTGCAATTGCCACCGCTACAATCAGGGCTGAAACCAGTTTTAGACATTCTGCCGGAATACTAAGCGATAAGGCAACCGCCACCATAAAACGATACAGGCAGCTGCCGACCACAACACCAATCACACGTCTTACCATGCCGCCTTTTCCAAAAATCGTTTCTCCGATAATCAGACTCGCCAACGCAATGGTTACCATTCCGGTTCCAAGGTTAATATCACAGGATTTCTGATACTGCGCCAAAAGTCCACCGGAAAGACCGGTCAAGGCATTTGCAACACAAAGTCCGATGGTAATCATAAAACTTGTGTTAATGCTCGATGCCCTTACCATATCCGGATTATCCCCGGTTGCCCTTACCGAAAGACCAAGCCTTGTATTTAAGAAAAATGCGAGAAGAACTCCTATCACAACAACGACAATTGCTACGACAATCAGCTTATACCAGGTTCCTCCAATCAGATTTTTTGCATAACTGAACACTGAATCACAGCTAAACAGATTGATGTTGGACGCAAATCCCATCACCGCAATATTGATGGTATACAATCCAGTGTTTACAATGATACCAGCTAAAATAGATTCAATTCCCATTTTGGTCTGTAAAAAGGCTGTGATAAAGCCGGAACAGATGCCCGCTCCCATCGCTGCAAAAAGGCCAAGGATTGGATGACCTGCCAGTGTCACCGTTGCGCAGACCGCACATCCTAATGTAAAACAGCCGTCTGTCGATAAATCTGCAATATTTAAAATGGAAAAAGAAATAAACAGTGCTAACGCTACTAAGGAATATATAAATCCAAGCTCTAATGCACTTTGTATAATCGTAATTGAAAAAATAGAACCCATCTTCTTCTCCGCCCCTTATTTCTAAATTTTATTCCGTTTATCTTACTGGAATTCCTCTGCTGTCTTTGTCTCAACCAGTGCTTCTGCCATATCGGCAAACATGGTATAATCCAGTCCAATTGCCTTGGCTGTCTCTGTGTTGACCGTCACAATTCCGTTATCCAAGGTTTTAACCGGTGTTGTCTCTGGTTTTGCTCCATTTACCAAAATGTCTGCTACCATATCCGCAGTTGCCGTTCCAAGTTCTGCATAGTTGACACCGTATCCGCAGAATGCTCCGTTTAATGCAAAGGAATCTGCTCCTGTATAATGTGGAATCTTTGCATCCACAAATTTCTCATAGATTGCAAGTTCTGCTGTCATAACGGTATTGTCGGTTGGGGTAAAGACTGCGTCTACTCCGGCTGCCACAAGTGCATCTGCCGCTAAGGAAATCTCTCCGTTATTTGTTCCTGTTTTTTCTACATAAGCAATGTCATGTTCGTCACAAAAAGCCTTTGCATCCTCAATCGCACCGATGGAACCGTCCTGGCTCTTATCATAAAGTAAACCTAATGTCTTCAAATCTGGATTTGCTGCAAGCATCAGTTCCATAATAGCATTGGTGTCAAGAGCATCCGATGTTCCGGTAATATTTGCTCCCGGTGCATCCATACTTTCTACCAGTCCTGCACCTACTGGATCTGAAACTGCGGAAAATACAACCGGAATCTGATTATCTTCTGTCGCATTTTGCATAATCATTGCTGCAGGTGTCGCAATTGGAATAATCACATCCACATCTTTTGCAACCAAATCCGTTGCAATCTGATTCAGATTAGTCGAATCTGCCTGACCATTATATTTATAATCTGCGAAATCAAAAGTAACCCCAAGTTCTGCCCCCTTTGCTGCAAGTTCTTCCTCGATTGCTGCTTCAATCTGATTCAAGGATGCATCGTCAACATACTGCACAATTCCAACTTTATATACGTCTCCTTCTTTTGCACTTCCATTTTCTGTTGATGCTGTCTTGGCTGATGCCGCTGCATCACCTGATGCGCCTGTTCCACATCCCATCATGGATACCGAAGCCATTGCCAATACCATCATTACTGCCATCATTTTCTTTTTCATAATTTCCTCCATTCCTGCCTATTGGCATACCTCATTTTATTCTTTAGAAAAACCTGGGTCATATCTTTGCGAAACATTTTGTTTTATAAGAAAGGCTGCTTTCTTATAAAACAAAAACCGCCCCAAGCTAACGCTTGAGACGGTAATAAATTCTTATTATCGCGGTACCACTCATCTTGACAAAATGTCCACTCTATCATGTACAACTATACATGCCAACTTGATAACGGGTTTGGATCCCGGCGACTCCTACTGTATGTTCAGGCCGCCCTCAAAAGTCCATTCTGTAATCCTCTTCGTATCGCAATTCCACCATCTGCGACTCTCTGTAACTTCGATGAACTACTTACTACTCTTTCTCATCGGTTTTTCTTATATCAACACTTTACGACTTTAAATTGTTTTTGTCAACACAATTTTTGAAATATACATTTTCAACCCTAACTTTGCCTGAATCAGTCCCTCCCCCGTTGTCTTTTTGTGTTATCATAAAGAGAGGCAATTTTTTAATTTATGCATTTGCCTACATCATTTCAAAAGACAGGAGGCATTGTTTATGCATTATCAATTTACAGACGATTGTATGATCGGAATTCCAGAAATAGATGAGGAACACAGACAGCTGTTCCAACTGGTAAATGAACTGCAGGATATTTTAGATAAAGCTGATTCCAGTCAACTGCGTACCTTATCCGCATCCGTACTAAAAAAATTAGTGGACTATACCATCAAACATTTTTCCAACGAGGAGGCTTATATGGAAAGCATCCATGACCCGGAATTAGCACGCCAGAAAGAGGAACATGCTGCCTTTGTCGCAAGAATCAACCAGACCGACTTATCCGGTTTTTCAGATTCTGCGCTCCGTTATGCATTGCTTGACCTTTTAAACTACCTGGTTCACTGGCTGTTCGGTCATATTTTAGGAAGCGATATTATGATTGGGAAATTCCAGTCTCCATTTTCCTTTACCAATGAATATCTGACCGGAGTGGAACAGATTGATACAGAACACAGACAGCTGTTTGCCATCATCAAGGAAGCCAATGATTTGATTCATGCGGATTTGCTTCACGATAAATACGATGCTATTATGGCTGTTCTTTCCAAACTAAAAGATTACACCGTTAAACATTTCCAGCACGAGGAAGCTTATATGAAGAAAATCGGCTATCCGGGATTGGTTGCACAGCAGTATGCACACACTTCTTTCTGTGACAAGTTAAATGAGATTAATCTGGATGAGATGGACGACAATCAGCAGGCTTACCTAGAAGAACTGGTTGACTTTTTGCTGAACTGGCTTATTGTACATATTTTAAAAATGGATAAAAAAATTGGGGAATATGCAGCTTCTTTGAATTAAGTTGTTTATGGAAAGATGATTTGAAATTCAGGGTGTGCATCCATATCCAAAAAGAATGGCGAACCATTTGGTACGCCATTCTTTTTTAAGAAAAATATACAAGTTCATCTTCCGGTTTTTCTGCCGGCTCGATGGATACCGGATAAAGAACCGGTCCTTTTCCTTTGTATTCTTTTGCAAATTCTACCTGCACTTCTGCGGTAATATGAATCCATGATTTATGTGGAATCTGATCTTCCTCTTTATATTTACACTTAAATCCAATAAAGGTAACATCCTCGATGCAACAGGTCATCGCAAAACGGCCTGGAACAAAAATACCTTTTTTCAGCTTGTCCGGATTGTAGACAAGTGCAAGGAATTTTACTTTTTTCCCTTGATATTTCTTTGGATTATCCAATGCATCCATATACCAGATGGCATAATCGGCATCTGTGATTTCAATGACATCCTGGTTTAAATCGAACGGAAGTTCTTCCGGTCTTTCATCGATAGTACCATCTTTTCTCTCATAGACAATCTGGGCTTTCCGATTGTTAGCCTTTACAGTACGACGGTATTTTCCTCTGTCTGTATTGTCATCACAGCGGTTGAAAATCACGACATCAGCTGAGAAAAGCTGCTCTAAAATCATAGCTCTCATGTTGCCAAGATACATATCAAAAGTGGTGGCATCTACCGTTGCAAGAGACTGCACAATCACCCATTCTTTTGGAAGCTTCATCTCTAAGATGGTGTCCATTCCCCAGGTTCCATTGTACTCAATGAAAACCTGGTCTGGATGATATTCGTTATTCCACTCGTTTAATTTTTCTTCGGTGAACTCTTCTTCTTTTTCAATATAAACAATCTGTGTATTGATTTTATCGAGTTCTTCTTTTTCGTATTCTACGTCTCCGTCCTCACAACAGATGATAAGACTGTTTCCCTGCTCTGCAAATCCGTTTTCAATCAACGTATCCTTAATCAGGGATGTCTTACCGCTGTCCATAAATCCGGTAAACAGATATACTCCTACTTCATCCATACTTTTTATACCTTTCTATACCTAAAATTCTTAGGCGATTCCAAATAATTCTTCTAATCTGTGCTCTTCAATATCAGTACCGATTACGCAAAGTCTTCCTGTATAATCCGGCTCTCCGTCACGTAACTCGTACTCACCTGGAACCATATCGAAGTAAATCCAGGAACCATTGACATCTTCTACCATACCTTTTGCACGAAGGATGGTTCCGTATGCATCTGTCTCACTAAGTGTCTTTAAGACTTCCTCAATCTTTTCTCTTGTGAACTTGTGAGGTGTCTCTTTTCCCCAGCTTGTGAATACATCATCTGCATGATGGTGGTCATGATCGTGGTCATGGCAGCCACAGGTACAATTCTCGTCATGGTCATGATGGTGCTCGTGGTCATGATGATGCTCCTCATGGTCATGGTGATGTTCATGTTCGTCATGGTCGTGGTCATGGCAGCCGCAAGTGCAGTTTTCGTCATGATCGTGATGGTCGTGGTCATGCTCTTCATGGTCGTGATGGTGCTCATGTTCGTCATGGTCATGATGATGGTGTTCGTGCTCCTCTTTTGCATGTTCCTCTGCCATCAGTTTCACTTCCAAAGAATCCTGTCCTTCGATTACTTTTAAAATCTGCTCGCCCTTAATCTGATTCCATGCAGTTGTAATAATTGCAGCCTTTGGATTCAATCCCTGAATCTGTTTTACACAAAGCTCTAACTGCTCCGGTGTTGCATTCTGACTTCTGCTAAGTACAACCGTAGTTGCGTATTCAATCTGGTTGTTGAAAAATTCGCCAAATGCTTTCATCTGTTTGCTGGCTTTTAATGCATTTACAACTGTAATTAAACCATTTAATTTGACATCCTGTTCTTTTTCAACATCAATCACAGACTTCATAACATCGGAAAGCTTTCCTACACCGGATGGCTCGATGATAATACGGTCTGGATGATATTTGGTAATTACTTCATTTAAGTTCTTTCCAAAATCACCTACCAAAGAACAGCAGATACAACCGGAATTCATCTCTGTAATCTGAACACCGGAATCCTTTAAAAATCCTCCATCGATTCCGACTTCCCCAAATTCATTTTCAATCAAGGCAATCTTTTCTCCCTGAAATACTTCATCAATCATCTTTTTGATGAAGGTTGTCTTTCCAGCTCCCAAAAATCCTGATATAATATCAATTTTTGTCATGTCTATTTCCTTCTTTCCATTACATTATTCTCACACATTTCTGTCTGCTCATTTTTTCTGCAAACAGTTGTATTTTACTCGATTTTTTCCCATTTTGCAAACAATATGCAAAAGTTTTAGAAAAAAATCATATTTTTCTATTTGGAGAACTGCATTTGATACAAATTCTCATAAATACCGCCCTTTTGCATCAATTCTTCATGTGTTCCCTGCTCTTCAATTCCAACATCTGACAATACAAGAATTTTCTGTGCATTTTTAATCGTAGACAAACGGTGTGCAATTACAAATGTAGTTCTGTTTTTTGCCAGTTTTTCGAGTGATTCCTGCACCACCTTCTCACTCTCATTGTCAAGCGCCGATGTCGCCTCATCAAAAATCAGAATCGGAGGATTCTTTAAAAAGACACGTGCGATGGAAAGACGCTGTTTTTGTCCACCGGAAAGTTTAATTCCTCTTTGTCCGATATCCGTCTCATATCCGTTTGGCAGCGACATGATAAAATCGTGGGCATTGGCATTTTTTGCTGCCTCTATCACTTCTTCCCTCGTTGCATCCGGCTTTCCATAGCGGATATTATCGTAAACGGTACCGACGAACAGATACACGTCCTGCTGTACAATTCCGATGTGGTCACGCAAACTCTTTAATTTTAGGTCACGGATATCTTTTCCATCGATAAGAACGGCTCCATCTGTCACATCGTAAAAACGTGGAATCAGGGAACAAAGCGTACTTTTTCCCGCACCGGATGAACCAACCAATGCCATATAAGCCCCTGCCTCCACTTTTAAATTAATATGATTCAATACTTTTTCTGTATTTTCTTCGTACTGGAACGAGACATCTTTAAATTCGATATCGCCTTTTACATTGGTCAGTTCCACGGCATCTTTTTTGTCCTTGATATCCGGCTCCACTGCCATGATTTCCTGAAAACGTTCAAACCCTGAGTAACCATTTTGAAACTGCTCCGTAAAATCAATCAAAGTACGGACAGGGTCTGTAAAGACACTGATATAAAGCAAAAAAGTAAGCAAATCCGTCACATTTAAACTTCCCTTTGCAATCAAAAGTGCCCCCACCACAATAACATTAATCTGAATCAATGTGGTAAAGGAACCGAGGCCTGCATGGAAACTTCCCATATAAAAATAGCTGTTTCGTTTTGCACTTAAAAAGCCATCATTTCCCTTTTGGAACTTTTTCTTCTCAATTTCCTCATTTGCAAAAGATTTCACCACACGGATACCCGAAAGATTGTCCTCAATCTGTGCATTAATCTCAGCAATCTCGACACGATTCCGCTTGAATGCTTTTCCCATCCTGACATTCAAATGGAATGCATAAAAAATCATCACCGGCAGAATTGCAAACGCTGCCACTGCAAGTGCAGGACTGATGTTCATTAGAATCACAAACGCACCTACAATCTTAAAAATAGAAAGAATCAGATTTTCCGGTCCATGGTGCATCAACTCACTGATATCAAACAAATCAGCCGTAATTCTTGACATTAGCTGCCCTACTTTTTGATTATCAAAAAAAGAAAAGGAAAGTTTTTGATAATGCTCAAAAATCTCCGCTCTCATTTCATACTCAATCTCTGCTCCCATGATATGCCCATAATAGGAAATAAAAAATTTACTATAACAATCTATCGCAACCATCACAAGAAGCACCACTGCAATGATTGCAATCCGTTTAGTCAAAACCGCTACATCCTCATAGATAAGCGTAGATGTCACATAACGAATGACAAGTGGCAGCGCTAATGCAATCGCCGCTGATAACGCTGCAAAAAACATATCTGCCCAAAACATCTTCTGGTGCTTTTTATAGTACGATAACATTTTTTTCAAATTCTGTTTCATCACTTTCCTCCTTAAAATGCCATATTTTTCTATTCTATCATTCCAGTTGAAAAAAGCAAGAAGAAGATATCCATTTTTCATTCTAATTTCTGCGAAACAAGTCATTGTATTCTGAAATCAAAAGTATTAGACTTAACTTGAAATAGTGAAGATGAAAAAGATAATATTGTGTAAAAATTTACACATTCACGGAAGGATATGGTGATTACTATGAGTACACAAAAAATTTATAACGAACATCTTGCCCAGACGGTCATTGAGAATCTAAAAAAAAGAAATATGGAAGGTTATTATTGTGAAACTGCAATGGATGCAGTGGAAAAAGCCCTC